>NZ_VOBF01000001.1:0-670958 GCF_008369245.1 Psychrobacter sp. ANT_H56B
TTGGTGACGTTCAAACCATTGCTGGTGGCCTCAAGACCGTAGTTGCTGCAGGTACTAATGTTGCTAGTGTGACTAAAACTACAGTTAATGGCAAAGATACTTATACCGTCAATGCAGATGGCACGACAGTTTCAAGTGCTAACTCTGGCGCTCTAACGGTCACACCTGGCACTAAAAATGCCAACAACGTCACCGACTACAAAGTTGACTTAGGTGCTGACACTAAAGCAAGTTTGGGTAAAGCCGATAACGCCTTACAATCTGTCATTACTCAGATTGATGGTGTCGCTGTCAAAACCATTACGAAAGCAAACAACACTGCCAACTTCCTCAAAGGGGATAACATCCTTTTAACCGATGTTAATGGCGCTATTAAAGTTGGGCTAGCCAAAGATTTAACAGGTCTTAATAGTGTCACTATGGGCAATACTGTAATGAATACTGGCGGTGTCACCTTCCTTGGTAGTAGTGTTCAACTAAGTAGCACTGGTCTTAACAACGGTGGCAATCAAATCACTAACGTGGCAAGTGGCGGTACGAACACAACCAACGCGGCAAACATTGGTGACGTTCAAACCATTGCTGGTGGCCTCAAGACCGTAGTTGCTGCAGGTACTAATGTTGCTAGTGTGACTAAAACTACAGTTAATGGCAAAGATACTTATACCGTCAATGCAGATGGCACGACCGCATCAGCAGGTTCATCTGCGGTAACAGTCGGTGCAACTAATGTAAGCGGTAACGTTACAGATTATAAATTTGATCTAAGCCAAGCAAGCAAAGACAGCTTAGGGAAAGCGAATAATTCAGTACAGTATGACAATGCTCTAACCAGAGACGTTGTTACACTAGGTGGTGTTGGTTCAATGACACCAGTCAAACTGACTAATGTTGCACGAGGTGAAGCAACTACTGACGCTGTGAATGTTGGACAGTTAAACGAAGTCAAACAAAGTGCAGCTGATGCCAACAAAGGCTGGAACCTCAGTGCTCAAAGCAATGAGAGCACTATAAGTACAGTGAAACCAAGCGATACAGTTGACTTAAACAACACAGATAACAATATAACCGTCTCTAAAACAGCAGAGAGTAATAATGTTACCTTTAATTTAAGTAGGGATATCGCCGTAGATAGTGTGCAAACGGGTGATGCCACGATGAATAGTAGTGGTCTAACTATCGTAGGCGGTCCTAAACTTACTAAAACCAGTGTTGATGCTGGTGGTAACAAGATTACCAACGTCGCTAATGGTTTCATTGAGGTAGCGAGTAAGGATGCCGTCAATGGTGGACAGTTATTTGAAGTTTTATCTAGCATCAATACACAGACAGCTGTGATAGCTGAGATGGGCGCTGGACTCAACTTCGATGCAGATAGTGGTCCTGTTATCAACAAAAAAGCAGGTTCTGCTCCACTTACGTTTAAAGGTGGCAATAATATCACCACGACATCAGCAGGCAGTAGCATTAAGTTTGACTTAAATGGCAACATCAATGTCGACAGCGTGACGACTGGTGATACAACCGTCAGCACAAACGGAGTCGTCATTGCAGGTGGTCCTAGTATTACTAAAGCCGGTATATATGCCGGTAATGGTGAAACTGCTCCTAGTATGACAGCAGCTGGTATTAATGCTGCTGGCACTAAGATAACCAATGTTGCGGACGGCATGCAACCTAGAGATGCTGTGAACTTCGGTCAATTGGATGCAGTCAATAGAAACCTAGGCAACAGCATCAATGAGCTGGGTTATAGAATTGGCGAGGTTGAGGACGATGCCAACGCGGGTATCTCAGCAGCCATGGCGATGTCTTCATTGCCTCAAGCTTACATCATCGGTAAGTCTATGATAGGTGGTGGTATCGCAACGTATAATGGTGAGAGTGCCGTTGCTATCGGCTTTTCGAAACTGTCCGCCGATGGACGTTGGGTCATGAAGCTAAATGGTACTGCAGATACTCAAGGCAACGTAGGTGCAGCCATAGGTGCAGGTTTCCATTTTGACTAAACACCTATTTGACTAAATATCTAAGCGAAATGACAATCATAATCATTAGTTAGATAAAAGAAGCAAGGCATTAGATGCCTTGCTTCTTTAATGAATATTTATCAATATATAAAAACCGACAGAACAGATTAAAAGTATAATCACGCTCGTTACCTATTAGCGCACCAAAATAACCGGTGACAGTGTACTGGCGATAATCTCTGTTGTAGTGCTACCAAGAAACAGATGCTGTAGTTTTGAGCTGCCATAAGCACCCACCACAATAATATCGATTGCATGCTCCACTTGAAAAGCTAACAATCCATTGACCGCGTCAAGCTTTTGGAGATGATGAGTCTCTACTGAAAATCCTGCTGCTGCCATCTGCGCGCGGGCATCGGCAAGGCTTTGTTTGGCGGTTTCATTATCGTTACTGATCATCACGATATGACCTTGCATGCCTTTTAATAATTTGCTCTCTGACAGCATAGCTATGGCTTTAATCGCTGTTTTACTAGCGTCAAAGGCTACCATGTATGAGTGAGGTTCTTTGAATTTCTCTGAGCAAATGAGCACCGGTATGCTTGACGCTCGTGCAACTGTCTCGATTTGGCTGCCGATGTTGATGCGACTATGTTTATGGTCTTCACCGCGGCGTCCCATAACGATGGCACGATTATGCGCTTTAAAATGCTCAATAGCAGGCAATAGCTTGCCACGGCGCTGATAAACATGGACATCTACGTCATCAAACTGATTTTTGATATGGCTTTTGGCATCTTGCACCAAGGCGTTACTATAGCTATTGACTACCTTGGCTCTTTGCTCGTCCAGCTGAGACAATTCATCTAGCAAGAATTGACGGCTATTGATGCCAATCGCCCCAGACAAGTCTCTTCTAATAGACGCTGCCACATCGCTGACATGTAACAGTCCTACCGAAATATTGAGTCGCCTTGCATACCATGCTGCATAGTCACAAACAGACTCTGTCACTGCTGAGCCGTCAATACAAGCCAAAACGTGCTGTTGAGTTGTCATCATTCATCCTTAAATGCTTATTTTCTCACTACCAACTTTATGTTAATCAGCTAATAATGAACTGCTTTTATATCAAGTTTAGCACCAGTTTTTATCAGTATAACCTTTAGTTAAAAATTTTTGGCAGTTTCTAAAATATAACATGCGTGGAGTCCTTTTAAAAATATGACACTGATAATCTTACTATAATTTTTTTGGGTCTATAGACAAAAAACCAGAAATATTATCGTTAATATTTTTCTATTAATCAAAAATATCCCATTCTATATTTCAAAGTATAGTATTTTAAATACATTTATACCTATCTGAGAAAAATAAATAATAAGCATTTTTAACCATCATACCTTATGGTAAGCATATCTATTTGAGATACAGAAAAATGCCTCTGACTGCAATTTAAAGAGGAAAAGAACACTATATAAAAAATATTAAAAAGCGAACTAATGTTAGTTTATAGGAGACAGATAAAATCCCTACAGGTAAATTTAAGTCATTCAACTTGTTTTTTGCGGGAAAGTTGCTAATATGCAGCAATGCATTTTATTGTTGGTTTCGTATCAAACGCTTCATCGCGAAGTGGTTTGATTTTAATATGGAAGTTACTAGGAAAAAAGGTATGACATCATTAAATCATGAAGGTCGTGTGCTTCACGACGGTCTAAGCAAAAAAATCATGTCTGCTGATCAAGCAGCAGCGTTCATCAAAAACGACATGAATGTCGGTATGAGTGGCTTTACCGGTGCCGGTTACCCAAAAGCGATACCCGCTGCGCTTGCCAAACATATGGAAGCGGCTCATGCTCGCGGTGAAGACTTTCAAATTGGTTTATTGACAGGTGCCTCTACCGCAACCGAATGTGATGGCGTATTGGCAGAAGCGAACGGCATCAAGTGGCGCACGCCATATCAATCAGAGCCTGCTTTACGTAAACAAATCAACGCAGGTGAAGCGCATTATTTTGATATGCATTTATCGCATGTGGCGCAGCAGAGCACCATCGGTTTCTATGGCAAGATGCATATAGCGGTCGTTGAAGTGTCTGGTATTTTGCCAGATGGTCGCCTGATTCCATCGACTTCTATCGGTAACAACAATGCCTGGTTAGAAAATGCCGACAAAATCATCTTAGAAGTGAACGCGCAGCAAAGCTTGATGTTAGAAGGTATGCATGATGTCTATAATGATATCGGTATGCCGCCAAACCGCAAGCCGATTCCACTTGTGACCCCAGGCGGACGCATTGGTGTGCCGTATCTACATTGTGACTTGGATAAAGTGGTTGGTGTTGTCCTAACGAACTCGCCTGATCGCAACAGCAAGTTTGCTGATCCTGATGAATGTTCAAACAAAATAGCCAGTCATATCATTGATTTCTTCCATGATGAAGTCAAAAAAGGTCGCATGCCAGAAAATTTATTGCCTATCCAGTCTGGTGTGGGTAACGTAGCCAATGCAGTATTGGCAGGACTACAAAACAGCCCGTTTGAGAATTTGACTGGCTACACTGAAGTATTGCAAGACGGTATGTTAGACCTAATCATGTCTGGCAAAATGACCATGGCATCGGCAACTGCACTGTCATTAAGCCCAGATGCGCTAGAGCGTTTTAATGCCAATATCGAAGAGCTGCGTGCGCGTATTGTATTGCGTCCACAAGAAATCACTAACCATCCTGAAGTCGCGCGTCGCTTAGGTGTATTGGCCATTAATGCCATGATTGAATGTGACCTGTATGGTAACGTCAACTCAACCCACGTCATGGGCACCAATATGATGAATGGCTTGGGCGGCTCAGGTGACTTTGCTCGTAACGCTTATACGTCATTCTTTGTATCGCCATCAGTGGCAAAAGATGGCGCAATCTCTTGTATCACGCCGATGGTCTCGCATCACGACCATACTGAGCATGATGTGATGGTTATCGTCACCGAGCAAGGCTTGGCAGATTTGCGTGGTTTATCGCCGCGTCAACGTGCAAAAGCAATTATCGATAACTGTGCCCATCCTGATTATCGCCCAATGCTGCAAGATTATTTTGATCGTGCTTCAGATACGGCTGGTATGCAAACGCCGCATATCTTGGACGAAGCATTATCATGGCATCAGCGTTATGTTGAAACGGGTGATATGCGTATCAAAAAATCAGCTTATAAAATTGCCGTTTAATATAATAGATATTATAACAGCATAAATAAATTCCAAAAAAACGCCCCTTATTTAATTTAAGGGGCGCTTTTTTGTGCAACGTTAAGTGATTTAGTGACGAATTATTTAACGGCTAGTAAATACAATCGCTTTCGTACCGTTGTTTGTCGGTTGGCTAATCGTCACTTTACTATCTAAGATATCGCCGCGCGCATTGATTTTATAGCATTCTGATGAGACACCATTGGGATCATTTGCGACGAGTAGATTGGCTGAGGTGTCGACACAAAACCATGCAGTGTTATTGGTGTCTCTGGTCAATGACCAGCCTTGTCTGTAGCTACCTATCTTTCTGCGCATACTTCTATCGGCGTATACGTCCTCTGCAATCAATTGACTAGAGGAGCCAACGGTTGCCAGCTTAGGAAGCGTCGTGCTCTGGGTCGCTAATGAGTATTTGCCTGAGCTATCAGTATAACCATGGAAAACTAATGGATTTAACGTAAAGTAATTGATGGCAACAGATTGGTCAGTGATTTGATTATTTACTTTATTAATAGTATTTACTTCGGCAGCTTGTACTTGTTTATTATTGAATACCATACTGCCTTTTGGGGTAATTGTAATATCAGCTGAAGCATTTTGATTACCGACGGTCGCTACCAAGCTTTGACTGCGAGCTTTGGTATAAATGTTGAGCATCGCTGCTTCAACAGGATATTGAGTGACGATAGTATTTTGGTTGTTATTGCCAATGGTGCCACCGTTTATCCCGCCAGCACATGCGCTCAAGCTCAGTGCCACTGCGGCGCATAATCCTAATTTTTTCATCATTTATTCCTTATTTTCTTTATATGAGCATATCTATGTCTACTATAATCGAATTTTTGTGCGATGGCATCTGCTATCTACCTTTGTCCTTGCTATCATTACATCACTATAACAACCAATGATTTGTTAGACATCTATTGCACAACAAGGTGATAAAAATAGTGGTGTATTTTTACGATAAATACTTATTCACAGTTCAATGATAAGCATCTTTTTGTACCTCATTATGGCGAGTCTGTTATCATTTCGCTCTGCAAAAGTATCAGCGTTAGGAAGTCAATATGATCGTCAAGCAAAACCCAAGCGCCATCAAACTATTCTTTACCTTGCGTGGCTCAATTCTTCCCAAAGTATATCCTCAAATTTTGCTGATTGGTCTTATCAGTGCGCTTATTACCAATATTCAGCACGGCTTTCCAAGCTCTTTTTCTTCTTATAGCGTCGCGCCTTTCACCTTGCTTGGGATTGCCTTATCGTTGTTTTTGGGCTTTCGTAATAATGCCAGCTATCAGCGTTGGTGGGAAGCAAGGGGGCTATGGGGACAATTGGTTTATGATGCGCGCAGCTTGTGCCGTCAAGTGCTTTCTTATATCGACGAAGACAAACCAATAGGGCGAGATACTCAGCGCCGTCTGATTCATCTGAGTATTGCTTTTACTCATGCGGTGCGTCATCGACTGCGAAACACCTCGCCTTGGGAGGATATCGAGCGCTTTGTTGATCCGAAATATCATAGCAAGCTGCGGCAAGCGAAAAATCTGCCCGATTATCTGATGCGCTTGATGGGTAAGGAGCTTGGCTATTGTCGACAGCAGCATCTACTATCAGAGCAGATGGTGCAAAATATGGATGAGCGCCTGAACTCTATGACGGTGGTGCTAGCAGCGTGTGAGCGTATTCATAATACGCCATTGCCATTTGCTTATACTTTGCTTGTACATCGAACCACTTATCTTTATTGCTTTATGCTGCCTTTTGGTTTGGTATCTTCTTTAGGTTGGGTGACGCCTTTCATCTGCAGCGTGATTGCCTATACCTTTTTTGGACTTGATGCGCTAAGTGAAGAGTTAGAGTCACCATTTGGCTTGGCGGACAATCAGCTACCATTAACGGCTTTATCGCGCACGATTGAAATCAACTTGTTAGAGGCCTTGGGTGAAATTGATTTGCCAGCTGATATCAGCCCTATAAAGGGCTACTTACCATAAATAATGGGTAAGATAATAAAAGACCGCTCGATTGAAGCGGTCTTTCTATGTTTGTATGTCACTTTGATTGCTTATTAGCCTTAAATACCTTTTAAAAAGCTCAGTAAGATCCCTTTTTACGTACTAGGTCCTTGTGTATCGCTTTTATGAGCGCCGCTCAATAATCACTGCTTATAGCTGGCTAGGAATTTTTGCAGGGATAGGGTAGTTATACATCCAAGTATGTGAGGTGTTTTCATTGCCTAATGAACCCTCAAAGCTCCAGCCCCATGTAAATAGATTGCCGTTCTTAAAAGGTATGCCATTGTTCTGATTGAGTGGTTTTTCATGTGCAATGAGATGCATTGTACCCATCGCCATATTATCGATGTTTTTTAAGCTGGTCAGCTTGTTTGTTGGTTCATCTAAGTTTTCATAACTTGTTTTGCCTTTGCCGTCTGTTTCACTAAACATGCCCCAAGCATAAAGGATGCCATCTGACGCTTGGGTGTTACTGTTATTTGCTGCAACATTGTCCAACAATACATAGCTGGCATTGCCATTGGCGTAGACACGGCGAACCTCTTTACCGGCAAACCAAGGCAATTTGGTTGGCGCAGTTATGGTGCTTGCCCAAGCGTTGAAAGTATTTTTAAATCCAATTCCATTGTAGCCTATTTGGCTGCTAGTATTTAGCCCCCAACCATAGACAGAGTCTTTGTTGGTCAGTGCTAAAACATGATCTTTACCAGCAGCAAGCTGAGTGACTATTTCTTTTTCTACCCTTTGAGCAGTACTATCAGCCAAATCATGTGCAATGACATTGATACGTAACGGTTTATTATTAATATCGATGCAATTGTTGGCTTTATCACATCCTTGACCGCGCCCAAGATTGGCGCTCGCGTCGCTGCCCCAACCCCATACCTGACCTTCATCATCTAAGGCATATGAGCTACTGCTACTGGCTACGACTTGTATGATATGACCGACGCCCTCTGACGCCGAAAAGTCCACTTTGACTGGTATGCTGCTGTCTATAGCGGTGTTATTACCGAGCTGCCCTTGAGCATTAGCGCCAAATGCCCAAACGCTACCGTCTTTGGTCAATACCAAATTATGATTATAACCAGCCGCTAGCATGACCGCATTATTAATACCGGCAATCGCGCTGATATCAAGACGGCAATCAGCGGATTTAACACAAGCATGACGATTTGACTGACCACGTCCTAATTGTCCATAAGCATCATTACCCCAGCTATAAACTTGACCTTTATCGTCGATAGCAAGTGAGTGGTTTTGATTAAATTTAATAGATACTAGGTTTTTTGGGGCATTATTCATGAGTGTCGGTAACTCTGGATGTCCCATAGTATCAGTGAATGTCGAGGTATATGCGGTGCCTGTTTGCCCATAGTTATTACGACCCCAACCATAGAGCTGCCCATCATGAAGGGCTGCGGTATGTGAGCCACCAGCTGCCACCGTATCACCCAGATACATATTTTTGGTTGAGCGCATGATGTTACCTGCATTGTCAGTGGCGGCTAAGGCAATGCTGTTTTCGCCTAAATCTAACAAGATGCGATCGTTAAAATAACCATTTTTGTCAATAGTTAGTGATTGAGGTGCTCCACCGTTCAATGTATAAGTCACAGACTTTATGCCACCGCTATCTTGCACTTGACCTGAGACAAATACGGCCGCAACTGCGCTATAACCACTCGAAAAGTTGCTATCCGTTGTCAAAAGTGGCGGTGTCCCATCAATGATTTCTGTGCTGACATCAGAATCATCGCCGCAAGCAGTCAACATCAAAGTAACGGTAATCAAAGCGACTGCTTGGGTCAGAGTGGATAAACGCATAAATGTCTCAATCAGTGATCAATAAAAATAAAAGGGGTAGCGGTGCCAATCCTAAGATAGGGGCACTTAGTAAAGTCACTGTAATAATTTAAGCGAATAATATTACAAACGATAACTATTATCAATATGTAAATTAGGATGGCAGTATATTAGATATGTTATGTTACGGATCAGAGCGGTAAATATGATAATGGCGGAATACAGGTGAGGTGCTGCCTATAGGGATTTGTTATCAGTATTTTTATAGGGCTGTAGCGAGGAGAGCTTTAATAAGACTTTATGATATGGTGGTAAATATAGCGACTAGGCGACTATCTGGAAGTATGGTAAAAGCGCAGATCATGCCACTGCGTTATATATATGTTTCCATGATACTGAGTTAATAGTAAAATCGCATACTCACTTAAAGTGTTAATAATTATGCGATCTCTATCATTAATTACATGATCTAGCTAATGTAAAGATTGCTCTCAATACTATTTTTCATATGCAGTAAACGAGGGGCAACATCTTCCTCTAGTTTTGTACGGCTCAAAACGAAATTTGGCGCGCCACAATTAAAAGTCAGTAAACCCTCAGTAGGGTGCATTAAAGCAGTGGCAACTGCATTGACATCTTTTTGCCATTCGCTAATTGAAAAGCAATAGCCATAATCTTCATAATCTTTAAAAGCTTTATCCAGTCCTCTTCTAATCTTTATCCAATCCTCTTTGTACTTGGTGCGAATGGCATCAAGGATAAATTCTTGCTCAGCCTGCGGCATACTTGCTAGACAGGCTCTGCCCATCGAACTTAAGTGAATAGGCAAGTATGAGCCGACATTACGGCGCATAGTCGTAGTACCATCACCTTGCACCACATTCAAATATACCATCGTTAGTCGATCGCGAGTGGCCATAGCAACCGCACTATTTGCATACTCTGCTAACTCTTCCATGTATGGCGTTACTAGATTGTTGATAGAGATGTTCGCCATCATCGTATAGCCAAATCCTAAGACACCGGCAGACAATTGATATTTACTACTATTTATTGATTGCTTTAAATAGCCGAGCTTAACTAAAGTATAAGTAAGACGCGTAATCGTGCCTTTAGGCAGTCCTGTTAATTGACTTAAGTCTTGATTACCAAGATAAGGACGCTGCGGGGTAAAGCAACGAAGTAGCTCTAGCCCTCGCGCCAACGCGGTAACGAACTGCCGATCATTCTTATCGCGCATCTCTGCAATCGGCTCTAGCAGTTCGATATGTGTTGTGTTAGCCGAGCCTTCGGTAATAAGGTTTTTAGTTGTCATATATTATTTTTATTCTCAATTAAGTTAATACAAACGTAATGGTCAACATACTGCTTATCGTATTTTATTATCAGAATAAATTACTTTGAGCTAATAATAGTATGCACCTTTAACCATACTATCTTAAAGGTGCATTTAAAATACTTGGCACAGCTATTATAAGCTATTTCGCTATGCGGTATATATATTGAATAATGTTATGCTTTTTGTGGGTCATACTGTTGTTCTTTAATAAACAACGTCGGAATAAGACCACATAAGAAGTACGCACCTGCCATCAGCAATAAACCTGCGCCGATAGAATTTTGCATCGCCATATAACCAATAGCGACGGGTGCAATGACTGAGCCCAGTCGTCCGATATTGAATGCACCACCGATAGCAGTACCTCGAATAGCAGTCGGAAAGCTTTCGGTCAAATAGGTGGCGTTAATTGCATAAGGAATACCATATAAGAAGCCAAAGGTTATCATTAACCAACCGATGTTTTCTGGCGTATGCATGTAGACCAATACCGGTATAAATAGTGCCGTACCCATCGTACCAAAGGCGAACACTATTTTGCGACCTATCTTATCAGCCACAATACCTGCGACTAATTTGGCAAACATCATAGTCAGATAAGTACCTGCCATATAGATAGCCATCTCTTTAAACTTGATACCTAATTCAGTTTCTAGATAAGACGGTAACCAGTTGCTTACGCCAAAATAACCAAATAATAAAAGCCCTGAACTCATAGACCATAAAATAAACATGATGCGATGCTTTGGATTCTCAAATATGGCTTTGTAAGGGTTTTCAGGTTTTTGAAGTGAGTTCTTTGCGCCACTAAGTTTAAGGGCACGTGACTCTTTCCAAGACTGGGGCTCAGACACTAGAAAATACATCAATACTGCAAGAATAATAGGTATAAAGGTTAAGAGGTATAGGGTGCGCCAACCATAGCTAGGAATAATCCAAGCAGACAAGCTCGTAATAACGAGAGAGCCTAAAGTAAACCCTGTCATCAACATCGCAAGCACCGTCGTTCGATGTTTGGTAGGGACCATCTCAGACATCAAGGTATTGGTCGCAATGTATAAGCTACCAAGACCCAAACATGCGATGAACCGTAATGCTACAAAGTGTTCGTAGCTCTGCGCAAATCCACTAAAACCTGATAATACAGAGAAGAGTGCGGTCGCAATCACGATAACCCGTACCCGTCCAAAACGATCACAGGCCCAGCCGCCAAAGAACCCACCGATTGCCATGCCAAATAATGACCAACTGCCCAAAGCACCTGCTTGCACATTGGTCAATCCAAATTCTTGTTTTAAACTTGAAAGCGTAAAGGCAAGAATACCGATATCAGCCCCATCACATAACAAGACTAAAAAACAAAATACAAAGGCCAGTTTCCAAGGTTGCTTCTGGGTAGAATTTAAGCTTGGATTCGAAGTTATAGCCGCACTTTTCACAATACATATCCTTATCGTTGTGAGAATAAAAAACTATTTTAATAGTGTCTTTATGACGGTATTTACGTCCTAGCAAATACCGGTATCGCCTTGCTCATCAAGCAAACTACTATTCACTTACTTCTTTAATCATATTGCGGGCGATAATAATCTGCTGAATCTGAGTCGTACCTTCATATAAACGATACAAGCGCACATCACGATAAAAACGCTCAATGCCATAATCGGCAATATAACCCGCACCGCCATGAATTTGTACGGCTCTATCAGCAACGCGGCCACACATTTCAGTAGCAAACATCTTGGCACAGGAGGACTCAGTGACGACATCTTTACCTTCATCACGCAGGCGTGAGGCGTCTAATACCATAGATTTAGCCGCATAAATTTCCGCTTTTGAATCAGCGAGCATCGCTTGAATAAGCTGAAAATTGGCAATGGGCTGCCCAAACTGCTTACGCTCAACGGCATAATGTAATGCATCATCCAACATGCGAGTCGCGGCTCCGGTACTCGCTGCAGCAATATGTAGGCGTCCTTTATCAAGTACTTTCATCGCGGTTTTGAAACCTACACCTTCGACACCACCAATCAAAGCATCAGCAGGCACGACACAATTATCAAAGATGACGTCACAGGTATGAGCACCTTTTTGCCCCATTTTTTTGTCAATTTTGCCCAAAGTAATACCAGGGGTATCACTCTCAACGATAAAGGCTGAAATACCACCCGATCTTTTATTTTGTGGATCAGTACGTGCCATCACGGTAAACACGCCAGCTTCAGGGGCATTGGTAATATAGCGCTTAGTACCGTTGATAATGTAGGTATCACCGTCCTTGATAGCAGTGGTCTTTAATGAAGCGGCATCTGAGCCAGAATCCGGCTCGGTCAAACAAAATGAGCCAATGATTTCACCACTGGCAAGTCTAGGTAGATATTTCTGTTTTTGCGCTTCAGTACCATCGATGACTAAACCAGATGAGCCGATACCGTTATTTGTTCCTATTAGTGAGCGAAAAGCAGGAGAGGTGCGCCCTAGTTCAAATGCAAGTGTGACCTCTTCTTCCATCGTAACGCCAAGCCCGCCATACTCTTCGGGAATAGTCAGTCCAAACAGCCCTAACTCGCGCATTTGATTGATGATATCGTCTGGAAGACGGTCGTTTTCTGCTACCCAATGTTCCATCGGTATTAATTGGTTATTCACAAATTGGCGGATAGTGTCGGTGATTTGGTCAAGAACGTCCTTATCTCTGATCATGTGATTCTTCCTTGTTTAATTGATATTCAAATTGATAGCGGCTTCATAATTGCCTTGAACAAACAGCATAATTGATAGTTTATGAAATTACAATAGTTTTGGTTTAAATAACCGCAATGCGGTATTTATTAAAAAATTAAAGTTTAAATGGTTGGTTGATTTATCAATTTAACTGAGATTTGCCCTTCACAAAGGAAAATAAACAGTATATATTGGTCTTAAATATCGCTATGCGGTATTAATTATCATAATTACTGGTGTTTTTAAAGGTTGATGTACTTTACCTAAGGACACTGTTTAAGGGACAGCATCATGGAAGAGCCAATCATTATTTGTGAAACATTAGAAAATGGCGTTAGTGTGATAAGACTTAATCGTCCTAACGTTCGCAATGCTTTAAACACTGAACTACGCGAACAAATGGCAGAGATTTTCATCAAATTAAATGACGATGTGAATACCAAGGCTATTGTGCTGACAGGTGGCGATAAGGTGTTCGCAGCCGGTGCTGATATCAATGATTTTTTAACCGCGAAAACAGTCGATGTGTATTTGCGTCATAGCGAACGCTACTGGGATGCCATCACAAATTGTCGCAAGCCGATTATTGCAGCGGTCAATGGTTATGCCCTTGGCGGCGGCTGTGAGCTTGCTATGCATGCCGACATCATCGTCGCTGGCAAGTCGGCTAAGTTTGGCCAACCAGAAATCAAAATAGGGTTGATGCCAGGAGCAGGGGGTACGCAGCGGCTATTTCGAGTAATTGGCAAACATAAAGCCATGAAGCTGATATTAACGGGCGACATGATAAGCGCTGATGAAGCAGATCAAATGGGGCTAGTCTCTGAAGTAGTCGAAGATGAAACGACTATCAAACGTGCTATCGAAATTGCGGAGCAACTAGCGGGTTACTCGCCTATTGCCTTAACCCAAATCAAAGAAGTTGCCAATCTTGGGGTGGACATGCCATTACAAGCCGCGTTGGCTTTAGAGCGTAAAGCCTTTCAGATTTTGTTTGATACCGAAGATCAAAAAGAAGGGGCAAAAGCCTTCTTAGAAAAGCGTCGTGCTGAATACAAAGGACAGTAGCTTGTTGAATCATAGAGAGACATAACTAAGCAACCCTGAAAACGAGACTATTTAACAATAGCGCATAAAGTAACAAGACCATATAAAGGATTATTATGACTGTTAAATCATTGGCCATTATCGGCACCGGTATTATGGGTATGGGTATTGCGCAAATCGCCGCCCAAGCAGACATTCAAGTGCTGTTATTTGATGCCAAAGCAGGCGCTGCTGAGCAAGGACGCCAATCGCTTCAAGCTATGTTAGAGAAGCTAGCGGCTAAAGGCAAATTCACCGATGAGCAGCTACAGTCTACTTTATCGAATCTGACCGTGATTGAAGATATAGCCAAAATTGCCGATGTTGATGTTGTTATTGAAGCAATCATTGAAAATTTAGACATAAAAAAACAGCTTTTTAAGCAACTAGAAAGCATTGTTCCTGCCGAGACGATTTTGGCCACCAATACCTCATCGCTAGCGGTGACAGCGATTGCCTCCGATTGTGAGCATCCAGAGCGCGTGGCAGGATTTCACTTTTTTAACCCAGTACCCTTAATGAAAATCGTTGAAGTGATTCCGGGAATTTCTACCAAACCTTCAGTAGTAGAAACGCTTACAACTCTAGCCAAACGCATGGGGCATTTAGGAGTCGTCGCAAAAGATACCCCAGGATTTATTGTCAATCATGGTGGCAGAGCTTTTGGTACAGAAGCGTTGAAAATATTAGGCGAGGGGATCGCTAGTTTTGAGGATATCGACTGTATTTTACGTGAAGGCGCTGGCTTTCGCATGGGGCCATTCGAGCTGCTTGATCTCACTGGTATCGATGTCTCTCATCCAGTGATGGAGTCAATCTATAATCAATATTACTTTGAGCCTCGCTATCGTCCGCATCCCTTGACCCGTCAAATGCTAACGGGTAACAAGCTTGGGCGTAAAGTTGGTGAAGGCTTTTATCACTATACAGAAAATAAAAAACAAAATGATCAAAAAGCGACATCAAATACCAATCAACAACCACCTTATAAGACAGATTCCGATACCTCAAACATCTCAGTTTGGATTGGCGCAGATTTAGCAGAAGATAGACAACAGCTGATTGATCATCTAAACGCTAATGGTATTACTATCGACGATAATGATAAGCCAAACCCTGATAGTTTAGTATTGCTGGCAATCTATGGCGAGGATACCACCAATGCGGCTATCCGCTATCAAGTCAATCCTAACCAAGCGGTCGCTATTGATATGCTGACTGACTTATCTAAGCATCGTACCTTGATGCCAAGTATCGTCACAGAGGATAATTTTGTGGCGCAAGCTTATGCGCTATTTGGTAGAAATAATAAGTTCGGTAAAAGCTCGGATGAAGGTTCAAATGCTGCTGTTGATGCCACACTGATCACTGAAAGCACTGGGTTTGTGGCGCAGCGAGTCATGGCTATGGTAATTAATTTAGGCTGTGATATTGCGATGCAAGGCATTGCGTCTCCTGAAGATATCGACAATGCCGTCAAGCTTGGATTAGGGTATCCCTATGGTCCTATCTCATGGGGAGACGAGCTTGGGGCTCAGAGAATCTTACTTATCTTAGAGCGTATTTATGGGTTAACAGGTGATCCGCGCTATCGCCCAAGCCCATGGTTACAACGCCGCGCCACGCTAGGTATTTCACTATTTACTCAGCAAACTAATTATTAATATTAATAGCAACAACCTAGCAATCTTGCTAAACCATATATCTTAATAAGACAAACTCTCAAAACACAACAAGGAACAGTTATGTTAAATGCCTATATTTATGACGGATTAAGAAGCCCTTTTGGTCGCCATGGAGGCGCATTAGCCACCGTTCGTCCTGATGACATGATTGCGACAGTAATGAAAGCTTTGGTCGAAAAGCACCAATTACCTAACGATATCTTTGATGAAGTACTGATCGGTAACACCAATCAGGCCGGTGAGGACTCACGCAATATTGCTCGTAATGCTGCATTGCTAGCGGGACTAGATGTCACAACGCCCGGTCAAACCGTCAACCGTCTATGTGCCTCGGGATTATCTACAATTATTGATGCTGCTCGTAGCATTACTTGTAATGAGGGTGACATATTTTTAGCAGGTGGGGTTGAGTCAATGACTCGCGCACCCTTTGTCTTTGCTAAGACCGAGCAGCCTTTTAGTCGTGAATTTAAAGTATTTGATACCACTATTGGCAGCCGGTTCCCCAATCCTATTATCGAAAAACAGTTTGGTAGCGATAGCATGCCGCAGACGGGCGATAATGTCGCTCACAAATACGGTATCACTCGTGAAGAGGCGGATAAATTCGCAGCAGCCTCGCAAGCTAAATACCAAGCCGCCAAACAAAATGGGTTCTTCGACGATGAAATAACGCCAATTATGGTATCGCAAGGTAAAAAATTACCTGAAAAAGCGATAGCAGAAGATGAGCATCCTCGCGCCAGCTCTACTGTGGAAGCACTGCAAAAACTGAAACCGTTAAATGAGAATGGCGTAGTTACGGCAGGGAACGCATCGGGTATTAACGATGGAGCGGCTGCGCTAATTATTGGCTCAAAGCAAGCAGAAGAAAAGTTAGGCTTTAAGCCTATTGCTAAGATTCTCTCATCTGGTGCGATGGGTGTTGAGCCAAATATTATGGGCGTAGGCCCTGTTGAGGCGATTAAACTGGCATTGAAACGTGCTGATCTGACCCTTGATGATATGTCCATTATTGAGATTAATGAAGCGTTTGCCTCGCAAGTACTTGGCTGCCTCAAAGGTTTAGAAATTGACTTTGATGACAAACGCGTCAACCCTAACGGCGGAGCAATTGCCGTCGGTCATCCGCTGGGTGCATCAGGCGCAAGACTTGCGTTAAGTACGGCGCGTGAGCTACAGCGTACGGGCGAAAAATACGCGGTGGTCAGTTTATGCATTGGCATTGGGCAAGGGCTTGCCATGGTGATTGAACGAGTTTAACCCTTTCAATACTTTTGCCATATATTTTTAATTTCAAGGATGACCATAATGACTACGATACTTAATCAACATGAGGACTACCAGCAAGCTCAAGAAGCGTATGGTTTTCCTTTGATTATCAAACAGCTACTAAACCGTGCAAAAATCGCCTCTAAAGATCAAACCATTAGTTATGCGGATAAGGTTACTTATACGTACGCTGAATTTTTTAAGCGTGTTAATCGCTTGGCAAACGTACTTAAAGATATGGGTTTGCAAGCAGGTGATGTGGTTGCTGTTATGGATTGGGACAGTCATCGTTACCTTGAAGCGTACTTTGCTGTGCCTATGTCTGGAATGATTTTGCAAACGGTCAATGTACGCTTGGCTGAAGATAAAGTGCTGTATACCATCAATCATTCTAAGCCAAAAGCCTTGTTACTTAATGCTGAGTTTGAGCCAATGGCTAAAAACTATCGTCATGAAGCCCCTTCTATTGAGAAAATTATTTGGCTGGATGACGCTCAGTATGGTGAAAACGATACAAAAACTGAGCAAGCCAATATGCCAGATTATGCCGAAGGTGAATATGAGGCAATGCTAGCCGCGGCTAGTGATGAGTTTGATTTTCCAGATTTTGATGAAAATACCATCGCTACCACATTTTATACCAGTGGTACGACGGGTGACCCAAAAGGGGTTTTCTTTACCCATCGACAGATCGTATTGCAGACGCTATCGAGTACGCTGGCCTCTGCACTCAGCGCCGAAGGTCAAGGTGCTCGCTACAATGATGTTTATATGCCAATGACGCCATTATTTCATGTGCATGCATGGTGCTGGCCGTATGGGGCAACCATGATAGGGCTAAAACAAGTGTATCCAGGGCGCTATGTATCCGAAGTATTGGTTGACTTGATTGAACAGCATCAGGTAACGCTATCACATGGTGTCCCAACCATTTTACAAATGTTAATCAAAGAAATGG
Organism: Psychrobacter sp. ANT_H56B; assembly: GCF_008369245.1. Classification (NCBI taxonomy): domain Bacteria; kingdom Pseudomonadati; phylum Pseudomonadota; class Gammaproteobacteria; order Moraxellales; family Moraxellaceae; genus Psychrobacter; species Psychrobacter sp. ANT_H56B. The sequence continues at coordinate 18,106 of NZ_VOBF01000001.1, forward strand.
CCACCCGAGGACGCAAGTTTAACGGTCTTAAATTGTCAGTAGGTGGCTCCAAATTAAACGAAGCTCTAGCTGAAGCCGCTATTGAAAGTGGCATAGAGTTTATCTCGGGGTTTGGAATGTCAGAGTCATGTCCTGTACTCGCCAGAATGGCATTCGGCGATCAGACAAGTGCTATGACAACGACAGAGCAGATCAACTATCGTTGTCTTTCTGGCTCACCAATTATGCTGGTATCGATGGAGCTTTGGGATGCGAACGGCAAATCTTTACCGATGGATGGTGAGTCGACCGGCGAGCTCGTTGTTCGAGCGCCTTGGCTGACCCAAAGCTATTTTAAGAATCCAGATGCTGGCGATGAGTTATGGCGCGGTGGCTGGATGCATACCCAAGATATTGCCTGCATTACCGCTGATGGTACTCTAAAAATTACGGATAGACTCAAAGATGTCATCAAGTCAGGTGGCGAGTGGGTATCCTCGCTTGAAGTCGAAAATATTTTATCATTCCATCCTTGCGTTGCTGAAGTGGCCGTTATTGGCGTAGCGGATGAAAAATGGGGCGAACGTCCTCTAGCGTTAGTGGTCCTGAAACCTGATCATACCGATATTAAAGCCGAGGATATTTTAGCATTGGGTCATCAAGCAGTTGAAAAAGGCTATTTACCAAAGTATGGCGTCCCCAGTGAAATAAAATTCTTAGTAGAAATGCCGAAGACCAGTGTGGGTAAGCTTGATAAGAAAAAAATGCGCATGATGTACGCAGAAAAATTAATCTAATCCAAACATATTTATTAGTGACTGCAAAAAAACAGTTAATGCAGCTTACTGATAATTTGAATAGGTATGTTCATTGGCGCGACTAGACGAGATAACTATGAAAGCTTTAGCAAAATTACCAGAAATACAAGAGACGCTTAATAAAGATAATAACCATCCTATGCATGGTTTTGCGGTTATTTACTCTCAACAAGTAGAGTGGGGCGATATGGATTCTTTTGGACATGTCAATAATGTGGTCTATTACACTTATGCCCAAAATGCTCGTATCCACTATAACAGTCAATTAAATCTATTTAATGAGAACACTTTTTCAGTCATGGCAGCATCATCCTGTCAATATTTCAAACCAGTGGTCTACCCCGATACCTTATGGATTGGGGTTCGAATTAAGAAAATTGGCAATGCCAGCTTGATTCATGAATATACGTATTATAGTACCATTATGAATACTATCGTTGCTAGCGGTGAGTCAGTACTGGTATATCTTGATAAAGCCACTGGACAAAAGAAAAATATCGACGAGACAAAAAAAGCCGCTATTAGCGATTTTGAAAGGGTTCAATAAAATAGGAGACATGTGTTTCTGTACAAGGAGATAGTACTGGTATTTATGAAGTAACAAAATACAGTAGCGATAGGCATTTAAAGGAATTTTCAAACAATACAAGGAATGTATAGATCATGCTTTATATCAAAAAGTTGTCTTTTAGTTTGGCGGTTCTTGGGGTATGTGCACAAGCACAAGCCATAGATCTTGTCACGAATGCAGATACTACTCTAAGTATCGGTGGTTATGTTAAAGCCGAAGGTATATTTTATTCTCCAGATGAAGGCGAGTCAGAGTTCAAAGGCAATGCACGGCAATCTCGGATTAATCTGAAAACCACTAAGAAGGTAGAGGATAAAAAATTAACGGGTTTTATTGAAGGGGATTTTTATGGCAATGCCGCAAATGGCGGTTCAGACTTGCGACTTCGCCATGCTTATGTTCAGGTCAATGATTTGACCGTAGGTAAGACATGGAACGGGCAGTTCTTAGCAGTCTACCCGCTTTTGACTGAACAGCTCGATTTTCGAGGTACGGGATTAGGAACCATCTCAGGTGGGGGCGCTGATATCCGTCCAGATTTGACGGTGCATTATACCCATAAAGGGCTTCGTTTTACCGCTCAACAACCTGTTTATGAGGACGCTAACCTGCCTGATATGGTGATCAGCTATAAGAATAACATATCTGATCTTAACTATAACTTAGCGGTCACTGCGCGTGAGGCTAAAAATGGAAACGATTCAGATGTAGGCGTCGGTGCTTCTTTGGCTGGTAAACTCAAACTGGGTAATGACTCATTACATGCGAGCGTATTCAATGGTAAAGGGATGGGTGCCTATTCGACAGTATGTGTCGGAAAAGCGCTTGGGGTAACTGGAGCTATAGATTGTGATGCTGAAAATGGTGAACTTGTGTCGCAAACGGGCTTTACAGTAGGGTATAGGCATAAATTTACAGAGAAGCTTCTGAGTAATATGCGTTATGGCGAGATTAATGTAGATGATGCGGCTGATACTTCCGTCAATGTAAAAAGTATAAACCTTGTTTATAATTATTTACCAGATCTCGATTTTGGTATTGAATGGCGAGATCGAAGCGATAAGACGTTATCGCAAGTAAAGAAAGGTCAGCAAGTCGAAATCATGGCCAAATATAGCTTCTAAGCTAAATAATTTTTAAGCGGAATAGCTGAATAGTATTTCGTTTAAAGTTATATGTCATTGTCTAACTCATGATTATGCAGTTATTGCTTGTATCGCAAGTTAGGAGAAAGGCGCATAAAGCTTGTCACTTATGGTAGTAAAGAGCGAAAGGATAAAAGGTTATTAGCGTGACTGCAAGCAGGTGCAATGGAATTTTTATATACGGCTATGCCAAATTTAAGCTTTAGCGTTTTTCGGCATAGCTCATTTTTGCGTTGACTGCTACACTATTACGCTATCTGGCACTCCGACATATTCTTTAAAGCATTACCATAAAAACTGATTAAGGACAGGTTATGCATATCACGGCGAATTTTGATGCGGGCAATATTGAGGTTATTAGTTTAGAAGATAAAAAAGATATCCAATTGGCTATTCGTCCGGACGTCGGTGGCGAGTTTTTTCAATGGTTTAACTTTCGTATAACCGGTCAAATTGGCGAGCAATATGTGCTCAATATCCTGAATGCAGGGGAAGCGGCATTCCCTGGAGGGTGGGAGAGTTATCAAGCAGTTGCTTCCTATGATCGTGAGTATTGGTTCCGCCTGCCCACCTCTTATAAAGACGGCAAGCTGACCATAAACGTAGACATGGAATGTGAAAACATTCAAATTGCTTTTTTTGCCCCTTACAGCTATGAGCGTCATCAAGATTTATTAGCCGCTGTACAAATGCACCCATTTGTGACGTTAGAGCATTTAGGTGAAACGCTTGATAAGCGCGACTTAACCTTGGTTAAAATTAGTGATGGCGATAGCAGTAGTGACGAGAGTAAGCGCAACATTTGGATCACAGCGCGTCAGCATCCTGGTGAGACTATGGCTGAATGGCTGGTCGAAGGTCTCATGTATAGCTTATTAGACGGTGATAATGCGACTGGCAAATTATTATTAGACAAAGCAAACTTCTATATTGTGCCGAATATGAACCCCGATGGCAGCGTACGTGGTCACCTACGTACCAATGCCGTCGGAACGAACCTAAACCGCGCCTGGTCAAATTCGAGTTTAGAAAAAAGCCCTGAAGTATTTCATGTTATTAAGAAAATGGAAGCGACCGGTGTTGACCTATTTTATGATGTACACGGTGACGAAGAGATACCTTTTGTCTTCCTTGCTGGCTCTCAAGGGACGCCCAATTATAACGACCGCCTCGCGCGACTCCGTGATAGATTTGCAGAAGTGTTAAAGCTGGCCAGTGCTGACTTTCAGACTGAAGAAGGCTATGACGTTGATGCACCGGGTACAGCGAATATGACGCTCGCAACTCACTGGGTGGCCGAACGTTTTGACTGCCTAGCCAATACTTTAGAGATGCCGTTCATAGATAACAATAATGTACCTGATGCAGATACGGGTTGGTCACCAGAGCGTTCTATTAAATTGGGAGAAGCGTCGCTAGTTGCCATGTTAGCGGTCGTTGATGATTTACGTTAGTTAACAGATTCTCTAACTCTAATTTTATAACAGTACATAAGAAAAACCATCATAAAAAGGTTGCGATCGCTATTTTTAATATAGCGATAACAACCTTTTTTACATTTATATCTAAGATATTATAAGCCAGCCTCAAAACAAACTTCCAATGGCATTATCACCATGCAACTCATAAATTATCTAAGTTTATTATTTTAAAGACCTTCTGAAAAATAGGCTGGCAAGCGCGCAGGCAAGCGTCAGTGACAACAACATCGAAACTAAAGTATGGCTAAAAAAGTGATCGCCAAATGCCATTTTATATAGCCCCATCGTCCATCCTAAAACTGTGACTATTGCAAAGATTTTATAGCGATATTTTTGTACTGTCGGTAAAAATGCCAATCCATATAAAGAAAATCCTGCACTGGCATGCGCCGCTGGAAAGCACTTCGCAGGCGTTTTAGCGAGTATGTTTTGCCAAAGATTAAGATATGGTAAATCACCATTGAAAAGAAATAAACTATTTGGGCAGCTAACATGGGTAAAGCTCTTGAGGGTTGCGATAACCGTAGGTACTATGATGATAGTGATTAATAAATAACCTACTTCTCGGCTAGACAATGCTGCGATTGGTCTAATAAAGAACACTTTAGCATTCACAGTATTAGTGTATCGACGTTGCCAATAGTGCCAAATTAATATCATTATTAAATAGACGCCAAATAATATTAATAATAATTTTGGAAAATCATAAAAGATAAATCTATAAGGCTGCGCGCCTTTTTCAAGAAGCCAATGTCCATTAATATAGAAAAGCTCGCTAATACGAACGTCAAATTGGCTGTGCTCAAACGTCAATGTCGCAATAATCGTTAAGCACAGCAGCTTGAGCCACGTCCAATCAGTTGTGTTTTTTACTAACGTCATTGAGTCTCCTTTTAAATTATATTAAGTCGAAAATTTCTGAATCTTACTTAATATAAAAGGTTCCAGAACGCCATTACCCATAAGACAAACAAAAGCAATAACGCCAAAAATTGAGCTGCAGAACCTACATCTTTAGCTATCTTGGCCAGTGGATGCTGTTCTGTTGACGTATGGTCGACACTGGCTTCAATACCCGTATTAAACAGCTCAACGATAAGGGATAAAAAAGAGGCGAATATCAACATCATTTTTATGCTGATATCAAAAGGAATAAGTATGATTACAATAAACAAGACAAGGTTGAGCCAAAATACTTGTCTAAAAGCCGCCTCATATTTATAAGCGGCTTTAAAACCATCTAGAGAATAATCAGCGGCTTTAGCAATACGAGAAAGGCCTTTGTTGCCTTTAGCAAGACTGGCATAACTATTAGGTGCAAGCAGTTGAGTAGCCGTCGTTTGATTTTTTGATTCAGAGTTGATTGTATTCATATTGAATTCTTAATACGCATTAATATTGAGTTACGCTAGATGTTTTGAGTAATTAAAAAAATAATCAAACAAAAAATTAGCATACTGTTCTTATGAAAACAGTATAAAACAGGGGATATTAAGAAAACGTTAAGACAATATTGATTGGTTGATTCATGAAATACAGTGAAGACTTATATACGGCATTTATTATAATAAATGCTAAACGTACTACCACCTGTAGCATTGTCTTGGTGCATAAGCTCCCAGTCCATATGAGTCATGATACGTTGCACAATGCTAAGACCCAAACCGCTACCTTCTACCTGATCGCTGGTATTTATGTCATTCAGACGCTCAAATCTCTCATAGAGTAAAGGCATCATAATTTCGGGAATACCAAGACCAGTATCAGAGACTGTAATTTTTTCAGCATCGATAGTGACGATGACTTCACCATTGTCAGTATACTGAAACGCATTTTTTATTAAATTACCCAATGCCATTTTTAGCAGCTCAGGGCGGACATTTGCTATGTAATCTTGCTCAGCGACTACTTTACAAGTTACCGGTTTATGGCGGAGCAAATATGTTAAGCGTGTCACTTCATTAAGGGCGATGGTGTTGATAGAGGTTTGCGGTGTGTCCAGCTGTTCAGGCGCGCGCGATAATAGTAATAAAGCGCTGATGATTTCAGAGGTTTCTTTGGCGGTCGTACTAATACGGTTGGCGAATTCGCTTAGGCGACTGTGGTCTTCAAGTTGTGAGGCTAATACCTCTGATGCACCCATGATAATGGTCAACGGTGTGCGTAATTCATGACTGACATCGCCAGTAAATAGCTGCTCACGTTTTAGATATTGCTCTAGTTTATGATTTTTTTCATCGATAGCGCGTGCTAATACCCCAACTTCTGAGGGTAGATGAGTTAAGTCAGTGAGGTTTTGATGATCGGTTTCTACGGCTTGCTTTAAATCTAGTAAAGGCTTGATGATTTGCTTAGAGGATAAGTAAGAGAATAGCGCTGCAATAAGCAAGCTCAAAACAACCGCAATTTTTAGTGCATCTGCAAATATATCCTCTAGCTCTTCGAAGATGGCTAAAACAGGATAGTTTTCCATCACCATCTCCGACCCTTCTAAGTAGGTCAAAATATATTTTTGTTCATTTTTTTGATGGGCAAAAAAATGAAGATTCGTTTCAGTATCGCCCGTTTGATTATTCACGGTTACCTGCATCTCTTGAACCGTTTCGTTTGCTATCGCTTTTAAATTTTCAGGCGCACTGTCATAACGATAAATTTTGATACCAGGATTTGCTGTATAAGCCGCCTGTTCACCTTCTTTTTCTTGACTAAGTTGTAGCTGTTGTAAAAGACGCCCTTTCACTAAGTCCTGTTCGATTCGCATCTCAGCATACATAAAAATACTGACGAACGTTGTGCAAAGCAGTAAGGCAAATAAGAAATAGGAGATTCGAAACTTATTAGCGATGGATTCTATAGTGAACATGGCAGGTGCTTATTTAGAGTCAGGTAATAGATAGGGAAGTACAGGCGTAACTACTTATAGTAAACTTCAATCTTTAAATTGTATTATGAATTTTCAAATTTTGTCTGGGTCAATAATTTGGTAACCAACACCAGCCATTGTTACTATCATGACTTTATCAAACGGTTTATCAACTTGCGCACGCACACTATGCAAATGGGTGCGAAGCGCATCACTACTTGGCACATCTTGTCCCCATACTTTTTCCTCAAGCTCGGTTTTACTGACTACCCGAGGCGAGGCAATCATCAGAGTGTGTAAGATTTTGAATCCCGTTGGGGTGAGTTTTAATGGTTTGTCTTCTCGTTTGATACTGTGTTCCTCAGTATTTAGAGACAGCTTGCCAACTTCTATATTGTGCTGAAAGTGTTCATCTTGATGGCGGCGTATTAATGCTTTGATGCGAGCTTCTAATTCAACCAATGAGAAAGGTTTGACCAAATAATCATCCGCACCACTATCAAACCCTGCAACCTTATCCAAAACAGTATCACGCGCGGTCAGCATCAATACGGGCGTCTTATCATGCAGCTCTTCTCTAAGCGTTTTGCACAGCTTAGTACCATCCATACCGGGAAGCATCACGTCGAGCAATATAACATCGTAGCGATTGCTTGAAGCCAGTGCTAAGCCACTCAGACCATTATGGGCATTGTCCAACTCGAAACCTTTTGGCTCAAAAAAAGCATAGATATTGGCTACGATATCAGGATTGTCTTCAATAATAAGTATCTTATACATAATGGCTACTATCTACAAAAAGCGTGAATTGAATAGAAATAGTTTAATGGGTCGTTTTAAAAAAGGTTGGTTCTGACGCTACTTCTTGAGTAGTGATACCAAAAAAATGCAATAAGGTTGGCGTAATAAAATCATGTGACACTGGCTGATTGGTCATATTAGACAGACTCTTAGGATTGATGCCATTGTTTTTAGGTGACCAAATAATGACTGGCACCTGTTTTTGCGCATTCGGCGCAATACCGTACGGCAGACCATGTAAATATACATTGTTTTCACCCAGACTTTCCCCATGATCACTAATATATACCATCACCACATCATAATCTTGCTCGTAGGGTTTTAGCGTATCTATGACGGCATTTAAAAAGTAATCGGTATAGCGAATCGCATTGTCATAACCATTTACAACGGATTGAGCATCACACTTAGATAACTCGTTGGTCATGCAGACTGGCTTGTATTCTTCAAATTCCTTGGGATAGCGTTGGTAATAAGCAGGACCGTGATTGCCCATTTGATGTAATAAAATCAGTGTATCTTGTGGCTTCGCAACTGTCTTGATCCCTGTGTCCGACTTAACTAAAGTATCAAAACCGTCCAACATGCCAATATCACGACATTCAATATCACAATTAGGATTTAGCTTAGGCGTTTTATAGTCCTCAACGGTGACTCGATCTGCCACGCCTTTAGAGCTAGAGTTATTGTCCCGCCAGATAACATTAACGCCTTGTTTGTTGAGGGTATCAAGCACGTTTTCATTATATTCAGCAGTGTCAACGTCGTAATCGCTTCGGTTTGCATAACTGAACATGCAAGGTACTGAATAAGCAGTTGACGTACCACAAGAGGTCGCATGCTTGTAGCTATAGATATCCGGCTGGCTGGCAAGTAACGGCATCGTATCGCGTTTATAGCCATTCAAGCCAATATGGTCAGCGCGAACCGTTTCACCGACTACGAACACCATCAGCTTAGGTTTCGTTATGCTACTGACGGCTGCGGTACGCTTTGCATCTGGCGCATGCAGTATCAAGGTATCAGGGCGGCGTAGCTCATCAACGTAATCGGTACCGAGTTTGATAACAGAATAAACAGGGGTAATGGGATTGGTATAACTACGTACTATTTTATGCTGGCGGAAAAAGCTGGCGTATTGATCTCCAAATGGTAATAGGCAAACCGCTATTATCGCAATAGACGTTATCAAGGTGATTGCCTTTTGCACGATTGAGCGAACTATAGACAAACGCTTTATACGGATCTTACTAATCAAAAAAGCAGGTAGCACACCCAATAGTAGCAGTCGAACAATAAAGCTTGGTGCTATCAAACCCATCGCTTCTGCTTGGTCTGTCTGCAAGCTGTTAACCAACATGCCAGTGTCAAATATCGTTCCATAAGCATCGGTGAAGTAACCACATACTGCCGCAATCAGCACCATAGCAATGAGTACTACTTTTGCTGTCGGTCGATAACATAATAGCTGAAACAATAACCACATCAGCCCAAACAGTAAGCCAGTCAGAGAAACGATAAAACCAATGTTATCAGCAAACGGATAGATCGTTAATACTTGTTTAAAGAAGCCAATATTTGCAGTAGCAACGAGATAGAGCGTAACCACTATAATCAGATAAGTAAGATTGACTTCACGATGATAAAATTTATTTTTATCGAAGGTTGCATTATTATTTTTAGCAAGACTTATATTATGGGTTTCTGCAATGGCTAGATCGGTAATTAAGTGTTTTGACATACACAGACTTCTTAATAGAGTGAGATAAATTTTATTCTCTAAGGTAACAATTACCCTGTTAAGAAGATGTTAAGAAGCCTAGATTAAATGCATAATAGATAACGAAGATCAGATTGTATCTGATACTCTAAAAACTCATGAAATACTCACAAAAACGGCTGTAAAAGAGACTTCTCATTCATGATTACGCTCATCCAAAAAAATCAGCAGTTGTTCCTTTTAGAAGTCTTTATTCTATTAGTGGTGGTTGTTTTATGGATTTTACAGTATGTGGTAATTCGCTATGGTCAGAAGGTACTGAATCAGGTGCCGACATATTGGACGGTGCTCGAACAATATTTTGGAAAAAGCAAACGACTCACTCGCTTAAAAAATAACTATCCAAAACTGTATCATGCTTCGTTGCAAAGGCTCACTGTACAGCACTTTTATGGATTGCCTCTGACGGTTTTATTTTTAGTCATAGGTTATATCTTAGCTTTGTTTTTTGGTTTGGTTGAAGATGTTGTTACTTCAGATACTATTGTGGCAACGGATTTTTTCGTGTCACAGCAGATGAGTATGCTGAGTGAGTCGCCTGTAGTCACGTTTTTTATTTTTATTACTAGCTTTGCCTCTACTGCAACGACCTGTTTAATTGTATTGCTAGTCTGTATCCTATGCTGGGTGATTCGCCAACCCTATATATTAGTAGGGTTCTTAATAGCCACTTTAGGAAGTACGATATTTACTTTCCTCAGTAAACTATTATTTCATCGCACGCGACCAGTAGATATTTTATTGTTTGAGCAGACAGATTCTTTTCCCAGTGGACATGCGACGGTTACGGTTGCGTTATATGGTTTTCTGGCTTATATGGCCATTCGTTTTAGTCGCAACTTTGCCACGCAAGTTCGGATAGCTGTGATTACTGTCTTTTTCTCACTATTGGTAGGATTAAGCAGGATTTTGCTGAATGAGCATTATTTGAGCGATGTACTGGGAGGTTATTTGGTAGGCGCATTATGGCTAACAGTAGCGATTAGTGTGACAGAGTGGCTAAGGACGCGTGACAAAATTGATTGGCAGATAAGTTGGTCAGTTACTCAGGTTCGTCTGGTCTGGCTCAATATTGTATGTGTACTGATCGGCACCTCGATATATGCTGAATTTTATCAGTTGCCATTGTTAATCTAAGTAAATTCAAGATATTAATGCCAAAAAAATAGTATCGTTCATATTTAACATTAATAATAATGGCTAGTTTTTAGTCATAGGCTCGTCCCAGTACGGTGGTGTACCATAATACCCGTCCATAAAATTAATAAAGCGTCTCACCTTCTGTGGTAGCAGTTTAATGTGGGCATAAACTATATATAAGCCCAAAGCCTCAGTGCAATTTTTAGCAAGACTACGACCAGTTTACCACTCATAAGCGCTTCACTAATAATGAAAGCCGGCTGTAATATCAGTCCTGCTCTTGCAATAGATACATTCATTACTGTAAGCACAATAAGCTACTTCAGCACTCCATAAAAATTACTATATAATCTGACGCTTATAGGCAAATATTTGCTATCGTTGATGGACAATTATTCAACTGCTATTTCTAATAGGCTGCCTAATAAATCATCATGATACTAAATCCATCTACCCGTCTCAGCGGCTCTATCAGTGCTTGGATAACTATCTTTGTGATTATATTACACGGTCTTACTGTATGGGCTGTGATATCTATGGATAGCCCTGAAATTTTAGAGGCTAAAGCGGCTAAGCCTCAGGCAATCCAATTAGAGCTAGTGACATTGCCAAAATCATCCGCAGCGGCTACTGCAGAACGTCGTGCCGAAAATATCCTTACAAAATCTAACTCTGTTCCTCAACGACTGCCGCAATCAGAGAAAAAATCCGCTGAACTATCAGATACTAAACAGGTAGAAGCTAAGTCAGTAAATGCTGTGTCAGAGCCAACCTTTAGTAAACCGCTAAATTCTATCAAACCTTTAAGTTCTGAACCAAAAAAACAACCATCTGATCCAATAAAAAATCAGTCAAACCCAGAAAAGACTAAAATAACAAAAGAAACTCAATTGCCAGTCTTGGTACAGAAAAATACGACCAAAGAATCGGAAGAAATTGCCAAAAAAATGACGGAAGAAGAACAGGATCTTGTAGCCTTGGTTCAAGCGATGACAGAACAGGTCAGCCCTGAATCAACAGGTATGTCAACGCAAGGGCTGGTCATAAAAGAGACGAGAAAAACAGTTAAGATTAAGGTTAAGGCTGAAGAAGAGATAGATATAGATATAGCATCGTTAATCCGATCAGTGACAGCACAATTCAATCGTGATCAAGCACGTCAGTGGCAAGAAGGTAGAAAACGTGCGGGACAAGAGCTGCTGCAAGCGCAGGCTGGCAGGAGTAATGAGAAACGAAAACAGCTTAATCTCAATGATGAGGCAGTTGACTTTTTGGAGGAGCAAGCCAGCTGGCTTGATCAGAAGAAACCTGAAACAGACCTACCATCGGCGATTTGGCGCGAAGTGACTAGTCAATCAGGCGATATCTTCACTGTATTATTGGAGCTTCATGTCGATAAAAGCGGCTACATTACGGATGTGCAATTGCTCGAATCATCGGGTAATAAGATTGTTGATATTGCAGCGATGACTCAAGTCAGAGCAGGACAACTTAAACCGTTCCAACAAAATGAGCGACCTGTTAATGGCATTGTACCGATGTCATTAATATATGAGCGACCTTAATCTAAGTAATAGCTCGTTTTCCTTTTTTGATTAAACCGACTATATGAAGAATGTGTTCATAAAAAATGTATTGTCAGCCTCACTAGCTACTTAACTGCTTTTAGGAGTCTATATGGATTTTACAGATTATTGGCAATATACGGATATCATTACTAAGAGTTTATTTTTTGCATTATTTGCTTTGTCGATTGTGTCTTGGGTGACAGGGATTTTACGACTGTACTATAGCCATCAGTTGGCTAAAACCGTCGTCGTTGACTTAGCTCAGCAAATACACAATCAGATACCGTCCACTTTGCAAGCTAGCCCAGAAGAGCGCAGGCTTCTGACCGAACAGATGTTATTACAGCAGATTGGTCGATATCGTTATCAAAGCGAGCAAGGGTTATCGCTGCTCGGTACGACTGCTGCTATTGCACCCTTTATTGGGCTATTTGGGACAGTGTGGGGCATATTCCATGCGCTACGTAGTATTGGTGATAGTGGGCAGGCAGGACTTGCCCAAGTAGCGGGCCCAGTAGGTGAAGCGCTTATTATGACTGGTCTAGGTCTTGCGGTCGCGATTCCTGCGGTGATTTTCTATAACGTTATTACGCGTATGAATCGCCGAATCTTGTATAGAGCCAATGACATTGCGCATGGTCTATTAGGCGAGTCAATGCGACCGAGTATGCTAGCAAATAGCAAAGCAACTCCCGTTAAAGCAACTGGTGCCAAAGTGACTGGTGCCAAAGTGACTGATAGTCAAGTTGCTGATGGCAAAGTATAGACAGTGGCTATTCATTCGATAAACTGACGAATAAAGAAAAATAAGGAGGCAGGTATGGCATTCCATCTAGGTGATGAAGAGACCCAAGGTATGAGCGAGATGAATCTCATTCCGCTCATTGATATTATGCTGGTACTGATGATTATCTTTTTGGTCACAGCCACGGTGATGAATCCAACCGTACCACTGGATTTGCCCGATACCAATGCCACAGTAAGCGGCTTGCCTGATGAGATATTGCAAATAAGCATTGATAAAGACAATGGTCTATTTTTGGATGAGGAAGCGCTGACGTTAGCGCAATTGCAATTGCGGCTTGAAGAAACATCAAAAGATGGTAGTAATCCGAATATTCATTTGCGGGCGGATCAAGACACCCGTTATGATATGGTGGCGCAAGTGCTGGCTGCCGCCAGTACTGCGGGTTTGACTAAGGTTGCTTTTGTCACTGAATAAATAGCCATTTATAGAATACAAAATTTCCTGCTGCAAACATTAGAGAAGGGGCTAAGATTATTAATCTTAGCCCCTTCTCTAATGTCTTAAACCGTGTTTATGATAAAAGCAAACATAGTGGAATCGCTGTAAAACTAGTCGAAATTATTCAATAACGTATCGATGTTATGTTGAACAACCTATATGTATTTTAACTTTTTAATCACGTTATTCGTTCAAAAAACCACCACAATGCAATGGCGATACTGACAAAAGAGCCAGCATAGAATATAACCGATTTATAAAAACGCGTATGACGTAATAACAGCGCGATCGGAAATACTATGGCAATGAATACTAGTTGTCCTAGCTCAATCCCTACATTGAAGCTTAATAATGCCAATACGCGCTCACTTGTTGCTAGTGGCAGATCTACGAGCACATTGGCAAAGCCAAACCCGTGAATCAGACCAAAAACAAAGGCCAGATAGACGGCTCGCACTCGTAACATTGGTACCAGATTGTTTAACGCGGCGAATGCGATGGACAGAGCAATTAAAGATTCGATAAAGCGGGCAGGTATACTGACGATACCAAGGGCAGCTAGGCTCAAGGTAATTGAGTGTGCAAGCGTAAAGGACGTTGCAATCCAAAATACCTCAAGTAATGCAACTCGCGGTTTGGCAACGGCAACCAATTGTTTTTGCTTACGCACGTAAACTGCTGGTATTAAAAGGACAAACAAAAACAATAGATGATCCCAGCCGATCAGCAAGTGGTGTATCCCACTTTTCAAAAAGTTTGTCGCCGTAGAGAACCAGCCGGAGTCTGTCCCAGCACCTAATGAAGTTTGTCCAACGGTCAATACTTGAACCGGTAATTCGCTACCAGCTTGCGTCAGTATCAAGCGGTGGTTAGCATCGATACCTGCCAGAACTTGATAGTTAAGCTCTGAGATAGCAGCAGCGCAGCCCAACTCAAATTCGGTATGTAAGTAATTAAAGCCACCACGCGTATTAATCGCTAGTGGCGCAAAGTTTGTGGTTTGGCAGGATTGATCGCCCGCTGATAATGTCACCTGAGCAGCAATAAGCTGTTCTATAAGCGTCGTCTGTGATTTGACCTCTGCCCAACTTACTTGACTGTCTTGGTTTGAGTCTATATCTATCAGCAAAGCTAAGTCTCGAAGCGATAGCTCGTACTTAGCCTTATAAGCAGTATCTGCTGTACTCGACGAGCTCAGGGGCTCTAAGTTTAAGTAAGCCGTACTAGATTCATGTGCCTGTAGTGCCGTAGACGTCAGCACCAATAAGAATAAAGTCAGATAACGATAAGTGTGACTCCAAATGAGCCTGATAAATGCGCTCATGAAGGTGTCTCCTTACTTGAACGGCTAATTTTTCCTAAACGCAGATTGCGCTCGAGTGCTGGGTATTCAAATTGTGTGTCTGTCATAAACTGGCGCAATAGCTCAATGTCTTTTTTGCTACCGGCTTTGATGGCTGCTGTCGCATAGATCACGATGTCAGCCGTTTCGCGCTGTTGTTGCCAGTTTTCGCGAGCCAATTGCAGCGCTGGGTTAATTTGGTTAGCAAGTAGGGCATAAGTAGCCTGTTCACGCATGTGGGCATTTTCCTCACGTATCTTCCATACATCGATGCGTTCTTTCATAAGTCCTAAGTTTTGCTGAGCGTTAGGATCCCCCAGTTGAATTTGAGCCGTGATGAGCTTTAGCAACAGCGCGTCTTTGTCAGTATGATCCTGAAGCAATAGCCGCGTTTTTTCATAGTCTCCTTGTTTTAATAGCCAATCAGCGCGTGCCATGAGTGCGGGTACAGTTTGAGTGTCCATCACACTAAAGACTTGAGTAGCAAGCGCAACATCCTTGCTACGCAGTGCAGCGTCTGCCTGAATAAGGTAAATCCAGCGTGCGGTCGATGCATCGAGTCCGGGCGCAAGATTGGCGAGCCCATTCAGGGTTTGCTTTGCTTGCGTCAGTTGACCGGTCATGCTCTGCACTTGAGCCATACATGCCAATTGATAGACACGTAGAGAAGCATCATCGAGCTTTGTACAGTAGCTTATTGCCTCCTCAAACTGACCTTGTACGACAAGCAGAGAAGAGAGTGTCAACAGCGCATCTGCATGAGCAGGATCTTTACTTAATATCTGCTTTAGCTGTGCTTTTGCTTCGGAGAACTTGTGATCTGCCTGCAATGCTCGTGCTCGTAACATGAGGGTTTCTACATCCGGATCCTTTATTTGATCCAGCTGCGCTCGGGCTTGACCCAGCGCACGTGGATCACCCTGTAAGTAAGCGCGCTCTAAAAGCTGACTGGTTTGCTCAGGACTGGCTGTGCTCGCACTAGACAAGAAGCTGTCTGAGTTTGAGTAGCGCGGCGGCGGTGAATCGGTGGGTAAGGTCTCAAGAATTTGTTGGTCGCTTTTTGGAATAAAGGGTGCAGCATGAAGAAGGGGGCTGCCGATAAGTAATAACGGTAGTAGTCCAATAAAGGGCTTAATCCAGTTCATAAGATCTCTCAGCTCAAAACATAAAGAAACACCTGATCAAGAGTTTGATCAGGTGTCAGGTTTATATCACGTCAGATTACAACGAGGCGTTGGCACCTGTTACCGCAACAGGCTCTGCTAGATTGGCTTCGGGAAGGATAATCCGATCAATATCTTGCGGTTCGTCGGTATTTACATCCTTACTGGCGTTGATCACGGTAGAGACTCTCTCGACTGCTAGATTTGCCTTCGCTTGATCTGCTGCTACATTGGGATTGCCCTGATTTCCTGTCTCAAAGTTCTTGTTGTCGTTATCACCGAAACAGCCAGTAAGAGCAGCCGATCCGGTAACCAATATCGCTAAAAGTACATAGCGCATGGTGTTTCTCCTTAGGTTAGATTCAGCTTAGCGACTGCCTGCATTAGGGGTTTTTAGATAAGGAAAGACTGAGTCAAAAGCAGTGGCAGATTTTACGACTCCATCAGTAAATGGCGCTGTACCAGCTTTCGCATCAGCAGGGACACAAGTAGCTTCTGGAGGTAGTCCAGCATGACATAGGACGCCCATCGCTACTCTTAACGATACATCAGTTACATCATCACCAGGTCGTCTACCATTCGGGAAACCTGATGTATCACCACCAATAACACCTAAGTCATTTTGACTTGCCGCTACTACAGTAGGTGTCGTGGTATTTAAGCGTAACATATCAGCTGGGACTAAAGCTTTGTTAGCTGGTTTGTTGATAGTAGGAACGCCCGTTAGGAACGCAGTCACTAGATCTTGACGCGGGAAGTTAGTAGGTGCTGGCGCACTTGGATATAGTTTTTGAATCAAAGCAGGTAACGTAGGATAGAACACATAATTCTTGAAATTAGCCACGTCATCTTTTGGCTCTGATGCGTTAAATTTGTCTTTGTCTTTAAGACCAATGACGACCTCATTGACCAGCGGCATACCCAATCTTGAAACTTGAGTCCATGCACCACCTTTCTTAGCGGTGGTACTGATACCAGAAGCAGGTGAAGGATTGACTAAGGTAGCCTGACGGACACTGGCAGTCGTCCAAGCGCCAATCACAGGATCTACACCTCTCTTATTATTGCCTAAATCTACTTGGGCTGCATTAACGAGACAAGCTTTAGGTATTTCCATTGCAATAGAGGTAATATTCTTATCTGCTAGTACGTTCGTACCGCCATCACGTGGACCTAATGGGTTTAGGTTAATCAAATCGAATACTTTGCCTAAATCAATAGCAAAGCTTTCAGCACGTTGACCGACAAAGACCTTGCCAGCCCCACAAGTGCCTAAGTTTAACGGTTGAATAAAGCCTCTTGCATAGCCTGGATAGTCTGCAAAAGACTTGGTGCCGATATAGTCAAATGGCTTGTTAAAATTCCCCAGTGGTGTACGCGCGCCGCTACGGCGATCACCTTTAACCATCGTCACACCATAGCTTTCACTGGTTTGCACGTTAGCTGGGTTTGAGGCATCGCCCGCGTTAGATAATGGTATCGCAACATTTGACGGACCGCCTGAGGGTATTTCGATGCTATTTAGTGTTTGTTTGAAGTCAAATTGGAAGGTGACGTCTTCGACCGCATCACCGTTGTTATCAATGTGGATCTCATATAGAGCATCATCATCTAACGAAAAATAGTTAGGTCCACCGTAGGCATCTTGCAGTGGTAAATAGTTAGCAATGATGGTGACGTAATCTGCTCGGCCACTCTCATAGCTGTTAAACATATAGAGGTCAGTGGCATCAACTTTAGGCGTTTTGGTGATTGAGGGCGCTTCACGGTGACTAGAGGCTACAGCGCTTGCACTTGCGCATAAAGCCATCGCTGCTAATAGAGCGTGTATAGTATATTTCATACGAATCCTTGTAAAAAAACTTGAGGGCTAAGGGGTATTTAAATCATAAATATATAGACGGTATATACTTGGATATTGCATTACTAAATGGTTGATTTTAAAATATTTCCGAGAGGTTCCTGAGACAATTTAAATTTTTATTATATATAATCCATATATAAATATATCTAAACTATCCTCTGAATAAGTTAAACGAAACTATATGCTTAAGCAAGAATTTTATTATGGCACTCATCGGGTTTATCGTAACGTTCATCGGATTTATTGGGATAAGTGTTGTTTTTCTGTTACAAAAGCGTTTTTAAATCACTTATAAAGGTATTTACTTAAAAACATAAGGGAAATAAATGGAATATTAGCGCAAGAAAAGCAAGGATAATGGAATAATAAGCTGATAAAAAAGGCTCATTATTCAGGAGAGAATGGCACACGCTTTTAAGTCGTTCAAAGTTTTGAAAATATCGCAGCTTCATCTTGTCCTTATATATAGCTAACATTATAAATGTTCAATAATCTAAGATTAATGGCAATGCATCAGAAAAAATAAGGTATTATTAATTAGATTAGCTTTATACAAGCAGTAGATTTATAAGACAAACACTATCTATACCAAAGATTTAATGATGTCCATTTATAATTAAGAAGACTGACAACTGGATTCTATACTACTATGAAATCTACCATTGAATTACTCGAAGATACTGATTTTCCTACTATTAAAAGGCGAGAGCTTAAAATCTTGCAAGTGAATATGGGTTACTTATGCAATATGTCCTGTGTGCATTGTCATGTTGCCGCCAGTCCGTACCGTACAGAGATGATGTCACGTGAGCTGGTTGAGCTGATTCCACAAATTTTACAAGCGCAAAATATCGATACACTGGATTTGACTGGTGGAGCGCCTGAAATGCATGAAGACTTTAAGTACTTGGTTAAAGCGGCACGAGCGCTGGGTGTCAAAGTGATTGACCGCTGCAATCTGACGATTCTGATGGTAAAAGGTTATGAGGATATGGCGCAGTTCTTGGCGGACAATGAGGTTGAGGTTGTTGCTTCGCTTCCTTGTTACTCATTAGAAAACGTAGACAAGCAGCGCGGCAAAGGGGCGTTTGATGACAGTATCTTAGGACTACACAAGCTTAATGCTTTAGGTTATGGTAAATCTGGTTCGAATTTGACATTGAATCTTGTGTATAACCCGCAAGGGGCGACACTACCACCCAATCAGCAGCAGCTAGAAGCGGATTATAAGCGCGAGTTGAAAGCGCACTTCGATATTGAGTTTAATCAGCTATTTGCGTTAACCAATATGCCTATTCAGCGCTTTGGTGCGGTTTTATTGGCTAAAAAACAGTTCCATCCTTATATGGATTTACTTAAAGCCAATTATGTGGCGTCCAATTTAACCGAAGTGATGTGTCGCTCGACTATCAGTGTAAATTGGCTGGGAGAATTATTTGATTGCGATTTCAATCAGCAGCTTGAGATTCCGGTACCAAACAAAGCCCGCCGTCATCTACGAGATTTATTAACACAAAATCCTGCAGGTGATGATATTGCCATTGCGGACCATTGCTATGGGTGTACGGCAGGACAGGGCAGTAGCTGCGGCGGTATTTTAGAAGAGTCAGCTATATAGCTTTATTAGAGTAGATTAGATAAAACTGGAATAAATGAGATTAGGATAGGCAAAAATCTATCTATCTAAGCGGAGTTACTACCATGTCATTATTCAATAACTTAATAGTCAAAACGACTATTGCCACCGCTATTTTGTTATCAAGCGCAGCCGCCTATGCAGATTTTAATCACAGCAGTTGGGATACGTTGCTAGATAAACATGTAACCATGACCAATGCTGGCAAAGCGTCGGTAGTTGATTATGTTGGCATGCAGTCAGATAAAAGTAAATTAGATAGCTATATGGCTGCCACTAGTAAGGTCAGTCAATCTGAATTTAACGGTTGGAATAAAGATGAGCAGCTAGCCTTTTTAATCAATGTCTATAACGCAGGAACGGTGGAGTTGGTGCTCACCAAGTATCCAAATATCAAATCAATTAAAGATATTGGATCTGTATTAAGCTCACCTTGGAAGCAGAATTTCATTCCACTATTGGGTAAAACACGCTCGCTAGATGATATTGAACACAATCTGATTCGCGGCTCCAAGCGTTACAACGACCCACGCATTCACTTTGCGGTTAATTGTGCCAGTATTGGTTGTCCTGCGCTCCTAGACGATGCGTTTACTGGAAAGCGCTTAGAGAAGCAGTTAGAGCAAGTGACCAGTAAGTTTTTGGCAGACAGCAGCCGTAATCGCTTGAAGGGCAATACGCTTGAGGTATCACCAATTTTTAAATGGTATAAAGAAGATTTTACGATGGGTTGGCGCGGTACTAATGACGTTGCAGGATTTTTGGGACGTTATAGTCAAGCATTAGGAATGAATAGTACTCAAGTGAAGGCCTTAGAGCAGGGTAAAATAAAAGTCAGTTATACCAATTATGATTGGCGGTTGAATAAGAAATAAATTGGGCGTTAATAAAAATGACTGCTGTGCCAATCACACTCTCTATCGTAATACCGTTATTAAACGAAGCGGATAATTTGCCTAAATTGATGGATCATCTTGCTCATCTGAATCCAGCACCTTATCAGGTCATATTAGTGGATGGTGGTTCAACAGATAACTCAGTTGCCATTACCAAGGAACTGATTGAAAGTTTGATAGATATCAGTCCATCCGTTATTAGTGGACAGGTTATTGATTGGCAAATAACAGAGTCCGCCGCTGGACGTGCGCTGCAAATGAATGCAGGTGCTGAGCTAGCAACGGGTGACGTGTTGTTGTTTTTGCATGCGGATACGCAGCTGCCGAACCACACTATTGCTGATATTACATCAGCCGTCAGGCACGCCGCGTGGGGGCGTTTCGATGTGCGTTTGGACAGTTCTGCATGGATGCTAAAGGTAGTCAGCCAGATGATTAATTGGCGTTCCAGATTTAGTGGGATTGCAACGGGTGATCAAGCGATATTTATCAAAAAACCACTTTTTGAGCAGCTGGGTGGTTACCCTCAGCAGCCACTTATGGAAGATATTGAACTTTGCAAACGTCTTAAAGCTGTTGGTAAGCCGGCTTGTCTACGAAGCAAGGTAATAACTTCGGCACGGCGCTGGCAACAATATGGAACTTGGCGCACGATAGGTTTGATGTGGCATCTGCGTTTTGATTACTGGCGCGGTGTCTCTGCTGATATTATTAAGCAGCGTTATTATAAGACTTAGTAGCTAACAATTGCCTTTATTAGCCGTGAAGAATCCTAGAGTGCGCTCAAACCATTTCAACTTGTAATAATAAAAATTCAAATACTTATGCCAAGAGATGCTATGCAAACAGACGCGCTTATTATTATCTTCGCCAAGTTCCCCGCTCGTGGTATGGCAAAGACACGTTTGCAGCCTGCGCTTGGTCTTGAGGGTGCATCACTTATAGCAAAACAGCTGTTATTGCATAGCGTTGAGCAGGCACTAGCAACCGGATTGAGCGTCGAGCTGTGTGTGAGTCCAGCGCCAAATGATTTATGTTGGCAGACGCTTGGTTTACCTGAGTCATTGCAGTGGTCAGCGCAAGCAAATGATGACTTAGGGTTACGTATGTTAGCTGCTAGCAGGCAAGCGTTAAATACTTTTAAACAGGTGGTATTGATTGGCACGGATTGCCCAAGCTTAACGCCAGTGCGTATTCAAGATGCAGTGCAGCAATTAGAACAGTCTGATACGGTCATGATTCCTGCCTCAGATGGCGGTTACGTGCTCTTAGGGTTTAAGCAAGTTGATGCCAGTTTATTTTCGGATATTGAGTGGAGCACTGCCAGCGTGGCAGCAGTGACTCGACAACGTATTGCAGCATTGAGTTGGACATTGGCGTTATTAGACCCACTGCACGACATTGATGAGCCTACAGATTTAAAACATTTGCCCGTAGGTTGGCTTGAAAAAATAGGCTCTTGATTAGCTGGTTCTTTAAATATGGTTCATATTTCTTATCTTTAGGATGACCCTGATATAGGGGGCTGAATAAGGTTGCTTAAGCCGTTTTATTATTAACAAGGAAGTTATTATGCATGAGGTCGTTCAAGATTATTATGGCAAGCAGCTACAAAGTACTGAGGATTTGAAAACGTCAGCATGCTGTGATATTAGCAATATGCCAAGTTGGTTAAAGCCTTTGTTAGCGAATATTCATGATGAGGTTCTAAGTCGATATTATGGTTGTGGCTTGGTCTGCCCAGCGCTACTTGAAGGCTGCCGTATCCTAGATTTGGGCTGCGGTTCGGGCCGTGATGTCTATGCATTAGCACAATTGGTTGGACGTACAGGTCATGTGGTCGGTGTCGATATGACAGATGAACAACTAGCCATTGCAAAGCAGCATCAAAATTATCATGTGGATAAATTTGGCTACGACAATGTGACTTTTCTCAAGGGCTACATCGAAAAGCTAGATGAGCTCAATTTAGACCCCAATAGCTTCGATATCATTGTCTCAAATTGTGTTATTAACCTATCGCCTGATAAAGCAGCGGTGATGGCCAGTGTGCAGCGTTTGCTCAAGCCTGGTGGTGAGTTTTACTTCTCTGATGTCTATGCAGACCGCCGTATCCCGCAGCATTTAGTCAATGATCCTGTCCTTTATGGAGAGTGTTTAAGTGGTGCCTTATACTGGAAGGATTTTGAGCGCTTAGCGCGACATGCTGATTTTTTAGACCCGCGTTTGGTTGAAGATCGTCCGCTTGAAATCACCGATCCGCTACTTGCTGCTAAGATTGGCGATATTCAGTTTTTTTCCGCTACTTATCGATTATTCAAGATTGCCACGCTGGAAGATGCTTGTGAAGACCACGGTCAAGCAGTCATCTATCACGGAACCATTGACCAGCTACCGCATCATTTTAATTTAGATAAACATCATACGATTGAGACAGGTCGCGTTTTCCCTGTCTGTGGTAATACTTTTCGTATGCTAAAAGAATCACGCTTTGCTAAGCATTTTGATTTTATTGGCGATGATAGTCGTCACTATGGTATTTTTGCAGGTTGTGGTGATATCCTACCGTTTGGTCATCAAGCGAACATAGTGTCTGGGCCGTTTGTTAATTCAGGAAGCTGTTGCTAAAAATAAAACCTGTATGATGTTGAAAAAGCTATCTCTCCAAAAAGCTGTCTGTCAAAAATAAAAGAGGCCCTCAAATAGTTTGAAGGCCTCTTTTATTTTTGACAGAACATTATAAGTGTCTAAGGTTTTAACCTCTACGGAAGTAATGCTGCAAGTCTTGTCTTAGTCTCTGCGCTCATCGCTTCAACAGGCGTGACTAATGCTTGGGTCAAAGCAGTATGAGCGATGGATTTCGGCTGTTCGGATGCAATTAATGCCACAGCTTGCTTAATGACTTGCTGCGCGTTGTCTGCATTTTTCATTAGATTTTGTATAGCATAATCTGCACTGACGGCTTGCTCATTTGGATGCCAACAATCAAAATCTGTCACTAGCGCTAACGTTGCATAGGCGATGCTGGCTTCGCGTGCCAGCTTAGCTTCTGGCATATTGGTCATACCGATAATATCCGCTTGCATCTGCCGATACCAGTGTGATTCTGCGCGAGTTGAAAACTGAGGTCCTTCGATACAGACATAGGTGGCTTTTGCGTGGCACTGCCCATCGGCAATATCCGCGTTGTCATAAGCTCGAATCAAGATGTCTGCTATTTCAGGGCATAAAGGGTCAGCCATTGACACATGGGCGACCGCACCATCTCCAAAGAACGTGCTTACTCTCTGCTTAGTCATATCAATCATTTGATCGGGGATGACCATATCTAGTGGTTTCAGCGTTTCTTGCAATGAGCCAACCGCTGATACTGAGACGATATAGAGTACGCCTAAAGTCTTTAAGGCATAGATGTTGGCACGATAAGGCACCTCAGAGGGGGTTAACCTGTGTCCTTGACCATGTCGCGTTAAGAATGCAACTGTGACGCCATTAAGTTCACCGAGCACGATGTCATCAGATGGCTCACCATAGGGTGTCTCAATTTTAACGCTGCGCTTATTGGTCAAAGCTTGCATTTGATACAGACCGCTACCGCCGATAATAGCGATATCGGCAGCGTTTTTTACCGTAATTTCTACTGCGGTTGAAGTCATATTGGGCTCCAAATGATAATTGGTAGAGTCTATCAAAGCTAATACTACTAGCGTTTACTGACTCTCTTATACATACCTTGAGCAAGCGCCTTCAAGATCATCGCCTGACTTTGCACAAAGCCGTTGTACTTGGGCAAATCATCCTCTATATCGCTGGTGCGGCGATTATAAAATAGATGCATAGTTGGCTTGGGTAGTGCCGCCATATCAGGATAATTTGTTGTGGGTATTAATATTAGATTGCCGCCCAACGCCATTTCTATACTGGGTTTATTGCAACGGGTACAAAGTCCGCGGCTAATATTTGGTGGGAGTTTCCAACGGCGAAATTTGGTTCTGATAAGGTTTAATGAACTCACATCGGGTTTAAGTAAAATCGTCACATCATTATAAGCTTGGCCGGTGAATTCTTGGCAAATAGTGCAGTGGCAGATAAAGCGTCCAATGGGCTGATTGTTGATTGTATAAGTATTGCTATAACAGGAGCAAGAGCCTTCTTGTGGGGTAAATCCTCTGCTCATTGGTCGGTCCTTAATAGTAGGGGCGTGGATATTTATTGTTTTGAAATATAGCACTATCCTAGCGTATTAGTGTAGTCGCTTTCAGTATCATGATCGAATAGGATCTATGTTAAAGAAGATGCAGAGATAAACTAGTGGTTTAATGAAGCATTTAGCATGACTAACAAAAAGCAAAAGCTGTCAAAAAACTATAGAAAATAGCGCAAAGTTCTGTATATTTTTTACTTTAAGTAACTTAGGGTGATAATGAATTATCTCGGGTTATCATAAATAAATTGGACCAAAAGCTTAGCCACTTTTTCACCTTGGTCTTCTTGAAGAAAATGTCCGCCGTTGGCAATAATCGTATGTGCTTGACCTTTGGTGCCGGGAATGAGTTTTTGCATAATGCGATCGCCACCAGCAGTCACTGGGTCAGAATCGCTGAACAGCGTGATAAAGGGCTTTGTCCATTTACTCAGCTCAATCCATGCAGCGCGGTTATTTTCTGAAGCAGGATCATCCGGCGTCGAGGGTACAAGCAGTGGAAACTGTCTAGCACCCTCCTTATAGGATTCATCAGGAAATGGCGCATTGTAGGCGTCAATCACCGCCTGTGATAGCTTGGTAACGGTACCGCTCTTGATGGTCCCTCCGACATGAAATTGAGGTATTTCCTGCGAGAATTGTTGCCATTTACGAAAACCTTCACCTAGATCGTGGTCGCCGGTGGGGAGCATGGTGTTGCCAGCTGCTACCCGAGCAAATCGGTCTGGATTTTCTGCAACCAAACGCAAACCAATCAGTCCACCCCAATCTTGACAAAACAGAGTGATGTTATTCAGATCTAATTGGTCGAGTACGGATTGCATCCAGTTGACATGACGTTAGTAGGTATAGTCAGTACGAGACGTGGGTTTGTCTGAGCGCCCAAAACCGGGGAGGTCTGGCGCAATAACGCGGTGTCCCGCTGCAGTCAGTATCGGAATCATTTTACGATATAGATAACACCATGAAGGCTCCCCATGCAACAGTAACACTGGATCAGCGTCTCTTGGTCCTTCGTCTAAATAATGCACACGCAGCTCATTGTCTTCGCTGTCGTCGACCATTAGATAGTGCGGGTCAAAGTTGTAATCTGGTAGGTTTGCAAAACGCGAATCGGGAGTTCTGAGGATTTTCATGTCTCGTCCTTGAGTTGGGTAAATGAGCGCGTATTCTTACACAGCTGATGGAATCTTAGAGTTAGGGTGGATCGCCACAAAACCCGATGAGAATGGATCGCTGTCACCAATCTTAATCATGTGAGCATCATATTCCGTACTCTTACCCTATGCCAATTATTCCTCTAACTTGATAGTCGTTCTTTGGCTGTTAGGTATTCTTATCGGGTTTAGCAAAGTTTTGAGGATATAGCGCGCGTGCTGCCACATCATCAAACTCGGTCTTAAACTCGATGCCTTTAGGAATATTTCGGGCTTTTTGGACCGCAGGACGGGCACTTATATTTGCAAACCAGCGCTTTAGATTAGGATAGTTATCTAAACCTTCTTCGCCTAACACTACGGTTGCTTTATCAATCCACCCCCAAGCTGAAATATCAGCGATGGAATACTCATCGCCAACCAGATACTCGCGACCTTCCATGTGGGTCTCTAACACTTCGTAATGACGTTCGGCTTCACGAAGATAACGATTGATAGCATAAGGCGTTTTCTCTGGTGCCTTATGTCTAAAATGCACGGATTGACCAGAAAACGGCCCTAACCCTGTCGCTATAAACATCAACCATGACAGCATCTCGCCACGATCTTCTGGTTTACCGGCTAATTTCCCTGTTTTTTCGGAGAGATACATCAAGATAGCAGTAGAGTCAAATACACGTTTGCCATTATCTTCGATGGCCGGTGTTTTACCATTCGGATTAATAGCGCGATACTCAGAGGTATGTTGTTCGCCTTTTAAGGTATCTATAGCGATCAACTCACATGGCAAGCCAGTCTCTTCGAGATAGACAGCTACTTTCATCGGGTTTGGGGTTTGATGAAAATAAAATTTGAGCATAACCTGATCCTATCCTGTGGAGGTCTTAGTTTGACAATCATAAAAGCAATGAAAAATACAAATAATCCTTAAAGACTCATGCAGTCATTAAGGATTATTTTTTACAGTGAGCCTAACGATGCGTACCGCGAATAGGGTAGTCATTTTTTCGAATAAAGGCTAAACCATTCGCAAGGGCTTCAAGTTCAGGTCTAGCAAAAGGTGCGTTGGAGATATCAACGATTTGAATTTCTCCATCAGCATTAACCACAAACACACCAGGCTCTGCAAAGGGATGATCAGTCTCTTTCTCTGAACGTGGCTCTGAGATATAAAGTCCTAGCGTATTCATCTGCTCAACAGTCAGACCATAGGCAATAGGGAAGTCGATATCTAATTTTTCTAAATGACTCTCTAATTGCTCTTTACTATCACCTGATACTGCAATGATATCGACACCCGCATCAGCAAATGACGATTTTACGGTTTCTAACTGGTTGAGGTATTTAGTACATATCGGACAATGTTGACCTCGATACACCACGACCAATTTCCAGTCATGACCGTTATCAGGCGTACCTAGTGACTTTATATCACCATTTAGCATTTGTACGTTTATATCGGGGAATTTGACACTGGCTTGAATTTTTTGTCCGTAATTTGATGGCATGATTTATCCTTTAGAAGTGTTTAGAAGTAGGAGTAATTTATGTAGCAATAATCATCTTAACTGGACTAAAATAAATGTTCAAGATATATTTGAGCAATCACTCAAGTTAATTAATCATTCCAATCTACAGATGCTAGTATCCAGTTTATTAAGCGTGTAGTAAAAGAGTATGAGCGCATAGGACAGGCAGTATTTAAAATAGAAGGTAATATGGTAGATTCACCAGTTCCTTTTTTAGGACTACACCCATTACCGCCTTTTCGGATCGCAGACTGTGGTTTTTTAAAGTTGTAATTTATACATCACAAGTGATTTGATATATAGTCAATCCACTATAAATCAACCACAGTTCTACTAGGATAAGTTTTGCGCCGCCTCTGTCTGCGCAGGCACAGTAAGCAAGAAAAATTTATCCCAGTAGCGTGTTATAATATTTGTACTTATTTTATTTAGGACTGACTATATCCGTTTTGTTCGACTTTTGCCACAACCTTACCTGCCGAACTGTCACACTGAAATCAGCTTCATTCTTTCTTAATTATTGACGGTGCCTAGCAAAGACGCATATTTTTCTTTATATATTAAATTAGCCTTATCCTTTTATAAAAAAATCATTTTGGGTGGCTGATGCATTAAGAAGTTTTGGTGAGAAATATTCCAAGCGTAAGCCCCTGCTAATGTGAAAACAAGATAATCGCCGATATGCAACGCTTCAATCCATTGATCTTTTGCCAGTATGTCTTTGGGCGTACAAAGCTGACCGACAAGGGTTGCCTTAGTGCCAGTGATGGCAACTTGCTCTATTAGATTTTCTAGCAACTGGTTTTCCAGTGTTTGGCTCATGCGGCGCGGCACGATGAAAAAAGGATGATTGTGCTGCTGCGCGGCGGGCGTTCTAAAGTGATGCGTGCCGCCATGACCAATCACAAATGTCTCGCCAAGATTTTTTTTGATATCCAGTACCTCCATGACGTAATAACCACAGGGCGCAGTGATAAAACGTCCAATCTCAAACCTGACCGTAAACTGCGGATTTGCCGTTAAAATGCTGGCAAGCTGTTGACAGAATACTTCCCACTCAAAATGCTGCGGCCGCTGATCATAGTGAATACCAATACCGCCGCCCACATTGATAATCAGTTTTGAGGGCAACGACGGATAATTCTGTTGCCATTTCTTGACCATCTCCATATAGCGCTGCATTAATAGCAGATGGCGCTCGACTGATAATTGATGCGACATCAAGTGAAAATGAAACCCACAAAATTCAATAAATGGGCTTGAGTCGATGATAGCTAGCGCTTGCTTGAGATGGGTTTCATCTAGCCCAAAGGGGGTAGGCTTGCCGCCCATGACCAGCTTACTGCTGCCGATATCACCAATATCAATATTCATCCGCAAAAATATACGGACGGGAAGCTGCAAAGATTGACTTAATATCTGGATTCGAGTCAGCTCGACCAGACTTTCCACATGAATGGTATCGATTTGCTGTTGTATGGCTTGCTGTAAGTCTGAGGTCAGCTTGCCCGGTCCACCAAAAATAATAGAGTGGTTTGGCTGGTGGGTTTGTAGCCAATTGAGCTCGCCTGCAGAAGCGGCCTCAAACCCATCTACATGCTCTGCTAAGGTTGATAGTATTTGAGGCTCAGCATTGGCCTTTATGGCATAAAACAGCTGCGTGTTATCAGGCAGGCAGCGCTTCATAGCTGTTATACGCTCTTCTAGAGCTTCCAAGTCATAAATGTAAGCACAGAGCGGTGACGGCTGCGCATCATAATTATGGATACAGTCAATTATTTTTTGAGGAAGCGAATGCTTATCTGATGTTTCGATTAAGTGTGTTGTTGTCGCGTTTGTCATCATTTTAGGCAACTTTTGATTTAGATGGTTTATGAGTTTTTATATTGTCTTTATTGGCGTTGAGCACAGAGTACTGCCACGGGCAAGGAAGCATCACGTAGGCAGAATGTTTATCAGCAAGCGTAAGTAATCGAGTTTTATAATTGGTCTTGCTGGGTAAGCTGCCACCGGCTAACAAATCCTGAATTTCAGGCTGAATGCCATATACCAGCTGCCAATTCATCAATATCTCTTTGACATGCTGCCAAAGTCGCGCCTCTAAAGTCTCCGCTGATTGTGCACCTCGGCATAAATAAAAGATGGCCTCACTAAGATTGTTCACAAAAACGCAATAGGCAATACGTGACCATCCTGCTGCTTTAGAATAGCGGATGGATTGTTTACAGCGCTCGGATAAACCAGTCGCGTCAGCAAGTGACCACAGGCTATCAACCAGCTTGGTGCCTTCCAAATCTCGAATCCAGACGCATGTCGGTAGCCCTTGATGAAAGCCAATTACCGTGTTTTGTAAATGCGGCTCGAAAACAACGCCATGGTTAAAGAAGTAATCAAACGTGCCATCAATTAAAGTATGGGCATAACGGCTGAACCATAAGCAGGCTAGAGTGTCATAAGATGAATGCTCGTTATCACGTTGACCAGTGTGTACGCAGCGTTTTTGTAGCTGGCGCTCGATGACGCTGTCTCCGAACCTATCCTCCGTAAATAAGGCCGCAGCAACTTGTGGCTTAAGATATTTAATTTCATCCGTCGTAAATGACTCTCGAAATAACATGCCAAAGGACTCGGTAATAAACTGAGTCGAGCTGGAATCGTCATCGGGGAATTTGGCGCTCATATCAAGGGTGGCAGCCCCCGGCTCTAACATCAGCTTAAAAGCTGGCGCAGTCAGACGCTTGCTGTGATCAATTTTTTCTAAAATAGCATTCAAATACACGGCACTGTGGAGCTCATACCAAGCGTTTTTGCGAATGCAATTGGTCAGACGAACATGGATAGAGCATTTGATAAAATGTGATAGCTGGTGATGATATAAGGTGCGCACCGATGAGGTTGGGGATACAGCCTTACCTGTCAGACCAAGCGGTATCATATATCCTGATGTGACTGCTCGCTTGATGGTGGGATTTGCCAAGATGTCATTGGCTTCCCACGGATGACAAGGGTAGTAAACCCAATCGGTGTCGCTATCAGGATGTAAACTATCAGTATCTGAATTAATAGACTCTGGTAAGTAGTCAGCGTCAGCAAGTAACGTGCGAGCGATATTGCGCAGTACGGTTTTGGTGTCTTTGCCAATATAGCTGACGAGGGAGGAATCAACCTTAAACCAAAACAGAGCAAACTGGCTTTGGGTTTCGGGCGAGTGCGCCAATAAAGACGTCATATCGACCCCTTGCCGGCTTTTCGGCGACGGATGATACGCATGACCCCACAGCAATGCCTGTTCGCTATCTATATAGCCATTAACGGTAGATTTATCTTGCTGTAAATCGTGATGGTAGTCAGTAGCGTGGTTGGCAGAGGCCTGCAAAAAAGCGGTTGTCACCCTGATGCTATTATCAATCTGGTATTTTAGCTCTTGGTTGATATCGATTTGATAACGCGTAGCAATATAACTGTGCAGATAATCGACCAATTGATGAATGTTGAGGCACGCCCACGATTGACCGCGAGCTTTTAGCCAAGGCGCTCCGCTTGGCTGGCACTTGCCTAAGTGACTAAAATACGCCACTGGCAATACGATTTTTGCAGAAGCGATCTCATTAGCCAAAGGAAATCGAATCGCTAATAGGCGCGTGCTTAGGCAGGCGCGGTTATCACGTAGACATAGTGGTAAGTCGTCATCAGACTCATCAATGCTTAGGTCTTGATTGGGGATAGCAAACTCACGAAGATAACAATTGATGATATTTGTCAGTGCATGCTGCTCAGACTTATACTGATGGTACTGCGAAAGCAGGCTTGGCACTGGGGTATTTTCAACTGTTTTACTTGGTGGTAGAAAATTTGGTATCGTGCTGTTCGATAGTGAAGAGTTTGGTTTCATAAGTGAAGTCTTTTTTAGATGTTTTTAGAGTGATTTTTGTCTATAGTGCCCTCTACACAATACTGCTATATTTTTCTTGATATATTTTTATGGTTATTATCGCGATAACTGCCATCATTGCTGAGAGAACGAAAGGAGAGAGCAAACCAAATATCGGTACAAATAAAGTGACCGACAATCCTGCTAGCACGCCGCCCCATTTTGCTAGCGCATCATAGCGAGAGAATATTTTGCCGCTATGCTTAGACTGATTGGTATCCGCCATTTGCGCATGCAGGCTTTGGTAACACATAAACATGCCCACGCCAAATAGCATCCTAGCCAACCAAATCAAGAGAAGATAATCCGTCAAATGCAGCAAAACCGCACTTGCTAATACCGTAAAGCCAAGGCTTAAGGACATTGCTGGCAGGCGTTGGCTGATACGTCCATAGAGCAGCTGACAGATCAGATACATGACATGAGGCATGGCATATAACTGTCCTATTTGAGAAGTGCTAAGCCCAAAAATTTTGGCAAATGGCAAAAAATAGGGGAAAGTCGCTACCATACAAAAGGCCAAGAAAAACTGCAGCACCGATATAAACAGATAAGGATTGGCGAAAAAAGCTGTGCCCGTTATTGCTTGCACTGAGTGCTGAGTCTTCTTTTTATCGCTTTTAGCTGTGTTACTGTTAATGTTGTTGGTTTTGGTTCTTGTAGATGCTTTTGGCAATTCGGTAGTATTTGCGGTTGTGCCGATATTGCCTGCTGCGATAACGTCTTTCTTTAACGAAAAGCTGAGTAGTAATGCTAAGAGCGGCAGGATGGCAAGCACGCGATACAAACTTAACACCTCGTAATGGTGTACCAAAAAACCCAGCCCAATCGGGGCCGTAATCAGGGCAAGTCGTGCTGAGAATTGAGTGAAATTCAACACCTGTTTTAAGGCGTTTTTATCAGTGATACTGGTGGCTAAATATGCGTTTGAGGCAGCCATTGTCCCACCAAAAAGCCCCTGAACGCTCAGCCCTATGACGAGCTGCCATAAAGACTGAGAAAATCCGCATATCAAAAACCCCACCGTCAACCCCAACTCCGCCCGCAACAAGGATGTTTTGCGACCATATGTATCGGCAAAACGTCCCCAGTATCTGGCAGCGATGGCAGTCATTAGGGTCGGTAATATAAACAGCAAACCAACCCAGCCTGATTGCAATGGCGCATTTAGCTCTTGGAGCATGATTGGTAAAAACAGTGGCATACCTAACGCAGAAAACGCGGACAGGTAGTGACAACATAAGACGATTGCCACCATAATTCGATAGCTCATTAGGAATCCTGTTTGTGTCGCTGCATAAGTTTTAAGGTGTTGGGCGCTGATTTGCCATAGAACTTATTGATATCAGTCGCGCCAGATTGCTCTTTTGACAAAAGACTACCAGCAGACAATAAGTATTTGATATACCAGTGCTGGCTCTCTAATAAGACTTGCTTGGCAAGATGGATGTCGTAACCTTGTTTAGAGAGGCTGTGTAAGGTCGTATCAATACAGTCTATTAAGGTTTGATAGGCGTCATGACGGTTGATGATGTTATGGGCGCTCATCATCTCAATAATGGCAACGATGTCTAGCTGGAGCGTGATGGTCAAAAACATCTGCGCTAATGCCAACTCATCTTCAACGACAATACGTTGGTCTTTAATATCCTTTATGTCATTAATAGCACTGCTATTTATCACATCGCCTAAACTAACTTGTGCCATGCCAGCGTTAAATCGTGGTGGATAAAGGCGTGCAGAATCATTGTCTTTCATGAGCAAGGTCATCGTGCGGCTATGGTGATAAAAGACAATGACGGCATTTTGCTGATTGGCTTCTAACGCAATGCCGTATTTGATCCAAAGCGTCAAATGAACATGGCATAACAGATGGATGTACTCTTTTAACCAAAGCTTACTATCACCGTCATAAAACTGTGCAATTAAGTGGCTGATAAAGGGGCGACCATCAGGCATGACGCTGCCAAACGCCGCTACCGGTACAGGAGTTTTATTGGTTAGATTAATATCATCATAGCGCCTGACGATAAAGGCGAGAGTTTTATCATCGCCCATATGACCACCTAGGCTTTCATCGCAATGGGTGTAACACCCTTGCAGCGCGGCATCATTTTTTTCAATCAATCGTAAGGTGCGTTGAAACCAGTAACCATCATAAATGGTTGAAGGCTTAATTAAGCGCACGTTTTTATTGCCTAAGGTGCGGACGATGAGCGGTACTTTGATATGAATATTTGGCTCAGCACAGCACACTACCGTGCGCACAGATAAGGTTGGTTGTACGCTTAGCGCAGACTTGGGTGCCAATATAATTTGCAGCGAAGTATCCTTGAGAACATGCTGGTGCAGCAGCGGCAAGGTTAACGGATGTACTGGAAATAGGTGATGCGTCTGTTGGAGGTTCGGACTGAGACCGACGTCTGTAAAGCTTGGCCAAACATCAGGTAGCTTGGCGCTGACGGTGCTTAGAGCTTTAGAGATAGCAACCCAATGTAGGCTAAAGGTTGGTGCAAACTCTGGACTATAGGCTGCGATATCAAACGCGTCCAGACCAAGCTTGGCTCGGGCAGTCGGATAATAAGGGTGATCCAAATACGAGGCGACTTGATCGGCGTATAATAAACGCTCAGACCAGCTTGGGTATCCAGTAATATTGCGTTCAAGATTGCAGCGTTGAGACTCAAACCCTTGGCGCGCTAACGCTCGGTGTTCGGTAGCACAATCAAGCTCAAGCAGATAGCTGTCGAGCGCAGTCTCACAGGCATCTGGCAACTGTTTGAGAATGGCTACAAAATCCTGATAGTCATGCTTGATGAGGTAATCGCCTGAGTTTTTTTGAAGCCACATTGGGCTGGCAAGTTGCCAATATTGCATATAATCACTGGCTACAATCGGCAACCAGTCGGTTTGATTGGACGAAGTTATCTTTAGCCACAACTTCTGCTGTTTTAACACCTCTGGCAGATGAGAAAGATCAAATTCTGTTTCCATAATGGTGCTATCTGACAGCAAGCCATAGACGTCTTCGCGGATACAGGTGTTGATAAAGCGTTCGGTAATATATTGTTTGTCCATTATAAGCTCTCAAAATATAACAAGTTAAAAACTAAAAGTTAAATCGGTAAAAGTGGGTCTAAAATTTTTATGATTTAAACTGCCATTGCAAACTTGCTATGGCATCGCTTAGTACGTCATTCATGGTATTTGTGCAATCGGAATAAGCCAGTAGTCGGCTTAAATAGTCTTTATTAGAGTGGGTAATATGAATGGTTTGATGTTGTTTTTTTAGGGGCTGATGGATAATGACACTTTGTTGGGTTTGTTTTTTAAATGAGGCAGGAGCAGATCGAATCGTGCCAGATTGAGGTGCAACAATGTAATGAATGCGTGCATGCGTACTGATGGCGAGTGACCCGAACTCGGCCTCTAACTCAGCAATGCTGATCCCTTGATGCAATCTAACAATGGTATCAAACCAAGGGTAGTGCGCCATACCATGTAATAGAAACTCTCTACCATCGCCGATGCTGCGATAATTAATTTCAACCAAATGTACCTCGCCCGTTGGGGTAATAATAAACTCACTGTGACAGACGCCAAGCCCAACACCGATATCTTGCAGAATCGACAAACAGCGCTCACGGTACTGTACACATAAAGGCGTATTCCAAACCGCATCAAGCTCTACAAAATGTGGCGGTTCGGTCAATGTCACCTCAAAGCCGCCTACCGCCACCAAACGCTCACCATCTCCGAGTGTCTCTAACGTAATTAAGCGCCCAGCCACATAGGACTCAACCAAAATAGGCAGGGTTTTTGACTGCCAAAAACTTTGACAATAGCTGAGTAGCTCGTTTTTATTCATACAAAGCTGAACGTCTATGCTAGCGACGCCTTGCTTGGGTTTAGCGACCAGAGGAAAGCTGATGCTGAGATTCTCAAGGTGTAAATCTTTGGCGGTTAGCAGCTGATAGCCGGCTTGATATAAGTAAGCAGAATGCAGCTGTGTTCTCATTAAGTACTTGTCTTTAAAAACCAAGCAGTGACGCCAGTCTTTACTAGGCAAATGGAAAAATTCAGCGACCACAGCGGTTGCGGCTTGTAGATGGTCGCTATTACTAAAGACGAGATTGGGCAGGATATGATAATTATTTAAGGTATCAATGATTGCTAGAGGGTTAAATACATCGCATTCAAGGATGCTGATTTGCGCCCCTAAAGGCGTCGCTATTAACGCATCCATGTGTGCATCTTTATCATCGGTTATGATAATCAATTGACTGTCAGGTACGTGCCTCGATTTCAATAAGGCGGGGATAAAACCTTCAATAACTGCATCGTTGACCACATGAGTGATGAGAACCGTAGAACAAGTCATAGAGTTTTCCTTTCATAATTAACTATAAATAAAAACAAGCAGTACAATCTTTTATTGAACGTAATAATAATGATAATGATAATCATTTACAAGTAAGTTATGAAAATATTGTGCTATTAATGGCTGAAATCTACTAAAATTTTTTAAGAGAGGGGTTTGAGTGCAAAGGTAAGCAGTGAAATTTGATAAGAGAGACAAAGAGGTTGCAATGTTTTTTTTGAAATAAAAGCAAATCCATTTTAGATTTGCTTTTATCATTGCGAGGTATTTAAGAATTAGAGTTTATTAACCCTTAAAACTGATAGTTAAGACCTAACTTGTATGAACGTCCGGGCGCAGGATAGCGACCAACAGGACTGGTATCGATACCGCGGAAATAATACTGCTTATCAAATAAGTTATTAATCCCAAATTGAACAGACAGCTTTTCGTTTTTCGTGTCTTGCAATGTTTTTTGTAGACTCAAGTTCCATACTTGATAAGCAGGTGTCTCACCAATGCCGCCGTCTTTGCTTTCTGCTACCGTGTTGGCATTATCAGCATAAGCTTTGTCATAGTAAACGCCAGATAAAGTAGCGTTGTAATCTTGATGCTTATAACTGGCGTGCCAGCCCAACTGATGTGGCGAGCTGTACGGCAGTTGATTGCCTTCATCTGCCCCTTCTTTTAGCGTGGCATCAAGATAGTTGTAACTAAGACCTACATCTAGGTTTTTGAATGTTTTTGGGGTATAAGTAATCGCAGTTTCTAAACCTTGATGCAGGGTACGACCCACATTATCAAAGCTTTGCTCTGCGCTGTTCCATTGCAGCTGATCTTTAAAATCTATGCGATACAGTCCCAAATTAGCTTGCAGACTATCGGTGGTATAGCGTGTACCTATTTCATAATTCCATGCAAGCTCACTGCCTTCTTCACCGTTACCGCGAATATTGGCAATTTGCGGCGTTCTTAGCGATTTCTGCGCATTGGCATAAATCAGCCAAAGCTTGTCACTAGACTTGGTTAATGCATAAGACGTTGTCAGCCCAGGCAGCCACTCTGTGATGGTATTGTCTGTTTGCGTGTTATTACCAGCATCATTAAACGTCATTTTTGCATTCTCGTAACGAATACCGGGGGTAACTTTTAGGCGCTCATCCATAAAGCTCATCTCATCGCTAACATAAGCAGCCCATGCATCCGTTTGTAACTGCCAATCACGGGGCATGGTCGTCGTACCATCAGCAAGCTTGGTTTGCGTCAGTTTATAATCGATGTCTTCATTGACGTAGCGCACGCCACTGATGAGGTGATGTTTGATATTTTTGCTATCACCAATCTTCATAGAAAACTTCGGCTCTACGCCATAGACGTTAAACTCACGAGGGGAGGTACGCAGGCTGTCTGCTGCAATAGCAGGATCTGCCCAATGTATACCTTGTTTGTTCGCTTGTGAGTTAAATCCCCACTCGAAATTACGTGTGGCATGATGACCAAAAGTAGTGAGGTCTAATACTGCTTCATCACCGATATCCAAGTAATTTTTGTACTTAGCATGCCAGCGCGTTGATTTACCTTGATAAGCTTCAAGTGGGCGTTGACTCTGTCCAACATCTTGCTCATAGGCACCCGGCGAGAGCGCACCCGGCATTTCTGTATCAGCATCATAGTATTGCAAGAACCCTCCTAGTTCCTGATTATCATCAATATACCAAAGGGCTTTGGCTTGTAGGTTGGTAACTTCAGTGTCTGAGTGATCTCTAAAGCTGTCACCCTTAATACCATTGGCTTCTAGCTGTACTCCGAAATCATCATTTAACCAGCGGCTGTGACGAGCATATAAACTGGTCAATGGCTTACCATTTTGCTCAAAGACCGTTAAATTGGTACCAATCTCAGTTTGAGTCTCTTTCGCAATAGGTTTGGTGATGAGGTTTATCACACCGCCAACATTATTTGGACCATATTGAGTCGCAGCCCCGCCACGTACGACATCGATGCGCTCAAGATTATCAAGGGTTGCTGGAAAGATAGATTGACCGGTATGACCATAAGGTGCCAAGGTTAAAGGAATGCCATCCATTAAAAACTGCGCCTGTCCACTACGGCTGGCATGTAGACCACGTATGGATATATTAGGTAATACACCAGTCCCTGTTTCATCGTCAATTTTGACACCTGGAATAAACTGTAGCGCCCCGTCAATGGAGTTACTCACGGTTTTTTTAATAAAATCGTTGTCAATCACCGTACGATTACCGGCAAATGCTTTTACCTGATTAGCACTAGAATCACCTAACGTCTCTGCAGTGACAATGATTGGCGCAGCAGTAAAAGAAAGTACTTTTGTTTCTGCTTTATTATTAATGGAGCTAGTTGTAATGGAAGTGTCTGAGCGAGCCTCAACACTCGTTTTCTTACTAATGGGCGTCATCTCAGCGCTACTTTGTTGATAAATGCAAAACATAGCAAG
Source organism: Psychrobacter sp. ANT_H56B (assembly GCF_008369245.1). Taxonomy (NCBI): domain Bacteria; kingdom Pseudomonadati; phylum Pseudomonadota; class Gammaproteobacteria; order Moraxellales; family Moraxellaceae; genus Psychrobacter; species Psychrobacter sp. ANT_H56B. The sequence goes on from NZ_VOBF01000001.1 coordinate 56,056, forward strand.
ACAAAGCGCAGAACGTTTAAAAATAATAACCATAACAATTCCAATTATTTAGCAGGTGTTTATGTCAGTCAAAGGTGAATAGTGTTACTAAAACGTTGCAATTATAAACAGTAATAGTTATCATTTGCAAAATTATTATCATTTATATGCTTAAGCATTAGTAAATACTGTTCAATAATTATTGATACTAAGCCACTGACAACCTCGCTCATTCCTTAACACATCTATGGATCTAATTATGTCTCACCATCAACCTAAACCCTTAGTGACTGCGGTTCGTGCTCAATTATTCCTCGCCATGATGACGACTGGTCTAACCATGGTGGTGAGTCAACAGGTTGCTGCTCAAGAGATAGCTATACAGCCATTAACAACACTGCCATCAACGACGCTAGCGCCGATTGTAGTCATGGCTAAAACCTATGAAGGTTATGCTGCTTATGCCCCAACGTCAGGGACCAAGACGCAGACCGAGTGGTTAGATGTGCCGCAGTCAGTATCGGTAGTGACTAAAACGGAGCTAGAGGATAGAGGCGCGGTGCGCGTGATGGATGCTATGAAAGGCGTCGCCGGTTTGAATAACACACTTGGCGAAGGTAGCCGAGACGAGTTTGTGCTGCGTGGATTCAATGGTTTAAACGATGTGTATAGCGATGGTATGCGTGATGATGGCAAATTGCAGTCCTATCGTAGCCTCGCCAATGTAGAGCGCGTAGAGGTGGTAAAAGGTCCAGCGGGCGCGCTGTATGGGCGTGGTAGTGCAGGTGGTATTATCAACCTCGTCAGCAAAAAAGCAGAAGGTAAAAACTTCGATAAGGTGCAAGCGCAAGTGGGTAGCGATGGCTTAGCCGTGGCGCGCGTCGATAGCTCGCATAAATTATCAAATACCGTCAATGCCCGTATCAATGCCGAATATCGCCGCAGTGACTCCTATGTCGATCATGTCGATTCAAATGATGTCTTTATCGCACCAACGGTACGTTGGCAGCCGACTGACCAGCAAACGCTTGATTTCTCCCTCGATTTTATGCGCCAGCACCTTGTACCTTATCGCGGTGTTCCGTCCAAAGATGGCAAGCCTGTTGATGTACCCCCTAATACTTTTTATGGCGGCACCAATGATTACCAAGATTCAGACACTTGGCATGCCAATGTCAATCATGAGTTTGATATCAATGATGATCTTAAATGGACCAATCGAGCTTCATACAGCCACATTACTTTAGAGCAAAAAGGCACCCGTCAATCATCTGCGGATGTGGTCAATGATAAGGTTGAACGTACTGTCAATAATTTTGGTTATGATCCACGCACCAGCAAAACCTTACAGTCTGAGCTTGCTTGGAATAAGGGCAGTCATGAGCTGCTATTTGGTGCCGATTATAATGACATTGATATCGATTTGACCCTTGCGACTGACAAAAATGTACCCCCCACATCTGCAACCAACCCCAGCGCTGGTCCAACGCCTAACCCAGGTTTCCCCGCATTTCGTAAAAATAGTACTCAAAGCGTTGGTGTCTTTGCCCAAGATGTCTATCATATTGGCGACTGGTCACTTGTCGGCAACGTCCGCTATGACAATATGCGCCTGAGTCAAAACGCTAATGGTAAGGACAGTGAGCTTAACGACGACAAATTCAGCTACCGAACAGGCGTCGTCTATAATTTTAATGACGCCACCTCCGCTTATGCCACTGTAGCGCGTTCATGGCAGCTGCCTTATTCAGGAACGTTTATTAATCCAAAGTTGGGCGCACTTTACCAGACCGACCTAAAAGAGATTGGGGTGAAAACGTATTTAAATAATGACGATATTATGCTGAATGCTTCTCTCTATCGCATTGATAAAGAAGATCCAAAAACCAATGACAATCGCGAAGTGACGGATAAAGATGAGTTCCGTCATCAAGGTCTAGAGTTAGAAGCTCGAGGTAAGCTCAGTGATAATTGGGATGTGTCGGCAGGCTATAGTTATCTTGATGCTGAAGATAAAAAAACGGGTCTGACGCCAAACGACGTACCGAACCAAACGTTCTCGTTATGGACCGCTTATCAACCTGCTGATCAATGGCGAATTGGTGGCGGTGTGAATTATATCAGTGACCGCTACGCTGGAGACGCAGAGGCAGTCGAACTAGCGGGCTATACGACCGTAGATTTAATGACTGCCTACAGCATGGGCAAACATAATCTGCAATTGAATCTAAATAACGCTCTCGATAAAGAATATGCGCTTGGGGCTACCAATGGCACCTCGGGCAAAAACCAAATTGGTCTTGGCGCGCCTAGAACGTGGCTATTAACCTATAACTACGAATTTTAACGAGTGCGTCTTAACGCCAAAATTTCATGTCCTTAGCGCCCAACCTATTTAATGATATTAAGAAAAGTTATTTATGAATCAACGTCCAAAGCTCACGCTTATTTTACCCTTACTGGTCATCGTATTGATTGTGGTTGGCGGTATTGTTTTTATTATGAATCAAAAAAACAATGTTACGGCAACGCCATCATTGAATGCTGATAACGGCACGTTGGCAGCAGCAGTTACTCAGCCAAATGACAATAGTAGCAGTAGCGACGATAATAACGTTCTTCTACTAACCGATGAAGAAATTAAAGCGCGTTTGCCCAATTTGAGCGACTATCCGCGGGATCCAAAGCGTATCGTAGTTTTGGAATACTCATTTTTAGGGGATGCTTTAGCGCTAGGACTTAATCCGGTTGGTATCGCCGATGATAATAAACCTGACAGTATTATTCCTGAATTTAATCAGCAGCTATCTGGCTATACCTCGGTCGGTTCACGTTATCAGCCAAGTCTTGAAGCCATCGCTGATTTAAAACCCGACCTTATCATTGCCGATGACGAGCGTCATACGGTCATCGCCGATGAGCTTAATCGCATTGCACCGTCGGTCGTGCTTAAAAGTCGCGGTGAAAGTTATGTAGAGAATATACAGACGGCGCAATTGGTCGGTCATATCGTACATCAAGATCAAAAAATGTCTCAAGTCATCAATACACATCTAAAAAAGATGGCAAGTTTAAAGTCGCAATTGGCGACAACTCCACTTGCTAACCACAGCGTGCAGTTTGCTATTATCAGTGATAAAGGCATGTGGCTGCATGGTCCAAGCTCGTACGCCGGTAGTTTACTCAATCATCTGAATATCAAAAGTCCGATTCCTGAGCAAACAGGTGAGGCGTATATCGCAACCAGTTTGGAGCAATTATTAGCGGCTAATCCTGATTGGCTATTAATTGGACGTTATAACGATCACACCATTTATGATGAATGGAAGTCCTCACCATTATTTGATCAGCTAACGGCGGTTAAAAACAATCAGGTCATCGAAGTCGATCCCAATTATTGGGCGCTCAATCGCAGTATGCAATCTGCTGAATATATGACAGCTGAGCTGCTTGAGATTGCTAAGCAAAAAGACAAAAAAAGTTCAAGTCCTTCTTTAAAAGAGTCAAATTAATGAGACATTGCACTACTGTCTTTTTAAAGCAAGGCGATTTTTATGGTTGAACCGCAACTGAGCTGCTCATCTTCTATATCCTTAAAACCCCATATTGCAAAGCGCCCGATAATACGGGCGTTATTATGGTGTGGGTTATTAGTCATTTTACTGATTGGCTGCTGGCAAGGGTTAACGGCATATTCAAAATTTGCCTTGTCGTTGACAGATTTATTTTCCTTATTGACACAGCAAAATGGTCAAGCGTCGCTAACTGCACAATTATTAATAGAGATTCGCCTACCGCGCGTGCTCGTGGCGATTATAGTCGGTGCCAATTTGGCGGTGGCGGGGTTACTAATGCAAGTGATGACCCGTAACTCACTGGCATCTCCTGCGGTATTGGGTATCAATGCAGGGGCAGCGTGCGTGGTTGCTTTATCCTCCATTGGTTTAGGATTTACCTTTTTAACCTCTACCTTTTTGCAAGCAATGGTTGGGGCAGTGCTCTCTTGTGCCCTCGTTGCAGGATTGGCGGGTTATTTTTCTGGGCGTCCGGTGCATCCTGTTCGTCTAATCTTATCGGGCGTTGCTATCAATGCGCTGCTGGTCGGCATGACACGCGCGGCGCTGATTACTACGGATGAGCAAGCTTATGGGGTACTGTATTGGCTAGCTGGCTCTATTGCCAATACGCGCTGGGAGTCCATTCCCATGCTAGCGGCTATATCGCTGCTGACCTTGGGTTATGGCTGGTGGCTATCACCTAAATTAAATGTCTTGGTGCTGGGCGATGATGTGGCAAGTAGCCTTGGGGTGAACCTGCGGGCATTACAGTGGTCGTGTGGGGCATTGATTACGATATTGACGGCTATCAGTGTGGCGGTCGCCGGTCCTATTGCCTTTGTCGGTTTGATTATCCCCCATGTTGCCAAGCGCCTGTTAAAACAGGTATCGAATATGGCTTATGAGCAGATCTTGCCATTGTCTATGCTGCTTGGCAGTATATTGATGGTGTGGGCGGATGTCTTGTCACGAGCAGTTGCTTATCCGGCAGAGACACCAGTGGGCTTGCTAACGGCACTTATTGGGACACCTGTTTTTATCGCGCTAGCATGTAGAAGACGACTCGATAGCTGATCGATATAGTCAGGGAAAAGTAATATCGATACATCAAGTACTGCTGATATTAATTTTTCTTGCTTGCTGTGCCTACGCAGACAGAGGCTGCAAAAAATTTATACCAGCAGTACTTTAGCGTTTTTGAGATATTTTAACTATAACTAAAAGCGATTCCAAATCCTATCCAGCAACAAAAGTAAGCAACGAATGACGATACAAACTAAAGCTTCTTCATCGCCCTCAAACTCACTATTTGGTCATAAGTCTGCAAGTAGGGCGGTGGTACTGATTATTCTGATGCTATTCATCCTTAGTGTGAGCAGCATCTTTTTTGGTGCCAGTGAATTAACGCTAGCGCAAATCTGGCAGCATTTAAAGCAAGGATTTGGCGGCGACAAAGACTTTATTGTGTGGCAGCACCGATTGCCGCGCACGCTATTATCAATTTTAGTGGGGGCAAGTCTTGGTCTATCAGGATCATTAGTACAAGGGGTCATTCGTAACCCGTTAGCATCTCCTGACTTAATGGGTATCAGTGCTGGCGCAGGGTTTTGCGCGACTTTGTTATTGGTTATGCTTCCTGCGGCACCAACGTGGTGGCTATCTGTCGCAGCTTTACTTGGCGGTTTATTGGCCTTTTGTTTTATCATGCTGTTGGCACAGATATCTCAGCCAACACCCGCACGCTTAGCACTGATTGGCGTCGCCATTAGTGCCTTTTTAGCCAGTGGGATTAATTTTCTATTGGTCATTTATCCAGTTGAAATTAACACCGCGATGATTTGGTTGACCGGTAGTTTATGGGGTCGCAGCTGGCAACATATTCCCATGCTAACGATAATATTTGCCGTACTGATGGCAGTTAGTATGTATTTAGCGTGGCGCTTGGATGTGCTAGGACTTGGTGAGGAGACAGCCTATCATCTTGGTGTGTCAGTCAAACCATTAGAATTTACCACATTAGTTATCGCAGTAGTGATTGCGAGCTTGGCAGTGTCGGTGGCAGGGACAGTCAGTTTTATTGGTTTACTCGCGCCGCATATCGCACGATTGCTCTTTGGGCATCAGCACCGCATCTTATTACCAGCGTCAGCGCTAATAGGCGCTATCATTTTAGTCACCGCAGATGTATTGGCACGCAGTCTGTTTGCGCCAATTGAGCTACCAGCTGGCGTCTTAACCTCAGTGATCGGTGCGCCTTATTTTATCTTTTTGCTATCGCGCTATAAGGGGTGGTGATGCTATCAGTGAATGAACTCCAGCTTGGCTATCATGGCGGACAGACAGTTATCAAAAACTTGTCACTTGAGTTGCCAGAAAATAAAGTCATTGGACTCATTGGTCCAAATGGTTGCGGAAAATCGACACTATTAAAAGGCTTGTGCCGGCTGATTCAACCTCAATCGGGCAGTATTCTACTCAGACAACAAGATATGGTGCAATTGAATAATCGTCAGATTGCCCGTCAGATATCCGTATTGCCGCAAGTACAGACCAACCCCGAAGGCTTGACTGTCAGACAGTTGGTTGAATATGGTAGAACGCCCTATGTCTCACATTGGGGTAAGCTGAGCGCGGCAGACAACCAGATAGTAGATAGCGTCATGTATGAGATGTCTATTCAATCTCTAGCTGAGACACCACTTGAAGCCTTATCTGGCGGTCAACAGCAGCGCGCTTGGCTCGCGATGGTTTTAGCACAGGATACGGATATTATCATGCTAGATGAACCAACTACCTATCTAGATATCTCTTACCAAATAGAGCTGATGCGGCTCATTCGGGAATTAAAAGACAACGGCAAAAGCATTATAGTTGTGCTCCATGACCTTAACCAAGCAGCAAGATATTGTGATTTATTGGTGGTGCTAAAGTCGGGCGAACTTCAAATGATGGGCACTCCTTGTGAGGTGGTGACGGAGGGGATGCTTGCTGACATATTTGACGTGCAAGCCAAAGTGATTACAGACCCTGTGGCAGGTTCACCAATGTGTGTGTATTTATAGCATGCCTGCGCCGCTATCTTTTATCAGCTGAGCACCATACATTTACAGCTGGCAGCAGGACTTAGAGCCTAAAACAACCAGACACCAAGCACCGACCAAAATACCTAATGAAGCTTCACAAATCGATGTCGAATAGTATCCTGACGATTATATGTATGAGCATGCAAATCGTTTAGATTGTAGTTAACTATAGTTCTTGCTTATTTCACATACACAAATTGATCATTAAAAATTCTGATAAACGAACAGCAATATTGTTTATCAGAATTAGTATAGTGTTTGACTGAAACTTAATCTGCTTTAATAATTGCTTAAAGCCGCTCTTACTCTATGTTCAACATCGATTTTGCCACAGCTTCGGCCACTTTAATACCATCAATTCCTGCTGATAATATCCCACCTGCATAGCCAGCGCCTTCGCCTGCAGGGAATAAGCCTTTGGTATTAATACTTTGGAATTCTTTATTGCGTTTAATGCTGATTGGTGATGATGTTCTGGTTTCTACACCCGTTAGTAAACCGTCGTCAGATGAAAATCCTTGGATTTTTTTATTAAACGCTGGAATGGCTTCACGTATGGCATCTACGGCAAAATCGGGTAGTGCTTTGCTTAAGTCGGTTAAGGTAATGCCCGGTGTGTAAGACGGGTTAACATCACCTAATTCTGAATTTGGTTTACCTTTTAAGAAGTCGCCAATGGTTTGCGCTGGTGCATTGTAGTCTTTGCCGCCTAATTCAAACGCTAAAGTTTCTAGTTGTCTTTGTAATTCGATACCAGCAAGAGGGTGGTTTGGGTAATCTCGCTCTGGGTCGATGCCGACAACAATAGCACTGTTGGCGTTACGCTCGTTCCTTGAATATTGGCTCATGCCGTTAGTGACAACACGGCCTTCTTCTGATGCTGCGGCAACAACGGTCCCACCTGGACACATGCAGAAGCTATAAACAGAACGACCATTTTTACAATGATGAACCAGTTTGTAATCCGCAGCGCCAAGTATTTCGTTTCCAGCATTATCACCAAAGCGTGCTTGGTCTATGGTTGACTGTTTATGTTCAATCCTAAAGCCAATTGAAAAAGGTTTTGCTTCAACATACACGCCTTTATCATGGATCATTTGGAAGGTATCGCGGGCACTGTGACCAACAGCAAGAATGACATGGCTAGTTTTTAAGGTTTCACCAGTATTAAGTGTCACGCCAGTTACTTTTGAGTCAGTGATGTGCAAGTCGTCTACGCGAGTAGCAAAACGGACTTCCCCACCAAGCGCTATAATCTCGGCACGCATTTTTTCTACCATAGTGACTAACTTATAAGTACCTATGTGCGGTTTACTGACAAATAAAATCTCCTCTGGTGCGCCAGCTTTTACAAATTCTGTCATGACTTTACGGCCGTAATGATTGGGATCTTTCACTTGGCTATATAGTTTACCGTCAGAAAAGGTACCGGCTCCGCCTTCACCGAATTGTACGTTTGATTCAGTGTTTAATTTACGCTGACGCCAAAAGCCAAAGGTGTCTTTGGTACGTTGTCTGACTTCATTACCACGTTCAATGATAATAGGTTTAAAACCCATTTGAGCAAGGGTAAGTGCTGCTAACAAACCACAAGGTCCAAAACCAACAACAACAGGACGCTCAGTTAAATCTTTTGGCGCTTCACCTACATATTTATAACTGGTGTCTGGTGTTGCTTTAACATGGTTGTCTGACTCAAATTGAACCAATAAATCATGTGTTAAATCCGAGTCGGTCAGTGTGATGTCTAGTGTATAAATTAATTGGATATTTCTTTTATTACGAGCATCATAACCACGTTTAAACATCACAAATGATGCCATTTGCTCAGCAGAAATTTTAAGTTTTGTCGTTATAGCAGTCGTTAAATCTTCAGGTGCATGATTTAATGGCAATTTAATTTCAGTTAAACGTATCATTGGTTACTCATAAACTCGTGTAGAAAACAGTCTCGCATTTTACTGGTACTGATACAAATAAGCGAATAAATATTTTACTTACGCAGGGTAAATTTACGGATTTGTATTGTAGTTTGAAAATGATCCGCCATCTTGAATTATAAATGATAATTTTTATGGCGTTCATCGTTGATGATAACTGCATTAAATGCATATACACGGACTGTGTTGCAGTATGTCCCGTGGATGCATTTTTTGAAGGTCCTAACTTTTTAGCGATAGATCCTGATAATTGCATAGATTGCAGCTTGTGTGAGCCTCAATGCCCAGCCAATGCTATTACACCAATATCGAAACCAAGATTTTAGAAAAGACCTATCGAAAAGCCATTTGCTAAAATAAATATCCATTCAGACGTTATATAAGATATAGATTTTTGCCATCACCATAGCGTGTAACTTTTTTGGATATTGAGTGTTTTTCGGTATAGGTTAATACCGTTTATGATACCGTTATTTTCACCGTGTACAAGTGGTAGATACCGTTATTAATCGGTGACTACCGTATATTAAACAATAAAAAACCCTTGCAGCGCGTGGCTTACAAGGGTTTATCGTGTTATATCGCTATGTTTGTTGGTGCGCCCACCAAGACTCGAACTTGGATCGATCGCTTAGGAGGCAACTGCTCTATCCTGTTGAGCTATAGGCGCATAATAGAGTGCTATTGTAGAAAAAAGCACTTATAAAATCAATTAATACCGAGTAAGTAGAGGGTTTTGTATTTATTTAGCAATACTGATAGCGTCAGCGACATCTACTGTCAACTCGCCTGTTGCTTTTTTGCCTTGCGTATTTGACTTAAACAGGTTTGCCATATCATTTTGATAGCCATCGATATTTTCATAATCGTGTCTACTTAATATATCTTGCCCTGTACTTGAGAGTAAAAAGTTTCGAAAGTTAAGTGCAATAGGATTTTGAGTTAAGATGACACCGTCTACTTTTTTCTTGTCTTTTAAGGCATAACTAAACGATACAAGACTTCGAGTGTTTGTATTATCAGCTTCACCTTTAGCAGCGATTTCATCAGTATTACTATCTGCATCGATAGTATCTTCTACCATGCCATTTTTTGCCTTGCTCTGGTTTTGTTCATCTTGTGCTATTTTTAATTTTTCTTGTAATGGTGCTAAGCGCGCTGCCGATAAATTGCCATCAGCAATAATGATATCGGTATCAACAATAAATAAAGACGGCTCATTATCGGCTACTTTATTATCCGATAGCGTCAAAAGTGCAACAGAGGCGACATAACTTGTCATGATTTCTACATTGGGATAACGAGATTGAAAACTTGAAATCACAGCGTCTAAAGGCGCTTGTATTTTTTCTTCTGCTTGTATGTGCAAAGTGCTCTTGGCAACCGTCTCTCCATCTTCTTCCGCTGAAGCAGTTGATCCACTCTCATTTGACATAATAGGCAATGGATCCATGTTTTTACGATTGCTGGTCCATAACCAAGTAAAGATGGCGATAAAAATAATCAGCAGCAGTAAAATGAGCCCAGCCAGTAGCAGCTTGTAGTCTTTCATATGGTACCGATCTTCTTATTGTTGGTTTAAATGTGGTTTAGAGCGGTTGATGCAGCACTTCATCTGCTAAATCCGCCAGCATATCCGAAAAAACATCAGTTATCTCTTGTGTAATAGCTATGGCTTGTTGTTCTGGGTTTTTATGAGTAGTGGTATTATTGCTACTTGCCAGAGCAGAGAGGTAGTTTGAAGGGGAAGAGGGTTGATTGTCAATCATTTTTGTGGAGGTTTGATGCGCCGCCAATGGTGATTGTCCTGCACTTAGTTTGTCTTTAAGCCATTCAAAGCCGTGAGTTTCCCACCATGCCTCGAAGCGTGATAAGGTGCTTCCACGTACTGCCATAGGTAGATTTAGGGTTCGTAATTTTTGTGCCAAAATAGGGTCGCTTATGGCTTGATGAATACTCAGATAGAGTCCACGACTGTCATCCTTATATGGCTGTCTATTTTGCCAAGATTGATGATCTATTTTCATGCGTGGCAATTGCCAAAGCTCACCGCGGTAGTATACGACATATAAACGTCGTTTAGGGTGAATGAAAATGGCATCAATGGGACGCAAGGGCATAGTATTAAATTGTCTCATCACTAAGAATTGAGGTAAAACGCAGCGACATCTATTGTCGCAGTGTGTTTTTATCGGTGGTTTATATGCTAGTAAACGTTGGCGAACAATGGCAAACTAATAGCCAGATTACTATTTGCCTTACAAAAGAGTCTGTAAGCGGATATACATGAGTGTTTACCAATGCAGTTTGATTTAACAGCGTCATGCTAGCAGAAATGTCATCCATTGACGACTCCTAAACATGGATTGACAAGTATCGCCGCCTACAGCGTTGTTATTACACTCAAAATTTTACTATGAATGTTTGCGTGCTATCTCCAGCATGTATTCTTTATCAATCCCTTTATTCTCCTGCTACTTCAATCAGACTATCCTCTATGTTTACCATTATACAATCCCATCGTACCGAAAATCTTGTTGATCAGCTTCTTGTGCAATATCAGTCCAAGGATCAGCCTGTTTTTGAGTCTTTTATTGTCATTGTACCCTCAATGGTATTGGGTGATTGGTTGGATAAGACCATTGCCAGTCGCGCTGGTATTAGTACCTTGGTGCGTACTAAGTTCTGGGGTCAGTATCAATGGACGCTCATGCAAGATGTGTTAACCCGCCATAACGCTTTTTTACTAGCGCAAAATCCTGAAGCGCAAACTCTGAATGTGCCAGAAGTGGCGGTGTTGTCACCAACGATAATGCAATGGCGATTGTTTGGGTATTTGACTTACTACCAAGAGGCGATTGTTAAAGATGAGAAGCATCCGGTTCATCCATTACTGGCATCTTTGATTGATGAGCCACAAGAAGGGGTTGAGCAAGACAATGTACGACAAGATAAGTCGCAGCAAGATGCGCGTATTTGGCAGCTGTCAAATGATCTGGCGAGGGTGTTTAACCGCTACTTGACCCACCGTGAGGATTGGTTGGCGCTATGGTCGCACAACGAGCCGCTGAATGTAGATGAGTTGATAGCAGATAAAGATGCACTGTCACTGCGCTTTGATAAATATGCGCGCGGCACGCCTGAATGGTTGGTGGAGCATTATGTTGAGTTGGAAGTCGCCCAACGATTCTTGTGGGCGCATTTATTTGCTGATGTTCATCTACACCGTGTGGCACTGGAGCGTGCGTTCTGGTCGGCCTTAAAAAATAACAAGGCGAATGAGCGTGACCAGTTGCCAGCCATACTGCGTATTTTTACCATCCAGCAACTGCCACAGACCGAGTTAGACTTTCTACAGCGCCTGTCGCAATACATGAATATCACGCTATTGCATTACAATCCATCAAAGCTGTTTTGGGCGGATATCGTCGATAAATCTTGGTTACAGCGTCAGCAGATTATCAACCCTGAGAGTGTGTTCTTGCGTGATTATGGTCATAGTTTGCTATCACGTCTCGGTAAGCAATCGCGCGATGCGTTTGCGATGCTTGCCAACTTATCGGGTAATGAGCAGTACGACGATGCGCTTGTAGAGTGGCAAGATAATTTTGACAGTGGTTTGAATCATGAGCTTGGTCATGGTACGGATGAAAGCATTTATGCTGATGACGCTGTCAGTACTCAAGATACGCAAAATGGTCTGAGTTTATTAAGACGTTTGCAAAACGATGTGTTGATGCTTGATGAACAGTCTACTCAGCAAGCAACGGCTGCTACAGTCTCGCAAGCTGTGAGTAAGCAAATAGAGTCAAGCTTTAATGAAGAGAAGCAAGGAGCGGCTTGGTATGAAGATGAAGCGTTAGAGAATAAGCGCTTTGAGAAAGACCGCTTTTGGGCAATCTCTTCGCAAGATAATAGCCTAAGCATTCATTCGTGTCATAGTTTGCAACGTCAGCTTGAAGTATTGCGTATTATGATTGGCCGTTGGTTGAACGAACCTATCAGACTTGGTGAGAAAAAACGCCATATTTCCGACATTGTGGTACTGCTGCCCGATGTTGAGCGTCATCATGCACTGATCGGCTCTATCTTTGTAAATGGTAAAGGTCAAGACGGTTTGACCTTGCCTGCTAAAGTGACTGGTGTTGTTGATGCCGACATTCGCCAGTTATGGGAAGCGATTATCGGTTTTTACAAGCTATTGGGCAGTCATAGCGCCCGTTTTGAAGCGGCTGAAGTCTTAGACTGGTTGATGTTGCCTCCTTTATTTGAAAGCTTTGGGCTGACTCATGAGCAGATGAGCCGTGGCTGTGATTTGTTGGTAGAGGCGGGCTTTATCCGTGGTTTTGACGAGCTACATCTTAAGCAAACTTTGGATAGTAATGACTATGACTATCGCTTTAGCTTTGCACAAGCACTAGATAGATTGACCTTAGGTCTGGTGATGCCAGAGGCCGAGTTAAGTGACTGCTTGTATCCTTTAGATGAGGATGAATGGCCAAGCACTGCGTTGCCAGAAATGACCTTACCGCTACCACAAGTGAGCCTAAATGATGCGTTGATTGTTGAAGCGCTTTGCCGCATTTATACTGGCTTGGTCGCACGTCGTGATGACCATACACAAAAAATGAAAGCGGAAGATTGGCTCGACCAGATTGAGACACAAGTTATCCATCGCTACTTTGGCGATGTGGACCAAACGCGTACTATGCGTGCCATTTACAACGCAATGAATGGCTTTAAATCAAGTCTGCGAGCCAATCGGCACTATAGGCAGTACGCTAGTGGTGATATCGACAACAGAGAAGTAGAGCAGAGGCTGGCAGGTGTGGAGCAGTTGCCGCTCAAGCTGAGCTTTATGCTAGACAGTATCGAAAACGAGCTTGAAAGTCAGCAGGTCAGTGCGGAGCCGACGGGGGTGATTACCTTTGGTCGATTTGGTGCACTAAGAAACGTGCCTTTTGAGCTGGTGGTGATGCTCAATATGGATCTCTCTGAGTTTCCTGGGCGTGATCGTGACAACCGCTATGATTTGATGAAAGCGACCAATGCACGCCGCGGTGACAGAGTTAGTGAAGATGATGACAATGGCGCATTTTTAGATGCGCTACTGTGTGCGCGCAGTGCATGCTGGATGTTCTACAACGGTCAAAGCTTGACGGATACTCATGAGCATCTGCCTGCCAATCCAGTGAGCGAGCTATTGCAGTTCCTACAAGGTGAGGTGCAATGGCAGGTGAACTCGCTGGAGACATTGCCTGAGAATATTGATCCCACCACCGAGAGTCTCAAGCGCTATTTACCTAAATTGATTAAGCAGTGGCTAGTGACTGAGCATCCTGCACTACCTTTTCATGAAAGTCTGTTTGAAACGGCAATCGAAGGCACTGATGTTTTTGAGCAAGTGTCTCCTGATATTGATGGCAATGCTAATGCCAACGTTAATGTTAATGCTCAGGATTCCAGCCCTGTCGATATGATTGATGAGCTGGATGCTTTATTAAATACTGCTATGCGCAAAACCAAACTGGCTCAGAAAAAACAGTTTCCGCCTGCGCCGCTTTGGCGAGCTGTGTTTGATACATTGAAAGGGCGAGTATCTAGCGAGCCTATGCAACTGGTCGGCCTACCTACAAAAGTGCAGTATGAAACAGTCGCTAAGGTGTTTGGTCAAGGCTTGGGTCAGCTAGGTCAAGTAGATAATCAAACATTCTCTGCATTAATTGAGATGCTAGCGCTAGATAATACTGCTGATGCCAGTGATAGTAGTGATATGAATGAGGCACTCATCAAGACCCTATTTGATACTATATTTAACATTGGAGAGATAGACGTTGAGGGAGTATTGGTCTATCAAGTGCGTCATCCTGCCAAGGCTTTTTTGCGTACTCAAAAAGTGCATGTAGTGCAAGGTGAAGAAGCACTGTCGCAACAAGAGCCGCTATTCTTGGACAGTCTGACTACCTATCAAATCAAAGATCATTTGATAAATGAATTGACCAATAATGCCACCAATAAGAATAGTGATGGGAAGGCTAAACAAGACAGTCAAATCTTGATGTATCAAAAAATCATGCCAGCTGGTGTCGCTCGCCAAACTACATTACCCAATCAACAAAAGAAACTGCAACAACAATGCTTGGAATTTAAAGAACAATTAATTGCTAATGGCTTTGACGAAAGCAGTATTCTCAATGAGGGTGGAGGAAGTAGTACGACAGCATTACAACTACTAACCCCGACCGCCGAGCATCCTGTTCAGATAGAGCTAAAAAACATACTGAGTAGCACTGACAACGAGTCAAGTAATCAGACAAATATAGAGGGTATAGAAACACTGCTTAAGCTGTTGCCGAAAATCATTAAGATCAAAGGCTCAGTACCTATATTAGCACCCATATCAATTATTCAGGCGGGTGTACCTTATGCTCAGCAATCACCCAAGCAATGGTTAAACATATTGCCCAATTCTGCCAGTCCTAGGCATTTACTCAAATTTTGGTTGTCGCATTTGTATTGGCAAGTTGCCAGACGCACCACTACCGAACAAACGGTATTAGATGATGGTGTGAGCATTTGGCGCTTTAATAAGCCTAATTCGCAAGTCAAAAAATATGACAAAGTAATGGCATTTAAACTAAGCCCGATTGTGTATGAAGATGCGGCGGCCGAGCTGATAAAATGGGCAATTTTTGCCAAGCTATCAGGTCAAGTACCTATTACACTCTTGCCAGAATATGCACTCAGTTATCTTGATAAGTGCCTAAAATCTGAAGAGAGTGAGAACGGTAGCTATTGGCCAAAACGAGCAGACTTCTCCGACTGGTTAAGACCTAGCTATCACACAGATACGATATATGATACTTGCTCGCAGCACGCCATTTGGCAGTACGTACTGCGTGACCAAGATGCGTTTAAAGCGCTATCAGCAGCGTTAACTACCTTAGCGAAGCCGCTATATGAGCCAATGTTTGCTGCACTAGATAGTCTAGATGGCTAGCTATTCCGAATGGTTGGTTTTTGCCCTTTGGTTTAATTGATAATAATAAAAAGTATAGGCTCCTATGACTAATTTTACCGATATAAGCGATATAGCTGATATATCTATACAGCCTTACTTATCCAATGAGTACCTAGATGAGTCACGTAACCGATTCGATACGCCTGAGAATGACGCTATGAGTGGAGTTATAAATGAGCAGAAGGTGGATGTGATACCGGCGGTAGATGTTGCATTGATGGGTCGGCATCTTATTGAAGCCTCAGCTGGTACAGGCAAGACTTGGACACTCACAGGCATTATGCTACGACTGCTCATTGAAGCGCGCCGTGCGCCAGAGCAGATCATTGCCACTACCTTTACTCGAGCCGCTGCCGCTGAGATGCGTCAGCGTATTCATGATCGTTTGGTGGATTTTTATCAATTATTGCAGTGGGTCAATAGTTTAAGTGCTGACACCAGTAACAAGGATGCTTTGTATCCTGATGTACTACAGGTAACACCTGAAAGTAATAAGGATAAACAAGCAGGTAAAGGTTCAAGCGTTGATTCAAATGCTGGGACAGGGACGGATGAGTTCAATCAGGACATTGCTGCTGATAAGCAAGCGGAGGCTGAGAAACGTAAACAAGTAAAAAAAGATCGTGAAAACTGGCTAGTTAATCAGGCTAAATATGCACGCTTAGACGCCGTTATGGACGATCCCATTAATCTGCATTTGACTGGGTTTTTACTTGATCATGTCCACAGCTATCCAATGGCGGAGGCCATTCGACGTACTGCGCTAGTACTAACCACGTTGGATAAGCTGTTTGTAGGTACACTCGACAGTTTGGCGCAAAAGTGGTTGATTGAATACAGTAGCGAGACCGGTCATCAGCAAGGTATGGCTATTATTGAAGACAGCAGTATTGAGCAGGTTACTGACAGTATTATTCATGATGAGCTGAGGCAGTTCCAAAGCAGACTGTATCACGAGGAGCCTAAACTATATGCGCTAATGGATCAGCAAGGCAAGCTGACTGCAGTTAGCGATCATAAAAAATATGTGACTCGTTCGCTTAACTTTATTTCAGCGCCGATTGATGACGTTGTAGTAAAGAGTTTTTCTTTTGAGGGCTATGAGCGGCTTATAAATACTATCATTGAGTGCAGCGATGAGCTTGATGTTTTTTTTAAGCCTGACGGCGAGTATTATGAAGTTCCGAAAGGTCAATTATTAAACAACAGAGACTCTTGGCCAAAAATCATCCAAACATTAGAAGATTCTGGCCCAACTGCTTATAAGTCTATATCAGACTCCAAAACTTATACAGGGAAGTTGATTGAGGCTTTTCAGAAAACTGATGATATAGGCAAGCAGTTCTATAAGCCAAAAGATGGTGAAAGAGTTAATTTAATATTTAACGAGTTGCAGGTCGTTCGTGACTTTAAACGGTATATCGAAGAAAGTAAAAAGCTAGATGAGTATATCACGGCTATCTTAGCCAACCTTAATCGCCATATCGTGCTTGCGGTACGTGACAGACTACCCGTTATCTTAGAAGAGCGCGGCGAGACGACCTTTAGTTTGCAGATGGTACGCTTAAACCAAGCATTAACTGGTCGCCAAGGAGACAAGCTGGCGCGTTATATTCGTCATCACTATCCTGTGGCATTGATTGACGAGTCGCAAGATATCAATGGCGAGCAAGCCATTATGATTGAAAGCATATATTTGCCAAAGAATAAGCGTAAACAGTCGGACAGTAACAAGCAGTCAACTACTAAGAAAGCCAATCATGAATTTCTGCTATTGGTTGGTGATCCCAAACAGGCTATTTATGGGTTTCGTGGTGGCGATGTGGCTAACTATAACTACATGAAATCCCAGTTTGATAAAAGTGCCCTTTGGACACTTGATATCAATCGCCGTTCGAATGCCGGTGTGATTAACGCATTGAACTGCTGGTTTGGTATGGCTGATGCAACAACTGCTGAGAATAAGCTGTCGCAGTTGGGTACTGGTATTCACTACCAACATATCAAAGCGGCAAAACCGGAATATGAGCTGTCTTGGTTTAATGCGTCAGATAGGCTGGATGATGAGCTGGTAACAGAGGTGCTTTCTGCTCAGCCAGTGAGCTTATTGCACCTGCCTTATGACAAGGACAAAGAGTTTGATTACGATGAACATGAGATAACAGCTCGCCATATAGCCACTTTGCTTAATAGTGGTCAGACACTTAAAGGTAAGCCGATTCAGCCCAGTGATATTGGGGTGCTGGCACGTGCCAAAAAAGATCTGAAAAGGGTCGAAGATGAGCTGGTGAAACTTAATGTGCCGACCTTGACCACCAGTGACGTCAGCATCTTTGAGACGATTATGGCAGAAGATGTGGCAGCATTGCTGAGTGCCATGTTATACCCATATCGTCATGACATGATTAATCGAGTATTGACCAGCCACCTATATGGGCTGAGTATCAAAAACATCAAAGCCATGATGACGGATCATGAGTCAGGCATTACCGAGGGTAGCCGTACGCCAAGCGCCCATTCAAATAATTCTAATTCGAAAGACTTCTCAACTAATGAAGCTACTGATACTAAAAAAAGCTATCAAGACTTTATTACCTATCTAAAAGAAGGGGCACAGCGTTGGCAGCACTTTGGCATATTATCGGCGCTACATTATTTATTAGACAAAAGCCCTGTGCAGCCGCAAGGTGTTTGGCAGGCCCTAGCTGCTCATCCAGAAGGTGACCGTCATATCATGGACTTGCGTCATGTAATGGATATCTTGGCGCAGTATGGCCTTGGTATGGGTGAGTATGAGCTACTAGCATGGTTCAGGCAGCAGATAGATACAGCACCTAATAGTGATTGGGCTAAGCAATATCCGCTACCGACAGAGTCTGGTGTGCAGCTAATGACCATTCATAAGTCAAAGGGGCTTGAGTTCCCTATTGTCTATGTATTGGGAATGGGTGATGCCAGTAGGAAGTCTGGTAATAAAGAAGACTATGGGCTGTATCTATATAACGCGCAACAAGCGCCCTCAGCGTTAGTGCAGCAGTCGCTAGATAGTCAATCGACGGGAAATCAGCGCCGCTTCTCACCACTGCAAGGCTCTGCCACGGTCGAGGATTACTATACTGATATCGAAACACAAGAAGGTTTTGATGAGATAAGACGGCTTGGTTATGTGGCGTTTACTCGGGCCAGTGAGCAGCTGTATGTGGTGCTGCGAGATCCGAGTAACAAGACAGGGTTTGAGCTAAAGCCAGTGTTTTATTGGTTTGAATCGCCAGAAGCAAAGTTTGAACTACCTGATAGGCTTAAAGGTACCATAGGCATGCTCAGAGGGCATAAGGTTAATGAGTTTTATGACAATAACTACGCAAGCAATGATGCTAACTCAACAGGCGTAAATGACAATGTTCAGATGGCTGCTACCAAGTCAAATGCTCATAAGCCTACAACAGAGGCTATTGAGTACACGCCTTTTGCAGAGGTGATGAAAACCAATTATTTTTATGGTTGGGCCAAGACCAGTTTTACCGCTTTGGCACGTCAGCTCGATGAATCTACACAAGCAATGGCGATAGTGGATGAACGTATTGATGATGCGATAGACATCGATATGACAGAGTCTTCTGTTGCAGACCTCTCTTCACTGAATAGCAAAGAGTCTCTCGAACAAGACGGTGAACTAAACCTCAAGTTAGAAGATGATATTCGCTTTACCTTTGTAAAAGGTGCCAATGCCGGTACGTTTTTGCATGAGATATTTGAACAAATTGATTTTACTAATAAAGCCCAGTGGCCTCAGGTGATTGATAGAGCCGTTAGTAGTTATCAGCTGCCTTTGGTTTATAGTAGTGCTGAACAGCAAAGTCGACTATTACAAGCAAAGAATAAAGAAGATAGTCGTATACCTGACTTAGATTCAATAAATGCTACAAAGCATGAGGCATTACTTAACTGGATTGAAGAGGTGCTACAGGCACCGTTATTAGCGTCCAATCAACCGTTATGCTCTATTGATGCAAGTCAACGGTTTGCTGAATTAGAGTTTAATATGGGGTTGTCAGAGCGTTTTAAGGCGCAAGATATTAATAGCCTATTTCAGCAGTATCTCCCGAATGAAGCGGACAAACACGTCAATCTTATTCCACAAAACAAAGCGCATTTGTATCGTTATCTGCGGGGTGAAATCGATTTGGTGTATGAGCATGCTGGCAAGTATTACGTTGTCGATTACAAAAGTAATTTTTTAGGAAATAGCCTAAGTGATTATGACGAAAGCACACTCAAGCAAGCAATGTCAAAGGCAGGATATTGGTTACAGGCAGCGATTTATCAAGTCGCGCTACATCGTTTCCTTGCAATGAGAATTAGTGATTATGCAGGTAATGAAGATAAGTATCTTGGCGCTGTCGAGTATGTCTTTTTACGGGGCGTGTATGATTCAAATTCTCAAATAGCTGCTGATCTATCGCAAGATGCTAAAG
Source organism: Psychrobacter sp. ANT_H56B (assembly GCF_008369245.1). Taxonomy (NCBI): domain Bacteria; kingdom Pseudomonadati; phylum Pseudomonadota; class Gammaproteobacteria; order Moraxellales; family Moraxellaceae; genus Psychrobacter; species Psychrobacter sp. ANT_H56B. Next base: position 76,111 of record NZ_VOBF01000001.1, read on the forward strand.
AGGATAATAGACACTCAATGCCCAATGACCGCTATGGATTAGTCACGTGGGACATTCCAATTGAGTTCATTAAGGCCCTAGATGCGTTGTTTGGCCTGCCAGATTAGTGGGCCATAAATAGCGAATTAAATAAAAAACAACCATGATAGCGACTAACTGGATAAAAATAGAGACAAGCATACTATGAGTAATAATAACAATAAGAGCAGAGCGGCTGTTAGCTTACAAGAAAGCTGGGCTAGTAACATCAGTAATTATATATTGCTGCGCCGTCAGCAAACGCACTTAGCGTATAACGTCACTGAGGCAAAGGCTAATGCTGATAGTAAGCAAATCGATAAGACGGAACAAAATGGCTTATTTACTGCTTTATTCGTTATGTTGGCCACTCATTTAGAAGAGGGACATACTGTACTCACCATTGAGGAAACTGAGCATGAAGTGCCGCTCAGCGGTCAAATCAATGGCGAGCTAATCACCCTATATGCCTGGCAGCAGCAATTATTAGAGATGCTAGCAACGCCAATTCTAGCACTGATTGACATTCAAAAAGTTACTCAGCAAGAGGATGATTCTACAGCTGAGTTATCATTATTTATCCTGCTAGACATCATGTTTGGTAAGCGAGCTCAGCTATGGGCGCAGCTGGCACTCACCAATCGTGAAAAAGAGATACTCAGCAAACGCTTTGATGCGGTTGCTGCACTTTATCAGATAATGAAAAACACGAATATAAATTTCTTCATTCAGCCCATTCATGAGCATACTTTGTTTGCTGACGCTAATTCTAACGTGAATAATAAAAATAGCCTAAGCAAAAATAACCAACCTATTGTGTATCAGCATATTAATAAACCAGAAGCTGATACACAAAATATTAAGATCACTTTTTGGTTACATCGAGCTTGGCAAGCAGAATTCAACTTAGCACAGCACATTAATACTATTTTGAACCAACAGATAACCCCTTTAGAGATAGCAATACCTGAAAACCTACATGAGCAGCAGGTAATGGCTATTAATATCGCTAATAACAATGCCTTTAGCATTATTACTGGTGGTCCCGGTACAGGGAAGACCTATACGGTTGCTCAGTTAGTAATTGCTCTGCAACAAGCTGCAGAGAGTGGGGGTGATGAGCATGGAAAAATTCGGTTCAGTACGGACAGTGCCAGCCTAGCCTTAGCAGCACCGACTGGTAAGGCTGCCCAGCGAATGCAAGAGTCTTTGCAAGCGGCTCTAGATGGAGCGAATGTGGAGCTACAACTGCAAGAAGCCAAGACCATTCATCGCTTATTAGGCATTGGTCGAACAGGTAGACCCCGTTACAATGCAAATAATCCACTCGGCGAAGATATTATCATTGTCGATGAGGCATCTATGTTGGGGGTGGAACTGGCTAATTACCTTGTAAGTGCGGTAAAACCGGGCGCAAGGCTTATACTATTAGGGGATGCTAATCAGTTAGCAGCGGTAGATGCAGGGGCAGTACTGGCTGACTTATGCCGCATTCCATTGCTACAACCCATACATGCAAAGTTAACAAAGAGTCGCCGATTTAGCGCAGACTCAGGGATTGGGAAGCTTGCCAATCAAATTAATAAGACAGAGGCAGATACTCAAGCTATTTGGCAGTTGTTAAGACAGGACAAGGCACTGAGTTTTCAATATGTAAATACGTTGCAAATAGAGACAGTTATAGATAATAAAATACGAAATAGCCTAAGCAATTATAAAATTATTTCAAACCTCACTCTGAATTACCGTCAATACCTGAATAAAGTTGAATCACTATTAAAGAATCCGGTAGAAAAATCCGTGCCAGAATTAGTAAAAAGTACAATTACTTCATTAATGCAAACGTTTAATCAGTTTAGAGTCCTAAGTGCTGGTCATAATGGCGAGTGGGGTGATCACTACATTAATAATCATATCACTCAATGGCATCTTACTGAGCTAAAGCTACCTCTAGGTCAAAATACATGGTTTCATGGTCGTCCCGTTATGGTTTTACAAAACAACTATGAACTTGGATTATTTAATGGTGATATCGGTTTTTGCTTGCAAACAGGAGATGAAAGAAGCCGACTGAAAGTTTTCTTTGAGAATAAAGCACAGGGAATTGCTGTCAATCTGCTAAATGAAGACGTTATCGCTACAGCATATGCAATGACCATTCATAAATCGCAGGGGTCTGAGTTTGATCATGTGGCCATTACTTTTGATAATAGTCATGCAAGGCTTTTGAGCAAAGAGCTTATTTATACGGCGGTAACCCGTGCTAAAAAACAGGTGACCATATATAGTACAAAACATGCTTTCGAAAAGGCCGTTCAAACACCGACTGAGCGCCATACGGGTTTGGCATTGCAGTTTTAGTTAGTATTTATCGCATGTATTATCACACTCAAATACATATACTTATCAATAAGTAATAAAAAAGCACCCATTGGATGCTTTTTTACTATGCTATCAAGTCAATCAAAAACTGCTTAAATCTTGTCTTCTTTAATAGCGTAGATACCAGGCAGATGACGTAAGTAACCATGGAAGTCCATACCACAGCCATAAACATAGCGATCTGCAACATTAATACCAACAAAATCAACATCGAAACCTTTAACTTTACGATCATGCTCTTTATTGAGGAGAACACATGATTCAATCGATAAAGGTTTTTCCTTGCTCAATTCTTCAACCACTGCTTTTAAGGTGATGCCTTCATCAAAAATATCATCGATCAATAAGACATGCTCGCCTTCAATGTTAACATCAGGCTTAAATTTCCAATCAAGCTCATTGGTTCCTTCGTTATCACGATAGCGCGATGCATGGATATAATGCATACGATGATAAAAAGTAAGGTGAGTCAGTAATTGACCGGCTGGGATAAGCCCGCCATTCATAACGACCATAACAATCGGATTTAGACCAGCATAGTGAAGATTAAGCTGTGCGGCTAAACGCTCATAAGCGGCAGCAACTTCTATACTGCTGATTAGGCATTCTGAGTTACGTAATGTTTTTTCAATTTCTTGATTGCTGATTTGGGTCATCGGACGTGCCTTTGGTAAAAAGTGCCGCTTATTTTAGCAAATTTTAGTGAATATGCCCAATGCCAACTGGCTTTTGAGGCAAAATTAATCAAATATTGGCACTTATTCTGGCTTTTCTACGATAAAAGGGCGGTAATAGTTCGCTAAGCGATTCAATGAGCTGTCTGGCAAATCAGGTAACAACTTATTAAGTGCCATATTCATGCCTTTATCGATAGCTGCTTTGGCAACAGGTACAGATTTGCGTTTAATCATACCCAATTTTAAGGTTTCAGCAAAACGGCTAATAAAGTGAGTTAAAGTTTCTTCGTTCATGGTTTCAAGTGCGGTTTTAAATGTCTTGGTATCCACATGTTCAGGAGTAATGGCTGCAAAACCTTTTTGAATGATGGCAGTATGTTGTTCTGTGAGCTTAAAACCCACCCGTTTTAGACCCTCATTATCGATAAAGGTTGCTCGATCTCTTAGAAAATGGAAGCTTGGCAATACTTCTTCGTTATTTTCTTTACCCAGTAAAATATTAAGCAAGGTATCGGTCGCACGTTCAACAGTGACAACCACTTTACGCATGGACACTTGGCGTTCAGGATTTGGGATAATGTCAACCAGACCAACCAATAAATTATCAATAAGATCACGCGCAGTCTGATGCGTTAAAGCATCGCGATATGGGTAGTATGGTACTTCCTCATTCGATGCAACGATTTGCTCAGCTTCAACGATTAATGCTTTTAATTTATCTGAAGGTACAAATCCAAAATAATGCGCCATTGTGCTTCCTTTATTTGTTTTTTTTGAGGTTTAACTAGCGTTACATTCTTCGTTAAATCGGTTAGTATTTAAATGGGTTGCCAACCAAAGATTCACCATATCATATACTGACTGATGACGTCTGCTAACTATAAAGTTCAGCCGTATTAATGGATGATGATATGACAAAATTTCTATCAACTGCTTAATTGCGTATGGTCAGGTGCTCTGAGTCACCCGCCGAAGACTAATTTAACATATTTTTTATATTCTAAATTAAAAAGCTTGAACTTATAAGGCTACCCATTACTTGTCTAAGGAGAGATAAGATGAATAGTGCAATCGTGCTATTGTTTGCTGTTGCCGCTATGCTTTGCGGTTATCTGTTTTACTCAAAATTTATCGCCACTAAAATTTTGGCATTGGATAATAGTATCCCCACGCCAGCACATACCATGAAGGATGGGGTAGATTATATTCCCACTAATAAATATGTGTTGTGGGGACACCATTTTACTTCAGTCGCAGGGGCAGCACCGATTATTGGTCCTGCCATTGCGGTTATTTGGGGCTGGGTGCCTGCTATCATTTGGGTAGTATTAGGTACTATTTTTATGGCAGGTGTCCACGACATGTCAGCCATTTGGGCAAGTATGCGCAATCGAGGTCAGTCGATTGGCTCGATTGCCGGTACCGTCATGGGTACACGTGTGCGTAGCTTGATGATGATCGTCATCTTTTTGTTATTACTAATGGTAAATGCGGTATTCGGCGTCGCTATTGCTAATATGATGATAAAAACCCCATCCGCTGTACTGCCAGTTTGGGGTGCTTTGATAGTCGCCTTTATCATCGGTCAGTGCATTTATCGCTATAAGATGAATCTGGTTTGGGTATCAATCATTGGGGTCACAGCTTTATATGGGCTTATCTATCTTGGTCCTATGTTCCCCATTGTGTTACCTGAGACATTCTTAGGCTTACCTGACAATGCTGTTTGGATTATTATTTTGTTTGTCTATGCGGCAATCGCGTCTTTGTTACCAGTCTGGATGCTGTTGCAGCCGCGCGATTACATCAATGGCTTGCAGTTATTTGTCGGTCTGATTTTATTGTACGCCGCCATCTTTATTGCGACTCCTAATATTGTCGCGCCAGCGATCAACACAGCATTGCCAATCGGCACACCATCTATGTTGCCTTTATTATTTGTGACCATTGCTTGTGGTGCAATCTCGGGCTTTCATGGTTTGGTAGCGACGGGTACGACGTCTAAGCAAATTGATAAAGAAGAAGATGTACGATTCGTTGGTTACTTCGGTGCCATGGGTGAGGGTATGCTAGCACTTGGTGCGATACTCGCGGCAACTGCAGGCTTTGCAACCCTTGGCGACTGGCAAGCAGTTTATCAAAAATTTGGCGATGGCTCGATTGGTGCCTTTATTGATGGTGGTGCGACCATATTAAATGCAGGTGTTGGCATTGATATGGTGTTATCACAGACGATGCTGACGGTAATGGCAGCCTTGTTTGCCGGTACTACGATGGATACTGGCGTTCGATTACAACGTTATATCTTCCAAGAATTTGGTGAGATTTATAAACTGCCCGTGCTGAATAAGAGTGTGGTCGCAACATTGCTTGCTGTTGGTAGCTGTCTATTATTAGCATTCGGTGCTGGTGGCATCGATGGTGCTGGTGGTATGATTATTTGGCCGTTATTTGGCACGACAAATCAGCTCATGGCTGCACTAACCTTGATGATTGTCACCGTTATCTTATTACGTAAAGGCAGACCAGTATGGTATACCTTAGGGCCATTGTCGTTCTTACTGGTCATGACGGTTTTTGCATTATTGATTCAGCTAAAAACCTTTTTCAATGACGGTAATTGGCTGCTTATTATTATGGATATCATTATCTTGATAGCCACAATCTTAGTAACGTTTGAGAGTCTATCAGTACTGCGTAAAGAATGGTCGATACACAGAGGCAAAAGCAACCTCTAAGCCATGTTGAATGCCTAGTTAAATACTTACTGAATTACGATAAAAACGCTAGCAGCAATTGCTGGCGTTTTTTGTCTCATATAGGCATGATAGATAATAAGCATACGCAAAATAAGGGTCATTATGGAAAAGGCAGATATCACAAAACCTATAAAAAATATTGCGCCATGGTGGCAACGGTTTGCGGCTGGGTTAAACGAGTTTTATCATGCGCCGTATCGCCAGACGATGGCACGCGCCGCGCGTGATGAGGAAGATTTTTTTATGCTACTCATGTTTGCGGAAAGCTTAGGTATCGATAATCCGGCAAGCTTTTATACGCTAGAATTGCAGCCTTTGTTTTTAGAAAACTTCCATGAATGGCATACACGCATGGGCATGGATAGATGCCCTTTTGACCATGTTGGTTGCTGCTAGTTTCCTTTGAATTAATTAAAACGAGATAAAAGTATGGCATTACATCCATTGCCTGCATTGGTAGAGCAATTAATGACACAGCCGATTATATTTATTGGCGGCAAGGGCGGAGTAGGTAAAACTACCACTGCCGCTGCACTTGCCAGCTATTATGCCAATCAAGGTAAAAAGACGCTGATTGTCTCAACTGATCCAGCACATAGCTTGGGCGATGTGTTAAACGTCCCGCTAAAAAATCAAAAAACAGTCGTAACCCCTTATTTGGATGCTATTGAACTAAACCCGGACATCATCGTTGATGAGCATTTTGCCCAAGTTGAACGCACCATTACTTCCTATGCAAACCCAGACATGATGCCAAAAATTCGCGAGCATCTACGGCTATCAAAATCAGCACCTGGCGCACAAGAAGCCGCGATGCTCGAATCTATGTGTCACCATCTAGTCGAAGCAGCAGATGCCGGCTATGAGCACGTCATTTTTGATACCGCACCGACGGGACATACACTGCGTTTATTAGTGCTGCCTGAGATGATGGGGGCATGGACGGATGGATTGCTCGCTCAGCAGCGAAGGCAAGCAAAATTGCGCTCAGTGGCAAATCATTTAGACAGTCACAATATAAAGAGCAGTCAAAACGACAATAATAAAAATGATTTAGCCAATCCGTTTGCCGAAAAAAAGAATGATCGCTGGGAGCAAGCAGTATCCGTACTAGAAAAACGCAAACAGCTGTTTCGTCAGGCAGGGTTGCTGCTTCATGACCGTACACAAACTGCCATTGTATTAGTGATGACGGCTGATGTATTGCCATTGGCTGAAACCAAGCGAGCGATAGAGCAGTTAGAAGACAGTAAGCTTATGCCAGCCGCAATCGTTATCAATCAGTTGATATCTCCGACCCAGTCCGATACGTTTTGGCAGCGTCGTGCTGAACGTCAACAGCAATTAATGCAAGATATTGAGCAAAGTTTTCCCAAGTATCCGCTATACCCAATATATCTGCAACAAACCGACGTACGCGGTACTGATGCCTTAAGTGCATTAGTAAGCCCAGCATCATAAAGCCCGTCAGTAAGAGATATTATCTTTAACATGTTTATGCATTATGGCTGACCCTGATACGACGACAGCTTACTTGCCAGCGACCATGCCATATCTGCGCGTAATAACTGCGCCTGCTCAGACTTGCCACTACTGAGTGATGACCACTGCGGTTTGCCACGAGCTTTTTTCAGCTCACTGGGCAGTTTGTGCGTTGCCCATGGCGTTATAGCATTATTATTCCCAGCGTCAGTATCACCAATTGACGCCTCACCCTTATATATCAGCTGCGTAGCATCTGTTGCTGCATGCCCACGGTGACGTAGGGCAGTGAGCAGGTCAATTGCTCGCGTTGCCAACAAGGTCAATGTTGCAGGGTCGATATATAACCGCTTAACCCCTGATATTTTATCGGCGATACTGCCAGTATTGGATAGCAATCCACCTGCGATGCCACCGATGGCAGCACCCAATCCCAAGGTTGTACCAAGAGCCGCCGCATCAATACCCAATCCTAGTAACGCGCCAGCCGCAGCGCCTGATGTGGTGCGAATGCCATAACTTTTGAGAAGCTCGGGGTCGAACGGGTCTTGCTGATAGGCCTGTAGCTCAAGTGGCGTTGCCGCTACATCATTGTCATAAAATTTATATAAACTCAGCAAATTATGCTGCATTGCGCGTTCGCTCTGTCTAACCGCTTCTTGCATTTGCTGTAATACTGGCATGGGATCATCATCTTCGCCAATCTCTCGGACAAAAGCCGCGACGTTTAACAAGAAATCTGCAATGATAATATTGGCTTCATCATATAACTGTGCCCAGTTTTCAGTGCAGCGCGCCATTAACTGCTCAAGCATCTCAGAGTGGGTAAGCATAGTCGCAAGATTCTTCCATAAACGCATCTCATCGTTAAATTCAAATGCCACTGAATCAAAGCGCGTCGAGATATGTAAGTTACGTCTTGCCAGCATAGTCTGCCAGTCATCAATATTGGCATCCTGAGCATCAGTGAAATTAAATACCGGCATAACGGGAATCGCGGCCCAAGATAAAATAGCCAGCTCGTCTTTATATTTACCGAGTACCGGCTCACGTGCATCGACAACATAGATGGCCATATCACTTGCTAATAGCTGACGAATCACTTTGGCTTCTTGGCTATAGTCCTCATTGCTACTTAGCGCATCACTACTTTGAGCAATATCAGCTGCCAAAAACTGTTGCAGGCGCTCAATACCATCACGGCGACTGGCGGTATTATCCTCAAGCCAATCCATCAGCCCTGATGCGTCCTCCAAACCTGGCGTGTCATATAGAGCCACCAACACTTCACCCGTTTGACTATCTGTCAGTTGGACACGCTCTACATGGCGCGTGGTCGCGGCTTCATTTTTTACTTCACCGAAATAAACGTCACGTAATAGAGTACGCAATATAGAGGTCTTACCCGTATTGGTATGACCAACGACCGCAAGCTTTAGTGCCTCACCACTAGCGATGGTTTTTTTAGCTACCTTGTGACTGGCTTCTGTTTCACTTGAGGACTGTGTGGTTAATTCCGATGCCTGAAGATCGACTTCATACGCTTTATCAGCAAAAAGCCCTGCCGAATTATCATTTTTTTGCAGGCTTTTTTGAGTGTGATTGCCCTGATTATTATTGTCATTATTCATAATAGAGTCTTATATTGGTTGGTAATATCCAAAAACATCATAGCCATTTATTGTAGAACAAATTGAGCGTTATTTCGGTATGAGTTCAATAATCCATCGCCTAAAAAACAGATTTCAGGCAACATTCCTAAGCCTCAGTTATTAATCAAACCGATTTTTCGAGCAGATAGGGCGGTTTGCCATTGCTGGTAACGAACATGTTGTTTTTCTAAATTCGAGTCTGAACCAGCATTTAAAACATCATTACCCGTATTATGGTGCTCTGTCAGACTCAGGCTATTGTCCTCTAACAGTTGTACAATCAGTCCATGTTTGGCGTGATTGGCGATCTGATCAAGTTTACGCAATGTACCACGGTCAGGCAGTGCTTTAAAATGAATACCAAGCAATACCTGTACCGGATTTGCATCTAGGTAAGCCTTTAGCCGTGCCATATCTTCACGGTCATCAAGAATACCAAAATTCTCAATATCAGTCGTATCAGTAATGCCTGTATCGAAACCCGACTGCCACCATTGGTTTTGCTCCGCTGGATACTCTAATAGCGCAACCAGTTTTTTGCCAGCACTGACTTGGGCTTTTGGGGCGATAGGCGCGGGGGCTTCTTTAAAGTCATCAGCATCCACCACATGACGCTGCCAAAAATTCAAAATCTTTTGATAATAAGGCAGCTTGATATCCAAACGCATCTTTTTACGACGGAACATCAGTGCGCAAAAAGCCCAAGCGATTGCTCTAGGTAAAATACCGTACATCAGCAGACTACCAACCAATAACCCTGCCCATTGCCGCGCAACAGACAGCGGCATCGCATCAGTCACCAAACGACTCTGAACGATAGCGGTACTGTCTGGTACACCAAACCCTACCATACTTGGCAGCCAGCCTAGTATCTGAGTCAAAGTAATCAGTGCCTGATCAGATAGCAGTGTAGACTCCCAGCTAAAACTGTACTGACGCACAATCAATAAAAACACAATCGCCAGCAGCATGCCAGTCAAGGTAGCGAGCCATAATTGATGGCTAAACTGCCCCAAATACCAGCGCATACCGCTATGTTGCAGCTGCCGCTCGTACAGAGTGACTGCCGCTTGGGTCACATCATCTTTACCACGTATCAAATAACTGGGACTGACAAAGCTGGCAAACCAATTTGAAGACTGGTTGCCTTGATTGATAAGCGTCATCACAAGCCAGCCTAAGAGCATAACGGTATGAAAGCCAAGCAGACAGACCAGCACATAAAAGAAATTAACCACATTGGTCTGAAGTAGCGTGAACAATCCCAAAAACCCTGAGATGCACCACACCACGCTCATGACAACCATGATGCCTTTGATGCGATCATCAATCTTACCAAGCACGCCTGCCAGCGCGCCATTGCTGTCTATTCGTGACGCTCGTCGATGCAGTTTTTGCAGTGGCGAGCCTTCTTCATTTTGCAGCTTTTCAGTAATGAGTAGCGGGTCAGTGGCAAAGACATGCTGCTGCGTCTCAAGAGTACGTACCAGCTCAGTCAATTGGTCTTGGGGCGATAGCATGGTCTGATGTCCGTATAATCAATGGTGAAATGAAATATCAAAATGTGTTGAAAATTATAATCATAAAAGCGTATTTGTTGATGCAATTATTACTTTATTTCCGAAGGTTATAGATGTCAATATATAACGATATTTATGTTGCTAACAAAAAACCTGACCATATGGTCAATAATAACTGGCAGTTATTATAAATAAGCGGTATGCTAAAAACACATTAGAATCCTGATTTAAATGTTTTATCAAATATTCATCCCTATTCTAATGTCAAATTCAGATTATACACAGCGCTATCTGCCGCTATAAATAAAAGTGGCGTTATAGCTGACCAATAATAAAGATTGATGAATAAAAGGGCGATACGCCTTTTTAGCAATGATAGGTAGAGTATTTGGTTTTATAACAATCTTGAGTCCCATTCTAGGAGTTGTCGAAGAACAAGCCTAGAACATATCAACAACAGAACACGAAGGACGGCTATTTAATATGGATATTAAATCTACTTCTCAATCGGCAGTTGCTCGCCCAGAAGATGAAAACTTGGGTATTGGTGCCAATATTGCTTATGGCTTTCAACACGTACTGACCATGTACGGTGGTATTATTGCGGTTCCATTAATTGTGGGACAGGCAGCTGGGTTATTACCCGCTGAAATTGGCTTGTTAATTGCCGCCTCATTATTTATCGGTGGTCTTGCGACTTTATTGCAAACGATTGGTGTGCCATTCTTTGGCTGTCAGCTGCCACTCGTACAAGGTGTATCGTTTGCGAGTGTGGCAACCGTGGTTGCGATTGTGACAACGGGGGGCGGACTACCTTCTGTGTTTGGTGCTGTCATTGCCGCCTCTGCTTTGGGCTTTTTGATCACGCCTATTTTCTCCCAAATTATCAAATTCTTCCCGCCATTAGTGACTGGCACCGTTATTACTACTATTGGTTTGACCTTGATGCCAGTCGCTGCCCGCTGGGCAATGGGCGGCAACAGCAACTTACCTACCTTTGGTAGTATGACCAATATTGGTCTTGCTGGCTTCACGCTAGCGATGGTGTTATTACTAAGCAAGCTTGGTAATGCGGCGATCAGTCGCCTATCGATTCTACTGGCGATGGTCATTGGTACTTTTGCTGCTTGGGCATTGGGCTTGGTTGATTTCTCTGGTATTACGACAGGCTCTATTTTTGCTTTCCCATCACCGTTCCATTTTGGTATGCCGACTTTTGAGATTGCGGCAATTATCTCTATGTTTATCGTGGTATTGGTTATTTTGGTTGAAACGTCAGCAGATATTTTGGCGGTTGGTGATATCATTGAGACAGATATCGATTCAAAACGTTTGGGTAATGGACTACGAGCTGATATGGCAGCCAGTATGATTGCCCCTATATTTGGCTCATTTACTCAAAGTGCTTTCGCACAAAACGTAGGTCTAGTTGCAGTAACGGGTGTTAAAAGCCGTTTTGTAGTCGCTTATGCCGGTATTATCTTGGTTATTTTGGGCTTGATGCCGATTATGGGTCGTGTTATCGCTACCGTTCCTACTGCCGTACTTGGCGGCGCCGGTATCGTATTGTTTGGTACGGTTGCAGCCAGTGGTATTCGTACGCTTGCGCAGGTCAGCTACACCAATAATATGAATCTAATCATCGTTGCGACCTCCATCGGTTTTGGTATGCTACCGATTGCCGCGCCAGCGTTTTATGATCAATTTCCAGACTGGTTTGCAACGATTTTCCATTCAGGTATCAGTTCTGCTGCCATCATGGCCATTGCCCTAAACTTGTTGTTTAACCACTTAAAAATAGGTAATTCAGATCAACAGTCCGTATTTGTTGCTGGTACAGAAGACCGCTCGGTACGTCCTGTAGTGATGATTGATCTATATGAAGGTGATTATTTTACTGAAGGCAAATTGTTTGATTGCGATGGTAAAGAGATACCTATATCAAAAGAACCAGCGCATCACTAGAAGCTAAAATCAGAGGCTAGAAAAAGCTGGATAATTAAAGCAAACGTATAAAAAGCTGCCTGTTATGGCAGCTTTTTGTTCTTGTGTATATTCTATTTTATCAAAATAATAAAGCTGCAAAAATTCATCACATGATCAGCGTTCAAGATAAGTGACACACTCCCCCTATGGTAAATAGGTTTACATTGAATCAATATAGTAGAAGTAGTTTTAATATTGCGTTATAACCCCTATAAATACTCACAAGGATGAACGCCTTATGAATACTAAAAATTATTTTATCATTGGTGGTACAGGCGGTATCGGTAAAGCCATGGTTGAACAATTGGTACACACTGCAGCCAATGAACACGCCAGCACCCTTACGAATAATGATATACACACCAATACTGACATCCGTGTCTTTGCCACATACCATAAAAGCGTGCCTGATTTTGAAGCAGAAAATCTGTATTGGATAGCGATGGATATCTGTGACGAGCAAAGTATCAAACAAGCAGCTGATACGATTAAGCAGCAAACCACACATATAGATTGGGTGATTAATTGTGCTGGACTACTGCATACCAAAATGCGTCAGCCAGAAAAATCACTACAACAGATTGAAAGTGAGTTTTTTTTACAGAATATGCAGGTTAATGCTTTGGCAAGCTTGCTCATTGCCAAGCACATCAAGCCGCTATTGGCAAAATCTAAACGAAGCGCAGATAAGCCTGCGATTTTTGCGACGATATCGGCAAGGGTAGGTAGTATCAGTGACAATCAACTCGGCGGTTGGTACAGCTACCGCATGAGTAAGGCGGCGCTTAATATGGGTATGAAAAACCTGAGTATTGAATGGAGCCGCTCGCTTAAAAACGTCTGCGTGGTAGTAATGCAGCCCGGCACTGTCAACACCCAGCTATCAGCTCCGTTTCAGGGCAACGTAGCTGACGGGCAGTTATTTTCGCCAGCCTATAGTGCTGAATGCTTGCTTGAGGTACTCAGTAAGATGGGTGCTGCCCAATCAGGGAGTTTTGTGGATTGGGCAGGGGAATCTATACCGTGGTAGGTTTTAGAATGAGCCTTATTTCATTAGAAATTGACGAGTTAAGGCGATCAATAGGCGACAAATAAATCCATAAATTCGTTTACTGGTGTCTGCTCTAACCGCTGTTGGTCGCTACACAATGCAAAAATCTCTGTACAGCGACTGTCGATAAACCGTGTCGCAAGACTGGCGCGGAACTTTGCCTCCAATATCGGCAAACCCTCAGTACGGCGGCGTTTATGACCGATAGGGTATTCAATCGCTACCTTATCGGTACTACTGCCATCTTTAAAGAATACCTGTATCGCATTGGCAATCGAGCGCTTGCTTGGATCATGATAGTCTTTTGAATAACCGGCATCTTCTTCAACGACCATCTTATGACGCAGACCATCAATCAAAATATGATGCTCGGCATGATAATCATCTTCATAGTTTTCAGCCATCAAATCACCGGTGAGTAAAGCCACTGCGACCATATACTGCAAACAATGATCGCGATCAGCAGGATTGGCCAGCATCCCTTCTTTTGAGATGATCCGAATAGCAGACTCATGAGTTGTTAAGATGATTTTTTCAATGTCTTCCATGCGGTCATCGATACGTGGATGCAAGATAACGGCCGCCTCACAAGCAGTTTGCGCATGGAATTCGGCAGGGAAGCTTATCTTAAATAAGACATTCTCCATCACATAGCTGCCAAACTCGCGCTGGAAGGTAAAGCACCGCTCGTTTTCAGGCTTAAGCGCCAAATCCTTATTAGTATGACTAAAGAGCACATCATAAAACCCCCATTGCGGCGCTGTCAATGCAGATGGAATGCCCATCTCGCCGCGGCGCGTGATATCGACCAAACGTACGGCTCGACTGGTCGCATCCCCTGCAGCCCATGACTTGCGACTACCAGCATTGGGTGCATGACGATAGGTACGTAGCGCTTGACCATCGACGATAGCTTGAGAGATGGCAGCCATGATACGCTCATGTGGCAGTTTATAAAGTTTGGCAACAACAGCGGTCGACGCCAACTTCACTAAAAATACATGATCGAGACCCACACGATTAAAGGAGTTGTCTAATGCCAACACCCCTTGAATCTCATGCGCCATAATCATGGCTTCTAGCACTTCTTTCATAATAAGAGGTGCATGCCCCTGACTGACGTTTTGCTGGCTGATATAATCCGCTACTGCCAAAATCGCCCCTAAATTGTCAGAGGGGTGACCCCATTCGGCAGCGAGCCATGTATCATTGTAATCAAGCCAGCGCACGATACAGCCAATGTCAAAGGCAGCTTTAATAGGGTCTAGGCGATAGGAGGTGCCGGGGACACGCGCGCCATTAAGGGTGATTTGATCGGCGCAATCAGGACCTAAATGCTTGGTACATTCAGGGAAACGTAATGCCAGTAGTCCGCAGCCAAGCGTATCCATCAGGCAGTAGCGAGCGGTATTCCAAGCATCAGCGCTATTGGGTGAGTCGTTATCTATAGAGTAATTGAGTACATAGTCGGCGATTTTTTCAATCTCGCTATCATACTCCGGTCGTACATTGCTTTCCACAGTAGACATAATCGTTACCTCTTCCTTGAGTCAGATATACAAGTGACTTATCAATCGTATTGCGAATCAATAAACCTGCTATCAAAAATAGCATACTCACAATCGAACCACAGTGAAGTAGTGTAAGACTTGCCTTGAGTGGAAAAAACTTTAGACCATCAAATACAGCAAACCAATAATAAACAACACTGCTAATATCAATAGCAAAAAGCTAAGAATACTGCTTGTCGTACCTGAGCTTTCTCTTTTTACTTTGACCTTTTTAATAATAGGTAGCACCATGATGACATGCTCAATACCGTCTTCAAGATAATGCTCGCCTTCAGGGATAAACCCAAGAGATTGGTAAAAGTTTAATAGATAAGTTTGGGCTGAGATGATGATAGGTTTTTTACCGTATTTTTTACGGCAATATTTGATAGCCTCTAGCATCATTTGACGGGCGACACCATCACCGCGATGTGCTGCTAAAACCAGCACTCTACCAATCGATGGGATAGGGCCTGATGGGGTGACGGCAGATTTTTTGGTATTAAAAACAGGCGGGATGATGCGGCAATAGCCAATCAGCTGCTCGTTTTGGTGCGCGACCAGATGTAAGCAATCAAAATCGACCTCATCCATATCTTGATAGGGACAGTTTTGCTCTACCACAAACACTTGCGAGCGCGCTTTTAAAATATGATACAGATCAACGGAGGTTAATTCATCAAAGGTTTTTATCGAAATTTCACAAGTCATAATCACACAGCTTCTAACGATTTAAAGGATAATCAAAAATAGGATGCAGCAAAGAGTGAGCATTATAACGATTTCGTACCGCATTAACTATTCAAGGTTTGACTGATTTTATCTAAGTTCAGACTATCTGACATGGCACTGAATATTTCAAAATACTTGCCGCCTTTATGGTAAAGCTCTTCATGAGTGCCGGTCTCGACCACGCGCCCGTCTTCTATCACTACTAAGTCATCGGCATCAATGATTTGGGCAATATTGTGCGACACCATAATCACAGTACGGTCTTTCTTAATAAGATCTAAGCTTTTTTTGACCTGTTGACTGGCAATAGCGTCTAGGCTAGCCGTTGGTTCATCCAAAAAAACAATAGGCGGATCCTTTAAAAACATCCTTGCCAGCGCAATACGTTGCTGCTGTCCACCTGATAGGGATTTTGCGGTACTCTCATAGCCTTTGGATAACGACATGATTTGCTCATGAATAGAGGCTTTTTTTGCTGCAATCACAATATCATCGTCACTAGCATTCATATCACCATAACGGATATTTTCGCCAATCGTACCGGAAAATATATGATTACTTTGTAGTACCAGCCCGATATTTTGACGCAACTCATGAGTATCACAGTCGGCTAGATTATGCTCATCTAAACATATTGTGCCGCTATCTGGCGCGTAAAATTTTACCAATAAGCTAATAATGGTGCTCTTTCCTGCACCGGAGAGGCCAACCAGTGCAGTAATACGATTGGGTTTGATGGTAAAGCTGACATCTTTTAGCGCTTGTGTGCCATTGGGATAAGTAAAATAAACGTTTTTAAGTTCGATGAGACCTTTTAAATCTTTACTGCTTCTGCCAGTAATGTTCTCAACTTGGCTTTCATCTTCTAAAATCTCAAAAAACCCTTCGGCATAGGTCAAGGCATTGTTGATTTGGTCATAAATACGATGTAATTGACGGATAGGAGCGGCGACGTTTTGGAATAGCATGACGTGGAATAAAATCATGCCGATGGTCATTTGGCCTTTTAATACAAAGTAAGCGGTCAGTAAAATAATCACCACCACGCCGATTTGCTCAATAAAGGTCTTTACTGCATCATAAATAAAACCAATGCTACGAATACGCAGCTGATTATCGGTCATATCTTTTTGAATCTGTAAATGCTTCTCCGCCTCGATAGACTCACGGACAAACGATTTTACGACACTGATAGAATTAATCAGCGAGATAACCATCCCGCTTTTGGCTTCTCTATAGCCACGCATCTGCCGGCGAAAACCTTGTAACCGCCTCGCTTGTTTTTGACTGATAAAAAAGTAAATCGGGATGATAATCAGACCAACCAAGCCTATCCAAAAATTGGTCGAAAACATGATAATCAGTGAAACGATGGCACTGGCAAACAGCGGTAGCATATCGATAAAGAAGTTTTGCACCAAGCTTGTAAGACTACTAACGCCATAATCAATACGGGTTTGCAATTTTCCGCTGTCGTTTTCACTACTGGTATAAAACGCCATGCGATAGGTCAAGATACGCTCAATGATTTTTTGTGATAAATCACGAGAGAGATTGATACGAATTTTTTCACCAAAGAAGCGTTGCCCAAAAGAGATAAATATCGACAATATCTCTTTGGTTAAGAGTACCGCACTGATAATGGTCAGCATGCGCACGCCAGCTTCCCATGGCTCGGCAAGGGTAGCGATTTCGGTTAAGGTATCAACGGCATAGCGCAACACAAAGGCATTAACTTGCGCGGTAAAGGAGCCAAGCACCGTTAAGATTAGCGTGGCGATAATCAGTGTTTTGTAAGGTGCGGCAAATACGGCAAGCTTTTTTAGAATATCCCACAGCAACGCCCGCCGCTCTTTTTTTTCGACCGGCGGCTTTTTATCTAACTGCACATGGCGTGACTGGGGACGGGTTGGCATAAAAACTTAGCTCATGGATTTTAATATTTTACTAAATCATATTTATATTAAAATAAAGTTTGGTATTATATAGAGACATTCTTTGTTCTCTTTTGGTGGACGCCATTTGAAAATGCTTCCTTATATCTTGATTAGCCTGTTAGGCGGTGCCATTGTTCCGCTCCAACTGGCTATTGTCAACGCTTTTCGAGAAAGTACGCAAGCCTCGCAGATCCAATCCACCTTTTATTTATACTTAGGAGGTGCATTGGCTTCTCTAGTGCTGTCCTATATGATGAGTGGTGGTATCAAGCCGCCAATAATTGAAAATGCGACATGGTGGATGTGGTTACCAGGATTTTTGGGCAGCTTTTATATCTTGTTTATGTTTATTGCCGCGCCAAAAATAGGCGCAGGTAATACATTGCTCTGGGTTTTTCTAGGGCAAATGTATTTTGCCTTGATTCTAAGCCAAACTGGCTTATTTGGCTTAGAGGTTAAAACAATAGATATCTATAAAATTTCTGGTTTAGCCTTAGTCACTATAGGCGGGATGTTAATGATATATGGAGAGAGTAAAGTAAACGGTTAAAAAGCATCCGCTGGCACAAAAACTTCACCAACCATGATACGACGTGCTGAGCGACTCATCGAGACTTTTTTGGCTTGCCAGCGCCCATCGACCAGTTCAGTTTTTCCACCGACGAGCAACGTACCTGATGGGTGACCAAAACGTACTTCATCGAACTTCTGACCACCAGCGGCCTCATTAACCAGTGTACCTTGTGTGGTTGCCGCTGCTGCAATGGCGACGGCTGCTGTACCCATCATGGCATGATGCAATTGCCCCATGCTCATAGCACGTACCACCAAATCAATCTCGCTAGCATCAACCGATTTGCCACTAGAGGCGGTATAGCTCTGTGCTGCGCCTACCCAAGCGACTTTAGGAATATGTTGGCTGGTCTGCGCCTCGCTCACATCTTTAAACAAGCCCATCGCAACGCCGCCTTTGGCGCGGATAGTCTCAAGCTTGGCAAGTAGCTCACCGTCGCTGTTGATATTGCCTTGCAACTCAGTACCCGTAAAGCCTAAATCTACTGCTTTCAGAAAGATAGTTGGGATGCCTGCGCTGATAAAGGTGGCTTTGACGCTGTCGGTAGTTAAGCCACAACCAGATACATCGAAGTCATCGACCAAGTTACCAGTAGGGAACATATCGCTGGTGGCATCTACAGGATCGATAAACTCAATTTTGACTTCAGCAGCAGGGAAGGTCACACCATCTAATTCAAAGTCGCCCGTTTCTTGAACTTGTACCTTGCCTTGCTCATCTTGATACACAGGCACGTGGGCGATAATGGTTTTACCAATATTTTCTTGCCAAATGCGTACTTCACAAATGCCAGTGCTCGTATTATTACTGACACTATTTTTAATTTTAGCAGCATCAAGCAGTCCCATATTGATGGCACAAGCGCCAACCGCAGCGGTTAAGTTGCCACAGTTACCCGCCCAGTCAACCATAGGCTTGGCAATATTGACCTGTCCAAACAAATAGTTGACATCGTGGTCTGCTTTATCAGATTCAGACAATATTACTGTCTTAGATGTGCTAGAGCTGCCATTGCCTAAACCGTCGATTTGTTTACCATAAGGATCAGGACTACCGATGACACGTAGCAAAAACTTATCACGTGACTCGCCAGCGACTTGGCAGCGTTCGGGTAAATCAGAGAGTTTAAAGAACGTGCCTTTTGAGGTGCCACCACGCATATAGGTAGCAGGGACGGATATTTGTGAGGCGAAAGAAAGTTTCGATTTAGAATTGGTTTGGGCCACTGTATTAAGTCCTTTTTGTATTGTTATAAGATTGGGTATGGTGCCATCAGTAAGTAAACCCGAACGATTAAGAGCGTTCGTTAATAATGATAGCGACAAGAGATAATCGTCAGATAGTTATCATCGACGGCATATACCAACCGATTGGCGTCATCGATGCGTCTTGACCAAAATCCGGATAGATTTTCTTTTAGGGGTTCAGGTTTGCCAATGCCTTCAAACGGATTACGCTTACATTCGGTGATGAGTTTGTTAACACGTTTGAGTGTTTTTTTGTCTTGTGTTTGCCAGTACAGATAGTCTTTCCACGCAGCATCTGTCCATGCTAGTTGCTCACTCATTATTAGACCCTTTGGATTGATTAAAGCCTTTGAGTTCAAGCATTCTCAACGTCGCTATCCGTATGCTCATTGTTATCGCTGCTACCATTACTTTTATCACTGCCTTCTGCCGTATCAATTAGCTCACGCGTAACAGTCTTGCCAGCTTTATATTGGGCAATAGATTCCGCTAAGTGCGCCGCATTGGCAGGAGATTTTAAGAGATAGACGGTTTCCATCAGGCTATTGTAATAATCAAGCGACATTACAACCGCATCATCAGCGTCACGACGGGTCACGATAGTGGCGTTGGCATCATCGTTTACCGTATCTAGAACGGACTTTAAGTGCTTTCTGGCTTCTGAAAAACTAACGACTCTCATGGTTTACTCCTCTCACGACATACTCCATAACTTGTACAATATATAGTACATATTACGCCATTAATTAAGTAAACTCAATATTTAGCTACTATCTAATACTTAGGTATAAGTAAGAAGGCTTAGTGTATAAAATGCAAAAGCAAATAAAAACCGATGCCGTATAATTTATACAACATCGGCTCTTTGTTTATTTAACACTCAAACGCTTAAACAATATCTAGCGTGCCATCGATAAACTCTTTGGCAAAACGCTGTAGCATCCCGCCTGCGTTATACATTTTAACCTCATCAGCGGTATCTAAACGGCAAATGATAGGGGTTTTAGTCGTGCTGCCATCAGCACGGTTAATCACCAGCGTCATCATGCCGCCAGCAGAAACTTCGCCTGTGACATCAAAGACTTCTGTGCCGTCTATATTTAGTGTGTTACGAGTCGTACCTTTTTCAAACTGCAAAGGTAGCGCGCCCATACCAACTAAGTTTTGACGATGAATACGTTCAAAATCTTCAGCGACTACCACTTCAACTCCTGCTAAACGCACACCTTTGGCAGCCCAATCACGGCTTGATCCTTGACCATAGCCGTCACCTGCGATAATGATCAGCGGCTGCTCACGGTTCATGTAAGTCTCGATTGCTTCCCACATACGCATGATCTGACCTTCAGGCTCAACTCTAGCAAGCGAACCTTGTATTACCTCACCTTGCTCATCACGTACCATTTCATTCAACAGCTTTGGATTGGCAAAGGTTGCACGCTGCGCGGTTAAATGGTCACCGCGATGGGTTGCATAAGAGTTATAGTCCTCGCTTGGCAGACCCATAGTATCAAGGTACTCGCCAGCTGCTGAGTCACCCAAAATCGCATTAGACGGTGATAAATGGTCAGTGGTAATATTGTCACCTAATACCGCTAATGGACGCATACCTTTTAGCTTATTCATCGCTGCCATTTTGCCTTCCCAATAGGGTGGACGACGAATATAAGTGGTCTGATCACGCCAGTTATATAGTGGGCTGAGCGCTTTACCCGTATCTTTTTTGGCTTCATCAAACATCGGGATATACACGGCATTGAACTGCTCAGGCTTCACGGCTTTGGCAACGATGGCATCGACTTCGTCATCATCAAACCAGATGTCTTTTAGATAAACGTCATTGCCATGTTGGTCTTTACCCAATGAGTCTTTTTCAATATCAAAACGGATATTACCGGCGATAGCATAAGCGATGACCAGTGGCGGTGACGCTAAGAACGCTTGCTTGGCATACGGGTGGATACGACCATCAAAGTTACGGTTGCCCGATAATACCGCAGTGGTAAACAGATCGTTATCGATGATTTCTTTTTCGATATCAGGATCAAGCGCGCCACTCATACCATTACAAGTGGTACAAGCAAAGCCAACCACGTCAAAGCCGATTTCTTGTAGCTCAGGCATCAGACCGGCTTCTTCTAGGTACATTTTTACCGTTTTTGAACCGGGTGCTAATGATGACTTTACCCAAGGCTTACGCAATAATCCTTTCTTATTAGCATTACGGGCAACGAGGCCAGCAGCAACCATGTTGCGAGGGTTAGACGTATTGGTACAGCTGGTAATTGCGGCGATAATCACCGCACCATCTGGCATCAGACCATCTTTTGGTTCAGGTAATTTATCACCTTCGCCATGAGCAATACCTTTAGCAACCAAATCTGTGGTGGATACACGAGCATGCGGACGTGAAGGGCCTGCCATGTTACGGACAACAGCCGATAAATCAAACTCAAGCACACGTGCGTACTCAGCTTTTTCCATGCCATCAGCCCATAGACCCGTTTGTTTGGCGTACTGCTCAACCAGTTTAATTTGCGCTTCGCTACGACCGGTTAATCGTAAATAATCGATGGTTTGCTCATCGATATAGAACATCGCTGCGGTTGCGCCATATTCTGGGGTCATGTTTGAGATAGATGCACGGTCACCAACGCTTAGCTGGCGAGCACCTTCACCGAAGAATTCAATATAAGTAGATACCACGCCTGCATCACGTAAGAATTCAGTCATCGCCAATACCAAATCGGTACCAGTAATGCCTCTTTGCAATTTACCAGTTAGCTTGACGCCAACGTAATCAGGGAGGCGCATATAAGACGGGTTGCCTAGCATGACGCTTTCCGCTTCAAGCCCACCAACACCGATTGAGATAACGCCTAAAGCATCAACCATCGGCGTGTGGCTATCGGTACCGACCAAGGTATCGGCAAACGCCACTTGTTCACCGGCTTTATTTTGCACCACTTGTACAACCGGTGACATTTTTTCTAGGTTGATTTGGTGCATGATGCCGTTACCAGGCGGTACCACGTTGACATTATCAAAGGCATACTGACACCAGTTGATAAAGTGAAAACGGTCATCGTTACGGCGCTCTTCGATAGCACGATTCTTCTCAAGGGCATTTTCTTCAAAGCCTGCATGTTCAACAGCAAGCGAATGGTCAACAATCAATTGCGTTGGGACGATAGGATTCACTTTAGACGGATCGCCGCCTTGCTCAGCGATGGCGTCACGTAGACCTGCCAAATCAACAAACGCAGTCTGACCTAGGATATCATGACAAACGACGCGAGCAGGATACCAAGGAAAATCTAAATCTTGCTTGCCTTCGATATGTTGCTTGAGCGCTGCGGTTAAGTCTTCTGGTGGGCAGCGGCGTACCAAGTTTTCACACAATACTTTTGAGCAGAACGGTAGCTTGTCATACGCGCCAGCTTCGATATTTTCGATGGCTTCACGGGTATCAAAGTAATATAAATCTGTGCCAGGTAATGGCTTTTTAAATTGTTCATTCATCGGTTGTACGAGGGCATTGTCCATAAGTCACCTTTGGCGGTTAGCTGGTTGGAATGTGGATTGAAAAGAATAGTTCGTTTGGCAAAATCATTTTTAATAATAAAAAGTAGCTTTGCTAAAAAAACTTAGTAGAGGAAAAATATTCAATCACTTATTAAATCTTTTGTTCATCTCTAATAAATCGTATCTAGCATCTTTGAATTTTTTTCTAAACCACTGATTAAAAGCTATCAATGCTTCAAACCTACTATCAAAATTTAAAGAAATAAAACTTAGATACTCATTATCCGTCAACAGACATTCTTTGCTGTCTAAAGCATAAATGTAACTTTCGAAGTCCAAATTTGTAATAAGACCGATAGCATAACCAATAACATTTTGATCGAAAAAGCTCAAATTTCTTGGAATACCTAATATTTCAAAAAATTCGGGTATGTATTCTGTTTCATACCAGTGGTCTAAGCTTTCATATATATGCGTTAGTGGGTAAGGAGGAATTTCAGTAGCCTGCTTCCAAGTTAAGTGTACAACACACACTTGGTTTGAATGAGTAATCTTAAACAAGCAATCGTCATTTGCGCCCCGTCGTGCAATGATCTCGACTTCAAGTCCATATAGTGGATGGCCTATATAAAGCTCTTTTTCTAGTTCGTCTGTAAAAGTTTTCTTAAAGTCTGTACTCTCTTTGGCGCAAGACCACCAAGTATGCAAAAACGGTGCATTTTTTAATGCCGATTTAATATCGAAAGTATTGTCAAATATCATGGGGTTTTAACTTATTTAAAAGTAATGGTAGAGTGCATCAAATCGGCACACTCTACGTAGCTTCTACATCATGAAAAATTAACGTGCGCTCATCTCTGGTACTGGGCGCAGCTCTTCACCGGTATATTCGGCACTTGGGCGAATGATACGGTTGTTAGCACGTTGCTCAAACACGTGTGCCGCCCAGCCCGTTAGACGCGAGCAAACAAAGATTGGCGTGAACAGTTTGGTTGGAATGCCCATAAAGTGATAGGCAGACGCATGGAAAAAGTCAGCATTACAGAAGAGTTTTTTCTCGCGCCACATCACTTCTTCACAGCGTACTGATACTGGGTATAGCACTTCATCACCAACATCTGCTGCCAGTTTTTCAGCCCAACCTTTAATTACAACATTACGTGGATCTGATTCGCTATAGATAGCATGACCAAAGCCCATAATCTTATCTTTACGCGCCAGCATTGCCATCATCTCAGACTCTGCTTGATCAGGAGAAGTAAATCCTTCAATCATATCCATCGCTGCTTCATTGGCGCCGCCATGTAAATGACCGCGTAATGAGCCAATCGCGCCGGTGATACAAGAATGGATATCAGATAGGGTAGAGGCACAGACGCGCGCGGTAAAGGTCGAGGCGTTAAACTCATGCTCTGCGTACAAGATTAATGAGACGTTCATTACCTTAGTATGTAGCTCGTTTGGCTTTTCACCTTTAAGCAGATGTAAGAAATGACCGCCAATCGTATCATCGTCGGTTTCAGTTTCGATGCGCACATTGTCGTGGGTAAAGCGATACCAGTAATTGATGATTGATGGGAAAACCGCCAGCATACGGTCGGTTTTATCGTTCTCTTGTGAGAAGTCAGTTTCCATCTCAAGGTTACCAAGCATCGAGCAACCGGTACGTAATACGTCCATCGGATGGGCATCTGCAGGAATACGCTCAAGCACATCTTTTAATGCTTGTGGTAAGCCACGTAAACCTTTCAATTTAGTTTGATAAGCATCAAGCTCACTTTGGGTAGGTAAGTTGCCGTATAGCAACATATAAGCCACTTCCTCAAAGATGCACTTGTCTGCCAATTCTGAGACATCATAACCACGATAAGTCAGACCTGAGCCTGATTTACCAACGGTAGATAGAGCCGTCTTACCTGCTACTTGACCACGAAGACCTGCGCCCGAAAGTTCTTTTTGTGCTGCCATGATAAATTCCTTTTGTTGGTAGCTTGTGTTGGATGAAAGATAAAGGTACTGCAAATATTAGATAATGCGCTGGCATGTTCATTGATAGGAAAACCAACGCTTTTAACCGCTAAAACTACTTATTATCTGCAAATAACTTGTCTAGCGTTTGTTCAAACTCATGATAGTTTAAGAAGTCATACAGCTCCATACGGGTTTGCATGGTGTCGACGACGTTGTCTTGGGTGCCATCAGTCAATAGATGCTGATATACGTTTAATGCCGCTTTGTTCATCGCACGGAAGGCCGATAATGGATAAAGCACCATATCGACACCCACCGCGTATAACTGCTCGGTGGTATATAGATCGGTCTGACCAAATTCGGTCATATTAGCTAGGACTGGAATATCAAGCACATCGGTAAACTTACGGTACATCTCAATATCCGTTAGTGCTTCTGCAAAAATCATATCAGCACCGGCTTCTTGAAAAGCAACCGCGCGCTCAACCGCTGCATCAAGACCTTCAACAGATAGGGCGTCGGTACGTGCCATTACCACAAAATCTTTGTCCGTCTTGGCATCAAGTGCCGCTTTTAGGCGATCAACCATTTCTGAGATACTAACGATTTCTTTATTTGGACGATGACCACAACGCTTTTGCGCCACTTGATCTTCGATATGAACCGCAGCCACACCGGCTTTTTCCATTTTACGAATGGTTTGAGCAATATTAAATGCACCACCAAAACCGGTGTCAATATCAACCAATAATGGTGTATCAACCGAATCGGTAATACGGCGCGCATCTTCTAAGACGTTATCAAGACTAGTCATACCCAAATCTGGCAAGCCAAATGAGGCATTGGCCACGCCAGCACCAGAGAGATATAAGGCTTGATGACCAACTTGAGTTGCCATCATTGCTGTATAAGCGTTAATCGCGCCAGCAATCTGTAGCGGTTGATTATTATCATTTTTTTGTTTCATTGCACTGCGAAAGCGAGCGCCAGCTGATAGGGTCATGTCGTGGTCCTTACGTGGAGGGAAGATCTTGTCGTTATCATTCGCGATTCAATCGTTGTGCTTGATTATAACCAATTATCCAGGACTGCAAAGCGGGATTTTCGTTCAACTGTTAATATAAGTTAAATTAAAAAATTAATTTTATTAATACTATTTATTTTATGGATAATGCTATCCATTAATTAGAGGTTTATATCTATTAGTATTCATAACGTATCAAACGCTGCATTTCTCCTAATTAAATATTTACATCTGGTTACAATTATATCTATAAGCGTTTTATCGTTGTCTACAAAAAAGCCCTCTTAGTCTGGCTAAAAGGGCTTTTACTCTATTAAGTCTATCGTAGCCTAAATTGACGTACGGTTATATCTAACCAATAATACCTGCAAGGCTAGCTAGGAATAACAAGGTAAAGCCACCTAAGAATACAAGCCCTGCAATCGAATAGGCGTTCATACCGGCTGATAGCTTTTTATGGTTTTTCACGAGAGAATAGTTTAACCAACCAAAGATAGGCGCGGATATAAAGGCAGATATCATAGCGAACTTCAGCATAGCGCCTAATTGTCCGGCAAAGAAGCTAATAATCAAAAGACCGCCACCAATAGCATAAGTGGTCCAAAAGGCGATTTGTTTTTTATTAATCTCGTCTTCACCTTTTAGTAAGCGCCAGCATTCGGCGTTGGCACGTCCATAGCCATCTGCACAGGTAATAGTGGTGCCAAACATACACATAAAGGCGACAAAGGCGACCAGTAGTCTTGACCATTCACCGATAGTGGCGGTATACATATTGATAAGCTGATCAATATAAGCGACACCTGCGGTTTGAATCTCTTGACCTGAGCCATATTGCACGAAAACGCCCAACGCTAAAAAGAACAAGGCTAAAATAGCGGAAACTAAGAAACCGACATTAAAATCCAGTAAGCCCTGACGGTGAGTGGTATTGTCCGCTTTTCTCTTGGCTGACGTCCACATCGAGGTGATGGCAGCGAACTCAAGTGGTGCTGGCATCCAACCCATAAGAGCCACAATAAACCCTAAAGTCGCCAAGTTCCAAGGAGAGGCAGGGACAAAATCCGCCACCATAACCGTCGGCTTACCAGCAGCAATCATCACCGCTAACACGGTTGCGGATACGAGCGCAATCATAATCCATTTAGTCACGCCGTCAAGCAATTTATAATGACCAGCAATCAGAAAAAACCAACATACCGCAACGATAATGACAGCTAAGGCAATACTTGATAGTCCTACAGATGCGGGCAGCATAAAGCCCAATATCACTGCCGCAAGCAATGTCACAGCCCCCGTACTAATCACCGCCGATAAAATAGATAGGATAAAATAAATCCAGAGATAAGCTTTTGAGCGTTTGGCATAGCCTGCGATTAAGCTCTCGCCAGTGTCGTAGACATAATCGGTGGCAAAGCGGAAGAACGGATACTTAAAGACGTTGGCTAATATAATCATAATCGCCAGCTGCCAGCCATATAACGCGCCAGCCTGTGTCGATGAAATCAGATGCGAGCCGCCAATAGCAGCAGTCGCCATCAGAATACCGGGACCAAATATTCGCCAGCTAAAGCCTTCTTGCTGCGCGGGGAGAGTATCGCCTGTGGCGCTTGGGTTATTGAGTGGTTGTGTGGTCATGCTTACCTCGAAATGGTTAAAACGGCAAATCATCACTTACCTGTGTCAGTTTGCCAATGATCATGAGCGCATCGCTTAATACTATTCATTAGTACTGTTTATGAGTACTTTTTCTTAAAACGATTTGTATTGTATCGACTTTAGCACACCAATCCGGTTTAGTAGAATGATTATTCATATAATTATTACTTATTTTTTGCATAGCCATTCCTAATAGTTAGCATAATTAAATATAAATATCAAGATTTATCAATGGCTATTTTTTCGGGCTTCTTTATACCACAATTATGACTCAATATCTGATAATTTAGCGCTGAGATTCAAATTTTTGCCGGCGGTAAGTAATGCCGCGCTGCTCATAGACATGATAAGTCGCACGCAATAAGTCAGGAATATGAGGATGCACAAAATCCTTAAGTGTATGCAGATAAATAGGTGAGGTGACGTTTTCGTGAATGAGGCGCTGATAGCTGATCTGCTCCGTACGCACCGTTTTTAAGCTGGCAGGGACTAAGGTGATGCCTTCGCCCGCCGCTACTAACCCGAGTGCCACTTGCAAGTCACTGACGGTGGTGGTCATAAATGGAGAGATGCCGTACTGTGCAAATAAATATAGTAAAGGCTCTGTTATCTGCTCAACAGTAGAGGCTTGATGATGGCTCGTATTATTTTTCTTATTCTGCCCTAAGGTTTTAGGAATCCCTGTGCTTGATACCGTTTCTGGCATTGTAGATACAGGTAAGTGGGTTTGATGATAGAGAATCAGGCGGTTATTGGCCAAATCGATCAAGCGTTGCTCGCGCACATTGGCAAGCGGATGGGCTTTGGGGAGGGCAACGACATAGCGCTCGTGGCGTAACAGTATTTGCTGTATCCATGGGTCTTGATGGGCAAAGCGTCCAAAACCAATATCGATATCACCAGATTTGAGCGCATCCATTTGCTGATAGGAGCTAATGTCCTTTAGATTGACGTCAATCTCAGGATTGGACTGCTTCAATCTGGCAATAATCTCAGGTAGCAACCCATACAGTATAGAGGGTACAAAACCGATATTTAGTGCGCTGCTAGGGGCAGATAAGCGCTGGGTCATACCAACAACCGTATCGACTTCTGTCAATATGGTACTGATTTTATCGTAAAAGAAAGTGCCAGATTCTGTTAAATGTAGCGGTCTGTGATAACGATCAACCAACATCACGCCCATGTCTGTCTCAAGTTGTTTGAGCAAACGGCTTAGACTGGGCTGTGACAATCCTATTTTGGTAGCGGCTGCGCTAAAGCTCCTAAGCTCGGCAACGGCAATAAACGCATTGAGCTGCTTTAAATCCATGTTTTATGCTCATTTATCTGTAATATCATGTCGATTGATGAAGCGGATACTACTGTATGTTATATCAATAATAGCAAAACTAGAAAATTATGCTTGAAGCATATGAGTTGACACTCTATATTGTTTATTAACGATAGCGTTACACTTTAGCAAACTAAAAAACTTTTCCCTTCATTCTAGCAGTCATCTACGGTTTCGTGGCATAAACTGGTTTGGTATCACTTCATGAGCGACAAAAAAGACAAGCAAAGCGCCGATTTAGAGGCAAACTTAGCAAAAATCGCTAATACGAAGCCACGACTGCGTAATCGTAAACATAATATCTATGAGCGTTATATCACTCGTGTTGAAAGCGCAGAGACTATTGAACGTACTATCGAAAATGCAGAAAATGAGCGCGGGACAACTGTCACCACTGATGCTTATGATGAGACTAATGCCGGTCTTAGGGCAAGTCTACTGGACAGTCCTGTTCAGCCGCACATATTACAACCGCTTAAAAACGCTGACAAGCTGTCATCCTATGAGCCACTAAGTGCAGCAGAACTAGAGTTATTTGGCAGCCAAGAGCAAGATAATGTGGAAAATACAGCAGGGTTACAGATATCTGATAACGCGAGCACATCGGTAAGTTTGGACTTCTCTGATGAAGATGAGAAGGTTATACACCCTTTAATAACAACTGAGGCGACTGATAACGCAGTTTCTACAGTTAAAGATGAAGATACTGAGGTAAATGATAGCGCTTATATTGATGAACCTATCAGCACTGCACCTTTAACAACTTTGCCCATCAAAAAATCGAAAAAAAAGAAAGCGGTAAAATCAATACAAACGCAGAAGAGTACTAAAAAGCCGCTCATTATAGGTATGGTGCTTGGCTCACTCATGATTTCTGCTGCTGTATTCACGTTAATTGCGACTGGTTTCTTGTCCACCGGTACTACGTCTACAGCGTTAAATGAAGCTGGCACGCCTATTAATAAAAACGCGACTCAGACAAGCCCGGTCACCAAACAAACAGCTACTGACACTGAAATGAACACCACTAAAATAAACACCACTGAAAAAAATGTTGTGGTAGAGGCTAATACGCCACCTGCTGTCATTGAAGTGCCCAGTGACTCTGACCCTGCCAAATCATCAAACCCCAAGCCTGAAACGAACGCGATGAATAATGAGGCAGCTGCTAGTACGTCAACATCCAAGCCTGCCATCACATACGAAGATTTTAGAGAAGAGTCACAAAACACGCTATATCGTGAAACCAATGATTAGCGTCATAAAAACTCTTGTCTCAAATAACTTTCTTGCTTTTCTTTAGGCTCTTTTTTAACCAATGGTCAAATATGAACGGACCAAATGGTAAGAACGAGCCAAGCACGCCGGCAGGGATCGCCCATATAGGCATTTTTATCTTGACGGCTGTGCCCATGAGTACAACAATATAGGCGATGAATAAGCCGCCGTGAGCCATACCGATATACTTTACCCCTTCTGGAATGTCCATCATGTACTTTAGTGGCATAGCGATGCAGAGCAACAGTAAAAACGAGGTTCCTTCTAAATAACCTATCGTCGTAAGCGTTTTTAATGCTGTATTTTGTTCTGTTGTAAGATTAGAGGCGGTTTCAAACATTGGCTGAGCCTGTGGCACTGTATTTTCCTTTTGTCATCGACATATAAGGCATGGTCGTTTAACGAGGTAAGCAATAATAGCAGCCGTAGGTTGCTATTATTATCTTTAGTAAAAAAACCAATAGAACGGTCAATATATGTGCAAATAAAACAGATTAAGTTAAAAAGCTTGCTAGCTAAGCATCAAGGGCAGGGGGCTTACTTTCAAATTCCGCAAGCATCTTAGTAATGAGCTGATCTTTTTGCTGCCAAACTTGCTCGACCCAATCAAAAATTTCTGCTTTTATCGCCTCATCAGTCTCATAGCCGCCATTTTGAACACTGGCAAATAAGTCATCAGGCATCTTAATATGTCTGACATCGACGCCCAAACGCTTGATATTGCCTTTCCATAAGTCGCCGTATGTCGGCACACCGTCAGGATAGACGATGGTCATATCTAAAATACCATCGATATCTTCGCCAAGCGCACTAATCGCTAGCGACAAACCGCCCGCTCTTGGTTTAAGCAAATGCGTATAGGGCGACTGCTGCTTATCCCGTTTTACGGTGGTAAAACGTGTGCCTTCTAGATAATTTAACAGTGTAAAAGGCTTGTCTTTCAGCAATGCACAAGCGCGTTTTGCTTCTTCGATATCTTTGCCTTTTAAGGCAGGATTTTTCGCAATCGCCTCTTTAGAGTGTCGACGCATCATTGGAAAATCGAGAAAATAGAAAGCTTGACCAATGACTGGAATATATATCAGTTCAAACTTAGTAAAAAATCGCGTCAATGGCAAACGCTTTTCACTAATATATTGCACGATACTGGTATCAACCCATGATTGGTGATTACTTACCAGTAAATACTTGCCCTTGGTATGGATATCGTCAGGTAGACTGATACGCCAGTCTTTATCCGGCAGAATGTTATCGATCATCGCGTTATTGCTGTTAATCCAATAATTGGTCACATCGATGACCGCTTTATCAGCAATCGCTGCACCAGTAACAGCTTTGGCTGCACCCATAATCCATACAGGAGGACCTGCCAACATACTGTTAAAAGTAATAACGCCTGTTGCTGTGGTCAGCGAAGCGATTTTGCCAAGTTTAGGATTGCGTTCATGTAGTTTTTGAACGAATGATTTGAATCGCATGTTAAATCCTCTTAACCTTACATATTATAAGTGGTTAGTAACGTAGTGGCATAATACTAGCAGAAATCGATAGGCGTGTTTACGTAATTGGTTTGGCGTTACATTTCACCGTTAGTCGTGGATATACCTAGTAGCTGATAGCTAATAGACGTCAATCGTATTTGATTTATTTTTATATCAAACTAGGTTTATAATGTACCCTTAATATTTAAAGGGTTTACAGTCGATGATCGACACTAACACTCTTGAGCTCACGACAAGCCAAAAACAATAAAAAATCCAGTGCTAAATACTTAACACTGGATCAATAAGACCAATCAATCAAAGTACCAATTACTCAAAGTACCAATCAGCCTTGTAGTTGATCAATCATACCTTGGTATTTGTCTTTTTTCTCAGCAATCTTACTACGCTCTTCTTCTGCATTGTCTACCGATCCTTCATAGTCTGCCACTTTCTTATCAAAAGCTTCTAACTCGGCAGTTTTGGCATCCAAAAGTCTGTTAAGCATAATAGCAACCGCTTTTTCAGAAACGTCAAGCGTCATATTAGAAGCTTCAGACGTAAAATCATCTTTAAGCTTAGCAGCCCATTGGTAGATATTAGCTATCGTCGCACTATGCTTATCTTCATGCTTGTCTTCATTTTCAGAATCAGGCTTATCTGCTTCATCAGATTTCGATTCTTTTTTGTCAGAAATAAAATCATCTTTGAGCTTAGAAGCCCATTGATAAATGTTAGCTATCGTTGTGCCGTGCTTATCTTCTTTATCAGACTCATCTTCTTTATCAGAGTTGTCATTTTGATCCTCTTTATCAGACTCATCATCCTTACCAGACTTAGTTTCTTCATCAACTTCATAGTCTTTGTCAGCATTGTAATCTTCAAAATCACCGTCTTCGTAAACGACAGTATCACCCTTTACCACTTCTACGCCTGTTACCGCATCATTTGAAGGCGTTGTCGCTGCACTCTCAAGAGACTCTAAGGCATTTTTAATGTTATCGTTATTAGTAGACTTGTCAGACATGATCTATGATCCTTTTAATGGCATTAAGTGAAATATATTTACCGCCAATATTATGCCAGTACAATTTTTTATTCAGTATCTTAATGTAAATTACATGTTTCAATTTGCTAAAAAGACGGCTACGCCTTAAACAACTTCCATTTCTAATAGTGTTGTAGATGACGCTTCTAACTGATCATATTTTATCACCACATTATTACTTTCAAGACTGGTATCAAGCTCAACATGGTAAGTAGCAAGCGTGACACTTGTATCATCCAAACATTGACCGGTGGCAAGGTTAAATCTCTGCTTATAAATAGGGGAGGCCACATACAGTACCGCTTCATCAATGCCAGCATCGTTGGTAACAGTAGTACCACCAATTAACCCTCTAGATAATACGTTGGCCTGACTAAAGGGGTCATAGTTATCGAGTGCGAAAAGTTTATTGTCTTTGGTACGAAAAATTGCAACTTGTTTGCCCTCTATCAGTGCACAAACACCAGTCTCAGGGAGGATATCTTCTAATTTACAAACGGTATACTGGTTCATTGGGCGATCCTTATTCGTATATGATCGGAAAGTGTTA
The DNA here is from genome assembly GCF_008369245.1 of Psychrobacter sp. ANT_H56B. Lineage (NCBI taxonomy): Bacteria > Pseudomonadati > Pseudomonadota > Gammaproteobacteria > Moraxellales > Moraxellaceae > Psychrobacter > Psychrobacter sp. ANT_H56B. Next base: position 109,547 of record NZ_VOBF01000001.1, read on the forward strand.
AACGTTGATTAAGCCAGCTCGGTCACTAAGATTTTAGCTTTTTCACTATCGGTCGCAGGGCGAATTTGCTCGCGCTCGGTGACAAAGACCACATTGTCATCCCCTTGCTCACTATTGACGAAGTGACGGAAACGTTTGAGCTTTTCGCTATCGGTTATGGTGGCTTTCCACTCACACACATAGTTGTCGATCAGCAGTTGCATCTGCGCCTCTAGCTCATCAGCGATGCCTAAACTGTCTTCAATAATGACCGCTTGTAAATATTCCAATCCGCCATCTAAGCTCTCGCGCCATTTTGAGGTACGCTGGAGTTTATCTGCTGTTTTTATATAAAACATGATAATACGGTCGATGTATTTGATGACCGTGTCGCTATCAAGATCGGTGGCAAACAGCTCGCCATGACGCGGGGTCATACCACCATTACCACAGACAAATAAATTCCAACCATTTTCGGTGGCGATAATGCCAAAGTCTTTGCTTTGTGCCTCTGCACACTCGCGCGTACATCCGGACACGCCCATTTTTATCTTGTGCGGTGAACGCACCCCTTTATAACGATCTTCTAATCTTAGGGCTAAGCCGACACTGTCATCGACGCCGTAGCGACACCAGTTATTACCCACACACGATTTAACCGTTCGCAGTGACTTACCATAAGCGTGACCAGTCTCAAAGCCAGCTTGCACCAATTGTGTCCAGATATCGGGAAGTTGGTCTAGACGTGCACCAAATAAATCTACGCGCTGACCACCTGTGATTTTGGTATATAGATTAAACTCCTTGGCGACTTGCCCAAGGATGATTAGCTTATCGGCTGTAATCTCACCACCCGGCACACGAGGTACCACCGAATAGGTGCCATCTTTTTGTATATTACCCAGATAATAATCATTGCTGTCTTGTAAAGGCGTCAGTTCAGGCTTGAGCACATAATCATTCCAGCATGAGGCCAAGATAGAGGCTACCGTAGGTTTGCAAATCTCACAACCATGACCGTTACCATGCTCATCCAACAGAGCATCAAAGGTTCTAATACCATGAACACGAATCAAGCTATAGAGCTCTTGACGGGTATAGGCAAAGTGCTCACATAAATCATTATTGACCTCAAACCCGAGGGTCGTTAACTGGTAGCTTAAAGTGTCTTTCACTATAGGCGCACAGCCACCACATCCTGTACCTGCACTGGTACAAGACTTCACTTCAGCAATGGAGTACGCACCGTTTTCAACCGCCGCGCAAATAGCCCCTTTGGTGACGTTGTAGCATGAGCAAATCGTTGCACTATCTGGTAAATTTTCTATACCCATTTTCGGTTTTTCAACGTTAGGTAGTATGAGGCTTTCAGGGTGGGCAGGTAGGTCGATGTCGTTGAGATATAGCTGTAATAGATTATTATAGTCTTCGGTATCGCCGACCAATACCGCGCCAAGCAAGCGTTTGTTATCAGGCGTCGTGACCAGTTTCTTATAAATGCCCTCAGCAGGATTTTGGTACAAATAGCTCAAGCTGTCCGCGCTGTTTCCATGGGCGTCGCCAATACTACCAACATCGACGCCCATCAGTTTGAGCTTGGTGCTCATATCAGCGCCCGTAAAGGTTTGCGAATGATCTCCTGTGATTTGTGCTGCGCAGATACTCGCCATGCTGTAGCCTGGTGCTACTAAGCCAAATATCTTGTTATCCCACACCGCGCATTCGCCAATAGCGTAGACATGCGCGGTATTGGTGCGGCATTGTTCGTCAATTAAAATACCACCTCGTGCACCTATCTCAATGCCGCACTCAGGATTGTTTTTGATAATGCCATCTTGCGGACGAATACCCGCACTAAAGACGATCATATCGGTATCAAGCGAGGTATCATCGGTGAATTGCATGGTTAAGTGGCACTGATCTTCACTGGTGTTATTCCTGTTTTTTGACAGGGCATCGGTATTGTCGATAATGGCTTGGGTATTCTTGCCCGTTAATACTTTGACCCCAAGGGCTTCAATTTTTCGTTTTAAAATCTCACCGCCAGCAGCATCAAGCTGAACACCCATCAGTTGTGGGGCGAACTCTACAACATAAGTCTCTAACCCTAAAGTGACTAGTGCTTTTGCTGCTTCAAGCCCGAGTAACCCTCCGCCCACAACCACGCCTTTCTTTACTTTTGGTTGCTCAGCGATGGCAAGAATGTCATCCAAATCAGCAATGGTGCGGTATACCTGGCAATGCGGATGTTCACGTCCTGGAATGGGTGGTACAAATGGATAGGAGCCTGTTGCCAGTACCAGCTCACCATATTCAATCCGCTCGCCAGCTTCAGTGATGATGTATTGATTGGTGGTGTCAATATCTACAATACGCTGGTTCAGGTGCAATTGAATCTGGGCAGATGCATAGGCGCTTAAATCAACCAAGTTGAGTTTACTAACATCTTTATGCTCAAAGTAGCTCGATAAATATACCCGATCGTAAGCGGGACGGTCTTCTTCAGCAAACACATGAATCTCAAACTGCTCATGTAACCCTTTTTCTATGGCGCGCTCAATAAAATGATGTCCAACCATACCGTTACCAATCACCACCAACTTAGCTTTACCTGCCTTACTCACTATAGTGCTACTCATGTAATTATCCTTAGTCATGGGTTTGTCTAAATAGTGCTTACAGTAATTACATCTTCAATAACTGTGCCAAGCACCGTTATATAGCGCCATATCTTTAAGCGAGAGTCTCATCACTACAGACGAAAAACCTGACGATGACAGTGTATTTCCTAGGCAGCGTGGTATGTGTGAGGATATAAATAGCAATGATAAATAAAAAAGTCTTTTCTCATTAAAAGTGAGGATATAAAAAATGGATGCACCAAAATAGATAAAACCATGCACCAATTTGATTGTATTTATGGCAGTCAGGGTTTTTCATTCATCTCGATAAAATTAGCGTTTGTATATGGTTATTAAATTATGAATGACCTTGTAATAGCTGCTTGGAAGTCACCTATAGCAAAGCATGAACGCTTTTATCAAAGCCGAGGTTTTATCTGTATAACGAAGCTGATAGCGGCAGCTGGCACAGCCATTGCACCCCCTTAAATGCTCTAACTGGTCAGTTCGTTCAACATAACGTGTTCTTACGGCTTTCCATGTTAGCCCTGAATTTTACTATTTAAGGAAACCGCTTATGTCGTCATCGCCATCACCGAGCCCTGCTGCACCAAATAAAAACAAGCTCAATATTCTCTCTTTTACTGGTAAAAACCAGATACTCCATCTTGGATGGATGGCTTTTTTTCTGACCTTTTTTGTATGGTTTAACCACGCACCATTCTTATCTGCCATCGGTGAGACTTTGAGTTTGACCAAGGACCAAGTCAAAACCTTGTTGATACTAAACGTCGCTTTGACTATTCCAGCTCGAGTCATTATTGGCATGTTGACCGATCGTTTTGGTCCGCGCCTCGTCTATACCGCTATTTTGGCTATTGGCGCTATTCCTTGTTTTACCTTTGCCTTTGCGCAAGATTACAACACGCTGGCACTGTCCCGTTTTTTCTTGGGCTTTGTGGGTGCAGGGTTTGTGGTAGGCATTCGTCTAATGAGTGATTGGTTCCCTGCAAGCGAGTTGGGTACTGCTGAAGGTATTTATGGCGGTTGGGGAAATTTTGGTTCTGCTGCTGCGGCGCTGCTGTTGCCAACAGTAGCTATTATTGCTGCTGCTATATTTGGTGGTGATGAAGGATGGCGTTATGCGACGGCCACCTCCGGGGTGGTGATGATGCTCTATAGTGTGATTTTTTATAAGATGGTGCGTGATACGCCTAAGGGTGCGACGTATTTTAAACCCAAAAAGTCTGGCGCCATGATGGTGACCTCAACAGGTGACTTTTGGCTGATGATGGCGTTTAAGCTGCCAATGTATTTGGCGTTAGCGCTTTTGGGATGGAAGTTATCACCCGCTGGTGTCAGCTTACTCAGTCAGGCAAGTGTCAATATCGTCTACATCGGATTGGTTATTTTATATATTTATGAGTTTGTGAGTAGTTATCGCTTTAATAAAGAGGTATTTACGACTCCTGTGCCAAAAGCGCATCAATATGATTTTAAGCAAGTCGGTATCTTAAATATTTTATACTTTGCGACCTTTGGCTCAGAGCTTGCCGTAGTGTCTATGTTGCCGCTTTTCTATCAAGAGACATTTAATCTATCAATTGTGATGGCAGGGGTTTTGGCATCTAGCTATGCGTTTATGAACTTGATGTCGCGACCGGGCGGCGGCTGGCTCAGCGATAAGTTTGGTCGCAAAATAACGCTGCTGATTTTGACCGCAGGTTTGGCTGTTGGTTATTTATTAATGGGTATCGTGGATTCAACATGGCCAATTGCACTGGCATTATTCATCACGATGTTTTGCTCTTTCTTTGTACAAGCGGGTGAAGGTGCTGTGTTTGCGGTTATTCCACTGATCAAGCGTAGCATGACCGGACAATTTGCTGGCATGACCGGCGCTTATGGCAATGTTGGCTCGGTTGTTTATTTAACTGTATTGAGTCTGGTCTCTTATCAAGTATTTTTCATGGTGATTGCCGCGACCGCCGTCGTTGGCTTCTTTGCGCTGTTCTTTTTAAAAGAACCTGAAGGTGTCATCATCGAAGAGATGCCCGATGGCAGCTTTGCCCAAATACAAGTGAGCTAAATATGCAAATGAATGAGGCACTGTGGCAGCTTGATTTTCATAGCATGCAAGGGCGCAAGTCTGAAAATCAAGACAGCTTGCTGATAACAACATGCTTGCCGTATGGACAGTTTACAGCAACCATCAACGGCGGTGTTCAGTGTCCTCATGCGCCTTTATTGGTGCTGATGGCGGATGGTGTCAGTGCCTGTCAGTTCCCCAAACAAGCCAGCCAATTGGTGGTCAACACTGTCACGCACCATCTTACCTTAGCACTTAAAAACGGGGCACTTAAAAATGAAGCGCTTGAAGAGATGGTATTGGCAGAGAACAAATCGCAATCAGCAAACATAGACTTTGATGACAATCAAGTTGCCATTTTGATTCGGGAGGCGGTCAATAAAGCCAATGACGCCCTCTATTTCCCGCAAGTCTATGAGCGCGTGCCACCACTATTATCCACCTTATCAGGCCTGCTGTGTATTGGCGACCGTATCCATCTGTTTCATACAGGCGACTCACGTATTTACCGTGTCGGTTTAGAGAGTATAAAAGTGCTCAGTAAAGACCACCGCATTCATCATGGGCAAGATAAAGGCGCGCTATCTGCCGCTATTGGCGCGGATACGATGGTCGAGCTCCAGCAGTCCGTATTTACCTTGCATCAAAATGAATGCTTAGCACTGATGACAGATGGCGTCTATGAGTCTATTGCAGCGTCCGATCTCCAGTTTGAGCTATGTTCAGCAGTAAAGGCGCTGTGTCAGCCGAGTCAAACGATAGATACGACGGATAACAGCTCGAATGACGGGGCAGTGAATAGTCTTAGCATCAGCCAAAGCATATGCGAGCAAGCGTTTAACGAGGGCAGTCATGACAATTTGAGTATGGTGATACTCGGTATGAATGCGCAAGCGCTCCATAAGCAAAAGACAGCCAATAGCGCTCATACTAAGAACAATAGTAATAATAAAAATGCTAGCCTGCATGATGCGATGCCTCACGACATCCATCGGTATCAGTTATTAACGGGCTTAGAAGTTGGGGCGCGGATTGATAGTTTTATTGTCAAGCATATTATAGCCCGTACTGCTCGTAGCGAAGTATATCTAGTAGAGGATGAAAACCATCATCTATTTGCACTAAAGTCACCAAGCCTTAGTACTATTGCCGATGGTCATTATCTGCGCGAATTTTTAAAGGAGCGTAAAATTGGTTTGAGCTTATCTAAGCATAGGCGGGCGGGCGAGCCTGCCTATAATCAAGCAGATCCTAATAACCTATCTAGCGACAGCAGCCTTACAGGCATCAGCAGTATAAAACCCTATCTAGACGCAAGCTCAGCGCTTAGTGCTTCAGGGTTGCTACGCTATTACCCCATACCAGCCAGCAGTGCATATCTATACCATCTCACAGAATATATTGAAGGCGAAAGCCTAAGAGATTTTATGGATCGTCATGCGCCTTGTGATGTGTGGCAGACCTATGATTTGTTAACCAAAATAGGCATGGCGGTTCGGGTGATGCATCGAAACTATCTATTGCATCAAGATATCAAGCCGGAAAACATCCTATTGACCACATCAGGCGCGGTCAAATTGATAGATTTTGGTTCAGCCAGCTCTTCCATACTTAAAGACAGTACGCGACCACCGAACGGTGATTTGCACTATGCTGCACCAGAATATTACACCGATGCACCAAAAGGTGTGCATTCTGATTTATTTTCCATAGCGGTGATTGGCTATGAGCTGCTAACAGGTGAGCTGCCATTTAGCTCGCAAGCGTTGATGCATTCACATCAAGCAAATCATACCTTAACCCTACCTACTCAATTATTACGTCAGTACCGTGTACCTGCTGCCAGCCAGCAAGCGCTAATGCGTGCGCTGCTTGCTAATACCCAAGCTCGCTATCAAGCAATTGGTGAGTTCTTACAAGATTTTAACCCTGAGAATCATAATTATATTAGCGACCCTGAGCCGCTCATCATACGCAACCCATTACTGGTATGGCATAGCATTTGCTTTATTCAGTTTGTGCTCATTTTTTCGCTGTTGGCTTATTTCTTATAAGTGCAGGCTTTAAGCACAAAAGATACTCTGACACGCCATTTAATTAATGCTGCGCGTTGCGGCTAAGGGATTTTTTGCTCATGTCATCAGATAGATCAAAATTAACAATACAGACAACGTCTTATGCTCATTCAAATGCGGGTATTGTCATTATTGGTGCTGGCATGGCAGGCAGCCGTTTTGCCATTGAGCTGGCACGTGCCCAGCAGCAAAGGAAGTCGCCAAATAACCAAAGACCATTACCGATTACCCTTATCAGCAAAGAGACAGAGGTCGGCTACAACCGCATTATGCTATCACCAGTGCTGGCAGGAGATAGCGCCTTTGAGGATACTTATTTATACCAGCAATCAGATTATGAACAGTTGGGTATTGTTGTCTTAGCGGGGATTGCTGTTACCGCTGTGGACACCAAGCAACAGTCTATTAAGCTTGATAATGGACAGACACTGGTGTATGCCAAGCTGGTTATCGCTACAGGTTCAAGCGCTCGAGTCATCCCTTTTCCCAATCATGATGCGACAGGTGTGCATGTGTTCCGAGAAGTAGCCGATGTAAATGCTTTAATTGAATATGCGCGCCAAGGGAAAAAAGGTCTAGTAATTGGTGGCGGGGTGCTAGGGCTAGAGGCCGCCTGCGCGCTGGCTTCTCAAGGAGCAGATATGACGGTCATTCATGTAGACAGCTATGTTCTTAACAGGCAGCTTGATTTACCTGCTGCCCAGCTACTGCAAGCTGAGCTGGCTCGTCGGGGCGTAGGTGTGGAGGTCTCTGCTATTACTGATTGTATTGCGGTCAACGACCAGCATGAGGTGCAAGGCTTATCACTGAAGGATGGACGTACCTTGCCGGCAGATTTTATTGTGATGGCAGTCGGGGTGATGCCCAATATAGCACTGGCGAGAGACAGCGGTCTTGAAGTCAATCGCGGCATCATTGTGGATGATTGCATGCACACGAGTTGTCCGCATGTCTACGCAGTTGGCGAATGCATAGAGTTGGATGGTGAGCTATTCGGTATGGTGGCACCTGTTAATCAGCAAGTGGATACCTTAGTCTCTGTGCTAAAAGACACTCGACTATCGGGCGACAGCTTAGGCTCTAAAAAGAACTGGCAGCCTTTTCGCAGTACACCGCTGTCCTTAAAGCTAAAAGTATCTGGCATCAGTGCCTTTTCAGCAGGGCAAGTCGACTTTGATGACGAGGAAGCGGCAGCTATCGAAACCATCACTTATCAGCAAACCAGTATAAATCACTATCATTGCCTCTATCTTAGAGACAATAAGCTTATCGGCGCTGTACTCTACGGTGAGGTCAATGAGGGCAGTTTCTATAGCCAGCTGATCAACAGCCATAGTGATATCGCGCCTATAAAAGCGGATTTAATATTTGGTGAGGCTTACTGTGATTTGGAGAAGGTAACGACAGATAGTGAGGTTATCGGAGACATAGATAACGATAGCGATTTAGATTTATTAAGCGCAGCAGACATAGTAGGAGCGGCGTCATGAGTGAAGTGATCTTGAGTAATAAACCGAATGCTAGTCAAGAATTAGAAAGTCGTATACGTCGATCTGATCGCAAATCTAATAACAAATCTGATGACATATTCAATCCTTCAAAAACGGCTCTTATTGCCACATATACTGAAGAAACGACGTCCATCATACGTACCACTTGTCCTTACTGCGGGGTAGGGTGTGGCGTCTTATCCAGTGTCGATGCGGCAGGGGTAGTGAGCGTAAAAGGAGATCCTGAACATCCTGCTAACTTTGGTAAACTATGCTCAAAAGGCGGTGCGCTGGCACAAACATTGGGCAGTGAGCGACGCTTAACTGAGCCTTACTATCAAAATAAACTGGCATCGATGGCACAACAGCAACCCATAACTTATGACTCTCATGCTTATAGCGCTACCGCAGTACTGAACAACCTAGCCTCTACCGTGCCTACCGATTGGAATAACGTCTTAGATGATATTGCCACGCGCTTAAACGACACTATTGCTAAGCATGGTCGCGACAGTATTATGTTTTATGTCTCAGGGCAGCTGCTCACTGAGGATTACTACGTTGCCAATAAGTTTATCAAAGGCTTTATCGGTAATAATAATATCGATTCCAACTCACGCCTATGTATGTCATCAGCGGTAGCAGGACACAAACGTGCCTTTGGCGCTGATTTGGTGCCTGGTAATTACGAGGATTTAGAGTCCTGCGATTTATTGGTGCTGGTGGGCTCAAACATGGCATGGTGCCACCCTATTTTGTTTGGACGTTTTTTGGCCGCCAAAAAAATTGATCCCAGTAAAAAGCTTATTGTCATTGATCCGCGTCGTACGGACTCTTGTGAGTTTGCTGATTTGCACTTACCAATAGCCGCAGGCACCGATACGCATTTATACAATGGGTTGTTGCACTATCTTAAGCAGCAAGGTTGTTGCGATGAGCGTTATCTCAAGCAATGTAATGATGTCGATCTCGCTTTGGAGGCTGCCAAGACGTGGAGCATCGACAAAGTCGCTCAAGTATGCAAAATCAGCGCTAACCTCATACGCCAGTTTTATCAGCTAGTCGCTGCCAATGACAAGACAGTGACCGCGTTTAGTATGGGTGTTAACCAATCAAAGAGTGGCACCGACAAGGTCAATGCCATTATCAATAGTCATTTGTACACCGGACGCGTAGGAAAAGTAGGCGCCAGTCCGTTTTCACTTACTGGTCAGCCAAACGCCATGGGTGGCCGTGAAGTCGGGGCGCTGGCTAATTTGCTGGCGGCACATTTAGATTTGAGTAATAGTGTTCATCGTCAACTGGTGGCTGACTTTTGGCAGGCACCGCACTCTATTGCGCCAGAGGTTGGCATCCAAGCTTGTGATGCTGCCGACGCTATCTTAGATGGGCGTATCAAAGCCATTTGGATTATGGCGACCAATCCAGTCGTGAGCTTATCTGAAGCGGATAAATTTCGCCGCGCATTAGCAGTTTGCGACTTGGTGATAGTCTCTGACTGCTCGGTAGACAGTGATACGGTTAAGTGTGCTGACATTGTATTGCCAGCCCAAGGTTGGGGTGAAAAGTCAGGCACAGTCACCAACTCTGAGCGGCGCATCTCACGCCAACGTGCTGTAAAGCCTGCACTCGGTCTTGCCAAACCTGACTGGTGGATACTCTCGCAAGTGGCGAGGCGTATGGGGCTATCAGGGTTTGATTATGACCATCCTAGTGAGATATTTAATGAGTACGTGGCGCTCACTGCTTTTAAGAATGACCCTAGTCAATCAGCATCGAAAAACAATCAACCACGCTATCTCAATTTGGCTAAAGACCTATCAATGCCAATCCTAAACCGTTCTGACTATGAGGTAATGAATCCCTTTCAGTGGGGCGGTGCTCGTATTACACCCACTCAAGTAAAACTCATTGCTATTACGCCTTCAGATAGTGCTAGCCTGCCTAATTTTCATCACTTCCATCAACATCAACGTCGGCAGAAGTCGAATAAGAGCGATGTCAAGAATAGAGATAAGCGGCATAACATTGACTTCAACCCATCAACCGTGAATCTACGCCTGATTACGGGCAGACTACGAGATCAATGGCATACCATGACACGCACAGGACTGGCGCCGCAGCTCAATCAACATGAATCTGTGCCGACGCTGACTATCCATCCTAATGAAGCCAAACAACTCGGTGTTGAAAAGGGCGACTATGTGCAGCTACATCCTCGCTATGAGCAGATCCTGCCGAATAGTGAGGCGACAACTATTGATACTAATAATTTTAGTACAGATACGGATAATAAGAATTTAGCGCAAAAAGTTTTAGCGCAAATCGCCATCAGCGATAGTATGCGTGTTGGCGATGCTTTTATGCCTATGCACTGGAGTAATGCCTTTGCTAGCTTTGCACGGGTAGGAACACTCATCCCGACTGTGGTCGATCCATATTCAGGGCAGCCTGAGCTAAAAAACTCAGCGATTCGCATGAGCGCCGTGCCTATGCAGACACTTGGCAAGATTATGGTGCATCCTGATTTGCAGGACACCATATTAGTGCACTTGCGTGCGATGACTGCTCATTTTAAGAAGGAAGCAATAGCGGGTGAGTCGCAAACAGCGTCTATAAAATTTGAGTTAAATGGTGCAGGTTTGTCTCTCTCACTACCAGCGCTGACATGGAGTATCAGCAGGCAAGCCAATAGTGTGCTCATTACTCTTGCCAGCCCAGCCGAGCGCACAGCTAGGCAGTTGCTTGACCCTAAATTTTGGCAGCAGTTTATCGATGACTATCAAAAGTCTGTATCAGACAAGTGGTTGACTGGCAATGCCGAAGATACTCTGAAGGTTAATAGCGCTTTCACCTTGAGTAAACCAGAGAAGCAACTACGCTTTATCTCGACTCAGTCGGAGGTGAGGAGTGAAGCATTAAACCATATACCAAGTCCTTTAGACTCTGCAATACCGAGTGATCAGCTGCTATTAGCTATTTATTTTGCACCAAAAGTGATGTATTTGCCTAGTACACATTGGCTTGACAGCTGCTTTGCCAGTACCGATGCCATACCAGTACAGCAGCGCTATAAATGGCTGCTGGCAGGTCGTCCAGCTACCAGCTATATCGATCCAGGTCCGTTAGTGTGCTCTTGCATGGCAGTCGGAGAAAACATCATTATCAATGCAATCACCAAGCAGCAGTGTCATAGCGCACAATCAGTGGGCAAAGCGTGCCGTGCTGGTACCAATTGCGGCTCGTGTGTGGGTCAAATCAATGAGCTTATTGAGGAGTATGCGTCATAGCTGTCTTATAACTTCCTTATAACCGCCTTATGAAATACAACCAATTGATCAATATGGCATAGGGCTTGCACCGTATATTGCACTAACAGCATCATTAGGAGTCACCGTCATGACGGATTCATCTGCCTTTATCGCAACACTACCTCCAAACGATTTATCTAATAAAAAGTGTGTCGTCAATGCGCTAAATACGCCATTAAACAGAGCAGCTGCAAAAGTAGGCACTGTGCATTTAGTCGGTGCAGGCTCTGGTGATCCTGAGCTGCTCACACTAAAAGCTTTGCGAATCATGCAGCGCGCTGATGTGGTGCTTTACGATAGCCTAGTCTCAGAGGATATCTTAGATATGTGCGAACCAACAGCGGAGAAGATATTCGTCGGTAAACGCCGAGCCAATCATGCGCTGCCGCAAGAAGGCATCAATGAGCTGCTGGTCAAGCACGCGCTGGCAGGTAAAACAGTTGTAAGACTCAAAGGCGGCGACCCTTTTATCTTTGGGCGCGGCGGCGAGGAGCTTCAAGAAGTGGTGCGCCATGGTATCTTTTTTGAATCTATCCCTGGCATTACTGCCGCCAGTGCCGCTGCTAGTAGTGCAGGTATTCCATTGACGCATCGCGACTATGCGCAGGCAGTGAAGTTTGTAACGGCATATAAGAAATCAGGAGCGCCAAATAATAACTATGACGAGCATTTAGATAGCACCCAAACGGTTGTTTTTTATATGGGATTGCATCAGCTAGATGAATTGACTGAAGGGTTGATAGCAGCGGGACGAGATAGCGCGACGCCTTTTGCGGTGATTAGCCATGCCAGCTTGCCCACACAGCAACTGCTCATCGGCACGCTTGGTAGTATCGCTAAGCAGCAAGCTGAAGCGAAATTGCCAACGCCCGCATTACTGATTATGGGCGATGTGGTGACGCTATATCATGAATTTGCAGACTACAACCTTGGTGCATTTGGTAAGCGTGCAGTCTGCAATATTAAGCAATCCATCACCGATAAACATCTTATACCTACTTTTGAGAATGTTGCATAAAATATAGGGTTAGTCTAAATGCTCAATAAGATAACTTTAAGACAGGCTAATCCTATAACTATAAATTTCGTAATTGCTCAATTAACCAGCGATGTATACCACTGTCACTGGTACGTGGATGCCATGCTGCGATTACCTTAAAGGTAGGCGGTAATGCTGCTACCTTCAGCTCTTTAACTTTATTATTTGGTAGTAGTCGCGCAGGATAAAAGGCAATCATATCGGTGGTGTGTAGGATATCTGGCACGGCTGAAAAGCTAGGAACTGACATCACAATATGGCGTTTAAGCCCTTTTTCTGCAAACCAGTGATCATGCGATCCGCGCAAATTGGCACGTGAAGGCGATACCACCAGCTGCGGGTGTGCGGCAACTTGCGCCAGTGTGAATATCTCTGTTGCAAAGGTGTTTTTGTAACCCGTCACACATAAATGCTGTTCTTCAAATAGCGTCACATACGATAAATTATCAGGGATAAACTCTGGAAAAGTAATCAGTAAATCAAGTTCGCCTGCCGCAATGAGCTGATTGATATTGTCTGAGGCAAAATCTCTCACTATCAGCTTTAAATTAGGCGCTTCACGGCGCGTAATATTAAACAACTGCGGTAATAATGCCTGCGTCGCATAGTCGGTTGCACTAATCGTAAAGACGCCTTTGTAGGTTTGCGGCGTAAACACTTCTGGCTCTAACAATACTTCCAACTGTTTTAATATCTCGTCAATCGGTTGCCGCATCGCTAGTGCTTTTGGTGTTGCCACCATGCTATTGCCTTGACGAATAAACAAACGATCATCAAACAAATCCCGTAGCTTACGCAACTGCTCACTAATCGCTTGTTGCGTCAGTCCCATTTTGCGCGCAACTTGCGAGAGGTTTTGTAGATCAAGCAGCGCCTGCAAGACTCTAAGCTGCTTAATGTCGAGCCGATTCATACCATTCATAACTCATACCATTAATAGTTGTATCTTAAACAATAAGTGGTTGTTTCTAATTGTACCCTCAAAACGCTATGCTGACCAACATTGCTTAAGTAATCATTAGATTGGTTATTAAGCATAAAAACAGGCCAAATACATTCAATAATAAGCCATCAGCTGCTTTAAAAGAGATATTTATGACACAAACCATTCTAAATACAAGTACACTATTTTCCTCTGTAGAACTTGGGCCTTATACGCTCAAAAACCGCATCGTAATGCCGCCATTGACACGCTCTCGTAGCACGCAGCCTGACAATATTCCTAATGACTTAATGGCAAGCTATTATGCACAGCGTGCGACAGCAGGTTTTATGGTGACGGAAGGTACGCAGATTGAGCCAAGAGGCCAAGGTTACGCGTGGACACCCGGTATCCATTCGCAAGCCCAAATTGAAGGCTGGAAAAAAGTCACGCAGGCAGTACACGCTAAAGGCAGTATTATTTTTGCGCAGCTGTGGCACGTTGGCCGCGTGTCTCATACCAGCTTACAACCAAACCAAGCTCCGCCTATCGCTCCATCTGCCATTACTGCCACTAACGTTAAAGTATTTATTGAGACAGGTCCAGGCGAAGGCGCATTAGCCGACCCAAGTGAGCCACGGGCACTGAGCACAGAAGAAGTGGGTGAGCTGGTCGCTATGTATGCGGCAGCGGCACGCAACGCATTAGAAGCAGGTTTCGATGGGGTAGAGCTACACTGTGCCAATGGCTATTTGGTCAATCAGTTTATCTCTGAGCATAGCAATACACGTGATGATCAATATGGTGGTTCGTTGACCAATCGTCTGCGTTTTTTAAAAGAAGTAGTCGCCGCCGTCAGCGAGGTGGTTGGCGCTGATCGTTTAGGCGTACGTTTTGCGCCTTTATTTGCCAGCACAGATGAGACTCGTGTGTACCTAGGTTTAGTAGAAGCAGACCCTCATCATACCTATATTGAAGCGATTAAAGTACTTGAACAGGCGGGCATTGCTTACTTATCCATTGCAGAGGCTGACTGGGATAATGCGCCTGACTTGCCAGAGCCTTTTTATCAAGCCGTCAGAGCTGAGTTTTCAGGACGTATTATTTATGCGGGTAAGTACACTGTGCAGAAGTCGGTCGATATATTATCTAAAGGTTATGGGGACTTATTTGCTTTTGGTCGTCCTTTTATTGCTAATCCCGATTTACCTGAACGCATAGCCAATCATTGGCCACTCAATGAGGCAGATCCTGCCACGATGTATGGTGGCACTGCCATTGGCTATAGTGATTATCCTCGCTATCAGGAATAGCAAAGCAGCTGAGCATTGAATGAGATAAGGCCATTAATACTAATGGCCTTATTTTTTATTTATAAATTTGGGATTTATTGGGTATTCACAAACAGTCAATCATCAAGCGACAATTATTGTTTTTGTCGCTTAAATATTTTTCTTTTATCATTTTATCAATAGGTAGCAGGCAATGAATCAGAATACTAAAGACAGACTTATACGCATATTAGTAGGATATGTCGGACTTTATCCGACGCTCTTAATCGTATTAACGTTATTAAAGCCTGTAACTCATGGTCTAAGTCTGCCAGTGGTGGTATTGATTGAAACCATAATACTCGTGCCGTTGACGCAGATGGTGTCATTTCCACTAGCAGGCTGGCTCATTGAGCGCTTAAGAAGATAACAATCGTTGCTCTTTGCCTAGTTTGGATATGGGTTTTTAAGAGTATTGATTGAGATGATAAATGATTGATGGCACGGGTAAGTTTATAAACCAGATAATTGAGTTGGTTGGATTTCAGTCGGATATTAAAAACAGCACTCTATAATAAGGAGGAAAATAAATGGTTCATAAACCTTAATATCTGACTTAGACTGAGTACAACAATTCCCATTTATTATAGAGTGTGCATGGATACTTATTGCTTTAAATTCTTGTTTTTTAATTGAGTTGCCAATAAAGAGGGTGACCATAAACCTTGGCAAAATAATCAATTAATGCTCTAACATTTAGAGAGACATGACGAGTATGAGGGTAAATAGCTGCGACATGTTGAGGTGTGGTTTTCACGGCTGCATTATAATCAGGTAGTAGCTTGATAAGCTCACCGCTCTTTAAATACTCACCGATGAGCCAATCTGGAAAAAGCACAATTCCCATACCTTTGAGTGCAGATACCAATAAAGATTCTGCATTATTGGACATCAGTAAAGCGGGTGCTAAGAATGGCGTCCAATCTTCACTTTCTGTTTTAAAAAGCCAACGATTGGGTCCTGTTGAGCCTTTATATACTAAGCATTTATGATGTGTCAGATCTGCTGGCACTTGCAATTTACCGTGCGTGTTTATGTACGATGGAGAAGCGGCAAGATGATAGGTTTGCTCGCCAAAAATACGCGCATGAAAGGCGGAGTCATGTAAGGTGCCAATTCTAAAAATAACGTCTGTTGCATAATGATGAGGATCAATAAAGTCATCCGTTAAACTCAAATCTATCTGTAATTTAGGATACTGAGCACTAAGCTGTGGCAGCCAAGGTGCGATATGTCGTTGTCCAAAAAATACGGGAGCGTTGATTCTAATTAAACCACCCGGTTCTAACGTCCTGTCTTGAAGCTCCTGCTGTGCTGCACTCATGCTCTCGGTCATGGATTTTGCATAGCGCATAAACACACGGCCCGCTTCAGTCGGAATGACGGCGCGTGTATTACGGTAAAAAAGCTGCTGTCCCAGTGAGTCCTCTAACTGCTTGATAATACGTGACACTTTAGAAGCCGAGACGCCTTCTTTTCGAGCCACTACAGAAAAACTCTGAGCGTCAAAAACCTCTATAAAAAATAATAGTGTTTGTATATTGATGGTATCTACCGTATTCATTTGTGCAACTTATGCAAAGGTCATTTTCGTATTATAGCGTTTTTTAATGGGTATACATTGCTGTAAGCTGCAGCGTATTGCTCATTAAGGATTTTTTCATGCAAATTTTATTGATATTCATTGTTGTGTTAGGCGGCATGGGGTTGTCTGTTGAAGCAGGATTACTTGGGCCTTTAGGGAGTCAGGTAGGCGAGCTGTGGGCAACATTGAGCATTTTTGGTGTTGGCTCTGCTTTAACATTCTTTTTGATGCTGTTTTTTAGTCCGCGAGACAGCCCTTCCTTTTTCTCACAGCCGCCTTTACTACTGGTTGGTGGTATTTTAGGGCCTGTTTATGTTGTGGTATTGACCGTGGTGACGCCTGTTATTGGCATTGCGCTGACGATGATTGGGATATTGGCTGGGCAAGTATTTCAGAGTTTAATCATAGATCATTATGGTTTATTCGAAACCATGGAACGAAAAATAGACAGCAAACGAATTATCGCTTTATTTTTCATTATTGCCGCACTTGTTTTTATGGCAAAAGGATAACCTAAATGATGCTTATTTTAATGATTGTATTAGCAATAATTGGCGGCGCAGCTTTGAGCGTTCAAGCGGCATTAAATGGTCGCCTTGGCGGCAATGTTGGCGTATTTAAAAGTGCCTTTTTAACCTTTTCTGTGGGTGCAATAGTAACTGCCTTGCTCATTTTCTTTTTTGAGCCAAATCATACCGTTACTTTGATGGATGTTCCTAAGTGGCAACTGCTTGGTGCCTTATGCGGTGTGCCTTACATTGTCATTATGGTGGTTGCGGTCCAGCGTATTGGGACTGCTGTAGCAACGGTAGCGGTTATTTTTGGTCAGCTGAGTATGAGTGTATTAATTGATAATTTTGGTTGGTTAGGTAATGAGGCGATTAGCCTTTCAGGCAGTCGAATAGGTGCTTTGGTTTGTTTGGCAATTGCGCTTTATTTTATTTATGCTAGCAGCAAGTCTGAACCTAAAGAGGCTCAGTAGTGAGCTATGCTGAAGAAATTGTAGAAACTAATATGGGAGGTTTTAATCAGACAGCTCGATCATAATGACCCATGCTGTCGATTTTATAGTCATTAAGTTCATATCTAACACTAGCAGTTCGATGCTTGTATAGCGTACCGTTGAACTAATCGCAGATCATTATGGTATTCCGATTAATTAGATTTTGTTAATGCTAGTGCTTACATTTAGCTAAAAATACTGGTAAAAAATCCAAGCCTAAAGGCACTGGTTCATGGATTCAAACGCTCCCTAGGCAACCTATCTTAAATATTTCTGAGCCTCTCTTTTAGATACGGCTCAATTAAGTCTAGAAGAATAGGAACTTTATAAATACCAAGTCAGAATGTATAGAAAAAAGGATGTTCTATACACGTTTGGAAGACACAAAAGACGATATAAATATATCCTAAGGGAGTATCATGGACGCAAACGTGGATCAGAGTATCCGTTTACCAATCCCTAAAATGGCATCGCTACTATCAGGATGTAATACCGTCCGAAAAAGCGACGTTATTCGCTGGATTGATAATCAATTAAAAAAGCGTTAAGGGATCGCTTTCAATTCGAAAAAACTGACCAGCCCGTTTTCTGTACCAGCAGCTCTAATGCCTTTGACCCAAGTTTGGAATTTCCTACGTGATCAAGCCCTGGTGACCAGACTGCGATTGAGCCTTTACCTGGCGCTATCGTCAAAATACCGCCACCAACACCACTTTTACCCGGTAGCCCGACACGGTAGGCAAATTCACCAGCGCCATCGTAATGACCGCACATCATCATTAAAGAGTTTATCCGTCGAGATTGCTGTGCATTAATCACTCGTATCCCTGTGTGTTGATTAACACCATTAGACACTAAAAAAAGACCAGCACGGGCTAACTGCTCACAACTCATTGCAATCGCGCATTGATGAAAATAAACACCGAGCACCTTATCCACATCGTGCTTTATATGACCAAAGGACTTCATAAAGTGTGCTAAGGCGGCATTTCGATCTCTGTGATCCATTTCAGACGCTGCCACTTTATGGTCAAAACGGATAGAATCATCATCGGCAATAAAGTGTACAAACCGCAGAATTTCACCCAAGGTTTCTTTCGGCTCATGCCCCATCATAATGGCATCCACCACGGCAATCGCACCAGCATTGATAAATGGATTACGCGGTCGACCCGATTCAAACTCCAATACCGTGATCGAGTTGAAGGGATCACCAGATGGCTCACGACCAACATGGGTCCAAATCGCATCACCTAACTTGCCAAGACCGATGGTTAAGGTAAATACTTTGGAGATACTTTGGATCGAGAATAGGGTGCTCGCATCCCCTGCTACATATACCTGCCCGTCAGGTGTCGCTACGGCAATACCAAACTGGTTCGGATCGACATGTGCCAGTTGCGGGATATAATCTGCCACTTTTCCACGATCGGTTTCAAGGGCCATCTCTGCGGCAATATCATTAAGAATCTGTTGCATATGAGTTGGGTAACCGTATTTCTACTGCGTTGTTGAATAATATAGTGATTTTAACTGAATAAAAGGTGATAAGGATGTAAATATTATATTTTAATTCAGGTCTATTGAACTGAATTGCACTCAGATTCTCGGAGATTATTGTGACCGTGAGCATAATCTCACAGTCATTTCAGTTTTTTTGCATAAATAATGAGTGGGGGTGCTCCGTATTATCAGTTCAGGGATACTTATTTTCACCCTCTAAAGAGGTACTAGATAAATCCATGTCTACATTTAATGTAGTAAATAATTACCAAGAGGTTATTAAATCTATTGATACAGTTGATATATTTCGCCAATCTCATAGATATAAACTTAGGGATTTTTAATTTAGTCAAATTTATCAATCCTATCGTAGGTTCTGCATAGATAGTACTATACCTCTAAAAGATAGTAAGACTATTATATGTCAGCAGAGTTGACACCAGTAAGAAGTCGTTACTTGCTCAATTACTGTGTTTAGACCTTAAAGGATGTAAATAAATTTGATCTATAAAATTATCTCAAACCAGCATCTGCGTATGGCATTGCTATTTTTACTGATTCAGCAAATTATTGTTGCGTCATCAACGTTTTTTATTGCTCGCCTTGCACAAAGTCTGACCGAGGACACTATTTCAATTTTGTATATGGTGCTATTTGCCCTCTCTTTAGTAGCGGTTTATGTGCCTGCATATTTTTGTGTCACTAATACAGAGCGCGCCAAGTACGATGCTCATAAGCTGTACAATGATGATTTTCATACTGTCTTTTTAGGCAAGACTTATTTGTTATCTAGTGACGAGTTACAGAGTACGGCAACGACAACGCTCGCTCAAGAAAGCAACTACACCCTTGAGACAGCTATTGATAGTATTTTTGATATTTCAGCGTTGGTACTCAATGTCTTATTTAACGTGTTGGTCATTGCTTGGTTTTTAGATGGTACGTTACTGCTTGGTTATGCAGTAGGTATTATTTCTGCCTCCATATTTGTGCATTTCAGAAGACACGCTTTAAAAACGGCTGCCAAAACAGATCAGCAATCACGGCTGAATTTAACCGCTAAACTTTTTGACAGTTGGGATAACGTCGTTATTTTTAATAAGCATAATTACACGCTCTATAATCATATTGTTCAAAAAAGCTTTGCGATAGCAAAGAATAATAGCGTTAAATCCACATCGATACAGCATATCAATTCAAGCTTAGGCATGATCATACTTATGCTGCCAGTCTTTCTGGTCACTGCTTTTATCTTCAATAAAAACTGGCATGATGCTGCGACGATGGCGGTACTAATTGCCACGCTGCCAAGACAAATTCAGCTATTGCAAATGTGCTATGCCTTGATTGGTTACCATACAAGTATTGGCGTTATCAAAACGATGCTAGATGGTATTTTAGAGGTCTTACAACCTACCGCTGTCAATTTAGATAACTATATTCAAGCAGACCAAATACGTGTGCAGCAAACAGGGGATATTTTTGATTCAACACAACTACCAAAGCAAGGTAGAGTAACGTTGGTTGGTAATAATGGCGCTGGCAAATCTTGTATGTTGCTCAAGCTCAAAGACCACTACCAAGAACAGGCTTACTATTTACCCGCTAAGCACAATTTGTATTTCAATTACAGAACAGACAAAGCCCATAGAGGTTCAACAGGACAACAACTCATCAAACAAATCCAAGAAATCAGAGAGGACGACCAAAGTAGGATTGTCATGCTTGATGAATGGGATGCCCATTTGGATAAAGAGAATACTCAAATCATAGATCAGTATCTTGATGAGCTTGCTCAAACAAGACTTGTTATGGATGTTAGACATTGATTTCAAAAGCGCTTAATCTCCTCATAGCTTGCTGAACATATGTTTTTAGTCATAGTGAAAATTGTTAAGACATAAATCGTTTCATTAAAACCTCATCAGTATATTGCCCATTATCTTTCATTGCCTGTGTTTCTATACCATAAGTTTCAAAACCAAATTTTTTGTAAAGATGAATCGCAGGCTTATTATCATCGGCAACAGTAAGTAAAATTTGCTCTACATGTTTTTCACTATATTCTATGATTGCACCAAGTAAGATACTTGCCACGCCTTTTTGTTGAAACTCAGGTTCAATGAATACACTCGATAAAGATGCCTTATGAGAAAATTTTATTCCATTCTCTTGTGTTAAGGTTGCTAAACCTATAATTTTATTTTTCTGATAAGCGCCAAATACAGTTGAGCTTGACAAACAATCTTTGAAAAAATCCAATGGTTTCTCTACTTCTGCTATATAAGTGGATCCAAACATTTCGGGAGATTTTTCCAAAGCTGAAAGTCTGATAGTTCTGAAATCGTTAGACTCATCTACGCTCAAAATTTTAATCTTAAGGTTTAACATATGATGACCTTGAATATTAGCTTCTACGAGTTATTGTTTGCTTTGATTAAAAGCTTTATTGGTTTTAAAGTAAAATTTTAATATCAATCTTACCCGAAATACTCTTTACTAAAACAGCAAAAATTCTAGATAACTTCTTGATTAGAAAAGCCAGATGTAGATTAGGGATTAATTTTTAGATAGTAAGGTATAGACAAGACGATATCCTGAATCACCTGCGGTAGAAACATAGTCTACTTTCTCTTGTGCGATCAAGTTTATCTCATAATACTCAGCATAATATTGTTCAAGTTGAGATCGTGTCACTAAGAAAGGAGGTAAGTTTTTATGATTATCGTTGCGCTGCTTTTCGCCGTCATAAGCAAAAGATAAGAGAAGTTGGCTTGCTTTATTACTAAGCGCCATCAGTTTCTGTGTATAGCGTGTACGTAGATTATCAGGCTTCGTATCTGGAAGCGCTACTAATGCACCACGATCATAGATAGCATCTATTATTCCAATATCAATAGGACTTAAATCAAAAATATCACCCACCCAAATTTTGAGAGTTTGTCCTTCGTGTTCAGCTTGATAACAAGTAAGATTAGGAATAGTTGAATGTGGTGATACTGTCGCTTGCAAATCAGTTTCGGCAAAAAACTGTATGACTGCTATTTCTGACAGCTCAACACCAATAACGTCAAAACCCTGACTGGTAAACCATAGCATATCCACGCTCTTACCGCATAAGGGCACAAAAACGCGACCATTTTTAGGGGTGTTGAGTGCTTTGAAATGATGTACTAGCATGGGATTTGGTTTTTTCTGAGTAAAATTAGTTTGGCTCTTTTGCCATGCATTTTTCCAAAATTCAGGAGTCATAAAGTTAACCTTTATTGTATTAGACTGAGTCTGCCTTGTTATTTTACTATGGACACCTCTAAGCTGTCTCAAGATGTATCCACTTTGATAGAATAGATATGAATGTCAACTGATGCGCCACTTACTGATAGGGTGTTTCTTAAGTAATTTTCTTCAATATTTTATAATAGTTCTCAAGCAAACTCGATTTTTTGCCTGAGTAATTGCTATGAGCCTATCCATAATCTTGCCAATGTCTGCCTTTGCTTTAGCGGTTTTGCTGGCAGGTAATGGCTAATTTATTCAACGCTGCGGGCGTCTGTCCATCAAGTACCAATTTTTTATTATCAAACGTGTGCATCAGAGTAGATAAGTATTCAATCATTTGTGTTTGCTTAAATATTCGAGCACAGTTTAAGTTGAGCTAAAACAAATCTGCTGAAAATAGAGTAGGGGTTGTCGCAGGACTTAAACAGCTAAGAACGTCAAAGGCTGATGCGATGGCGACGTTGGTTGAAAAGGTAAATGAAGATTAAGCTTGATTATAAGGTTATGAATGAGCGATATTTAATTTGATAAAATCAACTCAAGGACACACCATGACATCGATACGAACCGTTGGCATATTACTTTTTAACGAAGTCGAAGTATTAGATTTCGCAGGACCTTTCGAGGTGTTTTCATTGGCTGAAAATGATAGCAGTGATAAGCATTTTGATGTAATTACCATTGCCGAGCAGCAAGCGCCAATATCTGCTAGAAATGGTTTAACTGTTATACCGGATTATAGCTTCGACAATCATCCCACTATCGATGTTTTGGTTATCCCTGGCGGTTATGGTGCTGAAAAGATCGAAATAAATAATCCAGTAGTTATTGATTGGATTATCTCTCAAGCAAAGATTACCGAGTTAACGCTATCAGTCTGCACCGGTGCCTTGCTATTAGCAAAAGCTGGATTGCTGGCTGGCAAGTCTGCAACCACTCATTGGATGGATTTGGACAATTTAGCATCCTATCCTAATATTGAAGTTATCGCGAATACCCGTTTTGTCGATGCCAGTGACGAGACTACTAAGTTGGTAACATCAGCAGGAATAAGTGCAGGTATTCATGCCAGCCTCTACTGTGTAAAGAAGTTACTAGATAGTCAAACTATGCAAACAACTGCAAGACGTATGGAGTTTGATATAGGTTAAAAGCGTTAATAAATTTGGCTAACAAACACCGCGGCATAAAGAGCTTGGATCTTGCATTATCGGCTGCAGTGTTACTTTGAAGTGACCCGAGAGAGTATGGTCAAGATAGTAACGAATGAATGGGCGTGATGGAATCTAAAATGAACTTAGTAACTATCCTAAATCTGTCCAATCACCTGCTGAGATAATAGAATGTGGCCACCAATATATTGGAGACAATAACGCATGGTTAGCAGCCATATTGGATAATTTATCAAATATATAAAAACTTCTAAGTATTGTTGGCTATACCAACGCTTGAGCCAACACTTTAAATATACGTGAATCTGTAGCTTGTGCCACATTAAAACGCATAAAGTTCTCAGCGTTTTTTGATTGACTAAAAGCATTGCCTGGTGCTAAGACCACACCTTGTGACAAACAACGATTTGCCAGTTCGGTTGCACTATTATTATCTGGCAAGCGGCACCAAAGAAACATCCCTGCTTGTGGTAGTAACCACGGCACAATTCCTAATTTTGCCAAGCGTGGCAGCGTTTGAGAACGTGCGCTTGCAAGTCGTGTATGAATCGTACTCATATGTTTGCGATAACCGCTATCCGTTAACGCTGATAACACAACTGCTGCTGCCAGCTGACCGCCGCCAAATCCAGTCGCTATTTTCAAGTCAAGCAAACTCTCAATCCATTCATTCGGCGCGGCTATATAACCGCAGCGCAAAGATGCCGATAACGTTTTAGAAAAACTACCAATGTAAAATACGCGTGATAAACCGTCTAATGCTGCAAGCCGTGGCGCAGGTTTGACTTCAAAATCAGCAAAAATATCGTCTTCAATAATATATAAACCAGCGGCCTGTGCCAATTGCAGTATTTGGTACGCCGTAGCATGCGATAAGGTTGCACCGGTAGGGTTATGGATGGCGGCATTGGTAATATATAGGCGCGGTTTGTGTTCTTCCAAAATTTTTGCAAAGGCATCTATATCTGGACCACTTGGCGTATAAGGCACGCCAATGACTTTGACTCTATGAGCACGCAATAGCGCTCGAAAATTAAAATAACAAGGGTCATCGACGACTACCGTATCACCTGCGGTCAATAAAAAGCGAAGGATTAAATCTATCGCTTGTGTGCCAGACTCTGTCAGCATTACTTGTGATGGTTCGGCATTGATTCCCAGTCCTGCCATACGCCGTGTCAGTAATTGGCGTAACGCGGGCAATCCTAGCGGCGTTGCATACTCGCTGATAACGGTAGCGTCACCTCTTGCCGCATGTCGTAAACCGCGGCGCATACCCTCCACAAACAACCAATCTGGTGGCAACCAACCACAGCCGGGTTTTAGTACATTATCAGATGGCTCAAGCGATTGCCGCGACACCCAGAGTGGATCTATTGCGCGATCAAGATTGTGCCCTGTTTCTGTTAATGAGAGCGGCGCTATTGACTCTGCCACATAAAACCCTGCGCCAGGACGTGAGTAAATAATACCTTCTGTTTGCAAGCGCTCGTAGGCCTCCACTACCGTTGATGGTGAAAACCCGTAACTGTTTGCTGCGGCCCGTACGGAGGGCAGGCGTGTTCCGGGCATATAGACGACGGTTGCTATCTTTTCTTTAACGTCAGCCATGACGACTTCAATTCGTGTTAATTGATGCTTCATATTTTTCAAGTGAACCCATGAATATATAAATTCGATAGAAGAGCTGTATGGGTTTTATATGCCAAACAGTTCTGTCTAATTGTACTGGATTGTATATAGATAACCTAATGCGCTTTTGTTTTAATCATTGAACCTAAAACGATGTGATGTTGGCTGTAAAGCCTGAGTTGTAACAATCATTAATATCAATTAACTCAATGATATTTTTTTAAAAGCGACTATATATGACCACTCAGAAATATAATAGATATCTGGCATTTGCATTATGTGTGATAACGACAAGCGTTAATATACAAGGACCACTTTACGCCATTTACGCTAAAAATGACGGATACGGTGTGTTAGCGACCACGGTCGCATTCTCTTTTTATGTGTTGGGGGTGATACCGGTATTATTAGCTTTTGGTGGACTTTCGGATAGAATTGGACGAAAAAAGACGATTTTAATCTCTTTAGGGTTATCTATAGCGGCAACTGCTCTGATGATGTTCTACCCTTATACGCGAGCGTTAGCAGTAGCGCGATTGTTGCTTGGTGTTGGCACGGCCTTAATGGCAGCAACAGCGACCGCATATATGATTGAGTTGATTGGCTCCTCCGATACGGGACGTGCTACCACCTGGGTGACTGCAAGCACCACTATAGGCTTTGGTCTTGGGCCTGCATTAACGACAGTTTCTTTGTTATTTTATGAGACAGAGCAACCTGCTAGCTTTTTCCTCATGCTAATAGGCGCGCTTTTATCAATAGTTTTAGTATGGCGATTACCTGAGACTGCGCACGGGCGCTCGAACACTCGTGGATCAATGCTTAAGCTGCCTTATTTTAATCGTGAAGTGATTTGGTATGGCGGCGGCATTTTGATTTGTTGGGCAACCACCGGGTTGGTATTATCAATTATACCCTCGGTGCTGGCCACGCATGGACTGGCTAAGTATGCTGGTATATCCTCTATGCTGGCCATCAGTTGCGGATTATTGTTTCAGCCTATCGCTCGAAAGCTTGATGCTCAAGTATCATGTAAATTGGGTATTCTGATTTTACTTCCTGCTTATGCGTTGCTTGCTTGGGGTGCGCTGCATGCCAATCTACCAGTAATTCTTTTAGCGGCTTTTTTAGCTAGCAGTAGTTGTTATGGCTTTGTTTATTTAGGCGGGTTGTCAGGGGTGACACGGTCTGCTGGCTCTGAGCAAGCTCGTGCTAGTGCTGGCTATTTTTTAATGGCTTACATGGGGTTTAGCGTGCCAGTGATTTTTACTGGTTTGATGATAGATCAGTATGGTTCTACTGTTGCATTTTACGCTTTTGGGTTGTTTTTACTGCTGGGCGCGTTTTTATTGTTCGCAAGTCAGTCTATTTTAAAACCAGAGTCCGCCACTATTGCAGCACCTTGATATAAGATTTTATTTAGCTAAACAAGCTTTCTTTAATAGGAAATAAATAAATGCTTCTCATTGTAATCAATCAAACACAGCACACAATAAACCGAACATAAGGCACAATCAGATAATGACTGCTCTCACTGCTATGATAAGCCGCTTTTTCATAGCAAGAAGCATCCTGTTGATACAATAGGGTAGCGTTAAAGCCTGACATAGATAAGTGCTCATTCCCTTGACCTTGAGAAGAATATTCTTTAGCAAAAAATGTTGAAAATTGAATAATTTTCTGGTCTTTTGCCGAATAGAAGCCCTCGTTTTTATCTTACTGATGACAAGCGACAATAAACAGTGCGGTAATATCATAGCGATTTTCCATCCAATTATTACCGAAAAACGCCTTTTCTATAAAATCTTGCCCCGCAGTATTGCCCAGTTTTTTCGATGTTAGCATGAGCTCATCCAAGCGCATAAAGCGATGAGACTTGCTTAAATTAGTAGGCAATAGTAACTATGTAAAGTAATCATTATTTGATTGTGAGGTGATGATTAGGAATGACAGATTATTCAGAGGGATTATTGTGCCGTATGAAAATAGTAAACTTAACAATGATGAGTAGAACAAGTTTATCAAACAGTTTAACTAGCGACATGGTTTAATACGTTAAGCTCGATTACAAATACAATAGGATCAGTGATAGCTCTGTACATTTCTTAAGACAGCTTAGCTAGTAAATGTATTAGTGTTGATGAAGATGATTTTATGAATAGGCAGTACGTATGAGAATTAATCGATCATCAACCAAACTTACTAACAATTTACTATCTAATCATGATTCCATGAAGTTATTGTACGGTAGCCTTAGTTTAACATAATATACATTATGCGAAAACAAACCAACGGCTTTATAATTTGGGCAGGCACATCATATTTTGTATAATGCTATTTGCTACTCATCCCATTGATTTCTATCAGCAGTTACTTGATGTCGATATATTAGTTTTTAATTAAGGACAGTTTTTAAGCAAATGCGCTCGTAAAGATGTTCCATCCTCATCTAAGATTACATCCGCCACTTGGCACGCAGAATTATCACAGGATAATTCATAATAAACATCATGGCCATGCGCTAAGCTGACTTGAACCAAGCCTCTGGTCGTCACTGAAAATTGCTTTTCTTGTGCATAATCAGGATCTTGAGAATTCCACAAGACATCATAACCCACATGACAGGATGTTTGCGCTTTAGCAAAGTAATCTTGCTCACGCTGCATGGCAGCCTTTAGATCCGGATTGGCATATTGTTGCAATACCACTGGGTTATCCATTCCTTCATTATTCACATCCTGCTGGTACATCTTAGCGACAGTATCGATTTTCATGGCAAAAGCTGTCTGTAACGGCTGCGTTAGATTAGCAGTAGCCGTGATAGCAGAAAACCCTATTGCGAGCATCATTATAGAAAATATCATTTTTTGCATGGCA
The DNA here is from genome assembly GCF_008369245.1 of Psychrobacter sp. ANT_H56B. Taxonomy (NCBI): domain Bacteria; kingdom Pseudomonadati; phylum Pseudomonadota; class Gammaproteobacteria; order Moraxellales; family Moraxellaceae; genus Psychrobacter; species Psychrobacter sp. ANT_H56B. The sequence continues at coordinate 137,455 of NZ_VOBF01000001.1, forward strand.
CCCTCCATGAAATATGACGTTTTAAGTGTTATATTCATAAAATCACATACAAACTGCTACTTTACTGCTTAATTGTGTCTATCGAGTTTATTAAAAAACACTGTTTACACAGCACCATTATAAACTTTGATGCGTTATTAGTACTATTGATTGGTAAATATATATTGAATCTAGTATGTGTTTTGGATTGACTTAAATAAGCTACGATAAGGATATTGTTATGATGCCATCTACTCGTTCTAATATTTTTCAGTCTTATCTTTATAGGCTATCAACCGCGGCGGGTTTTGGTTTAGTGCTAGCAATCACAGGGTGCCAATCTTCTGCTGAATCCAATGCCAGCACTCCAAATCAATCAACTGGCAACCCATCTGTACCTGTAGTCTCAGATATGAGCCAGCAAACGCTCAAACAGCAAGCACTGCGTATCCAGCGCGCTCTTGCCAATAATGATTTTTCTAGAATCACAGATGATATTCACCCAACTCGTGGCGTACGTTTTTCGATGTATGCTTACGTAAGGACTGATACGGATAAAGTCTTTAGCCGCGAGCAGTATGCTCAGTATCTACAACAATCAAAAATTCGTTTTACTTGGGGCGAAAAAGACGGTACTGGCGAGGCATTGGTAGTACCACTACCAGAATATCTAAGAACTTGGATTGATGCTAAAAAATATAATAATGCGCGTATAACTATCAACGAGTTTGAATCTCGCGGCAATATGGTTAATAACGTCAATGAGGCTTATCCAAAATCAGATGTGGTAGATTTTCATTATAAAGGGACAGCTGAATATGAGGGTATGGACTGGCGTGGTATGCGCTTAGTATTTGATGACTATCAAGGGAAACGCTACTTGATTGGTATCGTCAACGATAGATGGACAGTGTAATAAAAAGATTAAGCGTTTGATTCATTAGAAGTATTTTATGATATTAGGGCAATGCATCGTTTATGATGCACCGCCCTTTTTGTTTACTTCAACTATTATATATTTACTTTTTGATATACATAAATCTTACGGTCTTGGCTCAAGTGGCGTTTGCCGAAAAAACTTCACCATTATCTCGTAAATATCAGGATAAGCATCAATCAGCTTTTGCGGCGTTTCAAAGAACACTTCGCTGAGCACCGCGAAAAATTCCGCAGGATTGGTCGCGCCATAACGGTCGAGACCTGATTTATGATGGCTTTGAAAATCCTCAAAATCTCGCGTCATAATTTCAGTCCAGCGCGCAGGATCCATATCCGCTTGCAGCGGCGGAAAGCCATTAGCACGACCATTTAGCATATCAAGTTTATGCACAAACTCATGAATGACAACATTGTGACCATCGCGCTCGCCTGAGTGTTTGGCATCCTTCCATGACAGAATAACAGGACCACGCAGCCACGCTTCGCCGCTACGGTGCTGACTGCCCTCATGAACGACACCCAACTCATCTACGGTGGTGGTTTCGCTTTTGTAAGAACCCGGATAAATAATAATGGCCGACCAGCCAGCGTACCACTCAAGGCTTAGGTTTAAAATAGGCAGGCAAGCTTGTAAGGCGATAGATTGCCTAACCGCATCGGTAATCTCAAAACCCTGCGCGCCAGTAATCGACTTATCCGCCAAAAACAACGTCGCCAGCTCAAACAAGCGTGTTAGCTCATCCTCGTTTAGCCTCTCAAGTATCACAATACGCTTGGCAGCTTGCAGCCAGTCAGCATGGGTAAACTCGCTATTATCCAAGATACGCTGCTCGCGCCAGTCTTTTATCATGCTAAACATATTGAATTTCCTTTAATTTCGTCTTTAGGCTGTGCTTTTTATTATTGGCGTTATGTGTTTTCAAGGGGTTAAGTGATGCTGACAATAAGCCTATTTATCAAGATTCTAACGACAACATATTCATAATTAATTTAATCAAGGTTTCTTTTTGGTTGGGGTCAGACTCGGCAACCAACAAGGTTAATGCGGCAAGGCCTGTGTTATTAATAACCATGTCACCTTTGTGATTGAGCAGTCGATTATTACGATGCAGAAAATCTACAAACAAAAAAGCGCCGCTGCGTTTATTGCCATCGGTAAAAGGATGGTTTTTGACCATAAAGTACAGTAAGTGCGCCGCTTTACTCTCGATGGTCGGGTATGCAGGCTCGCCAAACACCGTCTGCTCTAAATTACCCAGTACGCTGTCCAAACCATCACCGCGAGGCTTGGCAAATAACTCAGTCGCCTCACCTCTATCTATCAGCTGCGCTTTCAAATCCGTCAGCGCTGCCATTGCCTCAGTCGGACTGGGTAAGATACCGCCCTCTTGCCCTGCAGGATTATCAAGCAAACCTTCATCATAGCGCTGTAACCATAAGAATGTCTGTGTATAACGGCTGATAATCTCAACCAAGCCGCGACCTTCATCGGTTTTAAGCTCGGGACTTTGCGCGGTTTTTCTAATTAAGTTTAATGCTTGTTGTAGCTCGCTTGAGTTTTTATCAAAGCGCTCTTGATTGAGTGTATAGCCTTGCACCAAGTATTCACGTAGGCGCTGGGTTGCCCAGCGTCTAAACTGCACACCTTGGGGAGATTTGATGCGATAACCCACTGAGATAACCACATCTAAGTCATAAAACGTCACAGGGCGATCAGAATTTGCAATATGCATTTTTTGCATATTGCTTTTTTCAGCAATCTCTTCATCGTTTATAGCATTGGCAATATGACGTGAAATCACTGACTGGTCACGACCAAACAGCTCGGTCATTTGTGCTTGCGTGAGCCAAACAGTCTCTTGCTCGAAGCGAACGTCTACCTGCGCCTCTCCATCAGCGCTTTCATATATCTCTACTTTTGCTGTCTTATCATTCGTCGCAGTCGCATCAGTCATCTTGGTTTTTCCTTAACTTAATATACGCGCTTATGCTCAATTCATAAATCATACAGCGACTGCATGACAGAGTACATAACAATGACTATCCTGTGCTTGGAGTATCTCGCGGCGTATAACCGAAATGCTGCTTATAAATGCGTGAAAAATAACCTTGGTCACCATAACCGACTCTATGCGCCACTTCATCGATGGTTACGTAACTTTTGGTTTTTAAAATATGATTGGCCTGCTTTAAACGTAGCTCTTTTACCCATTCCGAAAAACTATAGGGCAACTCAGCAAACAGTTTATGCAAGTATCTGACCGATATATGACAAGCAGCAGCGACCATCGCTGGGGTTAAAGCGGGGTTTTCTAGGTGCTGATGGACGTAATGCTCGATGCGCTTTAGATGTACCGACTGTATAGACGAGCTGCTACTCATCATCACCTCTTTCGGGGCGCTTAATGTCAATACAATAAGGTTAAGCAGCTGTTGCTCTAGGATTTTAACCTCTAAAGCCGCCAATTGATGCTGCTGAATCAGCTCTAATATTTGTCTGATTTGAAAAACCAGCAACCTGCCTGCCCCTTCATCAATAGACAGACTGCGGGCAAACTGCCGCTCTATAGTGCCCATTTGCGGGGTTAATAGCGCTAAAGGCACCTTAATCACATATAACGACACTTGCTGCAGATGATAAAACTCATAAGGTAAGTTTGATAATTCAATAAAGAACTGACCCGGGCTTGAGGTTAATTGGCGGTTTTTTTGCGCAAAACGGACGCTACCGGTCACAGGAAAGGTGATTAAAATACTGTCGTCGCTACTATTATCCTTAACGCCGTCACTAGACTGTTTGCTCGCTAAGCTACGTTTATAATGTACAGTATTGGCATGATAATGAGACACGCCGATATCCAAAAGCTTGGCGTGTTGCAAGTAACCAGAAAACTGACTTGGCTGGCGAAAGCTTACATTGAGATCAAAATAGGTATCATTGATGGTGCGCTTCCAATCAAACGCGTCTAACGTTTGAGGAGCGCTTATAGCAGGCGTTGAAGATATTGGCGAAAATGGAGTTAATAGTGGTGTTGATATTGCTGAATTTGAAATAGAATGGTCCCCTACAATGTCTATGAGACTATCGCTGTTTGCTGTGCTATTGGCATTGCTATTGTCTGTATCGCGACTTGCATTCATCCTTGAATACTCTATGAATAAAAAATGAGCGGTAATCGCTGCTTATACACTAAGCGCTATTTGTAAGCATTTTATTAAGCGGTTATTTTTATATCATAAACGTATTATTACCCTGATGTCTAAATATGATACCTAAAACAAACATCAGGCATTAAACGAGGTTTAATGCCTGATGGGAAAACTATAAAGCGATAACGATGAAAACAGCAAGCTAAGCGGCTTTGGTTAGCTTATAAGTGCCCGTCTCATGCAATTCTGCTTGCCAGCCTTTTTTAATCACAATCGTGGTGGTTGGCTCTTGAATAAGCGCCGGCCCTGCAATCAGCGCCCCTGCCCCAAATTCTTCACCATTATAAATAGGCGTATCAATCCATTCGTATTCTTGATCCATGATCATCTCACGGCTGCCAACTTGCGCTTGACTGATATCACTTTGTTGCTTAGCAAGCTCTGGTAGCTTGGGCTTACTGATTTTACCGATGACAGCGACTTCGATATTGACCAGCTCGACCTTATTGTCACGCTCATCATAAGTATAGAGCTCTTTATGACGATGATGAAAGGCTTCCAAAATCGTTTGCACGCTATCGGCATCAAGCTTGCCATTGGGTATCAGCACATTACACTCATGCACCTGCCCGACATAGCGCATCTCCATGGTGCGCTCGATGATAATATCATCTTCTGCAAAGCCATCTTCTAACAGCTTTTGCACGCCCAAACTTTCTAGCTCATGTAAGGTGGCATTGAGTGACTGTAGCTCTGAATCTGGCGCAATAATCATCATCTGCGTGGCCAGATAATTATATTTAATATCAGAGATGATTTGACCAAAGGCGCAGAGACAAGAGGCAATCTTTGGTATCAAAATAGTACCAATACCCATCTCTTCTGCCAAATCAACAATATGCATACCAGCAGCGCCGCCTGCACAGATAAGCGCAAAGTCGCGAGGGTCATAGCCTTTTTCAATGGTAATACGGCGAATGCCGTTTGCCATATTTTGGTTGACGATGGCGCTGATACCAAAAGCTGCATGCGCCAAGTCAATTTTTAGTGGGTCGGCGATATACTTTTGTACCGCTTGCTGAGCTTTGTCTTTATCTAAAGTGACACAGCCACCTAACACGGCATTAGGCTCTAAGTATCCTAACACTAAATTGGCATCAGTAACGGTTGGCAACTCACCGCCTTTACCATAAGAAGCTGGACCTGGGGTCGCGCCAGCACTTTGTGGACCGACCTCCAACATACCAAAATTGTTCACATGACCAATAGAGCCGCCGCCTGCGCCCAACGTTTCGACATGTATCATCGGCACGCCAATACGATTGCGTAAGAAATCAATATCACGGTTTAGGCTGGTTCGGCCAGATTTGGCCATAGTGATGTCAAAAGACGTACCGCCCATATCAACGGTGATGATGTTATCAATACCAAAGGCGCTGGCAATATATAAACCCGCTTGCGGTGCTGATGCTGGTCCTGAATTGATGGCATTAACCGCTCTTTCTCGCATGATGTTACCGACAGCAAGTCCGCCATTCGACTGAAAGTAACGAACGGGCTGCTCAGCGCCGAGCGCTTTAAAGTAATCATCAATCTTATGCACATAAGACGCCATAACCGGGCTTAAATAGGCATTAACCAGTGTCGTTGAGGTACGCGTATATTCCTTAATCTGCGGATATACTTCACTACCGCAGCAGACAAACACCCCCGGCATGTGCTGCTCAATCAGCTCTTTGGCACGCTGTTCATGCTGGGTATTGCGGATAGACCACACAAAAGAGATAGCAACCGCTTGCACGTCTTGCTGTTTTAACACTTCAATCGCATCGAGGATATCTTGCTCATGTAACGGCTCGTGTTCGGTGCCGTCTGCCAAGATACGACCACGGATAGGAAAGCGGCGGTCACGCGTGGCAATCTGTGGTGCCGGCGGGTAACTGGCATCATAGCGATGCCCTTCTTCTTTGTGCCCTAAGCGTATCTCGATACTGTCTTCATGCCCTTTGGTACATAGCAAGCCCACTTTTACGCCTGTCATCTGAATCAATGCATTCAGTGCTACCGTCGTACCATTAATACACAAATCGCAGGCTTGAATGATGTCCTCGATAGGACGGTTAAATTTGTTGGCAATTTGCTGTAAACCATTGGCAATGGCTAAGGTGCCATCCTCTGGGGTCGATGGCGCCTTAAACAGATGAATGTCACCGGTTTTTTCTGCCAAGACAAAATCTGTAAAAGTCCCGCCAGCATCAACGCCAATACGAAAATCGTTGTTCATAAGTCATCCTTAACTCAATCGTGAAATATTAATGGGTATTTTATGCGGTTATCTGGCGGCGTAAGTACTCAGTCTCAGCTTCATTGAGCGTCAGAGTTTCTGGGTCAATTACCACGCCGTATTCAATCTTTGCCGCAGAGATTGAGATAATCCTTTCTTTTACATCCTTGATGACCGCTTGAATATCGCGATCAAATGAGCTGCCGTAGCCGCCACCACCCGGATTGGTATTCCGCGCGCGTTCACCCGGCGTGATTTCCGTAACGGTGTTTTTTCTATATAAGTCCGTTTGCCCGTCTTTATGTAGTATCTCTAGACGCCCAACTTTAAGCTCGGGTGAAATTTGTTCCGCGCCGCCGGCACCCATAGTAGGATGCTGGCGACCTTCGCCAAAGGCAATAACTGTCATGGTATGGTCTAATGGCTCAACTTCCCAAACCGTACCACAGCCGCCGCGGTACTCGCCTGCGCCGCCACTGTCTTCTGCCAAACCATACTTATGGATTAAGATAGGATACTGGTACTCTAACAGCTCGATATCCCCTGAGCTTAACGCCCCAAAGCAGCTTAATGGCCCACAAGCATGCCAACCATCCATTTGCTGCGTGGCTCCGGCCCCTGAAATAATAGACGCCAAAATCATGGTGACGTATTGCTCGCCAGTTTTTGGGTCGATACCAGCGATATTAATCCCTGATGAATGTCCCCAAGAGGCGGTAACGCGCTCAGGTGCTGCTGCTTCAAATGCCATACGTACCGCATCGGTCAAGGTTTCCATCGGCGTGGTCGTACAGTTGACATGCGGCGCAGGTTCTTTGGCATTACATAAGGTGCCATGCTCACCCAAATCAACGGTCACACAGCGATATAAGCCTTCGTTATACGGCGGCTCTACTTGGGCAAACATCATTAGCCCAAGTAATACTCCTGACATCGAGTTACCGGCATAAGAGTTGATAAAGTAAGGGACTTGCGGCGGACTGGTGATTTTAATATGTACGTCGCTGTCTTTGATAACGATATCAGCGCTGATGGTCATATCACCCAAGCCATGACCTGAGTCTTCTAACACCGCCTCGCCATGATAATCGCCATCTGAGATAGAGGATATTAATGAGCGCATATGCTGGTCAGCCATATTTTTTAGCTCTTCAATCGCGCCGCGCACCGTTTCAACCCCGTATTTGTCTAGCAGCGCAATCATATTACGCTCGCCGACGGCACACGCGCCATACTGAGCATTGAGATCGCCTTCTTGATTACGGCGTGAGCGCATATTACTGTGTATGAGGTTAATCACATCACGACGTCTGACGCCTTTTTCCCAAATCTTAATAGGCGGAATGCGTAAGCCTTCGGCATATATCTCTTTGGCGTCAGGGTTATAGCCTGCTGGTACAGGGCCACCGATATCAGTGACATGACCTTTACAGACTGTCCAAAAGACTAACTCACCTTTATAAAATACTGGCTTATACATACAGCAATCTAGGATATGGCTGCCCATCATCACAGGATCGTTATGATAAATGACATCGCCTTCATGAATGTCATCACCATAATATTCGGCGACGGCTTTCATGGCGGGCATGAGTGAGCCTAAATGAATGGGAATATCTTGCCCTTGTAAAATCATCTCAGGCAAATGATCAAACAGCGCATTGCTATAGTCATGGGCTAAGTTAAAGACACTCGAACGCGCAGTTTTTTCTAAGGTGGTTGTCATCTCACGCTGCGCCGTTTCTAGGGCGCCACGTACGACAGACAAGGTAATAGGATCTATAGAAGGGTGAGCGTTGCTCATGAAAGACTCCTTGTCGAGAAATTTGGGTCAGAATAAGCGCATTTATATAAGAGAAATAAAAGAATATGCTGGTCTATATGACCATTTATCCTTACCCTTCAGCGCGCTTTATCTGGCTTATCATCTATCCTAATGATCAAGCTTTTTCACTATAGCGAGGTTTTGGAAAAATAGATGGACTGTGCGTGCAGAGTTTTTGACTGTGAGTGTACAGCTGTAGCTATAAGCAGCCTGTTTTCATCTTTATCATAGTGGGATATAAAGCGTTCAGAATAAAAAAAAGAGCAGTGCTTCATATGTGATGCCCTGCTCTTTTTATCTATTCTTACTAACCCTATAGGAAGTTATAAGTTATTTACTACTATGCGTGCGCAGACTTCCTGCCTAGTCCTATCTTCACATTAGCCAAGATCAGTCCAGATAAGATTAGCACCATTGCTAGCATCTTCCACCATGTGACCACCTCTCCTATGAGCAGCACTGAAGTCGCCATACCAAATACGGGCACCAGTAAGGCAAATGGCATAACCTTAGAGGCGATATTTTGACTAAGCAAATGCGCCCACAATCCAAAGCCGATCAGGGTTGAGACATAGACGATAAATCCAAGCGATAACCAAGACTTGAAGGACGCCTGCGTAAATGTTGCAAGCGTCCATGCCTCATTTTCAAATAGTAGAGAAGATAGGGTCAAAACTACACAAGCAATCAGACCGCCCCATACCACTAGTGCTAGCGCAGACAGTGCCGATGTCCTATTTGAAGCTTTGTTGTTGCTATTAACAGGCGAAGCAGTAGAAATGTTACTAGTGCTTTGCTGTGTTGAGGCCTGTTTTGAAGCAATGTTCCCAAAGCTCCAACCTATGGCTGCAATCAGTATGCAGATAAAGCCAATCAAGGGCATATCACCGCCGAGATTTAGTGCAATCACACCAAGCCCTAGCACACCGACCAGCATACCGATAATCTGCATACGACTCACAGGCTCACCTAATATGATATACGCCAGCAAGACGGTAATAAAAATTTGAACTTGCAACAACAGCGCCGTCAAACCTGCTGATGCACCCAAATGCATGGCGGTAAATACAAAAGCATACTGCATAACAAAGGTGCCGATGGCATAAATAAATAACGTACGGTTAAATTTGGGCGGTTTAAGAAACAGCACCAACGGCACGGCAGTAAAGAAAAAACGTAGCGCAGTGAGCATCAGTGGCGGAAAGCTTTCGAGCGCCCAGGCAATAAAGGTAAAGTTTACACCCCAAATAAAGGCAACCAATACAGCTAGAGCGATGTGTAGAAGGGTCATAGGCTTATCCTAGAATAGCTATTATTAGTTCTGAGTTGTTATTAATGTTTGAATCTTAACAATCAACTATAGTTTAAATACCCATAACAGACCCGATACAGTTTTACGAATGGTGAACAAAGTGTATAGTTACTCTTAACGTTACAATTAATCATGACATTGAAGAGATAAGCACATTCATTATGGTCGAAACCTATACGCTCAATCCAAATTTAACCAAGACTGCCGCCGTCGCTGAATGGCTACAGCAGCGTATTGACTGGCAGATTTACCTGCCCAATCAGCGTGTGCCCTCGGTGCGAAAGTTAGCGAAACTATTAAATATATCAAGCTTTACGGTGGTACAAGCTTATGAGCAATTGGTGGCTACCAGTGTGCTAGTCGCTAAGCCCAGCTCGGGCTATTATGTCAATACGCAAGCAAAAGCAGTTCAGCCGAATGATGATAAAAGAGCGGTCGTTAAGCACCCAAAGCACCCAGTAATAGATACGCGCTGGCTGGTGCAGCAAGTTTTTAGTGATATCCCGCATCATCGCTCGCCAGGAGTGGGAACATTACCGAGAGACTGGGTACGTAATGATAAGATGGAATGGGCCATACGGCAGGTAACCCAGCAAGCCGATAGCTTTATCTATGACTATGGTAATGTTCACGGCTATCTGCCGCTACGTCAGCAGCTGGTTCAACACCTACATACGCTAGGCATGCAAACCCATGCCGACCATGTGATTACTACAGCTGGGGTATCGCAAGCCGTGACCATGGTTGCGCGGCTGCTTACTCAAGCTGGGGATACGGTGGTCGTTGATGGGCCGGGCTGGTATTGGCTATCGAGCTGCCTGCAACAACAAGGATTAAACGTCGTCTCTGTAGAACGTGACCATCAAGGGCCTAATATTGAGCACATGCAAAAACTGTTTGCCACGCATCGTCCTAAGCTCTATTTGACCAACAGTGTACTACATAACCCAACATCCTATAATCTGCATCCTGCCCGCGCGCACCAAGTACTCAATCTTATTCATGAGTACAATGCTTATATTTTTGAGGACGATTTATACGCCGCATTTGTACCGGGTGGTCAAGTGCTGCGTTATGCTAGCCTTGATCAGTTTGAACGGGTGTTTTATGCGACTGGGTTTTCAAAGTCAATGGCGTCAGGCTGGCGCGTTGGCATGTTGGTCTGTCCTGATAACTATATCGATGATGTATTGCGTATTAAAACCTTAAGCAATTCAAACACGCCAGAATTTGGCGAACGGGTTTGTCATCATTTATGGACGCATGGTGAGTATCGCCGGCAGATTAAAAAAGTGCAGCAGCATTTGTATAGCGCTCATGAAAGAATGCGCCAAGCATTACCAAGGATAGGACTTATCTACCCTGAGCATACACAAGCAGGTATCTTTGTTTGGGTAGACACGGGGCAGGATACCAGCCAACTGGCATTAGATGCCTATAAAGAAGGTTGGCTGGTCGCACCGGGGCAATTATTTTACCCAGATGCCCGCGCCTCAACCCATCTGCGACTCAATGTATCGACAACTGGCGATGAGTTTTTGAGGTGGTTGGGTGATTATCTGGATAAAAGCTGCCAATACTGATAAAACTCCATCACCCCACCACCAACCGCATCATCTGGGTACTGATATAACCACCAAAGGTACCCACGGCATAGCCTAAAATACCCAAAAATACCCCAACCGGTGCTAGTGACGGGTGAAATGCTGTGGCGACAATCGGTGCCGATGACGCGCCGCCAGTATTGGCGTTGGAGCCGACCGCCAAAAAGAAAAACGGTGCACGAATTATCCTAGCGACCGCAAAAATAATCACGACGTGAATGCTCATCCACAATAAACCAATGAGTAGTAATCTCCACTGCGAGACAATACCTGCAAGATTGATTTGCATACCGATAGCGGCAATCAATATGAAGATAAAGACGGTACCAATTTTTGAAGCACCAACATGATCAAGTCTGCGTATTTTAGTGAAAGAGAAGACCACGCCGATTAACGTGATGATCACTACCATCCAAAAAAACGAGCTGGCAAAGCTATATTGTACTGCCCAACTGTAAGGGGCAAAGAAGCCTGCTATTTGCCCGCCTACGAAATGCGCCACCCCAACCATGGCAAAACACAAACCAAACATCACCATCAAGTCATTTAAAGTCGCTGGACGAGCATTGTCACGCTCATAGCTCTCAACGGCTTTGACGACCTTATCAATGCTACTGCTATCCGCCCGTAAAAACTTGTCAATCTTTTCACTGTGTTTTGCCATGACTAAGATGGCCAGTAACCACAGTGAAGCATTGGTAGTATCAACCAATATCATCATCCCAAACAGATCATCACTGACGCCAAACAGCTCCTTCATCGCTGCTTGGTTTGCCGCGCCGCCGATCCAACTACCAGCAACCGCTGAAAAGCCGCGCCATAGCGTGTCATCGGTAAACATCTCAGGCGACACCCATTTAGCGATACCCAAGCTAATAGGACCACTAATGACAATAGCGATACTAGCAGCGAAGAACATCGCAATCGCTTTCCAACCTAGACCCAATATCTTCGGTACATCCATCGACAAGGTCATTAACAGCAAACTGGCTGGCAACAGATAAGTGGCGGTAAAACCATAAATCTGCGAGCCAATACCGTCAGCGAAGACACCTAGACTATTTAGCGTCGCAGGGATAAAACAGCACAGTACGATACCCGGTAGCACCGCATAAAACCGTTGCCAAAACTTACCAGGCAATGCTTGGGTATAAAATACCAAACCAATAATCGCCATAATGATGCCAAACGCTAATGGCAAGCTTTCAATAGCTAAGTGAGAAATATCCGGCATCAACTGGCTCCACAGCACACGATGAATAAAAGTTTGTCAGTATAGACAAGGCAAAAAAAACGCGCAAGTAGCTATCGAGTGCAAAGCTTAATTTTAAAAGCTTTGAATAAGTCAGAGTTTTTAAATAGCTGCATATAATTGGGTCATATCTCTATATGGTGATTAATATCAAACTATTGGGCACAAAAAAGCCAGATAACAAGTATCTGGCTTTTTTTGCAATATCTTTAGACGATTAAGATATGATTATCAAAAATCATTAATCGTTTAAAGTAAAGCTATTACGAGTTGTTACCACGGTTGCCGCCAGTTGGACGACCTTGACCACGGCTGTCTGAACGACCAGCTGGGCGACCTTGGCTGCCACTTGGACGACCACGACCCGTTGCAGCACGCTCGCCACGTGGAACGCCAGTGCTATCGCCACGACTAGGAGCACCAGTACGCTTACCTTGATACGGCTTGCCACCTGAACGCTCATTTGGCTTACCTGACGCGTCACGTGGCTTACCTTGATAACCGCTGTCATTGCTTGCGCGTTGACCAGTCGGTGCGCTATCGCTTGAACGACCACGAGCATTAGCAGGATTACCTTGATAGCCACCACCCGCGCGACCACGACCTTGACCATTACCGCCGCCGTTTGAACGACCACGACCGCGGCCACGACCATTACCTTTATTTTCGCTAGGTACATAAGTCTTCTTAGGTTCCATACCTTCGATGATACATACTTCCATTTTGCGATCTAAATAACGATTGATAGCGTTTAGCTGTGGACGGTCATCCATGCTACATAAGCTGATAGCGATACCAGTACGACCAGCACGACCACAACGACCGATACGATGGACGTAATCTTCAGTTTGGCGCGGAAGATCATAGTTGATTACGTGCGAGATTGCTGGGATGTCTAGACCACGAGCGGCAACGTCAGTCGCTACTAGGATTTTGACTTTACCATTACGCAAGTCTTGAACGATACGGTTACGCTTGCTTTGTGGCAAATCACCATGTAGGAAGCTGGCTTTATGACCCGCTTCTTGTAGCTGTTTGGCCAGTTTTTCAGTGCTACGTTTGGTAGCAGCAAAGATAATGATCTGTTCCATATCTTGCTGGCAAACAATTTTGTCAAGCAAACGGTTCTTATGATCAAAATCATCACAGTAGTACACTTTTTCTTCGATATGTGCAGATTCTACTTTGATTGAGACACGCTCAGGGTTCTTAGTGAAGCTGGCAGCAATTTTACCTACTGGGCCATCCCAAGTTGCAGAACACATGATTGTTTGACGATCAGTAGGAGCAGCACGCAAGATGTCACTGATGTCATCAGCAAAACCCATGTCTAGCATACGGTCAGCTTCATCAAGGACCAAAATTTCTAGGCTTGATAAGTCAACGCGACCAGCATTGATATGGTCAAGTAAACGACCTGGGGTCGCAACGATAACTTGAACGCCTTTTTTCAAAGCAGTAATTTGACCGTTGTATGGTGCGCCGCCTACTAATGGCACACAGAACAGACCGCGCATATCTTTAGAGTACGTACGTACGCTATCATGTACTTGCTGAGCAAGTTCACGCGTTGGCGTTAGAATAAGTGCTTTAGTTAGTTTGTCAAAGCTAGTAGCGCGGCTTAAACGATCAAGAACAGGAATAACGAATGCGGCTGTTTTACCACTACCTGTTTGCGCTGACAATAGAAGGTCACGACCTGCTAGAGCAAAAGGAATCGCTTGTGCTTGAATAGGCGTTGGGTTGGTATAACCACTGCGATCAAGTGCAGTTAGAATAGGCTTAGCGATACCAAGATCAGTAAAAGTAACTTGGTTTTCATCAACAGCGTCAGTAGCAGCCGCTTGAGTATTTGTGTCAGTGTTTGGGGTGTCAGTGCTTTCGATGATACCGTTTTCAGCGGCAATTGCAGATAAGATGTCAGTCATGAGTATCCTTGGTAAGTATAAGCTGCTGTAAATTCAGCAAACTTGATGCATACCACTGATAACCGTTCACCACGCTACCCATATAATTTGATTATCAAAATCATGATAATTACATGCCAAACCCATAAGGCTTGTCAAAATTATATAAAGGCGTTCGTGCTGTCTGACGTATTTTGGTGGTAGTGCCGAGTGTCTCATCTTTGTCTGCTAAAAACTCGATATCAATGCTTATTCCAAAGCAGATAAAGGTAAATAACAACCAATCTAGCCCCTACAAGGGTCCGTAGATAAGATATGAGTCAAAAATAATAGGATTATTTAAGTACACAAAATCATCGGCAACAATTACTTTCGGTCATCCTAGACCCAAAATCGCAGGCGATGTTATCAATCTCATAATTCACATTAGACTATGCTAACGTGGCGACGCAGTATAACACAACAAAATCGTAATCAGTAGCTGTTTTTACGATTATTGTAGAAAACAGCTATAACACAAGAGTTGATGAGCTATACATGATTAATAATATAGGTATTTTTGCATTAAATATTTTTATCGTGTGCGCCGCATTTACGCTAAAGAATATCGAATAGATGATCATTACCGCTTTAAAAGAAAAGCAAGCAATGAGGCATTGTAGACATTGATATTAACGTGATAGTTTCACATCAGTGACGTATAGGGGCATCTGCCAAGCACCGCCCGCTTCAATCATACGGCACAGACCAGTGCTACTCTCATGACTTTTCTCAAAATCCTTACCCGTCCATAACCATTCGGTTTTAGAGATACAGTCGCCAAGACCCCGACCTTTTTGGACAGAAGTGATCTGACCCTTGTCGTAATCGGTAGCGTTGTTTGTGATCAGCTTTGGCTCGTATGGTTTGGTATCATTGATCACCCAGACACCCTTACCTGCATTATAAGCACCTGTCCAGCAATTATGCTGTACCAACAGCTGCTTGCTGTTTAGGCGATTGACATTCCATGACGATTTGTCATATAGGCTTGGGCAGTCGCTACTGATATCTTTTATGGTGCCTTTCATCAGATCTGATAACTGAGATGAGCGCATGACGAATTTTTTCTTATTACCTGAGGTGGCTTTTGGATTGGGCATCACCATCCGTATCGCTGGTATTGACTTAGGCGATAACACACTATTGTTAGATTTGCTTGCGCCCTCTGTACGAACAAAAGCACTGGCTGTGCCCACTCGACCTTGTGCTTCATCCGCTTTTAGCATGACCGCACTCGCCCCTTTATCGGACAAGCGCCAACGCGTATTACGGATAACCAGCTCTATCTTGCTTGATTTGGTCAGTGCCTCTAACAGCGCTGTGACTTGCGGTGAGGTGAGTTCAGCATAGCCAGCCGCACCTGAAAAAGGCTTGGCTTCGCCATAATCTCTATCATTAATAAATAAAGATATTCGGTGACGGTTACCCAACTGCATCAAGGCTTTGGCAGAATTTTCTCTTGCACCGCCAAGCTTGACCCGAGCATCAACCGTGGCATTGGCACCTGCACGGCGTATCAACAATAAAGACACTGGCAATTCGATATCATTGTCTGCTTGATAACCCGCCAGTCGGCAAGTACGTGTATTGTCACAGACCACTTGCCAATCTTGACTGGTAAAATCTATAGGCGTATCAGCACTAGCTGCGGCGCTGTATAACGCGGTACTGATAGCAGTAAGGAGGGGTAATAAAATTCTTTTTGACATGGTTTTTGTTATCTTTTTTGTTTTTTTAGACGGCGCTTTGATATGAGAGTTATTTGAGTATTTAGGTTTGACAACATCGCTCTGGCTACTAGGACCATTTGCACTCAATAAGAGGGTTGGTCTATTCCTAAGCATATCATTCTCCTTCATAATCATCATTCTTCAATAGAAGAGGTTTAAGCGCCTACCCTTTTTGGGTGGAGGCTGCTATCTTAACGTATCCATGTTTCTATCTGTTGTACTAATGTACCATTATGTAATTAACAAAGTATAGCTCAAATGCTTATATCTATATGTATATTTGGAATAATGAATATTTAAAATAGAAAAAGGTTAATAAGACAGGTGCTTATCAACCTTTTTGTTCGTCAACATACAGAATTATTTTATTTTTTACCTTTTATATCAAACATTTATGGATAAATAAATGAGCCACTTAGATGAATTATCGTGGCAATTGGTCTAAGCAATAGGCTCAAGGACTAAGTCCACCGCGCGTTTAACGGCTGGACGTTCAGCAATTTTTTTCGCCCAGCGCTGTAGATGTTGATACTCATCAACCTGTAAGAACTCAGCAGCATCGTATAATTTGCCAAGTGCCAATTGACCATACCATGCCCAAATAATCATATCGGCGATATTATAATCAGACTCCTCGTCTCCGCCCATATATGTATGGTCTTTTAGGTGGCGGTCAAGAACGTCAAGCTGGCGTTTAACTTCCATAGCATAGCGATTAATAGGATACTCCATTGGCTCTGGGGCATAGGCGTAAAAATGCCCAAAACCGCCACCTAAGAAAGGCGCACTGCCCATCTGCCACATTAGCCAAGACAAGCATTCTACCCTTGCCTTACCTTGCTGCATCGGAATGAATTTGCCAAATTTCTCCGCTAAGTACATTAAGATAGCGCCAGACTCAAAGATAGCAAGCGGATCGCCAGCTTCGCTAGGACTATGGTCGACCAAAGCCGGTATCTTTGAGTTTGGGTTAATAGCGACGAAGCCCGAGCCAAACTGATCGCCTTTTGAGATATCTATCAGATAAGCATTGTATGCGGCTTCCTTGATATCAAGCTCAGCAAGCTCTTCTAATAAGATATTTATCTTAACACCATTAGGCGTATTCAATGAATATAGCTGTAATGGCGCATCGCCTACTGGCAGTGCCTTATCTTGTCGTGCGCCAGCGGTTGGACTGTTGATACTTGCAAATTTGCCGCCGTTTTCTTTATCTTGTGTCCAAATTTTGGGCGGTATATAGCTCTCTATCTGATCGTTCGTAGAATTGTTATCCTGACTCATAATGTGACCTATTTTTTGTTGTATTGATTGTCATATTTTAGAAATGGTGGTTTCTACCATATACCTTCTACTATAACGGGGACTGATCCTGCTATTAAAGTCCTGTCTTGTAATTTATATGGTAGAGATGTTTAAGTGAAGTAGTATTTAGGATATAAGATAATGACAGATATTTTAAAAATTTATTAAGCCATTTCTTTTAGCTAAACCATTTCTTGTAGATAGCAACTATTTAGATCAGTCCTTTTGAATGGTTACTATGCTGCTCTTTAACTACTCGGCAGTTATTTTTATACTACGCATAATATAATGGCTTTGTTGAAAATTTACTGTCGATTAAGGTGAGTTTCAACGAGCCACGGTTTTAAGATATGGTGAAAGCAAAATGGTAGCCCTGACTCCAACGCAAGATAAATACCTACCTTATGTACTGGCGGTAGCGTTATTTATGCAAATTTTAGACGCTACTATTCTAAACACGTCCCTACCACAGATGGCACAAGCATTGGGCGAATCGCCACTACAAATGCAATGGGCAGTCATCAGCTACGCACTTACTTTGGCGATTTTTATTCCTATTAGCGGATTTTTAGCCGATAAATATGGCACACGCCGTGTGTTCTTGTCCGCCATTATCATATTTTGTATCGGCTCGCTATTATGTGCCGCTTCTCCGACATTAGACTTCTTAATAGGCTCACGTATTGTACAAGCTATCGGCGGCGCGATGATGACGCCGGTTGCACGCTTAATTTTGGTCAAGTCTTATCCGCGCAATAAGCTCTTAACGGTGATGAACTTTGCGGTAATCCCTGCTTTGGTTGCGCCATTGGTCGGACCAGTATTGGGTGGTTATATCGTACAGTACACCAGCTGGCACTGGATATTTTTAATCAACATACCCATGGGTGTTTTTGGTTTTATCATGGGCAAAAAACTGGTACCAGCGTTATTTGAGGACACCAAGCGTCTAGATTGGACAGGGTTTTTGTTGTTTGCCGCTGCCGCTTGTGGTTTTACCTTGGCAGTAGAATTTGGCGCACAAGTCGGGCGTGGGTTTTATGGGCTGATGCTTGGATTGCTGGCAAGTCTGTTGCTTGGTGCTTATATTTGGCACGCAAAACGTCGTACAGCTCCGCTATTTCCATTGAGTTTGTTTGATATCCGTACCTTTCGCATCGGTATCACGGGTAATTTGTTTACCCGATTTGGCATTAGCGCTGTGCCATTTTTGCTGCCGTTGCTTTTGCAGGTGGTGTTCGAGTACTCTCCCTCGCAAGCTGGCTGGCTACTTGCCCCTATCGCCGTAGGTGCTATCGGCATCAAGCCTTGGGTGAGTAAGATTATCCAGCGTTACAGCTATCGCACGGTATTAGTCTATAACACGACTTTTATGGGTATCTTGATTATCATCTTGGCGCAGTTTAATGATGCGGCGCAGTGGATGTGGTTTATACCTATTTTAACTGTCATGGGCGCATGTAACTCTATGCAGTTCAGTGCGATGAACACCATTACTATTGGCGACCTGCATGGTACTCAAACCAGTAGCGGCAATAGCCTGATGGCTGTCAACCAACAACTCGCCATCAGCTTTGGTATTGCCTTTGGGGCGGCGCTGCTCACTCTGCTACGTGAGCGCCTACAAATGGATACATTGGCTGCCTTTCAAACCACCTATTGGATATTGGGTGTCTTTACCATTCTCTCAGGATTGCATTTTTTACGCTTAAAACCTGAGGATGGTCGTGGTTTATATTAAAAGTGAGTATTGAAAGGCTGTATTTGAAATATAAAAAGTAATATTTGATAAAAAATAGACCAAAAAAAGCCAGCCTATGCTTGGGTTATGAGCAAAAAATAGGCTGGCTTATTGTGATTCAACGAGAATTACTAATATCTAATCGTCATTCATCTGCGATTGGATATAGTTTTGAATACCGACATCTTTCATTAAGTCTTCTTGCGTCTCAAGCCAGTCTTGATACTCTTCATTACCCTCTTTTAGAGTAACCAATAGCTGACGTGATACATAATCTTGCTGCGTTTCACACAAAGTAATCGCATCGGTAATAATGCTAAACTTTTGCTTTTCTAAGCGCAAATTGCAGTCAATCATTTCAGGCACGTCTTCAGCGATAAACATCTTGCCATAATCTTGCAAATTGGGTAAACCACCTAGCAATAAAATTCGTGCAATCAAATCATCAGACCATTTCATCTCTGCGATAGACTGTTTATAGAAATTTTCGTTTAATGATTCTAAGCCCCAATGGCGAGCAATACGTGCATGTAAAAAATACTGGTTGATGGCTATCAACGACTGACCCAGCACTTTATTCAGCGCGCGGATAATGTCTTTATCCCCATTCATATTCTCTCTCCCTATCTATTGGATATTTGATTTGATTATATAGCGATTATTATCCGTTACTATCAAACAAGATTTGAAGAGACTTCAGCCATCTGACTTTGCAAATAAT
Organism: Psychrobacter sp. ANT_H56B; assembly: GCF_008369245.1. Lineage (NCBI taxonomy): Bacteria > Pseudomonadati > Pseudomonadota > Gammaproteobacteria > Moraxellales > Moraxellaceae > Psychrobacter > Psychrobacter sp. ANT_H56B. The sequence goes on from NZ_VOBF01000001.1 coordinate 157,246, forward strand.
TTGGCAGACCAATCATATCAATCAAGCGTAGCTGCTGCTCAAGCCAATGGGCATGATCCTCTTCCGTGTCTTTGAGCTGCACGACCAACATCTCGCGTGTGACATAGTCATGCGCTTCTTCACACATTGCGATACCGTCTTTAAGATGTTTTTGTACCTGATATTCTAAATTTAAATCAAGCTGTAGCATCTCAGGTACAGTAGTACCAATATTAATCGCGTCGACGCTCATTTTAGGCGTGCCGCCTAACATCAAAATACGACGAATAATTGCCTGTGCATGTAAGGTCTCATCTTCCATCTCATGGCTGATACGATCGTACAATTTACCGTAATGCCATTCTGCATACATCTCAGAGTGGATGAAATACTGATCACGAGCTGCAAGCTCACCACCTAACAAAAAGTTTAAATAATCAATCACTTTAGGGTTGCCAATCATCACTTACACTCCTGTATGTATCATTGTTTGTTATATACATTCATAATTTTGCATATATATAAAGTGCCATTCGTAAACCAATCAGTAAAGATTAAAATCAACGAAGGCCCTTACATATTAAGAAGGATATAGTAGCATAGAGAGAGCTTAACGCTTGTAACGATATGAACTGAGAATCATAACCAACCACTATTTGTATTGGCATGTCAGAAACTGGGCAATAGTACGCTCTTTATAGAAGTCGCTAAATGCAGTTTTGATGTGGAGTATCAGCGTAAAGCCTCATAACCCTTTAGCGCTTAAACAGCATAAGCCAATACTTCGAGCTTAGCATGATGCTCCTCGAGATAGTCATTTACCATAGGCTCACAGCAGCCGCAGCAAGTGGCGACATCTAACGTGTCTTTTAGACCATCTAACGTATCGATACCAGACGCGATAGCAGCTTTTATTTGCTTTTCTTTGACATCATTACAGATACAGACGTACATAAATGGGTTCCTACTGTGATTGACTAACGTGTTATTCGCTATAATAACGATAATTATTAGCATTTACAATAGTGTTTGGTGACTTTTTCAGTTAGGTTAATAACAGATTTATGGATATTTTGATCTTAATCAATCCATGTAACTGAATATAGTAATCCATGTAAACCGACGGTATCAAAGGTAGTAAAATGGCGACGAACTGTAAATTTGCTCATTTTTTAATCGATTTTAAGGATAACTGCTGTTATATTGTCCTCCTATTAACTAAATATACATTGGAATTGACCCATGTCTAATAATAATTCTATGATACAACCACTTGAGTTGTTTAAAGTATTATCTGACCCTACGCGCTTGAAGATTTTCCAAATCCTATATAATAAAGAATCACGCTGCGTCGGTGAGTTAGTAGAGATACTTGATCAACCACAGCCAACGATATCGCGCCACCTCAATCACTTAAAAAAACTGGGCATCCTAAATTGTGTTCGTGATGGAACTTGGATGTGGTACGAGGTCGCAAATGACTTGCCAGAATGGTGTCAAGACATTTTGGACACTACTTATAACCAGATATCAATCAAAGAAAAAGCCATGCTAAAACTAGCCTAATGCTAATGGGCAGTGAAAATTTTGCTTAAGTAACTTTGGCTTATATTAGCCGCATAAAAAAAGACCTCATGATGAGGTCTTTTTTTATGCGCTATCGCTAACACTCTTGATTGAACGTTAAACCAAGTCTAAGAAATCACTGACAAAGGCATTGGCTGGATGATGAATCAGCGCCTCTGAAGTGCCTACTTGCTCGACACGACCATGATTCATCACGACAATTTCATCAGATACCGCCCTTGCCTCTTCTTGGTCATGAGTCACCATGATGCTGGTGATACCAAGCTCATGATGTATGTCTTTTAGCCAAGTGCGTAGCTCTTTACGTACTTTGGCATCCAGCGCCCCAAATGGCTCATCTAATAGCAGTAGTTTTGGCTTAACTGCGAGTGCACGAGCCAGCGCAATACGCTGCCGCTGACCGCCTGATAGCTGATGCGGGTAAGCGTTTGCCACTTGTGGCAGCTGTACCAAATCTAATAGCTCAGCCACGCGCTTATCAATATCCGCTTTACTGGGGCGCTCGTTTTTTGGTAGTAATGTCAGACCAAAGCCTACATTGTCAGCAACATTTTTATGTCGAAATAACGCATAGTGCTGAAACATAAAACCAATGTGGCGCTTTTGTACCGGTGTATTGGTGACGTCTAGCTCATCAAATAATATCTGCCCAGAGTCTGCATACTCAAGACCGGCAATGATACGCAGCAAAGTGGTTTTACCGCAGCCTGAAGGACCTAATAAAGTCGTCAATTTGCCGGTAGGTACTGTGATATTGATATCATCTAAGGCAGTGAAGTTACCAAATTTTTTATTAACGTTACGAATCTCGATGCTCATAATGGTGTCTCTTATTATTTCTTTTATCGTAGCAGATAGTTTCAATAGTATGGCGTATAGCAATAGTGGCTTCTATGAACCGTTATGATTTTCCTGCCGATTCTGTAACAGTATCATTAGCACTGACTGGCAGTTCAGGCGCACTTATCAAACGTTCAGACTTGGCAAATTTGTGATCTTGTAGCTTGGTCATGATTTGCTGAATAAGTAACGTGACCAAAGCAAGTGCGGCAAGTAAGCTCGATAAGGCAAACGCGGCGGTAAAGTTATAGTCATTATAGGCAATCTCAACCAGTAGCGGCATAGTGTTAGTTTCTCCGCGAATATGACCTGAGACCACACTTACCGCACCAAACTCCCCCATCGCCCGTGCATTGGTCAAAATCAAACCATATAGCAGCGCCCATTTGATATTGGGCAGTGTCACATGCCAAAACGTTTGCCAACCCGTCGCGCCTAACGTTAATGCTGCCTGCTCTTCACTATCGCCCTGCGTTTGCATCAGCGGTATTAACTCACGCGCCACAAAAGGAAAGGTGACAAATAACGTTGCTAAAATAATACCGGGTACGGCATAAATTACCTGAAAACCCATGCTCTCAAGCCAGCCACCAATCGTAGAATTAAGTCCAAATAATAGAACAAACATTAAACCGGCTACAACGGGCGACACTGAGAATGGTAAATCAAGCAACGTCGTCACCAACTGCTTACCTTTGAAATGATAACGGGTCACTAGCCATGCAATGGCAATACCCATCACCATATTAATCGGTAAGACAATCGCCGCAGTAATCAAGGTTAGCCTAATCGCCTGCAAGGCTTCAGGGTCGACTAATGAGGCAATATATAATTCCCAGCCACCCTTAAAAGCTTCATAGAACACAGCTAGCAGCGGCACTACCAACATAATAACCATGAATAAAACCGCAATGATAATAAAGGTGCGGCGTACCCATGGCGTATCTTTGGTTGCTGGGTTGCTTTGGTAGTCGTAGCTATTAGAGATTTGCATTAGCGAGCTCCTACACGGCGCGACAGCTTCCACTGTACGATATTAATGGTCAATAAAATCACAAAGGAGATAAGCAGCATGAATAATGCAACGGCTGAGGCGCCTTGAACATCAAACTGCTCAAGCTTACTGATAATGATTAAGGGCAAAATTTCAGACTGCATCGGAATATTACCTGCGATAAAAATAACCGAGCCATACTCGCCGGTCGCACGGGCAAACATCATGCCAGCACCCATCAGTAACGCAGGCAACAGCTCTGGTAAAATTACCTTGCGAAATGTTGTCAAGCGATTGGCACCCAATACCGCAGACGCCTCTTCGAACTCAACCGATAACTCCGCAAGTACGGGCTGTACAGCACGAACAATAAAGGGGAAACTGACGACCACCAAAGCCAACCAAATACCTATCGGTGTAAAGGCCACTTGAATATCAAATTTGGCAAACCATTGCCCAATAAGACCATTAGGTGCATATAAAGTCGCAAGAGAGATACCCGTGACCGCTGTCGGTAGTGCAAAGGGTAAATCTACTAAGGCGTTTATGAAGGATTTGCCCCAAAATTCATAGCGTACGAGCACCCATGCGACCAGTGTGCCAAACACCATATTGGTTAGCATCGCCAAAAACGACATCCATAAGCTGAGTTTGATCGCCGCCGTGACTTGTGGTTGGCTAATAGTCTCCCAAAATCCCGTCCAGCCCATTTGGGTTGTGGTATAGGCCATCATGGCAAACGGCAGTACTACCAACAGTGACAAACTAAAGACAGTGATGCCCATACTTAACCCAAACCCTGGTAGCACATTGCGCTGACGCAAGCGTGTTAACCAGCCTTTTTTCGGCACGGGTTTGAGGGTAGAAGGTGTTGTTGCACTCATAATAGTGTCCTATTGCCTAGCTGATGGTACTTATCGTAAGCACTCTATCGTATCGATATAAAGAAAAAAGCATGATAAAAAGAGATTATGAATATGCTCATGGTATAAAGGACATAGCGTTGTCGGCCATGTCCTTTATGAGATTGACATAATTTCATGATGTCGTGCGTTACTGATTAATAGTCAAATAATGCAGTCGCTGTACTCAAATAAATTATTGAATAAGTAACAGCTTTTATCGTCGGTTACTCACAGTACTACCGTTGTTACTGAGGCGCATTAACCGCTAACTTATCAAACAAACCACCATCACTGAAATAGGTGCTCATGATCTCATCCCATGTGCCAAATGCATCATTCGGACGGAAGGTGTCGATAGGTGGCAATTTATCACTGTTTTTATCAAGAACACTCTTCACACTTGGGCGTAAGTATAAGTCAGCTGCTAATTGCTGGGCCGCATCGCTCCATAAGAAATCAAGATAAGCTTTGGCGGCATCTGTGGTGCCTTTTTTATCAGTGACGGTTTTTACGATAGCAACTGGGCTTTCAGATTTTATTGAATATTTTGGATAAACAATATCGACTTGACCGACGCCAAAATCTTTTGCTGCAAGGTTGGCTTCGTTCTCAAATGTTACCAAGACATCGCCGATACCACGCTGTACAAACGTCGTAGTCGCCGCACGTCCGCCACTTTCATAGACTTTGACATTTTTTAACATGTCTTTGACGTATTTTTCCGCTTGTGCTTCATCTTTATTAAAAGCATGTAAGCCATAACCATAAGCACCTAAGAAGGCATAGCGACCGTTACCCGTCACTTTTGGGTTTGCCATGACAATCTCAACACCCTCTTTGGTCAAATCTGCCCAATCATTGATGCCTTTTGGATTGTCTTTGCGCACTAAAAAGACGATGGTACTGGTAAAAGGGACGGCATTGTCTGGGAATTTGCTTTCCCAATCTGACTCAACCAAGCCTTTTTTCTCAAGCAGCTCAATATCAGAGCCTTGGTTCATGGTTGCGACATCGGCTTGTAGACCATTCGCGACCGACAGGGCTTGTTTACTCGAACCACCATGCGACTGCTTGATAAGAATATTGCTGTTTGGGTGCTCGCTTTTGTAATGATCAACAAATAATGGATTGTAATCTTTATAAAAATCACGGGCGACATCGTAGGAGACGTTCAATATTTCGATGTCCTGCCCTTCTGTCGCTGCTGGCGTGCCCTCTGCATTGGCAGCTGGCTCAGTTTTTTCGTTGTTGCTACAGCCTGCAATACCTAAAGTGAGCGCCACACCGGCGATACTTAGGGCGCTAAGTGTCTTATTTTTATAACCTGTGGTATATGATGTCATGGCTGCCTCAAAAAATGTCTGATAAGTAATGTAAGTATGCTAACAGTGCTATCTTATTATGTTTAATGATGAATATGTGTATGTTATTGCCAAAATGGAATAAAGAAATGAGAAATATAAGATTATCAATAACTTAAATCTATCAGTAATGCATAGGTCAAATATTTTTAATGATCATTGGCTATCCGCCAATAATTTAGCCATTTGATTCAACCTTTCATCTAAGCATGAATGTCTGAATCAAATGGCTTATAACTGAACAACTTGATTACCTTTTTGGTTACCTTTACTGCACGCTTGCCAGCTTATCAAAACGCCCGCCATCAACAAAAAACGTCTCCATAATCTGTGTCCAAGGACCAAAGACACTGACTGGCTCAAACGTCTCAATATCAAGCAAAGTACCTTTATGGGCGGCAAGTACTTGCTCATTACTAGGACGCATGTACATCTGTGCCATCAGTTCTTGCGCTGGCGTGTCCCATAAACTCTTTAGATAGGTGTTTGCCGCTTCTGTTTTGCCCGCTTTGTCAGTCACCGCATTCACCACTGCAACAGGATTGGCAATCAACACTGAATAACTTGGATAGACGATATCGACTTGCCCTTTGGCAAATTGCTTGGCGGCCAAATGCGCTTCGTTTTCGGTCGTGATAAGCACGTCCCCTAGACCGCGTTGGGTAAAGCTGGTCGTTGCGGCGCGCGCGCCATTGTCATAAGTGACGACGTTTGCCAAAAGTTGTTTGATAAAGGTATCTGTTTTGGTAGAGGTTTCGACAGTTTCTTTAAAATGATGCAGACCATAACCGTAGGCACCTAAAAAGGCATAACGCGCCGTACCACTGGTTTTCGGATTGGGTATTACTATAGCTACGTCACTACGTGCCAAATCTTGCCAGTCTTTAATACCCTTTGGATTGCCGCTGCGTACCAATAGAACCATGGTACTGGTATAAGGGACCGCGCCGTTTGGTAGCGCTTTCTGCCAGTCAGCAGCAACCAAGCCTTTTTCAACCAATAGATTCATATCGCTTTCTTGGTTAAAGGTCACCACATCCGCTTGTAGACCATTAGCAACCGACAGTGCTTGCTTACTCGATCCACCATGTGACTGATTGATATGTACTTTGCTGTTGGGATGCTCTTTTTGGTAGCCTTTGGCAAATAAGGTATTATAGTCTTTATAAAAATCGCGTGAGACATCGTAAGAGACATTCAACAAATCAATATCTTGTGACGGCGCTGCTGATTTTTGGGCGCCGTTTTGGGTCTCACTTTGCTTAGATTCAGTAGGGCTACAGCCCGTCATGTATACCGCCATTGTCAGCACACCGCCCATTATCAAGGTACGTGGTGCTTTATTTTGAATCACTTGATTATCAGTCATTGAGGTATGACGCAAAGGCTGATTCTTGGCTATATTGGTCGTTTGCATAGACGCTCTCGATAATGTCATGCTGCCACTTGTGGACCTTACTATTTTATTAATTCTATAAATAAGGATAACAAAGGCAGTGATGGTAAGAATTTTGGGAGATACATTGGTTTTTTTTGTTGATGAGAGATATGCTAGCAGTATAGATAACAAACGCTTAGTGACGAATACGCTTATCGAGTGGTGAACTTGGCATAAGCACGATGATTAGTAGCGCTATTATGAGTTGTTCTACAGTAGATATTTTCAACAGCTGTTTTTGCGATATAGCGATAAGCCGCCACTTTTGCGTAAGTTGCCGTATTGCTTGCTCAGTAGACGAATAGTTGTGTAATCTGTATCATCGCTGGCGCTGTATAGTCAGTCCTTAATAAAAGAAATACAAATAGTATCAATCACTACTGGGGTTAATTTTTCTTGCTTGCTGTGCCTACGCAGACAGAGGCTGCGAATAATAAACCCCAGTAGTTCCGTACTCTTTTAAAAGTGGATCAACTATAATCGCTGCAAATAAACGACTGCTACCTAAAACTGTTTAATTCAATCAAAAACATCCATTTTGCAAAGCCATTTTTATTACTTACTCACTTACCCAAGGCAACTTAATGATTACTTCTTTCTCTTGTTACTCGCGTTTTTTTGCTGCTCTTTCTTTAACAAGTGCAGCGCTGCTTGCTTTGAGTGGTTGTAATAACACTATAAAAGCCAATGTGGATAATCACAGCGTTACGCAACCTGCAGCGACACTCTCGCCTGCTGTAAAAGTCATCGTTGGTGACTATGCTTCTGAGGGTTATGCTAAGCGTACGCAAGGCGATGACTGGGTAGGCGTGATGGTCAAAGCAGACGGCGATAAGCAGATTGACATTAAGGTACGTGCGCGCAGCGATGTCAAAAAACCGACCTGCCATTTTGATGGCAAAGCAACATTGATGGGTCAAGATGATGCACACGGCATTATTTTTCAGAGCAAGGTCAATGACAGTACGGCTTTTTTTCAATTTAAAGATGATAAATTGACTATTGATAGCCAAGATAAATACGCGCTTAACTACTTTTGCTCTGGTGGTGGCACATTGGTTGGTGACTATCAAAAGTTGGCTGGTGATTTAGAGCTCAGCTAACCACGAGATGGTCAAAACGTTCAAATAACACAAAAAGGGTCAGACTTATCATCTGACCCTTTTTTATCTTTCATATTGAATATAAATTTTTATACCGCAGAAGCCCCGACCAATTTAACCTCAGCACGCTCATCAAAAGCGATACCAGCATAATAATCACGCAAAATCTGTAACACTTCTGGACGGCTAAAGTTCTCTGGTACATCAAGGTCTTCTGAGAGCGCTTTACGTAGTTTGGTTCCTGATACTTTGACATGTTCAGACGCTTCATGCGGGCAGGTTTTATCCGACGCCATGGCATTACAAGCATTACACCAAAACGTCCAGCCAATCTTTAACGGTTGGGTAATCAAATCATCTTTACCGACGTGGTCAAAAATGGTTTGCGCATCAAAAGCACCATAATAATCACCAACACCGGCATGATCACGACCAACGATCAGATGGCTACAGCCGTAGTTTTGGCGGAATACGGCATGTAATAATGCTTCACGCGGACCGGCATAACGCATATCAAGCGGATAACCTGCTTGAATAACGGTGTCAGCTCTAAAGTAATTGTCAATCAAGGTTTTAATGGCTTCTTGGCGTACGTCTGCTGGGATATCACCTGGTTTTAACGCACCCAATAATGAATGTATCAGTACGCCATCACAGATCTCAATCGCAATCTTGGCAAGGTATTCGTGTGAGCGGTGCATGGGATTACGGGTTTGGAAAGCCGCGACCGTTTGCCAGCCTTTATTGTCCAAAATTGCGCGGGTTTCAGCTGGTGTTTTATAAATCTCAGGATATAAGGTTGGAAACTCGCCTTCGCTTAGGACTTCAACGCTACCTGCAATGTTGACTTCACCTTGCTCCAGTACTTGCTGTACGCCAGGATGCTCTGGATCTGTGGTGGTAAATACTTGTTGGCACTCATGCTCTTTATCAATGGTGTAGGTTTCTTCCACCGTTAAAATACCCATAATCTCGCCATCTTGCGCCACCAATGCGACTTTATCACCTGTATTTAAGCTGTCAGCGGTTACTTTAGGTGCTGACAAAGTAATAGGAATCGGCCAAAACAAGCCCGCATTGTCACCACTTTGCAGGCGCATATTATCAACCACGCCCTGCCAATCGGCTTGATTCATAAAACCATTTAACGGCGTAAAACCGCCAATACCAAACATAATCAAATCACCGCGCTCACGTGAGCTAAGAGTAATCGTCGGTAGAGTGCTGGCAAGCTTCAACGCTTGGCTGCGCGCGTCCGTATCAACCAAAAGCGGCTTTAGCTCAGCGCTACCGTGTGGAGGAACGAGTTTTGATGATGTTTGATTGGCAATGATAGATGTCATAGTGATTTTACAACCTTAAGAGATGAGAGAAAGATGAGTAACTGTAGATAAAGGTAGTAGAGAAGCAATTGGGCGAATAAAGGGATAATGGCAGTACGCTAAAGCTATTTATTAAATGATTAAAAACTGCTCATTAAAATCAGGTATTGAATTCGATAAGCATAGGCTACCTAATTTTCGTTATGAAAATTTATGCTGTGTTTGGATATGTATATGACTGAAAGGAATTTATGTTTTGAAGTACAAGCTTATATGATGTAAAGCTGAACGGTACACATTGCGATCGACAACAAAATATATTACACACGCAAATCATTTTCGTCGCTGCTTTTAAGACTAAAAACAAAATTGAGATTACGTCATGTATCAATATAACTACGCTGACCAAACCTTGGTAGAAGAACGAGTCGCCCAGTTTCGCGACCAAACCGAACGGTTTTTGGCAGGCGAGCTGCCAGAAGAGCAATTTTTACCGCTGCGTTTGCAAAACGGTCTTTATATTCAGCGCTATGCACCGATGTTGCGTATCGCCATTCCATATGGCCTGCTAGCCAGCTACCAACTGCGTAAATTAGCAGAGATTACCCGTAAATACGATAAGGGTTACGGACACTTCACGACCCGTACCAATATCCAGCTGAACTGGCCAAAGCTAGAAGATGTGCCAGACATATTGGCAGAGCTGGCATCGGTACAAATGCATGCCATTCAAACGTCGGGCAACTGTATTCGCAACACGACTACCGATCCTTATGCCGGTATTCATCAAGAAGAGATTGCGGATCCACGCCCTTATTGCGAAATTATCCGTCAGTGGTCTACCTTTCATCCTGAATTTGCTTTTTTACCGCGTAAATTTAAGATTGCTGTCGTTGGTACTGCCAATGACCGCGCGGCGACGCAAGTACATGATGTGGGATTGCATGTAAAAACCAATGACGCAGGCGAGATTGGTTTTGAAGTATTGGTGGGTGGCGGTCTTGGCCGTACACCAGTGATTGGTAAAGTAATTAACGAATTCTTGCCACGTCAGCATCTGCTTAGCTATCTAGACGCTATTTTGCGCGTTTATAACCTGCATGGTCGCCGCGATAATAAATACAAAGCGCGTATCAAAATATTGGTCGAGAGCATGGGCGGTCCTGCCTTTGCTAAGTTGGTCGATGCTGAGTGGGAAGCTCATACCAAAGATGGTCCACTGACGCTGACCGATGCCAATTTTGACACTGCTATTGGCTTCTTTAGTGAGCCTGATTATGTTGGTTTTGATGCCTTACAAGTACAGTCTGACTTGCAACAGCAACTCAATGCGAATAAAGACTTTGCCGATTGGTATAACCAAAATACAGTCGCGCACAAAATAGCAGGCTATCGCGCTGTCGTCATTTCGCTAAAGGCAGGCTTGGTCGACGGAACCTACGTACCATCTGGTGATGTCAGCGAATCACAAATGGATGCTCTCGCGGATCTGTCAGACAAATATAGCTTTGGTGAATTGCGCGGTACTTATCAGCAAAATCTCGTATTCTCTGATGTGCAAACCAATCAACTATATGAGCTATGGGAACAGTTGGCGGATCTGCATTTAGCACGTGCCAACATAAACACATTAACAGATATGATTGTTTGCCCAGGTTGGGACTACTGCTCACTCGCCAATGCCACAACTCACAATATCGCTGAACAAATCGAAAAGCAGTTCGATGACCTCGACTATCTTTATGACTTGGGTGAGATTCGCCTCAATATGTCTGGCTGCATGAATGCTTGTGCGCATCATCATACGGGTGATATCGGTATTCTTGGTGTCGATAAAAAGGGTGAGCATTGGTATCAAATCAGCCTTGGCGGTAACTCTAGTAACGATGCCAAAGTCGGTAAAATATTGGGTAAAGCAGTACCAGCCGAAGATGTGGCGATTACCCTACAAAAAATACTGGACGTCTATTTAGAGCAGCGCATGAGCAATGAGAACGACGTAGAAGCTTTTAGTGACTTGGTCAATCGCGTTGGCGTGGCACCTTTTAAGGAGAATGTCTATGGGTAATCATCATGTGTTAAACAGCAAAGGTATTGATATCGGTCAAAGTGATACGTGGTTGGCGCTTAATACCGATGAGCTACCAGATGGCATTGCTCTTAGCCATATATCGCTGCTTGAGCTATTACATAAACAAGAAAAGTTCGATATCGTATTGCCGCTCATGGATTTATTGAATGCTGAAGGCAAGCTTGCTGGCGGGCTATTACAGCAGCTGAACGAGCTATTGACTGAACATGCCAGCCGTGTTGGCGTTTGGGTTACGTCAGATAATGACACCGATACATTGGTTGGTTTGTCAGAGTTTTTATTACAACAAGATTTGATTGTTATTCATGTACCGGCCTTTACCGACGGACGCGGTTTTAGTTATGCGCAAACCATGCGTCAAATAGGCTATCAGGGCGAGATTCGTATGGCGGGCAAGTTTGGCCGTGACCAAATTGCTTACCTTTTACGTGCGGGCGCAGATAGCTTTGTGCTCAGTGAGCATGATATGAAATCTATCTCTGATATCAGTCAAGCATTTAATGCGCTTGCTAGCAGCTACGATGGACGCGATGCTAGCGCATTACCGATGTTTGCAGGCACTTAGTTTTAGAATAAATCATGAGCACTTATATTAGTTACTTTTCACTCAAATCATTTTTACATGAACTTTCATCAAGGAATCTACCATGAGCCAATTACATCCGAATCTAGATATCGATCAAGCCAACCAAGACTTGCAAGGTCAAACGCCAGAACAAATCGTAGAATGGGCATTAAGCCAAGCGAAAAACCCAATCATTACCACTAACTTCCGTCCTTACGAGTCTGCGATTTTGCATTTGGTCGCATCGCTGCGCCCTGATATCACCGTATTGTGGGTAGATTCTGGCTATAACACTGACGCCACTTACCAGTTTGCCAATAAAGTCATCCGTGATTTAAATTTAAATGTGATCACCTATATTCCTAAGCAAACTGCTGCCCATCGTGACGTGACGATGGAAGGTATTCCTGGTATTGATAACCCACTACATGATGAGTTCACCGATCAAGTGAAGCTTGAGCCATTCCGCCGCGCTTTAGATGAGCTAAAGCCTGATGTTTGGTTCAATGCTATTCGTAAAGATCAAACCGAATTCCGTCAAGGTCTTGATGTCCTGAGCTTGTCTAAAGACGGCGTGTTAAAAGTCGCACCGTTGTTTGATAAGACAGATAGCGATTTGGATGTTTATCTTGAAGAACATAACCTACCTAATGAGTTTGATTACTTCGATCCAACTAAAGTAGAAGAGCATCGCGAATGTGGCTTGCATACGCAGTTGTAATTGCTAAATACAGAATTGTGATTTAATAAATACAATGCATAAAAATCCCGCTTAACCGGTTTACACCGAGTTAAGCGGGATTTTTTTAGTATCTTGATTTTATATTGCTATTCCCTTTCTCAAAAAAAACTACTTTTAATATCTCAAAAACGAATATACTAATGCCAATACATTACGTGAGCCTGCGCAACTGATAACTCATAATAGCAGTATATATTCAATTGAATGACTGGTCATACTATGAATACCTTTCCCCTATTTTTTAAATTAGAAGATCGTAAAGTACTGATTGTTGGCGGCGGTGATGTGGCATTACGCAAAGCTGATTTGCTGAGCCGTGCTGGCGCGTGTATCACTGTCCTTGCGCCAAGCATTAGCCATGAGATACAAGCCTTGCTCAGTGATAGTAAGCACGCGCTGATTTATGAGAATTATAATAAAACCTATATGACAGATTCGCGCGTTATTATCGCTGCCACTGACGATGAGATGCTCAATCACCAAATCCATGCTGATGCCACTGAACTCAACATTCCGGTAAACGTCGTCGATACGCCGCATTTATGCGATTTTATCTTCCCTGCCATTGTCGATCGCAATCCCATCGTGATTGGTATCTCGTCCAACGGTAAGGCACCGGTACTCGCACGTTTATTGCGGGCAAGGCTAGAAACCTTGATTCCACAAGGTTATGGTAAATTAGCCAAGCTTGCTGGCGAGTTTCGAGGTGAGGTTAAAGCCAAAATTCCAACATTGACTGGACGTCGGCAGTTTTGGGAGCGCGCCTTTGAAGGTCAAGTCAGTCAATTGATGTTTGCCGGTAATGAAAACGAAGCCATCGCCCAACTGCAAGCTGATCTGGATAACACAGCGGCAAATATCACTGCAAAAAATGCTACAGATGAATCAACAGAAGCCCAAAATACGATGGGCGAAGTCTATATCGTTGGTGCTGGTCCCGGTGACCCAGAGCTTTTAACTTTTAAAGCGTTACGTTTAATGCAGCAAGCGGATATTGTCTATTATGATGCGCTGGTGTCACCGCAAGTATTGGATTTGTGCCGCCGCGATGCCGATAAAGTATTTGTGGGCAAGAAACGCAGTAATCATGCCGTTGCACAATTGGGCATCAATGAGCTGTTGGTTAATAGCGCAAAAGAAGGTCGGCGTGTGGTGCGTTTAAAAGGCGGTGACCCGTTTATCTTTGGGCGTGGCGGTGAAGAGATTGAAAGTTTGCGCTCTCACAATGTTCCGTATCAAGTAGTGCCAGGCATTACCGCTGCCAATGCCGCTGCTAGCTATGCTGGTATTCCGCTGACCCATCGTGACCATTCGCAGTCAGTACGTTTTGTGACAGGGTTTTTAAAGGCAGGCTCGCCTAATAATAACTTCAAAAGTTTTTTGAATACTGATGAAACAGTCGTATTCTATATGGGTCTGCATTCGCTACCGCGCTTGACGGAAGGTTTGATTGACGCTGGGCGTAGCGCAAAGACCCCGATTGCTATCGTCTCTAACGCCAGTATGTCCAATCAGCAAGTATTGACGGGTACACTTGCCAGTATCGTTGAATTACAAGTACAACATCAACTACCTACGCCTGCTCTACTCATCATGGGTGATGTCGTCAGCTTACATCATGATTTGGCTTGGTATAATAATAAAAAGACCTCAGAAAACGATAATAACTGGTTACGAGGCGGTACTGCTACGACACCAAAACCAAATCCTAACCAACAAGCGCATGCACTATCTATGATTGCTAATTTGGCAACAGAAGATGGTGGTCTTGAGCAGTTAGTGATTGATTAAAAGCCTTTTAACACGCCTTTTTAATTATAAGCCCTGCCAATTTAGTGGTAGGGCTTTTTTATGATTGCAACAGAGCAAACTTCTCCAATCCTTGCTAGAATAATGGCTGTCTTTTTATTTACCACTAAGCCTCATTATGCCTGTATCTGCTGTTACGCCTCTTACTATCCTGCACACCTCTGACTGGCATTTGGGACGCAGGCTTTATGGACGTCTGCGCTATGATGAATTTGCCGCCTTTTTAAACTGGCTACAGGACACCATTAGTGCGCAGCAAGTGGATATACTTATTGTCGCTGGTGATATCTTTGATACCATGACGCCAAGTAATAAAGCCCAAGCGCTGTATTATGAGTTTTTAGGCAAGGTTTCAAAATCATGCTGTCAGCATGTCGTCATCGTCGCAGGCAACCATGACTCACCGACATTTTTGGATGCCCCGAGTAATGTACTTAAGTTTTTAAACGTCCATGTCGTTGGTACGGCTTGTGATGACTTAAATGACGAAGTGATGGTGTTAGATGATGCAGCCGGTACACCGCATTGCATTATCGCCGCTGTCCCTTATCTGCGTGATCGTGATGTGCGTGGCAGTCAGGCTGGCGAGTCAGCTCAAAGCAAAGACGCCAATGTTATCAAAGGTATCTGCGCGCACTATGATGAAGTCGCAGATATTGCTAAAGCCAAACAAGCTGAATTATTAAAATCGCATAAGCGCCATATTCCTATTATTGCCACAGGGCATCTGTTTGCTGCCGGCGGCACCACTACTGATGATGATGGTGTTCGTGAGCTATATGTTGGCTCGCTTGGTAAAGTCTCCGCTGATATGTTCAGTGAAAGCTTTGATTACGTGGCGCTTGGGCATTTACATGTGCCGCAGCGCGTCGGTGGGCGTGAAACCATTCGATATTCAGGATCACCCATTGCAATGGGCTTTGGCGAAGCACGTCAGCAAAAGCAAGTATTGCTCATACAGTTTGGCACGGTGCTAAAAAACAAAGAGCTAACACTGGAAAATACCTCTGAGAGCAGCCCTCATCAGCTGAACAACACCCTTATTAACACTGATAAGACCGTAGAAAAAACCGTTAAAAAAGCAGTCAATCAGGCGGCAAGTTTTATGGATGACCTATTTGCTGATGTCGAGTCTCTAGAAAGTGATCAGCATAGTGAAACGAGTATTGAAGAACCCTCTGAACAAACAGAAGTTATTCTAAGCACTCCTTTCACTTTACCCGCCACGCCACTGCATCATGATACCGCCCGTCAGATGCAAGTTACCTCACTCCCTATTCCAAAGTTCCAAAACTTGGCGCAAGTATCAGGTGATTTGGAGACTATTAATCAAAAAGTTGATAAGGTTATTGAAGCTCTGTCTGATACAGAATCGGTCTGGTTAGAGATTATTTACACTGGTGATGAGGTGATTAGCGAATTGCGTGAAAGTATTCAAGCGATGGTAGAAGGCTTACCGTGTGAGGTATTAAAAATAAAAAATACGCGCACTTATAACAAAGTCCTTAATCAGCAACAAATCTCTGAGACGTTACAAGACTTAAATGAGCAAGAAGTATTTGAGCGTTGTTTAGCCACTCATAACATCCCTGACGAGCAAAGATTGACCTTGCGAGAGGCTTATGAGCAAATCGTTTATGATCTGCACCATGCAGATACTCAAGCTGAATAACATATAAAACTCATCAGCCTGATACAACGAACAGTAAATTATCACCACTATCTATAAAAATAAGACCCTGCCATGCGCCTAATTGAACTCAGACTTAAAAACCTCAACTCCTTAAAAGGCGAATGGCACATTGATTTTAGTGACGCCGCTTTTCTTAACGAAGGTATCTTTGCCATTACTGGGCAAACAGGCGCTGGCAAGACCACTATTTTGGATGCTATTTGTTTGGCGCTCTACAGTCAAACACCACGACTCGGTGATATTACTGGCTCTACCAATGAGATCATGACCCAAGGTACCGGAGAGTGCTCGGCTGAAGTTATTATCGAGATTGACGCTAAACGATATCAGTGTTCATGGTACCAACATCGTGCCCACAAAAAAGCCAAAGGCAACTTATTACCGATTAAGCACGAGATTAGCGAGGTCAAATCTGGCAAGATTTTAGAAGAGAAAAAATCTAAGACCTCTGCGTATATTCAGGATCTTATTGGTATGGATTTTAGCCAATTTACCCGCTCCATCATGCTGGCACAAGGCAGTTTTGCCGCCTTTTTAAAATCTGATATCGGTGATAGAGCGGCGATTTTAGAGAAGATAACAGGTACCGCTATCTATGCCAAAATCTCACTCAATGTTCATGAGAAAAAACGCTTGGAAGAAGATGTGCTCAGTAAGTTGCAGGCAGGCGTTGATGGCTTGTCTTTACTAAGTGTTGAAAACGAAAACCTATTGGAAGCCGATCTAAAAGTATTGAATCAGCAGCAGAACACGCAGCGACAAACCTTTAAGACATTAAGTGAGCAGCTGCAATGGCTAAATAACATACAACAGCTACAAAGTAACCTGTCTGTTTATCAGAGCGAGTTTGCAAGCGCCCAGCAAGCGCAGCAAGCTTTTATTCCAGAAGCTAAGCGTTTAAGTATTGCAAACAAGGCATTAGAGATTGATAGCCAGTTTCGTGAGCTTAGCTATCGCCGTGATACGGTCCAGAAGCTAGATGTTGAGCAACAGAGTTTGCTAAATCAAATCCCTGCCCAGCAAGAATCGCTGACGCAAGCTGCTCGCCATTTAGACAATGCCAATATGCTAGAAAAGCAAGCATCAGAAAACCTTCAAATAAATTTGCCCCTCATCGCACAGGTACGCGAATTAGACAGCGATATAAGGCAGCAGTCTCAATCCTTAGTGGAATACAACCAGCACAAGGAATTATTGGCAGGCAATGTACAGATATTAAGCCAAACCATCCAAAGTCATCAGCAAACTGCCAATCGCACCAAAACTCAGCTAAATAATATCGACCAGTACTTTAGCGACCACCCAGAGATGAGCGACCTTGATACCGATATGACAATCTTTGATAGCAACTGTCAACGATTAAGAGCACTACTAGAGGACAACTCTGAGCTTTCAGCCACTAGGATGGGTCAACATAGCCATGCCCGCCAGCTACAAGCTGATGTTGAGACATTATCTAAACAGCAAGATACTGATATTTTATTGATAGCGAAGCGGCGCGAGCAACTACTAAAGCTACAACAGCAGCAAGCAATCATCATTCAAAAGCAGCCCCTTGCCAGTATGCGTAGTGAGCAAGAGCAAATTGATCCAATCCTCATACAAATTGAGCAGGTGAGCTTTAAGATTACACAGCGGTCTGAGCTGATCAGTCAAATCCATAAAATCAATCTCACGCTACCGGTATTGAAGCAAGAGCTAATGGTCTTAGAAGATTTAGTTGCCACTCATCGCGCCGACATTCAGAGCACTAAGCTTAAAAAACAAGACAAACAGACGCACCTTCATTTACTGCAAAAAGTTGCAAGGCTTGAAGATTACATCGTGGAGCTCAAAGACGGTACACCCTGCCCACTGTGTGGCGCGCATGAGCACCCTTATGGTAAGCATCATCCGCTATTGGATAGCCAACTTGACAACAAACAAGCGTTGCCACTAACACAGCAAACCCAGCAGCAAATAGCTGAGCTTGAGATACTCATTGAGCATCTCGAACAAGCGTTATCTAAACATCATATCGACCATGCTACTAAAAATGAAACCATTAGCAACCAACAGCAGCAGTTAGTACCATTACAGCAGCAGTGTGAGATGTTAAGCAATGACATTCAAGATAGTCTACTTTCACTTTTTAACGCCAATAAAAATTATTCCAAAGCGATTGCAGGGATTGTCCATCCGCTTTATCAACTGAGTGAGGATATCAATGCGATTGATAGTGACGTTGAACGCACATTACCTTTACTAAACAGCGTCAAACAAAAGCTACTCGAGCAAAAGCAGTCTCTTAAAAATGTATTGATTCAACATGATGACTTGACACAAAGCATGTCAGCGCTAAGTATTGCTATAGAGAGTGATGAAAATCAGCATCAGGTATTGATAAGCAAAATCAATAACCTGACGACGGATATCAAGCTACACTCGCAGAAAGCAGACACCGTTGAAGAAAAGATAGCCGCCAACTTTTTGGCATTAGCCCCTATTACTAGCAGTATTTTATCTTTGGTAGATAAGTATCCGGCGGATAACTACGCAGAATATTTAAGTATTGATTTTAAAAAAGCAGACATTCAAAGCGCACTTAAGCAATTGGATGCTAGTACTGATGAGAAAACCGTACTAGATAGCAGTAACTATGAGCGTCATATTGACAGATTACGTCAACAGCGCAGCATGCTAAATCAGCTGAAAAATTATTTTACTAAACAGAAAAACAGCCAGCAACAGCTAACCAATACATTAAGTACAGTGAGCGCTCAAATTGACACTAAGCAAGCACAGCTTTGCACAGATAAAAGCGCTCTAAAGAATCTCGAACACTTGATAGTGGAAAAAAATATAGATCTTGAGCTGCTCAGGAGCAAAAGAACAGAGCTTTTTTCAGATAAAAACCCAGAGTCAGAAGACACTCTACTGCGCCGAACAGTGGATGACGCAAAAGCCAAACAAGCAAATGCTCAAAGACAACTAGACAGCACGCAGCAAGTATTAGAGCAATTGCAAAACAGGCAACGACAGCTATTGGCAGAATTGCAGTCTGCTATGACAGCCCTTAATACCCAACAAGAGGTATTTATGGAGCATCTAGCAGCGGCGCAGTTTGTGGATGAAGATGCTTTTATCCATGCGCGCTTGCCTAAAGAAGAGCGTGATGCTTTACATACTCGTAAGCTTACGATTGATAGCGCCTTGCAGCAGGCAAAGTCACAGTTAGATAGCACCCAACAATCATTAGAGCAGAACCTATCTCTTGCTATGACGAATATCAGCCAAGAAACGATTGCCGCCCAACATCAGCACATTCAGATGGAGATTGATCAGCTCAGTCAACAGATTGGTGCTATTGTTCAAAAGCTCAAAGACAATGAGAACCAAAAAGGTCAACAAGCAACGCAGCTTATAGCTATTAATGCGCAAAAAGAAAAATTACAAGTTTGGCAGCAGCTGCATACTTTAATTGGTTCAGCCGATGGTAAGAAATATCGCACCTTTGCTCAAGGCTTAACTTTTGAAGTTATGATTAGCCATGCCAATAGCCAACTACAAAAGATGAGTGACCGCTATTTGCTGATTCATGATGACAGCAATCCGCTTGAGCTTAATGTCATTGATAACTATCAAGGCGGCGATATTCGCAGCACCAAAAACTTATCTGGTGGTGAAGGCTTCATTATCAGTCTCGCGCTCGCTCTTGGACTATCGCAAATGGCTAGCCACAATATCCGTGTGGATTCGCTATTTTTGGATGAAGGTTTTGGCACGCTTGATGAAGAGTCGTTAGATATTGCTCTAGATACCTTGACAGGCTTGCAACAAGAAGGGAAATTGATTGGTATTATCTCTCACGTACAGGCGTTAAAAGATCGCATTTTGACCCAAATAAAGGTCGAAAAAATATCGGGCGGCTTTAGTCAAATCAGTGGTCAAGGATGTCGGCGCGTTATGAATGACAAAGCATGATAAGTTAGCAGGATTGATAACGACATATGATAAAGAAGTACCTTTAAAGGCATTTATTAAATGATACTGGCACGGCTATTTGGCATAAAAACATAAAAAAACCACCGTTAACGAATAACGGTGGTTTTTTATAATCAAACTATCTATTTACTTACTCGATTCGCTATTTGGTCACTAAACCACTTAACTCACTCATCAAGACGGATAACGTTGAGAGGCTGATTTGGCTATCATTATTGCTATCAAGTTTATCCATCTCAGCAGTAACGCCGGCAAGCTGGCTAGCATGACGCGATTTCCAATCACTGAAGGCTTGAATGGCATCAGGTTGAGTCAATAACGTCTCCATCAGCATACGTAAGCTGCGCGATACATCATTGGCAAGCGCATGACGGGCACGGCGATCCCAGTGGTCTTGCTGCGGCAAGATAGCAATATTATCCATCATCCAATCAAGCTGCAAAACGTGATAGGCCTCAAAGTATAAAGTGGCAATCTCATCAACCGGACGTTCGTACTGCTCTGCTAAGAGGGCAGCATCAAGGGCATCAACATGGTATGGCAACATTGCAAACATCGATGCATCATTGATAGAAAGACCATCTTCTATCAAGCTTGTGGTATCGGCTTGCAAGTATTGTGAAAATTGCTGCTCAATAAATCCGCCTGATTTGGTTAGCTTTTCGACACTGTCTTCAAAACGGCTAATCATATCGGCCACTTGCAAATCTTGTCCAAAGGCATTGATAAACCAGACTACTCCGTTTTCGAGTGCATCGCGCAGACGCAGTTCAAGCTCAAGCAGCAAAGTGGCATCGACTTGATTGTCAAGTGCTTCAAGTAGCTCCCATGCTTTTGAGACATGGAACACATCACGCGCAATGGCATAGCCGCGCACGATAGTGGCAAGCGTTTGTCCTGTTTCTTCATGCAGACGGAATAATGCTTCGATACCCAGACGGTTGACCACACTATTGGTCATATACGTACTGATGATTTCACGGTGTAAACGGTGTTCAGTCATCTCATCAAAGAATTTTGATGCCAGCTCATCGGGGAAATATTTGCGTAATTCATTAACGAAATACGGCGCATCCGGTAAATCTGAGAGCAGTAAGTTGTCATAAACCCACATTTTTCCGTAAGCCATCACAACGGCTAGCTCAGGATTGGTTAGACCTGTGCCAGATTTTTGGCGTTTAGCAATCTCTTCATCTGATGGCAAATACTCAATCGCTCGATCTAGACGCCCTTCTGCTTCTAACATCTGAATAAAGCGCTGATGATCGCTTAAGTTTGCAGCTGCCCGGATTTGACTCAGCTCAATTGCTTGCGGTTGCAGATAGTTTTGACGCAGCACCAATTCGCTAATGGTCTCGGTCATGCTTTCAAGAAGCTCATTACGCTGCTTCAACGTCATATCACCTTGCTCAACCACTTTGCCAAGTAAGATTTTGATATTGACTTCATGATCTGAGCAGTTGACGCCGCCTGAGTTATCGATAGCATCAGTATAAATACGTCCACCAGTTTGGGCATACTCGATACGACCTCGTTGCGTGAGGCCTAGGTTACCCCCTTCACCGACGATAGCCGCACGTAATTCGCCACCGTTGACACGTACGGCATCATTGGCACGATCACCTACGTCAGCATGACTCTCCTCACTACTTTTCACATAAGTACCGATACCACCATTCCAAATGAGATCTACTGGCGATTTTAGCAACGCGCTGATAAAGTCATTTGGTGCTAAGCTGTCATCTGAGATATCAAAAACCGCTTTCATTTCAGGGCTGATAGCAATGGTCTTGTCTTGACGTGAGAAGATACCACCGCCTTGGCTAATGAGAGACTGGTTATAATCTTCCCATGACGAGCGAGGTAAGTTAAATAAGCGCTCGCGTTCTGCAAAAGACGCCGCTGTATCTGGATTTGGGTCAATAAAAATATGCAGATGGTTAAAGGCAGCAACCAGTTTGGTATGGGTTGATCTGAGCATACCGTTACCAAAGACGTCACCACTCATGTCGCCAATCGCCACAACGGTAAAATCATCGCGATTTTGAATGTCCATGCCGCGCATACGGAAGTGGCGCTTGACCGACTCCCAACCACCGCGGGCGGTAATGCCCATCGCTTTGTGGTCATAACCAACCGAGCCACCAGAAGCAAAGGCATCATCTAGCCAAAAGTTATATTCAGCAGACAAAGCATTGGCGATATCAGAAAAGGTTGCCGTACCTTTATCGGCAGCGACCACCAAATACGGATCATCTTCATCATGACGTACGGTATTGGCTGGCGGGACAATCGCACCATCGACGATATTGTCGGTCACATCAAGCATACCGCGAAGAAATGTCTGATAGCAGGCAATACCTTCAGCTTGGAACACATCACGACCATCCGCCATCGTTTTGGTTTTAACGATAAAGCCGCCTTTTGAGCCAACCGGTACGATAACGGCGTTTTTGACCATTTGTGCTTTAACGAGTCCAAGTACTTCAGTACGGAAATCTTCCATACGATCAGACCAACGCAGCCCACCGCGAGCGACTTTACCGCCACGCAAATGCACTGCTTCAACGCGTGGTGAATAGACAAATATCTCAAACATCGGCTTAGGCTTGGGTAGATTTGGAATATCTGCTGCCAAAAATTTAAAGGACAAACGATCTTTACGCTGCCCATTCGCCTCTCTTTGATAAAAGTTGGTACGTACCATGGCGTTAATTAAATCTAAGTACCAGCGGAAGATACGGTCTTCATCCAAGCTACTGACACCTGCTAATGCGGTGGTAATCTGTGCTCGAATCTGGCTGGTTTTGCTGGCACGTTCCTCTTCACTATAGTTAGGATTCATTCGTGCATCAAATAAACTGCCTAATGCGACACTGATGTCACTGTTTTTGACCATAGTTTGTTGAATATAGACATTCGAGAATGGTGCTTTCGCTTGCATCATATAGCGTGACAAGGCGCGCAGTACCACCACATCATAAGTATCTAATTTGGTGGTCAATACCAATTCGTTAAGTGAATCACTCTCAACCTGTCCTGCCCAAATTTGCTTTAAGCTGTCCTCAAACTGTGCACGCACCACTTGCATATCAATGGTATCAACGTGCTCTAAGACCAGCTCATACTCCTGCATCCAAATAGGTTGCTCAGGTAAATCAAACTCATAGGTCTGCGCTGAGATAACTGATACCCCGAAGTTCTCTAGTACGGGTAAGACTTTAGATAAGATAACTGCTTTTTGACGACCATATAGCTTTAAGTGCAACTGATTGCTTGCGTCACCTGTCGATTGATACAAGTGCCAAATCATCGGCTGCTCATCGCTAAGTCCAGCCAAACGCTTGGTATCTTCAACGGCAGTACGTGCATCGAATCGCTCTTGGTAAGCGGCAGGGATATAACTTAAAAATCTGCGCGTCAGAGCATTGGCATGCTGCTCACCGACATTATCCAGCAGCATTTTTTGATAGTTATCACTCCACGACTGCATCAAAAAGGACAGCTTGGCTTGGAGCGCAGCGGTATCCACCTCATGCACTTGACCTGGCACTGTACGGACATGTACATGGACGCGGGCATGTTCAGATTCGTTAAACTCCGTTGTAAAGCCTGAAGATGTACCACCATAAGCTTCTTTTAGGACGTTCTGTACCTTGATGCGAAGTTCGGTATTGAATTTATCACGCGGAATATAGACCAAGCAGGAAACAAAACGCTGGTAATGATCGATACGGCAAAATAAGCGTAGGCTTTTTTTGTCCTGTAGTTGGCTAATTCCTAGTACTGTCGGGTAAAGATCATCAATGCTGGCTTGAAACAAGTCATCGCGCGGCAAGGTATTAATGATATGCATCATTTTGTGATACGCATGACCATCACGTGGTAGTTTTGCCATCGCCATGATTTTATTGGATTTTTCGCGTAATAAGGGAATTTGTTGCACGCTTAGTTGATAAGCTTGTGCTGTAAAAAGACCAATAAAACGATGCTCACCGATGAGCTTGCCATTATCATCAAACTTATGAATGCCCAAAAAATCCATATAAACTGGGCGGTGTACTGGCGATACTCGGCTTGATTTTGACAATACCAATACTTGCGGCGCTGTTAGCAGTCTTTTTAGATTGCTTGGCAGCTCGTCAAAGCTTTTTGAAAGCTGGTCTTCACTACCGCCACGTAATAGTCCAAGCCCACTATTACCAATAGAAAATAAATCCAAATCACTACGGTCGTCTTGGTTGGCTATATTGCCAAAACTATTAACCTCGATTCTGTGCCCGTCTTCTAAGCGGTACTCTCGATATCCCAAAAAGATAAAGTGATCGTCCAAGACCCAATCTAAAAATGCTTGAATCTCTTGTTGAGAGTAAAATACTTCCGGCAGTGTTTTTGTAGCAAGTTCCGCTTTTATATCGGTTAGCTTGGCACGTATCTGCTGCCAGTCATCAACGACGACATCAAGTGTGTCTACTTTTGCCAGCAGCATCTGTTTTAATGCCGCCAATTCATCATTGTCTTGATAAGAGATTTCACAATGAATCAAAGACATGTGTGAGGTGCCACTTTCCTGAGCGCTTTCAACTTTAGTGATCGCGCCATTTTCATCGCGTTCGACATTGACGATGATATGATAAGTACGATGCACATCGATGCCTTGCTCTTCAAGACTCATCAATAGCGTGTCGACCAAAAATGGTCGGTCATAGGCAACGATTTGGATAACGGTATGTGAGCTGTGAAAATGCTGCTCTTCTGCAATGGGGTTTAATATGGCAAGCTGCGGATGGCTACGATCATAGGCTTTTAATAGCGTAAAATGATGCAGTGCCATCCCAGCCAAATCAGCATTACTGATGTCCTTTGCAGTCTCTTGATGCAATGGCTGATAGTAGCTATGAATAAAGTGGTCAAATAATGATTTGTCCGCTTGTACATAACTGGTGGCAATATCGCTTATCTGGCTGATCCGCTCTTTTGCGATATTTAGAGAGTTTGGCATATCCTTTGTCCTTGCGCTTTTTTATAAGCTTCTTATTTAGGTGTTATGTCTTATGTATTGTGAATAATTAAGTTTGAACTTATTGAACATTAGCAATCATGGTTTGTCTGACTCCCGCTATACGAACTATTTTGTGAGGTTTAACAGGTCTATGAGTAAATAATTTCACTCAAGGCTATCTCTCAGGTGGAATTGTAACGCACCTGCTGTCATAGCTAAAGCGTACAACATCATTTCATGAATCAGTAAGATGTCGATAACATTTACTAATGAGACGATTGTTATCTGATACGGCTTAATATAGACGGACAGGCGCATAGCTATGACACATAGTCATGACAATGGCGGCGTTTTTTTGTTAGAATAGCGCAGAATATTGGACAGTATTTTGCTGGCTCGCTATTAACTCACTTATTATGAATTTTAATGCTAAGGGCAAGAGGTATGATGAATATTTTGGTGATTGGTTCAGGTGGTCGTGAACACGCACTAGCATGGCAGTGCGCAAAAGATAATAATGTAAAAAATATCTATATCGTACCCGGTAATGCTGGCACCGCCCTTGAACCCAAATGCCAAAACGTCACTTTGGAAGACGCTACTGATGCAGGCGAGCACAGCGCTGTTATCAAGTTTTGTCAGAATAACGCTATCGACATGGTCATCGTTGGTCCAGAAGCACCGTTGGTAACAGGCATTGTCGATGCTTGTCGTGCTGCTGGCATCAAAGCTTGGGGTCCAACAGCGTATTGCGCGCAATTAGAAGGCTCAAAGACTTTTGCCAAAGAATTCATGGAGCAAAACAATATCCCAACGGCAGCTTATCAGGGCTTTACCGACGCAGTAGCGGCAAAGGCTTATATCGATGAGCAAGGCGCACCTATTGTCATTAAAGCCGATGGTCTTGCTGCTGGTAAAGGCGTCATTGTTGCTGAGACGATCGAACAGGCGCATGAAGCCATTGACGATATGTTGGCGGATAACAAGTTTGGCGATGCTGGTAGCCGCGTGGTGATTGAGCAGTTTTTGCAAGGCGAGGAAGCCAGCTTTATCTGTATGGTCGATGGTGAAAATATCCTGCCAATGGCAACCAGCCAAGATCATAAGCGTGCTTTTGAAGGTGATACGGGTCCAAACACAGGCGGCATGGGTGCATACTCTCCTGCGCCAGTTGTCACTCAAGAGGTTCATGATAAAGTCATGGCACAAGTGATTCAGCCTGTTGTAGATGCGATGAAAGCTGCCGGTCATCCTTATACGGGATTTTTATATGCTGGACTCATGATTGATAATGCGGGCGACCCATATGTGATTGAGTTTAACTGCCGTTTTGGCGATCCGGAGACGCAGCCTATTTTGATGCGTTTACAATCGTCGATGGTTGATTTGGTTGCACAAGGGTTAGAGGGTAAATTACCGACCGAAGCCAATTGGGATGAGCGCCCTGCCCTTGGTATTGTCATCGCTTCAAAAGGCTACCCTGAAACTTCATCAAAAAATGATGTCATTGCTGGCTTGCCAGAATTAAATAATGACAATCAAAATTCGGTAAAAGTCTTTCATGCGGGCACGGCTTTTTCTCATGAAAATGCTCCTAGCAATGAGAAAGAAGTCGTGACCAATGGCGGTCGCGTATTATGTGTGACTGCATTAGCAGATAGTATCTCAGATGCACAGCAAGCAGCATTAACGGTCACTGCTGCCATTAGTTTTGATGGTGCTCATTATCGCCGTGATATCGGTCATCATGCTATTGCCCGTGGAAACATTTAAATAGTAGTGATAAATAGCACCCACCTATAACGACTTTTGATAAATTCGACCTAGCGTGATGCTGGGTTGAATTTTTTGATGGGTTATATTTTTTAAAGGCTGCTAAAATTAATAGGCAAAAAATGCTTAAGAATTTCAGCATGCTATCCTAAATTACAAAGTAAATAACGTCGCTTGGCTAAGCTGCAAAACCTGCCTTCTTTATATGATACAATTCTGTACACTCATAGCACATCTCCCTTGTATTGTAGGTACATCACCCACAAATCAATACCAACTCGATGAAATGACGATATCTATGGCAAACAATACCTCTAGGTCTTCTAATAACAAGCAGTCTATCGATAATTTAAAAACCTCGGGGTTTGATCGTCGTATGTCGATTGCCAAAACCTCGTTGAACATCGGTCGTCGTTGGGCAGGTAATAGCGTGTCTGGTATGTTTCTTAATAAAGAAGCACGTACAGCACGTAACCAGATTTTTATGGAAGAACAGGCGCATTATTTGGCAGAAGAGCTTGGTAAATTAAAAGGCTCTGTCGTAAAAATTGGTCAAATGCTAGCGATTTATGGTGAGCATATCTTGCCACCTGAGATTACTCGTGCCTTACAAACGCTTAATGATGATACAGCGACACTTGCATGGCCAAAAATCGAGCAGAATTTACAGGATTTATTGGGCAATAAGCTGCAGGATCTTCAGGTTGACCCTGTTCCTATTGGTACAGCATCCCTCGCCCAAGTTCATCGTGCAACCGTCATAGCCACGGGTGAGCAAGTGGTATTAAAGATTCAATATCCGGGTGTGGCTGATGCGATCAACTCTGATTTGGCTCTATTTAAGAGCCTATTAAAGGTTAGCAATATCGTTCCACAAACCCGTTCACTCGATGCATGGTTTGAAGAGATACGTGATTTATTACATCACGAAGTCGACTATGAGGCGGAAGCTGACACAACAGAGCGGTTCTATAACCGTTTGATTGACGATGCACGTTATGTTGTACCTAAAATTAACCGCCATTATTCGACCAAACGCTTACTTTGTATGTCTTATGAGCCGGGTATCAGTGTGGTTTCTGACGCATTGCAACTACTCCCTCTTGAGCGTCGAAACGCCATCGGTCAGGCGGCTATCGAAATCATGATACAAGAGATTTTCGTTTGGGGTGAGATGCAAACGGATCCAAACTTTGGTAATTACCTTGTCCGTGTCGCACGCGACGAAACCGAAATTGATAAACTGGTCTTATTAGATTTTGGCGCGATTCGGCAGTTCGATAACAACTTATTGACGATTGCTCATAATTTATTGCGTGCCGGTTATTATCATGATCATCAATCTATGATGAGTGCCATGACTGGTTATGACTTTTTTGATACCATGAGTGATAAAGTACGTTCAGATATCGCCTCATTGTTTTTGTTGGCAACTGAACCTTTTAGTGATCCTGTGATAAACATGGATATGCCTGCTAATTGTCTAGATGACCAACAGCGCTATATTTGGGCTAACAGTAAGCTGCATACTCGCCTCTCAAATAATGCGACACAAGCGATGCAGTCTTTCGAGTTCAATCTACCACCTAAAGAGTTTATGTTTATCAGTCGGAAATTTATCGGTGCTTATACTTTTTTGACGGTGCTTGATGCTCGTACGGATTCTAATAACTTAGTAAAACCATTTTTATAAATTTATTTGTACGTATTTACTCAACGGATTTTTGAACCGCCTTTTTAGGGGCGGTTTTATTTATTATGATTTTAATTGCTTAGGCTATTTTATAGTTTTAACTTAACCTTAGCATTTTATAGCAAATGTAATTCTTTTATCTTTTTTACTTAGGCTATTATTTTAAATATTCACATTAGCTATCATCCACTTATCGAATCTGGTTTGATAACCTTCAGGTTTCTTCATGCTTAACTCCCAACAGGTTTCTTGCCGTGCTAAGTATTTAACTTCAAAATGTGTACGCTGACTGCTGCTTGCAACCTGACTACGCGTATTGGGCAAACGCCATACCTCATTTGCTTGATGCTCAGCATTGTCCATATATGTTTCGATGTTGGTTGCCAATATTATCTCCCCGTCTACCTGTAAACATGACAGTAAAAACTCAAAAAACGGCATATTAAGCCATTGTTGATTGGGATTGTGCTGCTCAGGATTGGGATATAAGATATAGATACTATCGATACTATTTGGCGCAATTGCATGTACGATCCATGCAATTGCATCAGCATGAATAGCGGTCAAATTGGCAGAATTCTGCTGCACTGCCAATTTTTCAAATGCCTCAAACTTATTGCGAGTACGCTCAATCGCAATCAGATGCTTATCAGGGTTTTGCATGGCAAAGCTTAAGGCATGCTTGCCCTTCCCTGCGCCAATCTCCAAAACGAGTGATTTTTTAGGTTTAAGTGCTGCGTCTGGCATCAAAAAATCACGTGGTGCTGAGAGTTGTTGAGGTTGAAATGCCCGCTCTTGCTGATGTGAAAGCTCAAGGTTGTCAGTCATTTTCTGTCCTTAAAATATTTGTCATTTGTCATTATTCGGCTGCATGCTATTATATAGTCAATGCAACCCAATAGTAATATCACGATATCGATTACTCATCGACAGATAGCTTTCTCAATCAGATTAATAGAGCAATGATTTGAAAATCAATTACTGCTTACTTTTTGAGGATACTTTGTTGATAAAACCAAGGATCTCTCTACTTTTATTATGACCGAATCTACTTCTAATGCCAGCCTTTCACCTAAAACGTATCCTTGTCCAGAATGCGGTAAGCAAACCTCTTGGCAAGATAATAAATATAAGCCGTTTTGTAGTCATCACTGCAAGCTGATTGATCTTGGCGCATGGGCAAATGAAGACTATACATTGCTTGCTGAGTCGACGCCGTTTTCTGATGAGCTATAGTATTAAGCCCTTTACCCTTTTACTTTTATCACTTTATGATTCCAAGGATGCTGTACATGTCTGCTACTTACCTGATGCCCACTTATCTTCGTCAACCTATCAGTTTTACCCGCGGCTCAGGAAGCTGGCTCTATACTCAAGATGAGACGCCTTATCTAGATGCATTAACTGGTATCGCGGTATGCGGTTTAGGGCATTGTCACCCACAAGTCACTGATGCTATTCAGCAACAGGCAGCAACACTGGTTCATACTAGTAATTTATTTGGCATTGATTGGCAAGAACGTGCCGGTGAAGCCTTATGCAATGCGGCGCAAATGGACAGTGTTTTTTTTGCCAACAGTGGCGCTGAAGCAAATGAAGCAGCACTGAAATTGGCGCGTCTATACGCGTATCAGCAAGGATTTAAGCGTCCAAAAGTCATTGTGATGGAGCAATCTTTCCATGGTCGTACCTTATTATCATTATCAGCAACTGCCAACCCCAAAGCGCGCGAAGGCTTTTACACTTTAGATAATGATTTTATCCGTGTGCCATTTGGGGATATTGCCGCCATTGAACAAGCAGCTCATGACTATGAGGATATTTGCGCGGTATTCGTAGAGCCTATTCAAGGTGAAGGTGGTCTTAATACGGCAGCTAACGGCTTTACTTATCTTGAGCAGATACAAGCCGTATGCGATACACATAATTGGCTGTTTATGCTCGATGAAGTACAGACCGGCAATGGACGAACAGGTAAGTATTTTGCTTATCAGCATAGCAGCGCACGCCCTGATGTATTAACGACGGCTAAAGGCTTAGGTAATGGCTTCCCTGTCGGTGCCTGTATGGTACGTGGTCGCGCCAATGGCTTATTTGGAGCTGGTAGTCATGGCTCAACCTATGGCGGCACACCGTTAGCCAGTCGTGTGGTACATAGCGTATATGACGTATTGGCGAACAGTGATATCATGCATAACGCCGTTAACGAGGGACAATTTATTCGTGATAGCATGGTTGATGTATTTGGACAATATGGCGTCAGCAGTCGCGGCGCTGGGATGATGATTGGCATTGCCCTGCCTGAAGACATGGACTGTAGCAAGCTTGTCGATCGTGCTCGTGATGAGCAGAAACTTATCATTAATATCACAGGCGGTCATGTGATTCGTTTGCTACCACCACTTAATATGAGCCGTGATGAAAGCTCACAAGTGGTTGAATGCTTGGTTAATTTACTAAAACCCTCGTTTTAAACGTCTGTTTAACCAAAACATAAAAAAGCCTATAGACAAATTATCTATGGGCTTTTTTATTATTAATCAATCAGCTTTATTAGCATTTAAATAAACTAAACCTTAGTTTGCATGAAAATATTTTTTTAATACCTCTAAGCAACGCGTGATTTTTGCAGGTTGTTGCTCACGGTTTAAGGTTACAGCATATAGTACAAAACTTGGCATCTGGTAGCCGGTCAAAACTTCGACCAAGTTGCCCGACTCTAGCTCTTTTTTGACATCCATTTCCATCATTCTAAGAATACCATGACCTTCTTTGGCGATGGTCATTGCCATAAAGACATTATTGGTATGGATACGCGACGTCATTTTGATACGTGTTTTTTTACCAGTCTCAGTCTGAGTAAGCTCAACATTATTTGTATCCTTCATGATATCAATACAGATAAGATGATGGTCTGCCAAATCTTTCGGCGTTTCGATTTTCTTATGCTGACGTAAATATTGTGGTGAAGCGACCAACATTTGACGCACATCAGATAACGGATGATTGCTCACAGTTGAGTCGTTGATATTGGGGCTCATACGTATCGCAATATCGATTCGCTCATCAATCATATCAATATAATTATTATCTGCAAAATAGGTGATACTAAGATCATCGTGCGCTGACATCCAAGTCGATAGTGCTGGCAAAATATGATTAACACCAAGCTCTGGGGTCGTTGCAATACGCAAACTACCTGCCAATTCATCACGTAATTGATTGACTTTAATTCGACCTTGCTCTGCCGCACTTACCACATCTTTTGCCGCTTCATAAAAGCTAGCACCCGCTTCTGTTAAGCTGAGCTTACGGGTTGAGCGATGTAATAACACCACACCAAGCTCGTTCTCTAAAGAACGTATTTGCTGACTAACGGCGCTGGTGGTGATACCAAGCTCACGGGCTGAACCACTAAAGGAGCCGTGTCCGACCACACTAGCAAACACAGCCATACCACGTAAATTATCTAACATATTCTCATCCAAGCTGCTTTTTAGTTGTTAATATAACTTAACCATTATAGCGGATAATGATAAATCTTACAGTTTTTTAATATTAAACTCAGAGTAAGATGTGAGCGCCCCTTAATCAATAAAGGTAAAAAAATCAAGATGATAGATCAATATCGCCTTGATTTTTTAATAGATACAATATTTTTAATAAAGTGCTAATTTTTATAAACTATCAATTAATAAATTTATGACTGTTTAATATAACTGAACCTTGCCCATTTTGCCTTCGCCGCGCTCGGTTAAATATTGCATCACTGGCGTATTAAACAATCTTGATTCTGCCACTGTTTTAGCCTCAACGAGACGTTTTTGTTGACGACGCTCTGGGGTTTTATCATCGGCTTGCGCGATACTGCTATCAATTCGTAAGCTGATGGCGGCATCAGGAAATTGTACCTGCATCTTTGTCGCTAGCTGCTCAAAGGTTGCCTGCAAATGCTTACTATCGACTGCTGTGACAAAGATGGCTTCGGCATTACAGCTGCCTGTCATCATACCTTGACGAGCAAGCGCCAATTCATCTTGAGCCAAACTAGCGGCTTCACGAGCAGTTTGTAGCCAATAATCCCATTTTTCTGGTGTCCACTCACCTATCAATTCTTGCGGCGGACAACGCAGAAGCGCCCGAGGGTCTTCAGATTGAATTAATAATTGAGAATCATTTACCTCGGGTTCAACAACGGGTTCAACAACGGGTTCAACAACGGGTTCAACAACGGGTTCAACAACGGGTTCAACAACGGGTTCAACAACGGGTTCAACAACGGGTTCAGGCTGATTATTGGACAATTCTAGCGTGTCATAAACGCTAGAATTGTCGTACTGGCTTAAATGACTAGCCTCGTCATTTGAGTAATATTGCTCATGTTGAGTAATACTATTATCAGCGCCAACATCCTGTTTATCATTGACACTTATATCAATATTCTCATAAACGATATTGTCAGATTGAGTTTGTAATTCTAATGATGATGACACTGGCTCAGTGATTAATGTAGCGCTAGAGACAGTGGTAGTAGGTTTTTCTATAGCCGTTACTGTACTATCAGGTACATTGGCTAATATCTCATCAACCGGTAAGGGACGAAAAGCTAAGAGACGTAAAATACACATCTCAAGCGCTTGCATCGGTGTGCTAGCAAGTTTGACTCCTTCACGCGCTTGTACCACGATTTCATAATAAAGCTGTAATACGTCAGGGCTCATATGCTGGGCAAGCTGATCGATATGCTGTGCTTGCGCTTCATTGACATTGAGAGCGACTTCGGGCAGCAGCTGACACAATGCCAACTGATGCAATAGCTCAGCGAGTCCGTCAAACATACTGCTAGCATCAACCATTTGCGCACGCATCTGCTCGATATGGGCAGCGACAGCAGGCTTATCATGATTATAGATATCTGTAATTAAGCTCACTAAGTCGGCCGCATCAATCAAGCCGAGCATCGAATTGACGGTCACATCATCAAGCGCACCTTGGCCAAAAGCAATGGCTTGATCGGTCAACGATAAGGCATCACGTACCGAGCCTTTTGCCGCACTAGCCAATTGCCAAAGTGCAGGCTGTGTATAGCCTACTTGTTCTTGGGTTAGAACATTGGCTAAATGCTCACTGAGCAAGCTTTGCGACAAAGGACGTAATACGAACTGCAGACAGCGCGAGATAATAGTAATCGGCAGCTTTTGTGGATCCGTAGTGGCTAATAGGAACTTGACATGCTCAGGCGGCTCTTCCAAGGTTTTGAGTAGCGCATTAAAGCTGTGTGTTGACAACATATGCACTTCGTCAATCAGGTAAACTTTATAACGGCCTTGGCTTGGCGCATACGGCACATTATCCAGTAGCTCGCGCGTGTCCTCAACTTTGGTACGAGAAGCCGCATCAATCTCAATCAGATCAATAAAACGCCCTTGATCAATCGCCACGCAATTATCACACACGCCGCATGGGGTACTAGTAATACCCGTATCACAGTTCAAACACTTAGATAGGATACGAGCGATGGTCGTCTTACCGACGCCGCGCGTACCCGTAAACAGATAAGCATGATGCAGACGATTATAATCAATCGCATTAATCAGTGCTTGTGAGACATGCATTTGCCCAATCAACTCGTGAAAGTTTTTGGGGCGGTATTTGCGGGCTAAAACTTGATATTGCTGCGTCATAATGAATGCCAAGGTAAGTCGTAAAAATATAAGTAAAGCATCAAATTAGCAATTTATCTTAAAATCAGTTATCGAAGCTAAGTGTCAAAAATAAGTGTCGAATCTAACTATCTAAACCAGCTATCAAACTTAAGTCTCGAAACTAGGCTATGATTGAGCTCTCAATTGAGCCAATTGTTGATATAAACGCTGCGTATTCGCATCGATAAGCGATCCATGCTGATGGAAAGCATCAAGATGTACTTCGGTATTCACGCTATCTTCACAAGGTCTGATATCGACACCAATTAAAAACAGCTCTTGCATAACGGGCTGCTGCATTTGGGCGTTGAGCTCAAATAGCAAATCTTGATGACCAGCACGAACTTTATCTGCACTTAACGAGCTATTGCTATCTTGCGCATAAAATACCATCAAATAATGGCAACCAAATACATTGTAAGAGTGCTCATGGCGCACATAACCTGTCCAACGCGATTCTTGGTCAATTGTTCTATGGGCCAATATTTTTTCTATCAAACACGCATAGGTGTACATGGATTCATCGACCAAAATATCAACCTGCTCTTTTGGCAATGGGTTACCCGCTTCATAACAGCTTTTGATTAAACTATTAAAAAGCTTGTACCACATTCGAGTATTCTTCTGAATCTCTGCCATCAGCGCTGCCGCAAACTCAGTTTGCTCAGGCTCTGCTGCTTTTAGCAATCGTGGTTCAATCTGTGCTATCAACTCATGACTGAGCAATTGCTCTTGAACTTCAATCGCTCTATGATGAAAATCTGGCGATTGTAAGAACTGCACAAGCAAAGTCGATTCATCTGCAAATGTCTCAAACCCAGTCAGTTTACTACGATGAAACGCTAGATAGGCGGTCAAATCACTTGGCGTCACCAACTCGTTTAATATCTCAGCAAAGTTCTGGTAGCTAAATACTTGTAAAACGCTGTGTTCATCATCCAAATCTAACACACAATCTTCAGCAAAGAACTGACTGCCATACTCATAACCAACCGCATAAGATGGCGATGATGAATACTGGTTTTGTAGATCATTATGATCGCAATCTTGATGCTGAACTGAAAGTGATGTTAATCCAATAAAATATACGGGTTTATTAGATGTCGCTTCATTTTTATGAGTGATAGCTTTATCGTTTTTGAGATAAAGATGTGCATGTTGCTTGATAAGCTGATTGACAACTTCTTTTCTCCATGTACGAACTTGACTAGTATCAATGCCTTGCTTACTTGCCTGCATCACGACATCATTGACAATAAGATAAATCGTCGCATTAGAGAACTTGAAAACAAAATCATAACCCTGAAAATATTCAGGGCTAGTGATTTTATTTTCTGATAAGTCATACAAAGACAAAAAACTCTGTTGAATCATCTGTTGCCAAATCGAGGGCGTTACTTGCTGATTGTCCATAGTATGCATAATGTCCCTATTAATTAAGTACTAAAAAACCATATAAGGCTATTTCATTAAAATTAGAAATAGCCATCTTATGTTCAGTCTAGTACTAGCATAGACTTATGGCAAGCAAACTATCTTTAACCCTCAAGCTTACGGCGCATATGTGGGAATAAAATCACATCACGAATACTGGCAGAGTCTGTCAATAACATCACTAAACGGTCGATACCAATACCTTCACCTGCTGTTGGCGGTAAACCATAAGACAGAGCTTCGATATACTCTGCATCGAAATGCATCGCTTCATCATCGCCAGCATCTTTTTCAGCCACCTGACCAAGGAAACGCTCAGCCTGATCTGCAGGATCATTAAGCTCACTAAAGCCATTAGCCAACTCACGACCACCGACAAACAGCTCAAAACGATCCGTAATCTCAGGGTTGTCATCACTACGGCGTGCTAGCGGTGAGGTTTCAGCAGGGTATTCAGTGATAAACGTCGGCTGACGCAATTGGTGCTCAGCGGTTTCTTCAAAGATGATGGTCTGCAACTTACCCACACCAAAGACATCCTTTACCTGTTGCTTCAGTGTCGTCGATGCGTACTCTGCAAGATACTCACGATCATTAATACGATTCATATCAAAGTTTTCTGCATATTTGGCAATCGCATCAGACATAGATAGACGCTCAAAAGGCGCTTTTAGGCTAATGGCTTCTTCTTGGTAAGTAATCTCGGTTGTACCTAAGATATCGATCGCCAATTCGTTAAATAAGCGCTCAGTCAAATCCATCAAATCATGATAATCTGCATACGCTTGATAAAACTCAATCATGGTGAAT
Organism: Psychrobacter sp. ANT_H56B; assembly: GCF_008369245.1. Classification (NCBI taxonomy): domain Bacteria; kingdom Pseudomonadati; phylum Pseudomonadota; class Gammaproteobacteria; order Moraxellales; family Moraxellaceae; genus Psychrobacter; species Psychrobacter sp. ANT_H56B. Next base: position 194,077 of record NZ_VOBF01000001.1, read on the forward strand.
TCAGGATTATGACGGGTTGAAACGCCTTCATTACGGAAGCTACGGTTAATCTCAAAGACTTTCTCAAAGCCACCAACGACCAAGCGCTTAAGATAAAGTTCAGGAGCAATACGCAGATATAATGGCATGTCTAACGCATTATGATGGGTCACAAACGGACGTGCCACTGCACCACCTGGGATCGGATGCATCATAGGCGTTTCAACTTCCATAAAACGCTCATTAAGCATAAATTTGCGAATACCGCTAATGACTTGACTGCGCACCATAAAGGTATCACGGGTCGTCTCATTAGTCATCAAATCAAGATGACGATTGCGATAGCGTGCTTCCACATCAGCTAGTCCATGAAATTTATTTGGCATTGGGCGTAATGCTTTGGTCAATAACTCAATCTCTTCAATATGTACGTACAAATCGCCTTTGCCTGAACGACCGATATAACCTGATACACCAACGATATCACCCAAATCTAGCGATTTGATGTCTGCTAACGTCTTTTCATCTAACTCTTTGCGTGCCACATATAACTGGATACGACCTGTCATATCTTGGATAACAATAAACGCCCCACGGTTCAGCATGACGCGACCGGCGACATTCACCTGTGTTTTTTCGCCTTTAGCATCATTGTCAGCAATTTCTTGTTTTGAGATACCCTCAAAAGCTGCCTGCAAGTCTTGAGCATAATCTGTGCGCTTAAACGTATTCGGATAAGGCTGTTTACCTGAAGCGACGATATCATCCAGCTTGGCTTGCAATTGGGCAATCAGCTCATTAGCGTCTTCTGGAGCTTGCTCTTGATTGTTTTGCTGATTTTGATTATTAGGCTTTGACATAACACTCTCAAAATTATTAGATAATTAAAGGAATAAACGAAAACGATAAACTTAAATTAAGGGATTAAAACAAAAAATTCAAATTAGGCAGCTGCATAATGATTATGTGGCTTTAGTATTAAAAATAAATAGTAAATTAATCAACACAGATAGCAGGTTGTGCCACACCTTTTTCTATGGTTTGATAACAGCCAAAACCGCTGCTGTCACTAGCGCATTGCCCAGACTGGTTTTTAGTACCACTCTTAATGAACTCACCGGTATTTTTGCACTTACCTTGGCAGTCGGTACTGTCTTGGCAAGCTTTTCCTGCATCGATATAAGTCACCACACATTGATAGCAACCAAGGCGACCTTGCTGTGAAAATGCGCCACCCTTTGCCGTGCACGCTCGTACCATCTCGTTAGGCGGATAGATGCACGCTTGATAAGAAAACGGGTCATTTTTATGAGTCGTTGCGGTATTAGTCGTTACACTACTATCGCGCTGGTCTGGCTGTACGACTGACGTTGATAAAGGCGTGACGCTACAAGCAGATAACCAAAACGCCATTAATATCGCGACAATAGTAAGCGCGATTTTATTAAACGGTAATAGTAGCGATAAATTAGTTATCATATGCATGGCATATGCCTCTTATATTATTGGCTGATGAAGTGCTTATTAAGCACCACCAATACTTGCCATCAAGTCCGCTTGATGCTCACGTAACAGCGCATCAAGGATTTCATCCAAGTCACCTTCCATAATCGAGTCAAGCTTATATAAAGTCAGATTAATACGATGATCCGTCATACGTCCTTGCGGGAAATTATAGGTACGGATACGCTCCGAACGATCACCGCTACCGACCAAATCACGACGTATCGTATCAGCGGCATCTACCTGTGCTTGGACTTTGACTTGCTGAATTTTTGAAATCAGCATTTTCATCGCTTGCGCACGGTTTTTATGTTGACTGCGTTCTTGTTGACACTCTACCACGGTACCCGTTGGTATATGCGTCAAACGTACAGCAGAGTCGGTAGTATTCACGTGCTGACCACCAGCACCGCTTGAGCGGAAAGTATCAAAGCGAATATCAGCTGGATTCAAATCAACCGTATCATCAATTTCAACTTCAGGCATCACAGCGACAGTACAGGCTGACGTGTGTACACGACCTTGGCTTTCTGTATCAGGCACACGCTGAACACGATGTACACCAGACTCAAACTTTAGACGACCATAAACGCTATTACCAGACACACGAGTAATGATTTCTTTATAACCCCCATGTTCGCCCTCATTGGCTGACAAAATCTCTAAAGTCCAGCCTTGGTTCTGGGCGAATTTTTGGTACATGCGGAATAAATCACCAGAGAAAATCGCTGCTTCATCACCACCTGTCCCTGCACGAATCTCAAGGAATGCGGGCACTTTATCGTTAGGATCTTTTGGCAGCATCATGAGATTAAGTGCTTCTTCCATCTCTACGATAGTATCGCGAGCACTGTCAATCTCTTCTTGCATCATCTCTTTCATGTCAGGATCTGATGCTTCTTTTAGCATCGCTTCTGCATCAGCTTGATCCTTTTCTGCACCAACATAGTTCTGCCATAAAGTGGTGATATCCATCAAGTCACTATGCTCAACGGACAGCTCACGGAATTTATTGTTATCACTGATGACACTCGGGTCTGATAATAAGGCAGTGACCTCTTCATAACGGTCTACCATTTGGTCTAAACGCAGGCGTAAGGATTCTTTCATAAAAGGACTTTTAATTGAATAATTGAAATAAGACGGTGATTATAGCAAATTTTTGCGCTTAAATTAAAACCTCTCAGCAATCTTGTCAATATATGAACAAACTTTTCTACTGCTTGCACCATATCGACGCTTTTTTCTGATAATTTGAATGCAGCATCAGCTTCCCTTAAAATTTAAATAAAAAAATAGCCAAGAATACTCTTGGCTATTTTGATAATAATTAAGACTCAGGACTTAAAAAATTAGACCTTACGGACAATTACCGACCCAATAGAGTAACCAGCACCAAACGAGCAAATAACACCCAAATCACCGGATGCAAGGTCATCTTTATAGCGATGGAATACAATCATCGGGCTGGCTGAGCTAGTATTGGCAAATTCAGCAATGACACTTGGCACAATAGCTTTGTCTGCTTCTTTACCGATGACCGTACGCAAGATTAAATCTAGCATGTTGGCATTGGCTTGGTGGAGCCACATCATTTTTACATCAGAAGTTGCGATGTCGTTTTCCTGCAGATGCTCAGTGATGACCTCTGACACTTTTGGACAGACTTCACGGAAGACTTTACGACCATTTTGTAAGAATAATTTATCGGTTACTGGCTCTTTAAGATCCGGATACATCTCTGTTTGCGCTGCCAAAAACTCTGAGCGATCCATAAAACCGTATTCGTTTTTGATATTGGTCGAAAACTGAGTAAATAGCTTAGAGTTTAGAATCTCATAGCCTCTAGGCGTATCCAGCTCTTCTACGATGCAAGCGGTTGCGACATCACCAAAGATAAAATGACTGTCACGGTTACGCCAGTTTAGATGCGCTGAAGTAATTTCAACGTTGACCACAGCGACGCGCTTAGCAAGACCTGATGCGATAGAACCATGTGCTTGTGATAGACCAAAAGTCGCGGCACTACAAGCCACATTCATATCATAAGCAAAGCCGCTCACCATACCGATCGCATTTTGAATCTCGATAGAGACGGCTGGATAAGTACGCTGAAAGTTTGAGCAGGCAAGGATGATACCATCTAAATCATTGGCTTCAAGTCCTGCATCAGCCAAGGCATCATTTAACGCGGCCACACCCATTTCTGCCATGATAGACAGCTCTTCGCCCAAGTTACGATAAGCGATAACAGGTGCCATGATGTCAGGATCTAAGATACCGTCTTTTTCCATCACATAGCGTGATTTGATACCAGATACTTTTTCGATAAAAGCCGCTGATGAAGGCTGAAGAGCCGTGAGTGTGCCTGCTTCAATGTCAGCCGCGTGTTTTGTATTATAGTTTTCAACATACTGATTAAAGGACTCTACCAGTTCTTCATTACTGATGCTAAAAGGCGGGATATACAGGCCGGTGCCTGTGATACAAGTCGTCATGATACGCTTCCTTGTCTACTACTATGGTGCTTGAAATAAGCATAAGGTGAAGTAAAACAACAGTCGTCTAATTTTGGGTGAATGACTGTAAACTTAAAATAAGTGCCTTTATTATGCCTGAATATTATTATTTTTCTAATACTTTGTTACAAATAATCAGCTTCTTGCCAAGAATAAGCAAAGATTGGCTTCATTTTGCGGCAGCTGCGTTATAATCAGCCTTGCTTACTCACGTTATTTGTATAAATAATTGATCTGCATTTTGATTGTCTACATCTCTATTAAGAAATATCAAACTTATTATCTATTTTGGAATGACAATGGTGGAACTTTTGAATTGGTTGTTTGGTCAGTATACCGACTATCCGACCTTGTTTATCGGGTTGGAATTGATTGCGGTTATCTTTGGGGTAGCCAGTGTACTACTCGCCAGTAAAACCAATATTTTGGTATTCCCTATTGGCTTGGTTAGCACCGCTATATTTGTCTATCTCTTATGGAAATGGCAATTATTTGGTGATATGTTTATCAACGCTTATTATACCGTTATGAGTATTTATGGCTGGATCAATTGGTCAAAAAATAAAGAACTTACACAGCATCGAGACCATATAAACCCCACCGCTCACCAACATAACCAAGAGCTTAAAACTACTGATGCGCCAAACCTTATCCAAGTAGAACGTTTAGATAAAAATGACATACCTATATTGGCATTATTAGCCGCGGCAACTATAGCCTTTGTTGCCCTAATATATTACTTTAGACCATTCATCAATAATAACTTTAGTTTCGATGGCGCTGAGCTTGGCATGCATCTATTTACGTGGGTTGACTATACTGACATGCTGACCACTGCCCTGTTTTTGATGGCGATGTGGCTGATGGCACGGCGCAAGATTGAGCATTGGATACTCTGGATTATCGCTGATGCTATCTCAGTACCGCTCTATTTTTATAAAGGTCTAACCTTTACAGCATTACAATACGTAGTCTTCACTCTTATCGCAATTTGGGCTTATTATGAATGGCAACGACGCTATCGCCTTCAATCTCACGCAGCATACGCCTAAATCCGTCATCAAGGTCGCAGTTTTAGGCGCAGAAAGTACGGGAAAAACCACACTGTGCCGTGATTTGGCCGCGCATTTTGACTGCCCTTGGGTGCCAGAATATATGCGCACCTATCTGCAAGAAAAATGGGATAAAGAGCAGCTGACCTGTACGTGGGAGGACTTGCTACCTATTGCACAAGGTCAGATACTGCTTGAGAATAAGTTGGCAAAGCAAGTATCACAAACGTCAAACGACCATCATTATTTATTTTGTGATACCAGCTTGTTTGAACTGATAGTTTATTCCAATTGGTATTATGGCGATTGCCCTGAAACGCTTACCCAAGCAGCATTGGTGCATCATTATGACTTAATACTATTAACCGACGTTGATACACCTTGGGTTGCTGATGACTTGCGTGATAGCCCACATCAGCGCGATGAAATAAGCGCTTATTTTGCTGCTCAGTTAACAGCTCATAACAAACCATTTCAATCAATTGGTGGTGATAGAGAGGTGCGGGTTCAACAAATGGTAAAATTGCTAGATGCATTTAAATTAAATAATAATGCTTAGGCTATTTAATAAACACTATCAAACCTTGCACCTATTACTATTGCACCCATTACTATCTTACGAGCTTAGTGTTTAAGGCTTTTGCCCAGTTCCGGCAGTTATCTTCACAGCGCTCGCAAGGCTGATTGGCATCAGAGATAAAGTCCAAATATCCGCAGTACATACAAGCGTAATATGTTCCTGATTCTACCTGCTCAACCGCCTGATACTGTTTCGGGAAAAGTGGCAGACCATAGCCGGTGTCATCAGGTGGGTATAATAACAGGCTAAAATTGCCATCGGTTTCAAGCAAACCGGTACGAACCTGACCTAAATGCTCGACCCCCTGCTGGCGCATTTCCGCAAAAAACTCATCATGTGACATTTTCCCTTCTGCTATTTTGTCGTGTACCAGCATGCCATCTTCGACGATATATAAGGACTTCCCTTCTAACAAATCTTCAAAAGGCTGATATTTCATCATGCCCCATGTACAGAGCCGGTAAAGCAGTATTACCGTACTCATGATTAGTACTGCTTGGATAATCGGTAAATCCTCGGTAAACATCGGGTCACCTGCGATAGATCCCAGTGACAAGATGATAGTAAGCTCAAAGATGGAGAGCTGTCGAACGCCGCGCTTGCCGGTAAAGCGCAAAAATGAAATGATGAGCACAAACATGACAATGACACGTATCAGTATCTCAGCAGCAAATGTCCATGTTGTATCATGAATGAAAATACTTGCCCAATCCATAATGCTTCCCTTGTTATTATTGTTAATGATGGCATCAAAACCACTCTATTTAAAGCTGCTCTATTTTATGCAAAAACTCACTTATTAATTGTAGGAATTATTTTTGAAAGTCACATTGTATACGCTGATTGCGTTAATAGCCTTTGCTGCAAACTCTCTGTTTTGTAGGATGGCCTTAGCAGAGGGTTATATAGACGCTTGGAGCTTTACCATTGTTCGCCTATTAAGCGCTGCTGTCTGCTTGAGTATGATCATGGCAGCTCAGTCCTACTACTTAAGACATCGCAAATTGAGACTTAGTCATTCTTTCAATGAAGAGCTATTAAGTGAAAGAGGGAATTGGCTGAGTAGCATAAGCTTAGTTATTTATGCGCTGTGTTTTTCGATTGCCTATGTAGAGCTTGAGACTGGCACTGGGGCGCTGATTTTATTTTCAGCGGTTCAGCTCACTATGATTGGTTGGGGGATTTATAAAAAAGAGACGTTGAGTCATTTGCAATGGATTGCCTTTGTTATTGCCATCACAGGGTTTGTATATTTGATGCTACCATCGGCCTCAATGCCTTCATTACTCGCTGCCATGCTCATGGCAATCAGCGGTGTGGCATGGGGTATCTATAGCATACGCGGCAAGACCTGTCTCTCACCGCTGCGAGCCACAGGTTTTAATTTCATCAGAAGTTTGCTAGCGATACCGATATTATTAGTCACTGGTTTTATATATCAAAACATTATGGATGGGCAACTCATTCATATCGACAGTATCACCATGGAAGGGATATGGTTGGCGTGTGCATCAGGGGCAATTGCCTCTGGCATCGGCTACAGCATCTGGTATATGGCAATGCCTTTATTAAAAAACACACAGGCTGCCGTTATACAGCTTTGTGTGCCCGTGCTTGCAGCGTTACTGGGCGTGGTGATTTTGTCAGAGCCGATCACTTTAACTTTTATGATAGCAAGTACTGTCATCTTGAGCGCAGTATTGGTCTTTATTTTAAATAAACAGCCATATTAGTCACAATATAAGGCGCTTATGCTGAAATGTTGTCTATAATGCTCATTTGAGGCGACATCGCCATAGTGATAACAGGGTTTTTATAAATATCGCAGGCGATGGACGTTTTTATCAGGGCTTTTTGTTGAAGGAATTTTATTAAATGACAACCACTACTCGCCAAGAATACGACTTACTTGGTCATCGCGATGTGCCAGCTGACGCTTACTACGGCATCCAAACCTTACGTGCTTTTGAAAACTTCACTGTGAGCGGTGTGCGCTTACATCAATTCTCTACCTTTATCCGTGCCTTTGCTACCGTCAAAAAAGCCGCTGCCATTGCCAATAACAAAGTTGGTGTATTAAATGATACCGTCAAAGATGCGATCGTCGCGGCATGTGATGACTTAATCGCTGATAAATATCATGACCAATTTATCGTCGATATGTTTCAAGGCGGCGCAGGCACCTCAACCAATATGAATGTCAATGAGGTCGTTGCCAATCGTGCTTTAGAGATATTAGGCTATGAAAAAGGGCAATATCAGCATGTGCATCCAAATAATCATGTCAACCTTTCGCAGTCGACCAATGATGCCTATCCAACGGCGCTTAATGTCGCATTGGATGACTATTGCACGCGTCTATTGGATAAGATGGCGGTGCTGCACCAAAGTCTAATTAACAAAAGCATCGAATTCGCCGATCAATTAAAAATGGGACGCACCCATCTACAAGATGCGGTGCCGATGACAGCAGGTCAAGAATTCAACGCTTTTGCAACGATGGTCAAAAAAGAGATGGCGCGTATCGAGTCAACTCGCGCGCTCTTTCATGAGATTAATATGGGCGGTACCGCTATCGGTACTGGCTTGAATGCACCTGCTGGGTATTCAGAGCTGTGTGCTGAGACGTTACAAGAGCTGACTGGGAGACCTTATTATATCGCCGAAGACTTAATTGAAGCCACACAAGATACCAGTGCTTATGTTGCTTTGTCTGGCAATCTGCGTCTGTTTGCTGCTCGTCTATCAAAAATTGCTCATGACTTACGCTTGCAATCCTCGGGTCCTCGTGCAGGCTTGGCACAATATCGCCTGCCTGAGATGCAGCCTGGTAGCTCAATCATGCCGGGTAAAGTGAACCCTGTTATACCTGAGGTGGTCAATCAAACGTGTTTTCATGTAATGGGTATTGATACCGCTATCGTCATGGCATCAGAAAACGCTCAGCTACAACTCAATGTCTTTGAGCCAGTCATTGCTTTTAACCTATTTACCGGTATGAGCATGATGGCAAATATCTGTGAGATATTTGCCACGCGCTGTATCGATGGCGTAATGATGAATAATGAAGCGTGTAATACTGAAGTATTCAACAATATTGGTCTGGTCACCGCATTAAACCCACATTTGGGTTATGAGTCGTCTACCTATGTGGCAAGAAAAGCCCAAGAAACCGGTGGTCGTGTTTATGACATCGTTCTAGAAGAGAACCTGATGGATAAAGAGACATTAGACAATCTACTCTCTCCTGCTAACATGGTATATCCAAAGGTCAAACTGACCCCTTAGTTTTTCTTTTTTAACGTAAAAAGGCTGGGTTAGCGATTGCTAATCCAGCCTTTTTTTATTTTATTGATATCTGCATTATTTGGGGAAAGCCTATAAGCTATATCTACGCACTGTCTAAAGATTGTGAAAATTAAAAATTAGTGCGTGAAACTCGCCCTATGTATTTACTCTAAAACGCTTAAGCCCGCGCGAGCAATACTTACGTCTTCATTGCCATGTGCGCCGCCCACACCAATACCACCAGCCACAATACCATCAATATATACAGGAATACCGCCCGGCATTATCAGTATGTTTTCATCAAGGTATCTGATGTCGGCAGCAATACTACCGTCCGCAACGCCTCTAGCGATGACCGCTGTTTCTCTTTTTTGCGAATTGGCTGTATAGGCTTTTTTATAACTTGAGCGAATAGTGTGCACACCCGCTCGATGATCCTTTAAAAAGGCCAGTATTTGCCCAGAACGATCAACCACCGTCACCGATACCATTAGACCATGCCTTTTAGACTCTATAAATGCAGCATTCACCATATCTTGTGCCATCTCGCCTGTGAGTAACGAGATTTTTGTATCTTGTGTCTCAGTACAAGAGACGCTATCCATAGCTGTAATTCCCATCTTCAATCCTTGATTTGATTTTATGAATAATTCATTGTCTTTGCATAACTCTCAGGCGCAAGCTTCATAGTAATAATCAGCATGCTCACCAATGTGATAAGTAGCATCAGCCAAACGGCTTGAAAGCTACCTGACCACTCACGCAAAAATCCGGCAAAGTACGGAATAATTGCGGTAATAACAAACTAATACCTTGTACAAATGCGGTCACAGCACCAGCCAATGTAGGAGATGACAGAGATTCAAATACGACTGTTAACGTGAAAGAGATGCATCAATTTTGTAAAAATGATAACTAAAACACTGTAGAGGTTAGCAATCGGTGCATGGCGACTGCTTGAATATTTATTCCTCTAGAAAGGCTTGTAAGGTATGAGCTTAGCAGCCAGTGTCATGATAATATTTAAGATGTCTATATAAGCGGTTGAATAAGCTTTTTGATAATACGGGCAAGAGTGTCATGCTTTTACCAAATGGCAACTAAAAGCATGACCATAAAAATTTGCGAACGGTTACTGAAATATTTACTTTTATGCTAACTCATTTTATCCCATATCTTACTGAGACGCTTGGGCGATACTGCCATACGGGTTTTCATCGGCTGAGCAAACAGTTGAATGCGGTACTCCTCGACCATCCAGCGGTAATCGCTGATGACTTTATCATTAGCACGTCCTGCAAGTCTTTCCATATGTAAGTCAAGAGCATAGACGCCATCGAGGTCGGCTTCGACATTGTGCTCAAGACGGTCGATACGAATCTCTAGCGCTTCCAGATAGCGTGGATACTGCTGCCAGTGGCTATAATCCATACGATAAACAAAATCAGCCAAATGCAAATCTGCTAACTGATCTTCAATATCTTCAATAGACTCGCCAAATATCTCTCGATCAAGCATTAGCATGCTTTGGCGAATACGTTGCCAGCGGGTATAAACGTTTTTGAGGGTTTTTATGACCGTTTGACCAATCAGCAAAAAGTTACTTAGTAGCACATCGAGCGTTTGGCTATACTCTTCAGGAGTAAAGGGTAGCTCCTCACTGAGTCCAACCGCAACATCATTAGCACTCTCAGGTAGGTCTGCCGTATGATCAAACAATACATAGTGCTCTTCGAGTGTTGCATCTAAAGTCGCATCAATAATGATAGTCTTAAGCTTTTCCATATCGCCAAGCGGTGCGAATGCCAGTTTAAATATGTTATCAACTTGACTGGTCAGCTGTTTTTTCTTTGAGCCAAGTCTGCTTTTGATTAGCGTTAACACCCCGATACGGTGCGCCTGCAGTGCTGCATTAACATCGGTATATTGATGGATAGATACCGCTTCACCTGCCTCATCAGCAACCAAAGCAGCAAACTGCTTCATAACCACGCCTGCGCTATGATGGTTTTTACTAAAGGCGAAGTGCTCAGGAAATTCTGTATGCGCGCCTTGCTGCTCATTCACCGCTTGGCGCGTCTGAGAGGCATGGCGAATCTGTAGCGTTTGCAGATCGCGTCCTTTTTCGATGATACGGTTCTTATCATCGACCACGCAGATTTGTGGCTGCAAATAACGATCAATACTAGACGGATTAAACTGCTCTGTAGTGACTGACATAATGCCACGGCGATGGAGTGCTTGGCAAAGCTGTTTTAGTAACCCCTGTCCACCCGCAGGCTGCAACTCATCAAACAAGCTATCGGCAGTATCAGGAATAGGTACAATCTGACGACGAATGTCTTTTGGTAATGATTTTAATAATTGCAATACCAACTCAAAACGCCAACCGGGTACGCCCCATAATAGCTCAATTGCATCAAGCTGCGGTAGGGCGACAAGCGGCACACGGATAGTCACCCCATCATCATCGCTCGCTGGATCAAAAATATAGCGTAGTGGCAGCTTTAAGTCACCCAGCTTCCATACTTCTGGGAAATCGCCTGTGGTCGGTGCTTGGCTATTAAGCACGTCTTCATCGGTAAAGAACAGATACTTACTATCGGTTTTTTCAACTTCGGCACGCCAGTCTTCAAACGTTTTGCGGCTCGCAATATGATCGGGGATTTTTTTATCATAAAACTGATACAAGGACTCTTCATCGACCAATAGATCACGGCGGCGTAATTTATCCTCGATGCGTTCAATGTCAGCAATTTTATCCATATTATGCTGTAAGAACGGTGCTTGTCTACCTAAATTTCCAGTAACCAGACCGTCACGGATAAATATCTCACGCGACTCGCTTAGATTAACTTGCTCATAGTTGGTCAGTTGCTTACTGATAATAATCAGACCAAATAAACTGATCTGGGCATAAGCTTTGACACGCCCCGTCTTCTTCGACCAATGTGGCTCAAAGTAGTGATATTTTAATAAGTTACCGGCGGCTGAGATAATCCATTCTGGTTCAATCTTGGCAACGGTACGCATAAAGACTTGCGATGTCTCAACCACTTCAAAAGCCATGACCCAAGGTGGTATTTGCTTAAAAACCGTACTGGCTGGGAATATTTTGGCTTTCTGCTGGCGAGCAGCTAAGTATTCACCGCGATTTTCAGTTTTGTGAGCAATCGTAGACAATAGACCTGTTAATAATGCGCGATGTAAATTGGCGTATTTAACAGCTTTGAGTTCTTCATCTTCAATCGCGGTAGGGTCACTGTGAGTCACTTCTTTCGAGGCATTCTTGTCAGCAGTTTTTGCCTCGTTAGCATCAGTCAGCTTAAGCTCAGTGACCATTTGTACTAACTGACGATGGGTTTGACTCCACTCACGTACACGCGGGAAGCTTAGATAGTTTTTCTTCGTAAACTGCTTACGCTGATTGCCAGACAACTTATTGCCACCTTCGTCTTTCTCAAACAGGGCTTTCCACAGACTTAAATAGAATAAAAAATCAGAATCATCTTGGCGAAATTCAGCATGCTTCTGATCCGCTTGCTGGCGCTTATTTACTGGCCGCTCGCGTGGATCTTGGACAGCAAGCGCCGCAACGACAATGAGCATTTCTCGAATACAATCAAAATCGCTACCAGCTACCAGCATACGTGCCAGCCTTGGATCGATTGGCATACGTGCCATCTTTTGACCAGTCGGTGTCAGAACCAGATGATCCAGACCCTGCTTTGATTTTGGCTTGTTAGTTTGTTTAACTGAAGGTACGTCGTTTTTAGCAGTAATCGCACCCAATTCATCAAGCAATTTATGTCCATCAGTAACCAAGCGACTGTCAGGCGGCTCAATAAAGGCGAAATCATCGACACTACCTAAGCGCAGATTTGCCATTTGTAAAATAACGGATGCTAAGTTAGTGCGTAAAATCTCAGGTTCCGTAAATTCAGGACGACCAGTAAAGTCCTCTTCGCTATATAAACGAATACAAACACCCGGCGCAACACGACCACAACGCCCTTTACGCTGATTGGCAGCAGCTTGCGAGATGGCTTCAATCGGTAAACGCTGTACGCGCGAACGATAAGAATAGCGTGATATACGCGCAAAACCCAAATCAATCACATAGCGGATACCCGGTACGGTCAATGCCGTCTCAGCGACGTTAGTCGCGATAACAATACGTCGGCCGCGACCTGATGGCTGAAAGATACGCTGTTGCTCTTCATAGGTCTGCCGTGCAAATAATGGCAGCACTTCTGTATGTTTAGGTCCATGACGCTCAAGTACTTCTTGTAACTCACGAATCTCAGCTTCAGTGGCGGCAAATATCAAGATATCTGCTTGATCAGCATGACCTTTATTTTGTGCATCGCTAAAGCATTCTTCCACTGCAGCAACCACCGCACGTGGCAGATTTTCTTCAAAGTCGTCGTAGCTATCATCGTCTGAACTGGTTACTGGCTCATCTGTTAACGGACGATAACGCACTTCGACAGGGAAGCTTCGTCCTTCGACATTAAAAATAGGGGCAGGAATTTGCCGTTTAAGCTTATTATCGTAGCGACTAAAGTATTCACTAAAGCGTTTAGTGTCCAGTGTCGCTGAGGTAATAATGACTTTTAAATCAGGGCGCTTGGGCAGCAGTTTTTTTAAATAACCCATAATAAAGTCAATGTTTAAACTACGCTCATGGGCTTCATCAATAATAATAGTATCGTATTTACTCAAAAAACGATCATGACCAAGTTCAGCAAGCAAAATACCATCAGTCATTAGTTTAACGACAGATTGCGCCGTGCCCTGCTCATTAAAGCGAATCTTGAAGCTGACCGTATTACCAAGCTGCTCGCCCAATTCTTCAGCGATACGGTTTGCCACACTGCGTGCCGCCAGTCGTCGAGGCTGTGTATGCCCTATTTGCCCACGTATACCGCGCCCTGCTAACATTGCTAACTTAGGCAGCTGCGTAGTTTTACCTGAGCCTGTCTCACCTGCAACGATAATCACTTGGTGGTCGATGATTGCCTGAATCAAATCATCACCACGTTGGCTAACAGGGAGATCCTGATTCAGTTTTTCTGCCAGCCTATCTGGAATGCTCTCTATACGCGCTTGCACCGCTTGCTGCGAACGAGCTTTTAATTGCTCATATTGGGCGCGTTTTTTATCCAAATCATTGCTATTTTTAACATTGTTTTTGTCATCCGTATTGCTATTTTTATTAGCAGACGATTTTGCACGTGCCAGCTCACGCTCAAGGCGACTGAGATAATACTCATCCTTCGCGAGTACAGGTAAATTAGCAACAGAAATAACCTGTTGAGTATCCACACTTTCTTTCTGCGTATTTTTTGTCTCGGCGTTCAGATTTTCGGCTTGTACAGGCTGGATTTTTTCTTGATTTTCTGTTGAAGTATCAGGCATATTTACTTAGGCTATTTATTATTTAGGAGTTGTTAGATTATGGGGATAATTGAGCTGCGATTCAAGTTACTCGTGTATGGCCTAGACTTGAGTTGTTGCTTATAGAACGTATCAAATTTCTGAAATAACCAAAAATCTCACAGAGATAAGGAGTGATTAGACGTATCTCTTAAAACTCATAAACACGTAAGCGACAATTAATATTATCACAGTGCTAATTTTTTAAGATTTTTAATACTTAAATATCCTACGTATTTTTTATCTTCTATGACATTTATACTTTTATCAAGCGCTCTGGCAAGAGGCTCGATAATGATTTTAACATTTGAGATAAGATCATTGACGTTATATATGTTGTCTATATCTACTTCAAACTTGTCATCAATATGTGAAGCAGCGTTAAAAGGCGATGCTGTATCTTTAAAAGTAAATTGTTTATAAAATTCGCTCTGTTTTGCTTGTTTAACTGCATCTGCTTGGCTATCAGCCACGATAAGTAGCTTATAATGAAATTCTTCAAAACTGCCCTGCTGATAGCCGCCTAAATTGATAAAGAATAGCTTTAAGTCGTTGGCGCACTCTGCTTGAATATTGGATTCCACTAATTTAATCGCATAATTATCAACTTTGCTAATAGCGCGGTATGAATCAATATGCCACTTATTTTTCACTTCAGGCCAATGATTATTGATATCTGCTATTAATTCATTAACCTGATTGGCCACGCCAAAAAATATATCGTGTTGTTCAATCAACCGCCCTTTGGGGCGACCGCCTAATTGAATCATATATAGGGTTGGCATTTTAGAGATTCCTTAGACATCTTATACGTTCCTTGTTAGATAAACCTAGTCAGTTAATAGTCATCCCAATCTGCTTTGAGCAGCTAATAAATCAATGATAACAAGAAAGAAACGATAAGTATTTTATACCGACATTATGACTACTAGTAAATGAAAAACCCAATGTTTAAGAATCACTTAAACATTGGGTTTGTTCGGTTATAACTGTTTTCACTCATAGATTATAGTAAGAAAAAATATGCCCACAAACCTATGATAAAGGTAGAAATAACATTCAGTATGACACCAACACGTATCATCTCTGTCTGCTTAATAAGACCCGTCCCAAAGACAATAGCGTTTGGTGGCGTGGCAACTGGTAGCATAAATGCGCAAGAAGCACCGATACCAATAATCATGACTAATACTGCAGGTGGTAGACCCATTTGCTCAGCAATAGCCGCAAACACAGGGACTAACAAGGCGGCAGAAGCCGTATTAGAAGCAAATTCTGTCAAGAATATAATGAATGCCGCAACTGCCAGTACCACGACGATAAGCGGTGCAGAGGAAAGTCCATTAGCAACTGCTTGACCAAGAACCAACGATGCGCCTGACACTTTTAACACCGTTGATAGCGCAATACCACCACCGAACAACATGAGCACGCCCCAGTCGGTGTTATCAGAAACTTGCTTCCATGAGACCAACCCTAAGCTGACCACTGCTGATGCTGCTAACAATGCCACAATAGAATCAACATCATCAATATTAAGTGCAGCACCAATTTGTTTCGAAAGTATCCAGCTTAGCGCTGTGACGATAAAAACAATAATCGTCAGTACACGCGGCTTATTCCATGCAATAGCCTCATCATCTTCGTTCAGCGTGACCTGACGGTTAAGATTGGGCTTGAGGAATAAATACATGGCACCGAGCAATAATGGCAACAGCACCAACATCATCGGAATACCAAACTTCATCCAATCGACAAACGCAATATCCAGCGCTTTTGCAGCAATAGCATTGGGTGGTGAACCAACGATCGTACCCAAACCACCAAGGCTCGCAGAATAGGCAATACCTAATAGTACGAACACAAAAGTGCCACGGTCTTTTTCGCGGTCAACCTGCGTTAGAATACCAAGTGCCAGTGGCAGCATCATCGCTGCAGTAGCGGTATTTGAGATCCACATTGATAAAAATGCGGTAACTCCAAATATTAAGAATACCGCATTCCTCAGATTACCACCTGACATGGATAGAATCTTAAGCGCTATTTTCCTGTCTAATTGCTGCACATGCAATGCCGCCGCTAGTGCAAAGCCACCAAAAAACAAATAAATAATTGGGTTAGCAAAGCTTTGTAAGCCAATTTCAGCATCGAAATCCGGTAAACCAATTAGCGCTCCTATGACCACCACCAATATCGCTGTAATTGTCACATGTACTGCTTCAGTTAACCATAAAACGCCGATAAAGAACAACATGGCGAGGCCTTTATTGGCACTGATATCATACGGCAATACGTTATAGATAAACAGACTGATAACCGCCGCGATAGCGACCACTATCAATCCTTTACCGGTACCTTTTGGGAAGGTATCGGTAAATAAATACTCGTTGCCATCATTAGGAAGATGGCTATCTAGTTTTTTCTCTGACATATAATGTCCTTATTGTACCCAAAGACGGTGTTAAAAATTATAAACATAAAGACGTATTTCAGCCGTTAACCATACCTTTATAATCGTACTTAATAACAGTACTGACAAAAACAAGGTGCCATCATAGCAGAAATATTATCCACCAAAATATTATCAATATAGACATATTGAAAACCTTGTCAGAAATATAATCTTTATTTCATCTATCCAAAACCAATTGGCTTTATAAGTATGGCTTTAAATCTATTTTGAAAAACCAAAAGTTAGTCTGATACAAAGTTACATACCGTCACTAAATATGTCCATATCTTCCCTGTACAACTCATAAGCTGTATCACATACTAAGTTGGTGAAGAACGTTAATAAAAACAAATAGGAGATTCTCATGGCAGATGACAACAAAACTGACTCAACGACGAAAATGGCACCAAAAGACATCAACCAAGATGGATTGGCTAAAGAAGATCAGCAGCGTACTGACGATTCTGCGTTAGATATGATGCAAGGGTTGCACGAACATGAAGACCATAAAGAAGACGATCAGTAATCTGTATGGATTCGATTGAAATAAAATTTAAAAATGAAAAAGTGCTTATCAAACTGATGGGCGCTTTTTTCTTGGCTGTCTTTTTTCTGGTAGATTGTCTGATACATAGTTGTATACGAAGGCTGCGCTCAAAACAATAGTAATAGGCAAAAACAACGCACCATAGCCCACTCTGGCATATAAAAAAGCACCTACAGCACTGCCAGCGCAAAAACAGTACCAAATAATCGCCTGAAAGCCTAATGTTGGCTTACTGATACGACGACCCGCCAGCCAATTACCGATGGCAGCGCCCATATCTGAGGTTAGTCCTGTTAAATGCGTGGTACGAATAACTGCACCGCTATAAGTTGCAACCATTGCATTCTGTAAGCCACATGCCATAGCAGCGGCAAGCTGTCCTAGATAATCATGCTGCTGGTATAACCAATAGCTTATTAACAATAATGCCGCTTCAATGTAAAGCGCATTGCCATAACGTCGACCAAGCTTCAATGACGTCTGACCGATAACAAAACCACTTAATACAGCCCCTGCCAAAAAAGACAGCAGTAACGCGCCGATAAATAAAAGGCTCCGAATGTCTAGATAAGCGATGGCAGCGGCAAACAAGCTTACATTACCTGTCACATGCGAGACAGATAAATTGGTAAAACCCATTAATGCTGCCGTATTGACACAGCCTGCACTGAATGCCAATACGGCGCCACCCCACAATATCCATCTTGGTAATTTGGTTATCATATTCGTCGCTTAATGGCTTATCAGCAAAAAATCTATAGTATAATCAAAAAAGACAGCCGATTGGCTGCCTTCCTTACTTCTCATTATATATCGTTGAGAATTGCCTTTTAACTATTTCGGCTCATCAAGCATCATTAGCTGCTCGCTGATCGCAACCGTATTGAAGCCTGCATCAACAAACATAATCTCGCCAGTGATACCAGATGCCCAAGGCGACAATAAAAATAGCGCGGCATTACCGACTTCAGCTTGAGTAATGTTACGCTGTAGAGGTGCAATCTTTTCGCTAATATCGAGCATTTTACGGAATGACTTGATGCCACTGGCGGCAAGCGTACGAATAGGACCTGCCGAGATCGCGTTGACGCGAATGCCCTCACCGCCCATAGAAGTTGCAAGGTAGCGAACACTGGCTTCAAGACTCGCCTTTGCCATACCCATGACGTTGTAGTTCGGCAATACTGAAATACTGCCTTCATAAGTCAACGTCAACATTGAGCCGTGGCGCATAGCAAGTAGCTCACGCGATGCTTTTGCCAATGCCACAAAGCTATAGCTTGAGATATCATGGGCGATATGACTGCCTTCACGGGTTGTCGCATTGACAAAATCACCATCAAGCTGATCCATCGGTGCAAAGCCAATCGCATGTACTACGCCATTAATGCCATCGCCCCAATGGGCAGTGACTTGCTCAAAACAAGCCGCAATAGACGCATCTGATGCCACGTCACACTCAAGGACTAAGTCCGCCTCAAATGCTTCAGCCGCCATATCTACCCGTTTTTTGATTTTATCATTAGGATAAGTCAAAATTAACGACGCGCCTTCACGATGTAGTGCTTCAGCGATTGCCCAAGCGATAGATAGTTTGCTAGCGATGCCTGTAACGACAAAACGCTGTCCTTGTAATAGCATAATATTTCCTTTTAAGTCAATTTAGGTCATTTAAATGATCGATTATTTTTAATAGTTGGCTAACAAATAGCGAGTGGAGGTACCAATTGAAAGATGAGTTATTATACACGAATTGATTTAAGTAAACAGTCGTAAACTGTTTTTGCTTACACTGTATTAATGCCTAATCCCGCTCAATAATACCATTTAATATTGATAAAACGGTGAACTACCGGCTACAGCAGTAGGAAGTTAAGTAGATTTCGAGTATAATCACAGCCCTCCCAGCTTGCACAATTTTTATAATAATCCTTTACAACCATTGTTTGTAACTAAGGATTTAGCGTTAAGCTACACCCACATTTTGGATGGCTGCCAAACTTATGAGCAATACCGCAACAATCGCATCAGACTACCAAGAAAGCATCGAATCCTATCGCCAGCTCATCGCCTCAACGGGTGAGGACTTGCATCGTCCAGGACTTGAAGACACCCCAATACGTGCTGCCAAAGCATTTGCGCATTTGACCAAAGGCTATCATCAAAGCTTAGATGAAGTCGTTAATGACGCTTTGTTTCCATCGACCAACCGTGAGCTGGTACTGGTGCAGAATATTGAGTTTTATTCATTGTGCGAGCACCATATGTTGCCTTTTCACGGTGTTGCACACATTGGTTATTTACCAAACGGTCAAGTGTTAGGGCTGTCTAAATTTGCTCGTATCGTCGATATGTTTTCTCGTCGCTTGCAAGTTCAAGAAAATTTAAGCGAACAAATAGCGCAAACGATTATGGATGTGACAGGTTGCCGCGGTGTGGCAGTAGTGATGGATGCCGCTCATATGTGTATGATGATGCGCGGTGTCAATAAGCAACACTCTACTACACGAACGATGTCAATGTTAGGTGAGTATGTACATGACAATCAAGCGCGCAATGAGTTCTTAGATGCTGTACCGAAGCGTAAACCTGCTTTTTAATAGACTAAAGACGTTAAATTTAAAAAAAGGATACCTAATTAGGTATCCTTTTTAATACAAGCTATTCACGATTTTCAGTCATTAAACAATGTTAAAAAGCTATTAAAGATTATCAAACAATGCCTAGCTAGCTGATTTTACGTCATTAATCCATTTACCATAGCCAGCCGCTTCCATCTGCGCCAGTGGAATAAAACGCATTGCTGCTGAGTTCATGCAATAGCGTTTACCCGTCGGTGCCGGACCATCGTCAAATACATGACCGACGTGTGAATCTGCATAACGACTACGAATCTCGGTACGGGTGCCAAATATTCCTCGATCTGCCTTTTCCACGACAAAGCTAGCATTCAGTGGACGAGTAAAGCTCGGCCAACCTGTACCGGACTTGTATTGATCACGAGACGAATATAATGGTTCACCTGATACTACATCGACATACAGTCCAGATTCTTTATTATCCCAATATTCGTTATCAAAAGCGCGCTCAGTACTATCTTCCTGAGAGACTTTATATTGAATGTCACTTAGTGATTTTTTAAGATCAGCTTTTGTCGGTTTTACAAAGGTATCTGGGTCAAAGCCTGCACTTGTCTTAACTGTCGACGGCTTTACTGCAGCTGACGAGGTATTCGACATTGCTGACTTTGCACTGATTACAGTCGGTTTGAATTGGTTGAAATCTAACTCATATTTTTTACCATAGACACTTTCAATGAACTGGTAGCGACCAGAGTTAAACGTATAAGCTTTATAACGTAGTGGATTCTTTTTGTAATAATCCTGATGATACTCTTCTGCTGGATAAAATTCGCTAACAGGCACAATCTCGATTACAACTGGCTTTTTATAGACGCCAGAGGCTTGCAGCGATTGCTTGGCAGCTTCGGCTATCTGTTTTTCTTGCTCACTATTATAAAAAATAGCCGGACGATACTGGGTGCCTCTATCTACAAACTGACCTTTATCATCAGTAGGATCAGCGATTCGCCATAGTGCTTGAACGATACCATTGTAGGTAATCTTGGTCGGATCATAATAAACTTGGGCTGCTTCAGTATGCCCTGTACCACCAGCTGAAACAGTACTATAAGTTGGATTGTTAGATTCGCCACCTGTATAACCTGATACCACCTCTACCACACCAGGAATCTTTTCATAACCCGCCTCGACACACCAAAAGCAGCCACCAGCGACCGTTGCTACTGCTAAATTAGGGTCAGTAGGCGCATAAGGATTGTCAATGGAAACATTTTTTATGGTAGGCGGTTTTTCAGTGGAGGCGCAACCGACATAAAAGACACTGCTCGCTACTATCGCCATACCGACGACTTTAGCTGGTAATTTATAATTCACTAATAATCGGTGTGTCATGAAAAGCTCCTAAGGGTAATATCATGTAACCATCGTAACCCTTAGGTCTCACAGAAATATTCCTAAAGTGTTGTTTATATACACCATATTTAATGAATGGCCATAAAAAAAGCTTATTACCCTTCGACAATAAGCTTTCTATTAATTCATGACTAGATTATTCATTTAGCAAATCATCTATGCAACTTTATCGCTCTTAACATCAGTATCGGCATGCTCATCACTGGCTTGCTGAATCTTCGTTAAAATGCTCTTGATTTCAGATGCTGACAGATACGTTGGCACTGCATAGGTATCACTGACTTCTTTAGCTGCGGCTTTAGCAATGCTATCAAAGTCAGTGGTTTTCATACCTTTAACCGTTGGATCAATATTTAAAGTAGCGATCAATTCGCGAACTTGCGCAATCAGATGATCTGCAATCACAGCATCACTCTTGCCGGCTTGACCATCCTTAACCATACCCGTTTTTCTAGCCAGATCTGCTAGTCTCTTTTTGCTTGCCTGACGATTGACATCAAGTACATAAGGTAACACGATGGCATTGGCGCGACCATGAGGAATACTATAATACGCACCAAGCTGATGAGCGATGGCATGGACATAGCCAAGGCCCGCTTTATTAAAGGCAATACCGCCGTAGTGAGCAGCAATACCCATTGCTTCTCTGGCTTTTAAATTGCCGCCGTCTTTATATACTACTGGCAGATTCTGCATAACTGACTTCACCGCAGAAGCCGCATAATAGTCGGTCTCGACGCTCGCATTAGCACTCATCCAAGCTTCTAAGGCGTGGGTCAACACATCGATACCCGTATCCGCTGTGATATGAGCCGGCATCCCTTTCATAATAACTGGGTCAATAGCGGCGGCTAATGGCACCATTCTTGGGTCGATAGATAGGGATTTTTGATGGGTTTTATCATCTGATACAACTGCACCAAGTGTCGCTTCTGAACCAGTACCCGCAGTTGTAGGCACGCAGTACAACGGTACAGAAGGCTTTCGTGCTTTAAGAATGCCGATAAGTTGCTGCGGCTTGCAATTGTTGCCTTGTGACATAGCAATCATTTTAGCTGCATCAATGACTGAGCCACCGCCGATAGCAATAATAGAATCGCATTTAGCATCAACGGAGATGCGTAGCCCTTCTTCAACCACTTTAAAAGTAGGGTCTGGCGTAATACCGTCATAGACTTTATAGCGGATATTTTTGCTATCTAGATAATCAGTGACTTTTGCAGGTATACCAAGCTTATTCAATACCGCATCAGTGACGATAAAGACATCAGTGCTACCTTCATTAATCAGCATGTCGCATAGCTCATCACAAGAGCTTTCGCCGACGAATAACATCGGTCTTCTAATCGGAATAACATAAGCAAAGGCTTTTAGTACTTTGGCGCGTGTCTTGGCAACGGCTAAATAACCAGCATGCTGTAATCCATCGGTACTTACTAACTTGCTACTTACTACTTTAGCAATACTATTTTGTTTTTTCATGGGTATAAAAATCCTTTTTTAATGGCAATAATGACCGTTTCAACTAACCGAATAAATCAAGGTTCAAATAATATATATAGGACTAGGTTCTATATAAAGTAAACTACTGTCCAAACTTATTGTACCATTGCGATTTTTGGTATGTCGCTATTAGTATGAACTGCTATGTTCTGAGTATTTAATATCATTTACTTAGGCTATATCACACTCGCCTGAAATAATTGCTTTGCATACGGATGTTGTGGATTATTAAACACGTCTTCGGTACGCCCAAATTCAATGCACTTGCCTTCTTTTAACACTATAATTTGCTGACACAAGGCACGGACTACTTTTAAATCATGACTGATAAACACATAGCTGATTTGCAATTTTTCTTGAATTTCACGTAGCAAATTCACTACAGTGACTTGCGTAGTGCTATCAAGCGCAGACGTTGGCTCATCCAATATTAAGAGACTTGGCTGCATAATAAGGGCACGAGCCAGAGCCACCCGTTGACGCTGACCACCTGATAGCTCGTGCGGATAACGCTGCGCAAACTCTAACGGTAAATGCACGGTAGCAAGACTGTTCATTACTGCCTGCTGACGTGCTACTTTAACAACGCCTTGTACTAACAGCCCTTCTTCGACGATTTCCATGACAGTCATACGAGGGTTAATACTGGCAAATGGATCTTGAAAAACCATTTGAATCTGTGAGCGGAAGGTGCGCAAATCACGTTTTGATAACGCCGCAATATCTTGATTATTCACCATTATCTGACCACTGACACGCGCTTGATTGCTAAGTAACTGACTTAACGCAAGCGCTATGGTAGTTTTCCCTGAGCCTGACTCACCAACGATGCCCAATGCCTGACCTTTTTGCAGGCTCATATCGACGTCTTTAACAGCCTCGAACCAACGTTTGGTACCACCAAACAGACTTTTTTCAATTGGAAACTGTACTTGCAAGTTATTTACTTTCAATACAGTTGGTTGCTGACGCTCAGCATCAAATAAATCTAATGCTTGTCCAAAGTCTTGTTTGATTAGCGATCGGGTATATTCGGCTTTAGGCTGATTGAACACACTTATGGTTTGCCCCTGCTCAATCGTTTGCCCTTGACGCATAACGATGACTTCATCACTGTAGCGCCTGACCAGATTGAGGTCATGGCTAATCAATATCATTGCCATATTATGCTGACGTTTAAGATTGTCTAATAGAGCGAGAATCTCATGTTGCAAGGTTACATCAAGCGCGGTGGTTGGCTCATCAGCGATTAAGATGTCAGGTTGCTGCGCTAATGCCATGGCAATCATCACCCGCTGACGCTGACCACCCGATAACTCATGCGGATAGCGATTTAGCTTATCAGTAGGATCGGTGATATTGACATCATTTAACAAGACGATACTTTTTTCATGCCATTGATTTTTGGATACTCCGATTAGACGGAGCGATTCTGCAATTTGTTTGGCAACTGTATGCAATGGATTAAGCGCTGTCATTGGCTCTTGGAACACCATACCGATGCGCTGACCACGTACATCACGTAGAGCTGCATTACGTGTTCTATCGTTGGCTATCGGTAATGTAATCATTCCTAATGTATCTGCTAACTGCACTTTACCAGTAACGGTCAAGCTATCTGGGAGCAGGCCTAATAGCGCGAGACTTGCGATCGATTTACCAGAGCCTGATTCACCAACGATGGCTAGTGTTTGACCTTGCCTGAGCTCATACGTTAGCTTATCGACTAAAACAGTACCCGAAGTGGTTGCAATGTTAAGCTTATCCACTGTCAGCATGAGCTTATTTGATATATTGCTATGATTGTCATTTAAAAGACTATTTTTCTCAGTAGCAGTTGTCATATTAAGAGCGCCTCGGATCAAAGGCATCACGCAGTGCTTCGCCAACGAAGATGAGCAACGACAAAATAAAGGTTAAACTAAAAAATCCCGATAAGGCCAGCCAAGGCGCATCAAGGTTGTTTTTCCCTTGTACCATCAGCTCACCCAGCGACGGTGACCCAGGCGGTAAACCATAACCTAAGAAATCTAGCGCTGTTAACGCAATAATATTGGCCGTTAAAATGAACGGCAGCTGTGACAAGCTTGACGCTAGCGCATTGGGCAAGATGTGCCTTAGCATGATTTGGCTGTCGGAAGCCCCCAGATTACGCGCCGCACGCACATAATCAAAGTTACGCGCGCGCAAAAACTCTGCCCGTACCAAACCAACCAATCCCATCCAGCCAAACAATAACATCATCGCAAATAGCATAAAAATACTGGGGCTAAATAAGCTGACCAAAATAATAATCATAAACAGCTGCGGCATACCGCCCCAAACCTCCATGAAGCGCTGCCCTGCCAAATCTATCCAACCACCGTAATAGCCTTGTATCGAACCGACGATAATACCAATTAACGCGCCTGCAAGTGTCAATGCCAGACCAAATAATAATGACACTCGCATGCCATACAGTATACGCGCCAGCACATCGCGACCCAAGTCATCCGTACCAAGCCAATTCTGGCTATTGGGTGCCGCTGGATATGGAATGCCCAGCTCAACGTTTGGTGTCTGATCAGCAAACGGAATGATCGGCATCACATAATAACCCTGATCATTAATCAGTGTTTGTACCGCAGGATCTTTGTAATTGGCCTCAGTCTCAAATACCCCGCCAAAAGTCGTCTCAGGATAGGCTTTTAGTACGGGGAAATAGTAATCGCCTTGATACTGTACAAGTAGCGGCTTGTCATTGGCAATCACATTGGCTGCCATACAGATGACAAATATCAAGGCAAAAATGAACAGCGATATGACACCAAGACGATTTTGACGAAAGCGATTAAGTCGCGCCTGCCAGATAGGATTTAGGCGACGTTTTTTTTCTATAGCAATAGCAGATGCGCTTGAGTGCGTTGAAGGTAATGGATGACTTGACATTAGCGCCCCTCAAAATCGATACGGGGATCAATTAAGTGATAACTTAAATCACTGATTAACTGTAATAACAGTCCGACCAAGGTAAAAATAAACAGCGTGCCAAATATCACGGGATAATCACGCTGCTGAATGGCTTCGAAACCTAACAAGCCCAAACCATCAAGTTTAAAAATAATCTCAATAAGGAAATTACCGGCAAAGAAAATGCCAACGATAGCCGCTGGAATACCGGCGATAATAATCAGCATGGCATTACGAAACACATGTCCATATAGCACTTGACGCTCAGCCAAGCCTTTGGCACGAGCGGTAAGCACATATTGCTTGCCCAACTCTTCTAAAAAACTAAATTTGGTTAGATACGTCAAGCCAGCAAACCCACCAACCGTACTTGCCAACAGCGGTAATGCCAAGTGCCAAAAGTAATCTTTGATTTTACCCAGCACGCTCAATTGATCAAAATTCTCAGAGGTCAAGCCTTGCAGTGGAAAGATATTCCAGTAGCTACCACCTGCAAAAAACACCAGTAATATAACGGCAAATACGAAAACGGGTATTGCATGGCCGATAGCTAGTAGCATGGCTGTGACTTTATCAATCCCTGAACCATGATGCATGGCTTTATAGACCCCCAGTGGAATCGCTATCATATAAATCAGCAGCGTGCTCCAAAGCCCAAGCGAGATTGAAACGGGTAGCTTCTCGATAATCAAATCAGTGACCGATTGCCCTTTAAAAAACGACTCCCCAAAATCCAGCTGGGCATAATTTTTTAGCATCAGCCAAAAGCGCTCAGGCGCGGATTTATCGAAGCCATATTGTGCATTAATCGCCGCCACCATCTCTTCTGATAGGCCGCGCGTGCCTTGATACGTACTATTATTACCTGAACTACCCGCACCAATATTACCACCCAAGGCATTGTCCTTTGCACCTTGCTCAATCATGGCAAATTGCTGCTCAACAGGACCGCCGGGCGCTGCTTGTACAATGACAAAATTCGCCAGCAATATCAAAAATAGCGTCGGTAATATCAATAACAACCTTTTTAAGATATAACGACCCATAATGGCGGCTTCCTAATAGTAAGAAATATGGCAATAGAAAGAATACGCAGCTAATAACTATCAAAGCGTCAGTCGAAGCATTGATTAGAATTTAAAAGTTATTTTTAAGCTCACGTAGAGCTGCAAATACAGTCAAAGATTTATCATCATCGATATTAAACTGAGCCTTTACACCTGCAATCACACTCGGCTCTTGCGTGCGTAAAAATACATTGATCGCACGTTCATGTCCTAAAGTAACGGGGAGCGTCGGAATGCCTTGTGCGGTTTTGTCTTCTGCTTGTGCCAAAGCTTGCTGCATCGCTTCATTATCAGGCTCAATAGATAGCCCAAAACGTAGATTGCTAGCAGTATATTCATGTGCAGGATATAACAGCGTCTCAGCTGGCAGTCCATTTAGACGCTTAAAGCTGTCATGCAACTGCTCAATCGTTCCTGTAAACACACGTCCGCATCCAGCACTAAATAAGGTATCGCCACAAAAGCAGTGCTTAAGGCCATCGATATCTAATATATAAGCCATATGGCTGGCGGTATGACCTGACACATCCCATACCTGCGCAGAGCAGCCCCACGCGCTTACTGTACTGCCATCTTTGATGGTCTGATCTTCATCGACACTATGCTCAGTATGCGCAACCAGATGCGTCATCGGATACGACTCTTGTAACTCTGCAACGCCGCCGATATGGTCATGATGATGATGAGTCGTCCAGATAGACGTCAGCTCTAATCCATTTTCCTCTAAATAAGCAACGACTGGTGCCGCTTGACCCGGATCAATAACAATGGCTTGCTTGTTACTCTCATTGATTAATGTCCAAATATAGTTGTCATTGAATGCTTTAATTGGGTGAATACGAATACTCATACTAAATCCTTACCAGTGGTTATCTTTATTGCTAATGTCTATTAAATTCTTTCAAATTACTTTTAATGTCATTGTCACTGTCACTGTCACTGTCACTTACTGTTTTAAATATTGATTAACGCGTGCTTCTGCTTTTTTATCCGTCCACCAGTAATCAATACCGATGGCATTAGATGGCAGCTCTTCAGTATGACGGTATTGATTCCAATACGCGACATTGGTACTAGACTTACCATACAATGGCACCAAATAGTGACCTGCACGCAGCAGGCGATCGAGTACCTGAGTATAGAGTACAATCTCGTCACGGTTTTTAGCATTGGCAAGCAACGCTGTCACTGTATCGATAGCAGTATTTTTTATGCCAGCCGTATTATGATTACCAGGCTCATCAGCCGCCGCACTGCCCCAAAATGCCGCTTGCTCAGCACCAGGCGATAAGCTCTGGGCGAATACATCGACTACCATGTCATAATCGAAACGACGCACACGCTCATAATATTGTGCACCATCCACTTGGCGTAGCGTCACATCAAAGCCTAAACGCTTTAGATTACGAATATAAGGCAACAACACTCGACCCATGGTTTCGCCTGTCATTAGAATTTCAATCTGAGCAAGCTTGCCATCCGGCTGATACAGCTTCATATCTTCATAATAAAATCCAGCATCTAGCAACAGCTGCCGCGCTTTTAACAACCCTTCGCGATTAAAGCCACTACCGTCACTGGTTGGCAGCTGCCACTCCATTAATACTGCTTTGCGCTGCATTGGCTCAAGTTTAGATAATAATGGACTTAGCACCTGCATCTCTGCATCTGTCGGCGTGCCAGTGGCAGCAAGCTCTGAGCCATGAAAGAAGCTTTGCAAACGCTCATACTGCCCATGAAATAAGGTTTTATTCATCCATTCGAAATCATAAGCTGCGGTTAAGGCTTGACGGACACGAATATCTTGAAAGATGGGCCGACGCATATTCATGACAAGTGCTTGCATCGGCACTGGATTTTGACTGCTTATTGACTCTTTATTAATAAGACCTGCTTTTACCGCGGGGAAATTATAACCCGTTGCCCAGTTAGACGCTTTATTCTCTGGGCGAAAACGATATTGACCCGATTTAAAACCTTCAAAAGCAATCTCATCACTTTGATAATAGACAAACTTAATCATATCAAAATTATAACGACCACGATTGACCATCAAATCACGACCCCAATAATTGGGATCACGCACATAACTGACCGCCCGTCCGGCATCAACGCGCCCTAATTTGTAAGGACCGCTACCCATCAATGGCGTTAGGCTAATTTTTTCAAAATCAGCATCGATAGAGGACTTGGCAAAAATAGGAAATTGACCAACCGTTAATAAAATCTCTTTATTCTTATCAGAGGCAAAAACAAACTTTACTTGCTGTTCATTAATAATCTGAATGTCTTTAATATCCCCCAAATAGCTGCGAATATACATCGGCCCTTTGTTCAGTATCGCGTCGTAAGTGGCTTTTACATCGTGACTGGTCACCGGTGATCCATCCCAAAAGCGTGCGGCAGGATTGATATGATAAATAATCCAGCTGGTATCATCAGGGTCATAAGTGACCTTACTTGCCAGCTGCGGATACATGGTAAAAGCTTCATTTAGTGAGCCTGTCATCAAAGTATCATATAGATAGTCGGTGCCAGCCATTGCTACCCCCGTGGTCATCCATTTATTAGCCGCATTAAAAGTACCGCGCGCATCAAGCGACAACGTGCCACCAGTGGGCGCATTTGGATTGGCATACGGCATAAATGGGGCGTTGATATATTCAGTAGGACTATTATGACCAAGCGCAGTAGTAGTGATCGGCACCGCGATACTGGCTGGTATCCAGCTCGCCATGGTCACTAATAGGACAGTTTTTAGCATGGTATTTTTTATCATAATAAAGTTATAACAAACCCCTGTGCTAGCCCAATGAATATGGTGATAATTGACTGAAGTGCTGCTCTATAATGGAAAGCAGTAAGTGCCGCAAAATTTTATCATAACAAACTTAGTTTTTTTAACCTAATGGTTTGCAGCGTGAAAGTTATTTCATGACACATTATTCACCAATGATAAGCATCAATGCTCATAAAAAAAGACGCAACTCATAAAAGTGCGTCTTTTTTCCAAAAACTGTACTGACTTAAGCG
Organism: Psychrobacter sp. ANT_H56B; assembly: GCF_008369245.1. Lineage (NCBI taxonomy): Bacteria > Pseudomonadati > Pseudomonadota > Gammaproteobacteria > Moraxellales > Moraxellaceae > Psychrobacter > Psychrobacter sp. ANT_H56B. The sequence goes on from NZ_VOBF01000001.1 coordinate 223,983, forward strand.
TGCTTCTTTTCAAACGCAATCATAAAGTCGACCAATTGCTGCACCCAGTCTAGCGACACCGCATTGTAGATGCTAGCACGCATACCACCAACATCGCGGTGACCTTTTAGATGCAGTAAACCTGCGGCTTCTGACTCTTCTAAAAATACTTTATCAAGACTGCTGTCAGCCAACGTAAATGGGACGTTCATGATAGAACGATACTTAGTGTCGACTGGATTGCTATAAAAGCTACTATCGTCAATCGTTTTATAGAGCAAATCCGCTTTTTGTTGATTGATTTTTCCGATAGCAGCAACGCCGCCTTGCTCTTCTAACCAATCAAAGACTAGACCTGCCAAGTACCAAGAGTACGTCGCTGGCGTGTTTGACATAGATTCTTTTTCGGCTTGGTGTTCATAGTTCATGAGTAACGGGCACCACTCACTTGCCTGCCCTAATAAGTCTTCGCGAATGATGACAATAATTAGCCCTGCTGGACCAATATTCTTTTGCGCACCAGCATAAATCATCCCAAATTTAGACACATCAATCGGTTGTGACAAAATGCAAGATGACATATCAACGATAATAGGCGCATCAACTTTCGGTGGCTCAAATACTTGCAAACCATGAATGGTCTCATTGGCACAGTAGTGGAAATACGCCGCATCTTCGCTCAGGTTCCAGTCACTTTGGTCTGGCACGTCGGTAAAGTTACTGTCTTTGCCTGTTGCCACCAGATTAACTTCACCAAGGCCTAAATTAGCATAACGCTGCGCTTCTTTGATCGCTTTTCCTGACCATGCACCAGTAGTGAGGTAGTCACCGCGTCCACCATTTAACAGATTTAATGGAATGGCTGAAAACTGTAAGCTGGCACCACCTTGCAAAAACAGCACTTTATAATTGTCTGGAATATCCATCAACGAGCGCAGTTTGGCTTCAGCTTTTTCAGTAATCGCGATGTACTCTTTACTACGATGGCTGATTTCCATCACCGATACGCCGCGTCCTTGCCAGTCTAGCAACTCTTCTTGAGCACGTGATAACACGGCGGTCGGTATAGTAGCAGGTCCTGCTGAAAAATTAGGTACACGGTTAGGAGCAGCTTTGGTAGTCATAATCATTATCCTAAATATGATAAAATCATCGTTGTTAGTTGGGATTTAAAACTTATGGGATTTAAAAGTTAACCATTGAAATACTTTTTACGTTTTTATTTTATTGGCTAACGACTATGTTGCTTATAAAAAATAATCAAAACTTTCACTGTTGATCAGCCGAACCAGAAATCATCTCCCAAAGCGTGCGCTTTAAGCGACTATCAGTAAGCATTTCATCTAACGTCGGTGCAGTAGTCAAATCGGGATGCTCAAGCCCTTCAGGTAACGCAGTCAACGCCAACACCTTTATTTCTTCTTCGCAGCGTCCAATTTTAAAGACATGTCCAGCAAAACTAGCATTGGCAAGCTCAGCCGTATCCATGCCCTCACAGATAGGGAATGATGTTGTCTCACAAGAGATTGATAGCGCTTGTGTGATATTTTGCCACAGTTTTTGGCTGTCATTATTAAGCGCTTGAATATCAGCAATGATTACCCAATCGCCATAACGACCACCTTGTAAGTCGAACGATGCTACCTTAAGGGTATGGTCATAATGACTGTCATTAGAAAATACCTGCTCATCAAACAGGGCAACGTCTTGTTGAACGACCGTATCTATCTTAGAACCAACTGCGGTATCAGGGCTGACTGCATCAAAACTATAGGTAACTGGGCTTTGCTTGTTAAAGGTATGCGCGCTTATATCTTGGAGGTCGTCAGTTCCCGCTTCATTATATGGATAAGCAGAGACATCATGGTCAGCACTGCTATCTAATATTTTAACGTTTTCTTCATCTGGATTTACGATGCTGACAACTGGCTGTTCATTATTTGGCTGTGTCTTGACATTGCTAGTAGTAGAATCAGACTGAACCATACTAGGCATGACAGTAGATGCTGCAATATCACTGATATTAAAAGTTTCTGAGCTTGGCTGCACCCACTGATTGATACCCATCATCGCTAAAATCTGACGCTGCTGTACACGGTGCTGTAATACCAGCTGCGGGTCTTGGATATCACTCATGCGACTCTACAATCCTACTTATATCAAATGGGTTTACAGGCTTCTACTGTCAAAAACGATGCTAACAATTACTTGATGCATTAACTATAAAATCGTCCAATCTACCTAAAAAAGCTGTCTAACACCAAGCCAGTGCTCTGCCAGTATCGTTAAGCAATCATATTCATCTTGGCTGACTATCGTATCGTGTAACATCACTGTATGCAATGTACTTAGCCATTGACGATAATGGCTAACTATATATAGATTATCAGTAATGACATCATCAATATGGCTGTTTTTTATAGCGCTATTATACTCTATTTGACCATCACTCTGCTGCCTGTCTTGATAATTATCACCAGCCTCTTCACTGTCTATGCTTGGTGATATAAAAATAGGCACTGCTTCTATCAATGCCAATAATTGCACACTATTTAAATTTTGTGCAGTCAATAGTAGCCATTGCAAATTTGCATCGCTCACTGCTGTTAAATCAATATCAATCAGGCGTGCATGACGGCGTACATATACAACATAATTGGACACATTAAAACTTCTATCACTCAGAGCTGATGCTACCTGACCTTTGACATCTTTTGATAATCGGTAGGCCAGTAGCGTTAATATTGTTTTTTCAGCGTTGCCAAGGCTGTTAAAAACCTGACCTGATGGATCAAGCTGCGCATAAATATCCTCTAGACCAGCTCGTAACTCCAGTTGCCATAATTCATTGGCGCTTGATAAATGATGGTTTAAAACACCAGCCAGTATAGACAGTAGTTGCTGTAAGTGCAGCGCCTGCCATAATGACAAAATTGATGGTGACCGAGAGATTGTATTCTCTGAGCGCGTGAATACTGGTTTAGGCTCACCCATGTAAACGTCATCATTGGCTATTTCATCAGCAAAATTTCTGCTCAAATCGACGGTTAACTGATTTTTAAACAGCTGAGTGATGCCGTGCTGATACCGCATCAGCATGGTACGAGATTTTTTTTGCTGTTTATAATATTGATGGCTTTGGTGGCTATGGCTACTTTCACTTTTTAGGCGTAATTCATTTATCACGCTTTTAGATAAATTATGCTGGGATAGTTGCTTTATAGCCAATATTATCAAAGCACTATCTAACCGCCGATCAATACCAGCAACCACCTCTAGTAACTGCTGGTCTATGGCATGCAACAATATTTTCTGATCACTCATTGTATCAATTCGAGGTTTTACATTAGAAGTAGAGCTGCTATCAGTCGTAGTCACTACCCTATCTTTAGGAATACCACTCCAGATATCTGATAAATCATAAGTGGCAGTGGTAGACAATATGTAACCTTGATGGCATAACATCACTGCCTCAATCAAAGCCTGCGCACCCCGCGGATGGTAACTGTGATTAAGCACATATTGTGGCAATGACACCTTGTTTATATCAGCAGTACTGATTAAATTTTTTGCCAGTAGGTCGCTATCATGCTTTGCTTGCCATGGCCTTATCAGCTGACGTTTATCAATCGACTTTGCTTTTACTTGTAAACGCCCATCAACTATCACATCGTTCTCTACAGCAAACTCAAGACCTGAGTCCGTGTTTAACTCACTACTTATTTTTGTATCATTGTTCTTATAAATACTAGGTGATGACTGAGATTGAAGTATGATTTTTTCTGGCGATTCTATACTTAGGCTATTATTTCTTCTTTTTAGGCTATTTGCTGTTATTACTCCCCAATCACCCAGCCGGCGCTGCTCATAAACTTCTTGTACTTTCTTCTGATTAATACGTTTTTCTTTGGCAACTTGTATGGCAAATTTGTGATAAGTATTGGCATTAATGGCGCTCATACGCTCACTCAAACTTGGATGAGTGGCAAACCATGAAACATCACCTAGGTCGGCGCCGCTACTGGCAAAGAAAAAATGACTAAGTCCATTAATATCGGCGATACCTGTCAAGCGCGAACCCAAGGAATCTTGATGAATGGCTTGTAAGGTTTCCATAATTGCTGGCGAGCGTGTGAGCTGTATACTGGTCGCATCGGCTAGCAATTCACGCTCGCGGTTAAAGCTGCGCTTGATTAGTTGGGCACTTGCCATGCTAGAGAAGCTCAACCCATGTATTAGTAATGTCCAGATATTACGCGGTGCTTGTCGATCTATTACAGGTCTATTTTGCAACCATTTCGACTGACGCTTGGCTGAGGACTGCTGTTGTTGTGATTGCTGCTGCCAGTAAGTGACCCACTCACTATGAGTGGTAAAACGGGCGGTTTGCGCCTCTGTACTGCGTGCAAAATGATCAACTTGTCTCTGTGATAGAGACTGATGGGAAGTGATATCAGTATCAAGGGAACGATGATTGGAAATTGGATCACTCCAGTCATAGAGTAATTGTAAGCCTGCTAACACCACCATTAGTTGTAGATTAAACTTGGGATCACCATGTAAGAGATGACCATATTCGTGCCCTATCAGACCATATAGCCCCTCATCAGACAGTTTATCAAGTGCGCCTTGGGTAACTACAAGCGCCATATCTTGACTATGACGACCCGCAACGAATCCATTGATGCCTTGCTCGTTAGGCAACACATATAATATTGGCATACTAAAACCTGAAGCAATCGCTAGCTGCTGGGCAATCTCATAATAGCGACGATAAACAGGCGGGAAATCACGCTCATCATGTACCGCAATTTGGCGTGCACTGAAGCGAACCTTTGGTACAGGCTCATGCTGATGAGCAACCCCTTGACTATGCTCCCACGCATCTTGGCTGTGGTCGATAAATAGCCGAACCCCGCCCACGCGTTGGGCAATAGCGCGACCACCCGCTTCTAAACGTCTGTACTCTAAAAAACTGCCAATGACAAAGCTACCGATTATCCAGACCACAACCAGTATCAACACCCAATGGTAAATGACACCAGTAAATATCGTCAGCAGCAGCGCCATGATACCCAGCGCTACTGCCAGATGTGCAAAGACAATGAGAAAAAATAGCCCATAGAGCAACAGACTTCGCTGAGTACGAGTACGCTGTTCACCAAAAAAATCCATCTAGTTGCCTGACTTAAAAATAGCTGAACGCATTTAAGCATACGAACGTAATGAAACATCAGCCCATATTGACGACAGGTGCTTGTGCAATCGCTTTTCTATCTTCAAAGACCAATGGACTGAGAGGACGAAAACTAAAAGTCGTGCTAATCAGATTATTGGGAAATACCTCGCGGTCATTGTTGTAGAACATTACGCTGTCATTATAGTGCTGACGGGCAAAGCCAATGCGGTTCTCAGTATTGGTCAGCTCATCCATTAACTCTTTAATCATGCTGTCTGCTTTTAGCTCAGGATACGCTTCCACAACCGCTGAGAACTGTCCTAATGCTTTGGACAACATACTCTCAGCCTTGGCAAATAGCGCCATGTGTTCAAGCGAGTCTGGCTGATGCTTGCTAGAATCCTGCAGACTCTGAGCATGGTTGCGCGCACTAATAACGCTTATCAGCGTCTCTTCTTCGTGAGACAAGTAACGTCTTGTAGTTTCGACTAGGTTTGGAATCAAGTCATGACGACGTTTTAGCTGTACATCTATCTGCGCAAAACCATTTTTTGCTTGATTACGGGCGCGTACCAACTTATTAAATATTGATGTACCAAAAATCATTACCAATACAACCACTACAATGAATGACCAAACAAACACTTTCATCGTCAGACTCCAATACGCTTTGTATTAATCTTATTGTTAATAAAAGTTACTGTATTGTATTTTAACTTATATAGTTTACTAAAAGTTCAAAATAAGACAAAAGACAGGCGAAAAAAAAGCCCTTTATAATGAAGGGCTTATTATCAGGATTCAATATTTGGGCTTATTTATATATTTTATTATCAAATTTTGGGCAAAAAAAAGCGACCCCAAAAGCACATCCTCGGCACACATTATAACTATTACCGTTGCTACCTTCCGGTCCTGGCGGGATTCATAGAACAATGTTGCGAGGCTACCAATGGGGCCACCAGCTGCAGATTATACAAGAATTTTTTATTATTACAACCCCAATCGTAAAACTGTTTACTTTTTATACTACATGGGACTGTAACTTAAGTGACAAAATTCTCACAGCGATACTTTTAAATTTTGCTATTTTAGCTAAGAAGCTTAAATGCTATAAAAAATGCCAAATAAATAAAATGCATTTTTATGGCTTTCAAATTAACTTCTTCAAACACAATTACGTCATTCAGGAGATTATGATGAAAAACATATTAACTAGTAAAGCTGCTCTCAGCACTGGTACAGCGCTTTTATTAATAGCGATGATAGGAAGCGCTCATGCAGCACCAACTGGCTACGACCAACTTACTTTTCAGGCAGAAGTAAAAGAAGAGATTCAAAACGATGAGGTCACTGCTAGCTTATATAAAAAAGCACAGGCGACTGATGCAAAAGCATTAGCAACCACATTAAACACTTCGATTAATAATGCTTTAAAAATCGCTAAACGCTACCCAACTGTCACCGTCAGTACAGGGCAACAGCGTACCTACCCACGCTATGATAAAAGCAATAAAATCATTGGCTGGACAGGACAGGCAAATATCGATCTAAAAAGTACGGATTTTACCGCAACTAGCCAGCTGATTGCTGATTTACAAGAAACCTTAGTGATGGAAAATCTCAGCTTTGGTGTTTCAGATATCAAAAAGAATGCGTTAGAGCAAAAGCTAATGACTGAGGCTTCACGCGCTTTTCAGCAGCAAGCTAAAAATATGACCCGTGCTTGGGATGCACGCGGCTATCGTGTCGTCAATGTCAATCTAAACACTGGCAGCAATTATCCGCGCCCGATGTATAATGCAATGAGTATGAAAGCTGAGAGTGCTGATGCGTCGGTACCAAGCCAAAACTTTGAATCTGGTAACAGCACCATCTCAGTCACTGCCAATGGTACGATTGAGTTGACTAAATAAAATGCAGTCAAAGTTATATGAAAAGATGAGTATGAATAAAGGCAATCGCTGATATCAGTGATTGCCTTTATTTTTTAGATAACATTATTCATCATAGGCTACTTTATAGCTGGTTGCTCAAGAGTCATAGGTGTGTCTACTTGTGGTTTATTAAAGGTTTGCATATTAGGCTGTTTGCCATCTTGACGCAGTTTTAACAACACCTTTTGATGCCAAGGCAAGTGCTGATAAGCCAAAAGCTGCTCAGCAATTTTTTTATTATTTTGCAATGTCTGCGTATTTTGAATCACATAAATAGTTCGTGATATTTGCTTTAACGTCTGCCCTTTCGCGTTTTTAATCACAGCATGAATAACATGAGAGCCCGGTAGGATATCAACCGTAGAAATTGAGGCACTTAAACCTTGGGTTACCTCATTACCATCAAGCGTAATACTCACACTATCTCCTACTTGTAGTGCAGGTTTAATTTGTAGAGTGACCACGATACTTTGCGCCGGACGACGATAGGCGCGCTCTTCGCTAGGCTCAATCATCGTTAATTGATAACTGACGCGTGGTGCTTGAATTGCGCTTGAAGCACTTGCCATCGCTGGTGGTGTTACATTGCTAGTGACCATTGGCTTAGCAGGTGCAATAGGATTACTATCTACTGCGGTGCTGTTATTAGTAGCATTATTGGACGTAGAGTGAGTGTCCGTTATAACAGAAGTTTCACTAATTTTCTTGCCCGGTTTATTTTCGTAGTTCTGCGGGCGATCGGTAAAGGTGACTTGACCCGTTTTCTCATCAATGACTTTATAAATAGCAGCGGCATTTGCAACAGGCATCCAAAGACTAGCCGTGCTAACTATAAAACCCGTCAGCAGGCTTAAAGTCACACTTTTATTCAAAAGATTACTTTTTGATAATAGAGTCATAGTCAGTCAGCCTAATAGATACTTATTATGAATATACAGGTGAAACTATTATGCGTTACTTTTCATATTAAAGCAGTATCGTCTGCACAGAAATTTTTTCAGCTCAGTCAACATAGATATTCAAGAGCAAAAAAAACCAGCTAAGATCTACTTAACTGGTTTTTTATTGAGCTTTTAAATTTTTAACGACAAATTAGCAGCTGTAATATAAGTCAAATTCTACTGGATGTACAGTAATGTTGACGCGCTGTGCTTCTTCTTGCTTTAGAGCAATATAAGCCTCTAACATCTCTTTAGTGAATACATCGCCTTTTAATAAGAACTCATGATCATCTTTTAGTGCTTGTAGCGCCACTTCTAAGTTTTCAGCGACCGTTGGGATCAGTGCTTCTTCTTCTGGCGGTAAGTCATACAAGTTTTTGTCAGCTGCTTCACCTGGATGCATTTTGTTTTGAATACCGTCAAGACCTGCCATCAACAGTGCCGCAAACGCTAGGTATGGGTTAGCTGCTGGATCAGGGAAACGCGCTTCAACACGTACCGCTTTTGGGCTGCTGACGTGTGGAATACGAATAGATGCTGAGCGATTAGATGCTGAGTAAGCAAGCTTAATAGGCGCCTCATAATGAGGCACTAGACGCTTGTAGCTGTTGGTCGATGGATTGGTAATCGCATTAAGCGCACGAGCGTGTTTAATGATACCACCAACGAAATACAATGCCGTTTCAGACAAGCCCGCATATTCATCACCAGAGAAAGTATTGACACCATCTTTTGAGATTGAGATATGGACGTGCATACCAGAACCATTGTCACCAACGATAGGCTTTGGCATAAAGGTTGCTGTTTTGCCAAACTGATGGGCAACGTTATGTACGGCGTATTTTAGTTTTTGCACTTCATCTGCTTTGCGTACAAGGGTGTTAAAAGCAACGCCAATCTCTAACTGACAAGGCGCAACTTCATGGTGATGGACTTCGATGCAACCTTCACCAATCATATCTTCGATGCGATCGCACATGACAGTACGCATATCTTGTGAGCTATCAACCGGTGGTACTGGCACATAACCACCTTTGACACGTGGGCGATGACCCATGTTGCCCCACTCGTAATCTTTATTGCTTGACCAAGCCGCTTCTTCAGCAACGATTTCGTGACTGACACCAGACATGCCAACAGACCATTTTACTTCATCAAATACAAAGAACTCAGGCTCAGGACCAAAATACGCTGTATCACCAATACCAGTAGATTTTAAATACTCTTCAGCACGGCGTGCGATAGAGCGTGGATCACGGTCATAACCTTGCAAAGTTGATGGCTCGATAATGTCACAAGTCACAACAACGGTAACCGCATCAAAGAACGGGTCGATAAAGGCAGTTTCAGGATCAGGACGTAGAATCATGTCTGATGCTTCAATCCCTTTCCAACCAGCAATCGATGAGCCATCAAACATTTTGCCATCTTCCATCGATTCTTCATCAACGCTATGAGCTGGAAAGCTCATATGATGCTCTTTACCTCGGGTATCAGTGAAGCGAAAATCGACCCATTTGGCGTTGGATGATTTGATCAGATCAAGTAGTTTATTTGACATAGATAGTTTCCCTTGTGATTATCATGGTACTGAAATTATGGTAATGGCTTTATAGTGCTAAACAGTGCTGAGGTTGAAGATTACGATTTTTACTCGTTACTCATACTAATAGTCAGTATCCGTCTTTATTATTAATGACACATTTTTATCAATCAGACAAATGCAATTGCTATATTAGCAATATCTCGCTAATAATGTTGCACTCTTCAGACGCTGATTGATAAATAGTTTGTGCTGCAAGGCAATACAAGATACTTGTATGCTAGGAAGATGCAACAGCCATGCCAACCTAGCTAGTTTCATTACTCTATATCATCAGATTTTTAATTTATTACTAACAAATACAGTCGGTTAAATAAAATACAGTCTAATCTTTCAGAAAAAATATTCTCTCACATTTGCTTCTAACAATGAATATTGATGATTCAATATCATAATATTAGCATCATAATAGTGCATAGATAAGAATATATTTAGTGCATGTGCACCATAGTAGAACATTTACAAATATTTTTTGAAAATATACTTTTTTAACAGCGGTAATGGTGCCAAGTTGCCGTTCCATTAACGATTAAACATCCTTTTATCTATCGACATTCAATCTATAGAATCATCACATTTGATAGACGACAAAATAATGTTAATATAATGATGCCATAAAACCTTTAACATTAAGTGACATAGCAAACTGCCATACAAATTTATTAATCAACACCAACAGTAAACATCTCAATAAGTTGAAGCCCTCATGATTCTGATGATCGATAACTACGACAGCTTTACATATAATATTGTACAGTACTTCGGTGAATTGCAGCAGGACATCACCGTTTGTCGTAATGATGAGATTAGCATTGAGCAAATAAAAGCGCTTGCGCCTGACGTCATCGTTATCGGTCCTGGACCTTGCACCCCTGATAGCGCTGGCATCTCACTTGAATTGATTGATACTTTTAAAGGCATGATACCGATATTGGGTATCTGCTTGGGTCACCAAGCTATTGGACAGGCGTTTGGCGGTAACATAGTCAAAGCAAGCGAAGTGATGCACGGACGCTTATCCGCTATTTACCATAATGGACAGGGTGTGTTTATGGATTTACCCAATCCTGCACAGTTTACCCGCTATCATTCACTGGTTATTGATAAATCAAGCTTACCTGATGGCTTTGAGGTCACTGCTTGGACCCAACATATCGATGGCAGCATAGAAGAAATCATGGGTATTCGTCACCGTGACTTTGCCATTGAAGGGGTACAGTTTCATCCTGAATCTATTTTAAGCGAGGCCGGCTATCAGCTGCTTAATAACTTTTTACGAGCGCATCATTTGGCTGTTATAGACACCGATAACTTGCCACAGGTGGGCTAGCCGCTAGAAATTATCTAAAAATTTAAAATAATAATAAGTGAGAATATGATGACCACTGCTCCTTTGCAGAATGTACTTTCAAACGTAACCCGTACGCCAGAAGATATCCATCAGCTGTCAGATGACAGTATCCATGAGCTACTAACCACCGCATTAGGTAGGATTTTTCAACACATTGATCTGACCTTTGATGAGATGTATCAAGTGATGCTAATCATCATGCAAGGCAGATGTAGTGATGCCATGATGGGTGCTATTTTGACCGGTCTGCGTATGAAAGGCGAATCAATCGATGAGATTACTGCCTCAGCAACTGCTATGCGTGCATTAGCGTCAAATATCGCCCCAAAAGACTGTGACTATATGGTCGATATCGTTGGTACAGGTGGTGATGGTGCCAACTTATTTAATGTCTCTACAGCGGCAGCGTTGGTAGCAGCAGCAGCAGGCGCACAAGTTGCCAAACATGGTAACCGCGGTGTTTCAAGCAAATCTGGTAGCTCGGACTTGCTTGAGCAAGCTGGTATCAGTCTATCGCTGACGCCTGAGCAAGCTCAAGCCTGTATCGAAGACCAAGGTATTGGCTTTTTATTTGCGCCAAACCACCATAGCGCCATGCGTTATGCCAATCCAGTACGCCGTGAGCTAAAATCTAGAACGATTTTTAATATTTTAGGTCCACTCACCAACCCTGCTAGTACGCCCAATTTGGTGATTGGCGTTTTTACCGCGCAATTATGTGAACCTTTAGCAAAGGTCATGAAAAATCTAGGCGCGCGCCACGTGATGGTCGTCGGTGCAAAAGATGGTTTGGATGAAATAAGTCTCGCAACCTCGACCACGGTGGCTGAATTAAAAGATGGTGAAATTTCTGTCTATGATATGATGCCAGAGGATGCAGGTATTGATTCACAAACCTTGATTGGGCTTGATGTTGACTCACCAGCGCAAAGCCTCGAGCTAATACGTGCCGCTTTGTCAGGCACAGAGACACATGAACGATCAGTGCTTAAAGCGCGCGATATGATTGCGTTAAATGCAGGCGCAGCGATATATACTGCAGGACTTGCAAGCAACTATCCAAACGGTGTGAGCCGAGCACAAAAAATTATCCAAAATGGCGAGGCTTTAGTGAAGCTTGAGTCTTTGGCACAATATACGCAGCAATTGGCAGCCAATGCTTAACTTATAAGTACATAAACCTAGCCATTATAGACTATTTATCTTTAACCATATTTGGATACCGCCATGACTACTAACAAAACAGTTGGCTCACATATTCCTTCAGTATTACAACGTATCGTTGCTACCAAACATGAAGAGGTTGCTGCTGCTCGTAATCTGTTATCACTTGAGGACTTACAAGCGAAAGTCGCGGCAGATAAACAACCTCGTCGCGGTTTTGCCAGTGCATTGCGCGCCGCTGATATCGGTATTATTGCTGAGATAAAAAAAGCCTCGCCTTCTAAAGGTATTATCAATCACAACTTTGCGCCGGCTTTATTTGCTAAGCAGTATGAGCAATCAGGCGCAAGCTGTCTGTCTGTATTGACAGATTGCGATTACTTCCAAGGTGATGATAGCTACTTGGTCCAAGCACGTGAAGCTTGTGATCTGCCGATATTACGTAAAGACTTTATGATTGATGTCTATCAGATTTATCAGTCATATTTACTTGGTGCAGATTGTATATTACTGATTATGGCGTGCCTTGATGACGCACAGGCGCAAGAGCTACATGCGCTAAGCATCGAGCTTGGTATGGATGTGTTGATAGAAGTGCATACGGCAGAAGAGCTTGAACGTGCCCTACAATTGCCACATTCAGAGCACAATATCTACGGTATCAATAACCGTGACTTAAATACCTTTGATGTAGATTTGCAGACGACACTTGATTTAAAGAACGCCCTATTACGTGAGCTTGCTATTGATGATGCGCTTTCTGCTAATCCCAATGATAGCTTGCTACGACCGCTCATCGTAACCGAAAGTGGCATTCACAGCAGTAACGATATCCGCATGATGCTAAGCCATAATATTCAGCACTTTTTAATCGGGGAACAATTTATGAAAACCGATCATCCTGGACAAGCATTACAATCCTTACTTGCGAGCGTCGCAGCACAGGCGTAAAGTAAGTGAGATGGTTTAGATAAAGCTACTATGAAAATAGTCATTATCTTTATTACTTACTCAATTAATCATTTATTCACTAACCAACGATACATTAATTATTATGTCAAACTCTCTATTTTCAAAAGAAATGCAGGACCAACTTAAAGAGCTTAAAGGTCAATTGAGTAAAGGTCGTGATACTGTGTCACCTGATGGCGACGACGGTAAGCCCACTGAGCCTGTCTCGCTATTGACTCAAAAGCAAGTTAAAAAAACCGTCAAACAGATGGATAGCGAACATATCGATGATGATAAAGTCTTGTTCATGCAAGCAATGAATGGTGTCAATCAACTCGACGATAAAAACGTACGTTCACCTGCCAATGCAGCAAAAGCCAAAAAGCCTGATGCAGCGACACTGTCTAAACGTGCAGCCGCTCAAGGTGGCGAAGCAAGCGACTTGGGCGCTGGTTTATCAGATATGCAGGCTTTATTGAACCCTGTTGCTGGTGAAGCCTACTTATCTTATAAAAACCCTACCTTACAAAACAAAATTTTTACCCAGCTAAAACAAGGTAAATTACGTTGGTATGATGCTGTAGATATTCATGGCTGCACTATTGAAGAAGCGCGTGTAGCAATGACTCAATTACTCAGCCAAGCAAAGCAAAACAATGAAACATCGGTAAAAATCGTCCATGGTAAAGGTAGTGAAGCAATTCTAAAAACTTGCGTCAACGGTTGGTTACGTCAATTACCAGAAGTGTTGGCATTTTGCTCAGCCCCGCCAAAAGATGGTGGCAATGGCGCTGTATTGGTATTATTAAAAAAGAATAAGCCTGATAGCGAATAAGCTCTTTGGTTTAGGAACAAAAAAGGACTGTAAATAAGCAGTCTTTTTTTATAGCTGTATTTAACCTATATTCAGTGGGTAAATTTAATTATTTAGGACAAGTCTCTCATGGACGTACAAAATACTGAGATAATAAAAACCGTTAAAACAATTGAAAATAATGAACAGCTAAAACTTCACATCGATGCACTTATTGCTATTGAACCAAAATTTGCTCCTATCTATGAGCAAGTAGGTGCTCCAGACTTAAGACGTAATACTGGCGGCTTTGAGCAGCTAATGAGAGCGATAGTTGGTCAACAGCTATCTGTAGCGGCGGCTTCCAGCATTTGGAAAAAACTGCTTGATGCCAACCTCACCTCACCGCAAACGATTATTCAGGTAGAAGACGATATATTGCGGACACAGGGGTTATCTAAGCAAAAAATTCGTTATACGCGCTCATTGGTTGAGCATGATATCGACTTTGAAGCATTAACTACCATAAGTGATAAAGAAGTGCTTGAGATACTCACTGCTGTCGTTGGTATTGGCTGTTGGACGGCTGAAATGTACTTATTATTCTCTTTAGGACGAGCTGATGTACTGGCGGTCGATGACTTGGCGATTAAAGTCGCAGCGATGGATTTGCTAGGTCTAACAGAACGTCCAACACCAAAACAATTAAAAATGGCGACCAAAGATTGGTCGCCACATCGGAGTGCTGCTAGCTTACTACTATGGTCACATTACGGCTGGCTAAATAATAGAAAAGCAGTGCCTTTATAATAGGCTGTCCTGCTAAATGCTTCATACCTTAGGGAATCTAAAGCTTTTTTTAACCTGCTTGAACTTTAGTTTTGCTAAATTATAACCACGATTTTTATGAATGCGTTTGTATCTATTGTCGATCATATCCTTTTTTAAGCCATCTTTGGGTTTATCTGCGGTCTGCTCATCATCAACAGCATTCACATCTTTGCTTAAACTAACGGCTTCAGGCTTATCAGCAGCAGCATTTTTTTTATCAGCTTTCTTGTCAACCGTCTCGCCTTCTTTACTTTCATGATCTAATTCAGCCTGAAGCTCTGGCTGCTTAACAATCAGCTGCTGTGTTGGCAACGCATGCTCTACATCATACTTTCTAACTTGCATTAATAGATCAACAAATAACACGTCTTGTTTTTCATAGAATTCGATGATACCAGTGGCATTGATATAGGCTTGCAATTGAATAATATAACAATCTTGACGCAACTCTAAGATATTGACTTGGTTCCATTCTTGATTGGTTAATTCATGCTCATCCAAAAACGTATCCAAATGCTTTACCATCTTAAACACAACATCAATATCAGCGGTACGCTTGATATATAGCTGATGCAAAAAGCGGAACATATCACGCGAGGTAAAGTTTTCAATTTGCATCGATGAAAAGTCACCATTGGGTACTGTGACGATAGTGCGAGTCAAAGTACGCACGCGCGATGAGCGAATACCAATATCAATAACAGTACCTTCATAGGTACCAAACTTGCAATAATCACCGATACGTACAGGCGAATCTGCCACCACCACCACACTACCGACTAAGTTTTCGATGGTCTTTTGCGCACCTAATGCTAACGCTAAACCACCGACACCTAATGCCGCAATACCCGTCGTTAAGTCAAAGCCCAAGTTACCAAAAGTAACGATGACTGCAAATATCAATAACAGTGCTTTGACGACTTTGCGTAGTAGCCCCAAAATTGAGACCCGTTCAGTATAGTTTTTCTTATAGCTTAAGTTCACTGCACGGGTAAATAATGCATCGATAATGCGTAATAACAACCACGTTATCGCCACCCACGAAGCAATCTCGGCGAAACGGTTGACAGGCTCGCGTAGGGTCACTGACACGCCCGCATAAACCATCACCTCAGATAAAATCAGCGCCATAATCACTACCGCTAGCGGCAATATCACTTTATCTGGCAATGGTAGCGGCACATCACGGACACGAGGGTAAGTGATTTCTAATAAATGATACAGTAGCCATACTGCGATGTAGGTGAACAAAAAACTACTAATAGTCATCATTAAAGCGGCTACCAAATCAGCCAACTGATAACCAAAAAGCTTTTTGCCTTCCAACGAGTCAATGGTATAACGAGAAACCAAAGTCGGCTCATAGTTCTCTATCGCCTCTGGTATTGAGCTGAGTGTATCGGTAGAAAACTGCCAATATTGCTCACCTTCTTTTGACACCACTCTTTCAAGTAATAGAGGAATGCTGGCATCACTGACTTTGATGACACCTACATTTTCTTGGCTTGGCGGTAGCTGATCGGTCAAATTGCCTTCAGGCGTATTATTAATCTGCAAATCAGCCTGAAAACGACCACCTGCATCGAGGGCTTGCTTGAACTGTCTTACAATGGTTGTGGGATTGTCAGATTTAGATAGGTTTAAGTAATTACTCGCCAGCAAATAATCATTTTCACCCAATGCTGCAATAAATCCTTGCACCGTATGCCGAGGCGTATCGCGTCCGAATGAATCAGGTATCGATGTGCCATCCCCTTCCTCAGTCTTAGTCCCACCCACACCCAGTATGCTCGTCTCAGCTGCCAACGCACTAGGCTGCGAGAGGACACTAAGTGCCATAGCAACGAGTAGTGTTATCACGATTAATGGTAATTTCATCAATGACATCGATAAAGATGGCACGGCAGTGGTATTCAGACAATGTTTAATAAACAAAACAAACCTCATGGCTTTATGAATGGCATAACGAAAAACGGGGAAAATCTGCCCTATAATAACAATTATGATGGTCAAAAATATCACTAGTGAACAAAAAAATGATAAATAGCTTGTCCCTTGGTTAAACCAATCACAGATAGCTAATAGTGAATAATATTCATCCTATGATGAATAAACATTAGGCGAAAGTGGTGTATAAATCAGGTACTTTTATAGATAATAACGCCATGTATTTTATTTATTACTTTTTGTAATTTTTAGCTGCTCAGATTTCGCTTCTGTAACTACTTTATTTGATTAATTTGGAATTCAACATGGTTTTATCACGTTCATCTTCAACCACTTATCTGCGGTTGTGTATTTTAAGCGCATTTGGCGCATTTGCTATGAGCGCTAACGCCGCTACTGATGTCAATGTCATCAGTGATAGCGAGCTACCACAAGTTGAGCTTGATAAAATTGTGGTAACCGCCACACGTACTCCTACTAAAACCAGTAATGTCATTGCTCAGACTCGCGTAATCGATCAAGAAGAGCTACAACGTTATCAAGGCCAAACAATCACTGATGTCTTAAAAAATCAGCCTGGCATCAATATCGCCCAAAGCGGTGGCATGGGAACCGCGAGCAATTTTTATATGCGTGGTTATGACAGCAAGCAGGTTCTCGTACTTATTGATGGTATCCGTTATAGCTCAATCTCTTTAGGAACACCTTCATTAAATCTACTATCAGCTGACCAAATTGATCGCATTGAAATTTTATACGGTGCTTCAGGCTCTAGTATTTATGGCTCTGATGCTATGGGCGGTGTCATTCAAATCTTTACTAAAGGCGCAAATATTGACAGAAACAACTTTTCAGTCACTGCGGGTATAGGCTCACACAATCTCTATAATGTGGGCGCAAATGGTCAGTACGCTAACCAAGATACGACTCTTAGTTTAGGTGTTAGCCATACTGATACTGATGGTTTTAACGCTGTTAAAACTGGAGAGAATTTTAATCCAGACAATGATGGTTTTGATATGACATCAGCAAGTTTTGCCTTGACGCAAAAAATCACACCAAATGTGAAAACAGGTTTAAGCGCCTTATATAACAAATCTACATCTAAATTTGATGCTGCCCCTGATTGGCAAACACAGGCTGTTCACCCTGATGCTTATAGCGACCAAAACAATGGGTCTGCAACAGCGTTTATTGAACATGCAAACGACCTTACTACAACCAAGCTGAGCTACGGTCATAGTATCGACGAACTCACAACTTATGATAATGGTAATGATTTAAATAAAAGTACTATTTTTGATACCGCTCAAGATCATTTACGTTTAGAAAGCCAAGTTAAAGCAGGTGGTGGTCAAGCTATTTTGGGTCTTGAACACTTAAAGCAAAAAATAGACTCTACTACTAAGTATGATATCGATAGCCGCACTATAAAAAGTGCCTTTATTGGATATCAGTTAGCAGATTCTTATTATGACCTACAAGCCAATTACCGCGTCGATGATAACTCACAGTACGGCAATGAAAGCACCTATAATTTAGGAGCAGCTATACGTCCATTAGTTGGTATGAGAGTTGGTGCAAACTATGCAACTGGTTTTCGCGCACCAACCTTTAACGATTTATATTACCCTGGTTTCAGCAACCCAAGCTTGAAACCTGAAACGACTAAAAACACTGAAGTGTTTATTGAATATGTTACTGATAATCAGCTTTCACGCCTTACTGGTTATCACACTGATGCAGAAAACTTGATAGCATCTGGCAAAAATATTGGTGAAGCGAAAATCAAGGGCTTAAGCTTAACGTCAGATTGGCAAATCGACTCTTTCTTATTCGGTTTAGGCTATGATTATTTGGACGCAGAAGATAGAAACTCAGTAAAACCTGCATTTGGTGAGTCTACTTATGGTAACGATCTTGTTTATCGTCCTAAAAACAGTGGTTTAATTTATGTTGGCTATCAGCAGCCAACTTTCGATGTGCGTCTAGAAGCCAAGCATACAGATGAGCGGTTTTCTGATGCTGCTAACGCCGTTAAGCTAGATGCTTATACATTATTGAACTTAAGCGGTACTATGTATATCACGCCAAGCCTTCGTGCTAACTTGCGCGTCGACAATATAACTGACGAAGATTACACTTTATCAAATCAATTCGGTACAGAGTATGCCACTGAAGGTACCAGTTATTTCGGCTCACTTACCTATAACTGGTTTTAAGCTTATTTTACAAAAACCAGAACTTATATATAAATAATCAAGGTCATCCATTAAATGGCCTTTTTTATGGCTGTTATTTGCAAAACATACTTCTATATATCATGGACACTTACCATTTATATCAGTCAATAGGTGACAAATTAACCGCCATCTATTACAATAATCACCCTCCGAGAGGTGTTGCACCATAATATCTGATCTTGCAAATAGGCTTTAGAGCCGTGCTAATCAGTGGTTATGTTAGGCTCGGCAACTGTTGAATAGTCTTTCTCATGATTGTTGACAGCGCAAATAACGACACCTGCGTTTTTATTCTTTTTATCATACCTTAACCACTGATAGGAGCATATTATGGACGCAGTGTCTAACACCCCATCTGCCCATACGATCGACCCCTCTTTCACTGACTATAAAGTCGCCGACATCAGCCTTGCTGACTACGGTCGCCGTGAAATCACCCTTGCCGAAGCTGAAATGCCTGCTCTAATGGGTTTGCGTCGTCGCTACGAAGCAGATCAGCCGCTTAAAGGCGCAAAAATCGCTGGCTGTATCCACATGACCATCCAAACTGCTGTTCTTATCGAGACACTTGTCGCGCTAGGTGCTGAAGTACGCTGGACCTCATGTAATATCTTCTCAACCCAAGACCATGCTGCTGCTGCGATTGCTGCTGCTGGTATTTCTGTTTATGCTTGGAAAGGCGAAACAGAAGAAGAGTACGAGTGGTGCTTACGTCAACAAATTCACGTTGGTGGTGAAGCATCAGGTCAGCTTTGGGATGCTAACTTAATCTTGGATGATGGCGGTGATTTGACCGCATTGATTCATAATGATTATGCTGAATTGCTGGATAATATTCATGGTATTTCAGAAGAAACGACTACTGGTGTCCATCGCTTGGTTGAAATGCTAAACAAAGGTACGCTTAAAGTACCAGCTATCAACGTCAATGACGCGGTTACTAAGTCTAAAAATGACAATAAATACGGCTGCCGTCATAGCTTAAATGACGCTATCAAACGTGCAACCGATATGTTCCTTGCCGGTCGCCGCGCCTTAGTTATCGGTTATGGCGATGTTGGTAAAGGTTCTACGCAGAGCTTACGTCAAGAAGGTATGATTGTACGTGTGTCAGAAGTCGATCCTATCTGTGCCATGCAGGCTTGTATGGATGGCTTTGAAGTATTGTCACCTTATATCAACGGCGATAACACCGGCGGCGCAGAAAACATCAACACGCGTCTGTTAGAAGATACCGACATGATTGTTACCACGACTGGTAACTACCATGTGTGTGACAGACATATGCTAGCAGCACTTAAGCCTGGTGCAGTCGTTTGTAATATCGGTCATTTTGACACCGAAATTGACACCCAATTTATGCGTGACAACTGGCGCTGGGTTGAGATCAAGCCACAAGTGCATCAAATCTTCCGCTCAGACGACGAAAATGATTATTTGATTTTGCTTGCTGAAGGTCGTTTGGTGAATTTGGGTAATGCTACTGGTCACCCATCACGCGTGATGGACGGCTCTTTTGCTAACCAAGTATTGGCGCAAATGTATCTGTTTGAAGAAAAATTCGCTGACTTGCCAGCAGGTAAGCGCATTGACAACTTATACGTTAAAGTCTTACCGAAGAAGCTAGACGAAGAAGTGGCTGCTGCGATGGTTGCTGGCTTTAACGGTACGCTAACGAAGCTAACTGAAAAACAAGCAGAGTATTTGGGTGTGCCTGTCGAAGGTCCATTTAAGCCTGACGCTTACAAATACTAAAAGGAGCCAGACTGTGACTAAGCCTGCTTTCTCCTTTGAGTTTTTCCCAGCCAAAACCGAGCAAGGACACGAAAAGCTCCTCAGCACTTATGATGAGCTGAATAAGCTGTCACCTGCGTACTTTTCGGTGACCTATGGTGCTGGTGGTTCAACTCGTAGCCGCACTTTAGATATTGTCCAAGCCTTGTGCGCGCGCGGTGAAACTGACATTGCACCGCATATGTCTTGTATCGGTGATGACAAAGCAGAAATTGCTGAGTTGCTTGAGCATTATAAAAGCTTGGGCATCAAGCGCTTGGTCGCGCTACGTGGTGACTTGCCATCAGGTCAAGTCGGCATGGGAGAGCTGCCATTTGCTTTAGACTTAGTAAAGTTCATTCGTGAACATTCGGGCGATCATTTCCATATTGAGGTAGCTGCCTATCCTGAAATGCATCCACAGGCGCGTAGCTTTGAGCTTGATGTCGACAACTTGGTCAATAAATACCAAGCGGGCGCCAATGCTTCAATTACGCAGTTTTTCTATAACGCGGATAGCTATTTATATCTGCGTGAGAGCTTAGAAAAACGCGGTATCGATACGGTGGCTCAACCTTTGGTTGCTGGCATTATGCCCATCACCAATTCTAGCAATCTGATGCGTTTTGCTGACAGCTGTGGCGCTGATATCCCGCGTTATGTGCGTAAGCAGTTGGCTGACTTTGGCGATGATAGCAAGGCTATTCGCGAGTTTGGCTTTGAAGTGGTCTACCGTTTATGCGAGCGTTTAATTAGCGAGGGCGTACCTGCCATGCATTTTTATAGCATGAATAAGGTTGAGCCAAACAAGCGCTTAATTGAAGCCTTAGGTTTGATTGCTTAAATATTTACCGAATGTATTGCTTAATGACTGGCGTTCCTAGGAGCGCCAGTCTTTTTTGGTATGGGAATTGCAGTTATGCGAATTCCATTATTGACAATCCCTTTACCCACTCAAATGATATTCTGCTAAGATATTGAAAAATATCATGACCCCTATTATAGGAATAAGTAATTTTGCGACGTTTCTTTTATGCCACCAATAGCAACATTAGTAATGACGTTACCAATGAAAAGGCTGCGACCTACCCTCAGCTTAGCACCTTGCCTATCGGTGCCAGCGTCGAATTAACCGACAGTATCGTCCATCATTGGTGCCGTGTATTACGAGCAAATATTGGTGACCAAGGTGTTTTGTTTGATGGCTTTGGCGGTGAATATCAGGTACAGCTACTGACCATCAGTAAAAAAAACGCTACTGTGACCCTGCTTTCTCACACAAATAATGATAATAGTGCACCAATATTTACCAAAATCGGGCTGGTAATGAGTCGTGGCGAACGGATGGATTACGCCATTCAAAAATCTACCGAGCTTGGCGTCACTGCCATCCAATTGCTAAGCAGTCATCATGGCGAGGTCAATCTAAAACCTGCCCAAGTCGAAAAAAAGCTTGCTCATTGGCAGCAAGTTGCCATTGCCGCGTGTGAGCAATGCGGTCTTAACCGTCCACCGCTTATTATTGCGCCTATTCCCATTAACGATTGGCTTAAGCCTATCACAACGACCACGCCTGTAAAGATAGAAGCGACTATCAGCTCTATGGTTACCACCCTTAGTCAGGATGCTTATTATCAAGTATTACAACAACCCGCTGATTTGCGTTTACAGCTTAGTGTGCCAGCGGCAGGACAACCTGCTATGCCTGATGCGCTACTATCGGTATTACAGCAACCAGTGCCTTATATTGAATTGTTGATTGGTCCTGAAGGTGGCCTAAGTGCTAACGAATGCGCTCAAGCAGCAGACGTTGGTTTTGAGCCTTGGCAAATTGGCACAAGGGTATTACGAACAGAAACTGCGCCCGTAGTTGCACTAGCAACATTACAGGCGCTAATTAGTTAGCACTCATTTTATCCAGCCTTACTTATCAACTTACCTCCTTTTATGAGTTCATTTATGACTGCTTTTACACCAATGCCACTGGCGGATAAACAGCAATTATTGGTCAAACTTTGTGAACAATATGAAGATGCTATCTATATATTGGATGCAAATTTGTATTATTTATCGGTCAATGCAACTTATGAGCGCATGATCGGTTATACGGAAGATTTTTTACTTGGGCGTCCGCTTGGTATATACGCGGCTGAATTTTTATCAGAAGAAGAAAGATCTATTCTAGTAGATATTGCTGAACACTTAGACAGTCAAGGTTTTTATGAAAACGACTTTTCAATGCGAAATCGCTACGGAGAGCTTCTAGATTGTTATATGACCTATCGAAAAATAAAAATAGGTCATACTATTTATTACGTTGGTATGGTTAGAGATATGTCTGCCGTGGTAAAAAATAAAAAACAAGTCGCACACTTGTTAAACTACGACCAATTAACTGAACTGCCTAACCGTAAAGTATTTTTGAGCCAAACTAGCGACTTGTTACTGGATAGCTATCAAGAAGTTATCATTGTACGTTTAAATATTGATCGCTATCGCAGCCTTGCAAGCTTACTGGGTCCCGATGGTATCAATAGCTTAATAAAAAAATTTGTGACACGCATCAAAGACCTAAAACTTGGTTGTTTGCGCTGTTTCTCTCATTTTGGCGGTGATGATTTTGCTTTACTGTTTGAGTGTAGTGACGCCCATATGGTGCGCCATCAACTAGATATTTTGATGCAAATGTGTGAGCGTCCTTTCTTTATTAGTGATAATGGAGCCACAAATACCGAGGTGTATTGTCATGTCTCGGTCGGGGTCAGTTACTATCCTGAAAATGATAATGAGTTTATCGGCTTATTAACCAAAGCTGAAAGAGCATTAAATTATGTCAAGCAGCAAGGTGGCGACGATGTCTGTTGGTATAACAACTCCCTTCTTGAGCTCAATGCTGATCATTTACAATTAGAATATGAGCTTAAAAAAGCCACTAACGAAGGTCAGTTTATCGCCTATTATCAACCCAAATTCGCCCTAGATACAGGTGATATTTCAGGCTTTGAAGCTTTGGTACGCTGGCAGCATCCTATTCGCGGATTGCTGCAACCTATTGATTTTATTGATGCCATTATCTCTCACAAGTTATCGCTTGAGTTGTTCTCTCAAGTGGCAACCCAAATCGCTGAGCAGCTAAAAATTTGGCAAAAACTTGGCTTTGACCAACATATCTGTATCAATGCCGATGCCGCTGAATTCAGCAATCCAGAATTTTTTGATGTGGTCAGTAATTTACTGGCACAGCATCAAATTGCCGCGCACCAATTACATATTGAGGTGACAGAATCTTCTTTGATGAAGCGCCACTCTAATGTTAAAGAACAGCTAAATTCGTTAAAAGCGCTAGGGGTTTGCTTGGCTTTAGATGACTTTGGTACCGGCTATGCTTCTTTGAGTTATCTGCAAGAATATCCCTTTGACTTCATTAAAATCGATAAAAGTTTCATCTCTAAAATTACCGCAGACAAAACTCAACGTGCCATTGTTAACGCTATTTTGGCATTAGCAGAAGCACTGGATATGCAGGTCATCGCAGAAGGTATCGAAAATGAGCAACAGCGCGATTTGCTCTTGGCTATGGGTTGCCAGTATGGTCAAGGCTATTGGTTTGGCAAACCTATGTCTGCTGAAGTTACAACCAACATGTTAATGCAACAACATTTGTCTAAAAATAGCAATGACTAGAGAGCGAGTATAAAACACCCTCATATCGTTCCTCTACCATATCGATAAACGCGCTTAGCGTGTAGGCTATATTGTACATAGGATGCAAGATAGGTTGATGACTTATCAGTATTGTCTCCAAACTTGTATATTTTCCAGTGAACGCCTATCTTTTACCAAGAATTTACAGATACGGTCTTAATTCTTTTCTCAATGTTATTTCATATGATCGGTATCGTTGTTTGTTAATAATGCAGACACACTCCATGCCAGCAAGATACTAGCAACTCAGACTTACAACAACAGTCGTCCCATCGCTGTCGGTCATACACCAAAAAAGGACAGGAAGTTATGCAATATAAAGCACCCTTACGTGATATCCAATTCGTGATGCATGAGTTACTTGACAGCGAAAGCCATTATAAAACTTTACCAGCGTTCCAAGAAGCAGATCGTGAGCTAATGGACAGCCTGTTTGAAATGGCTGCAAGCTTTGCTGAAAATGAGCTATCACCATTAAACCAAAGCGGTGATGCTGAAGGCTGTCAGTTCAACAATGGTCAAGTGACGACGCCAAAAGGCTTTAAAGAAGCATACAAAGCGTATTGTGAGCTTGGCTTCCCAGCCCTATCTGCTGAAGAAGACTTCGGCGGTCAAAACATGCCGTTTTCATTATCGACAGTCATTAATGAAATGGTTGGTACGGCTAATTGGTCATTCTCTATGTACCCCGGTTTATCTCATGGTGCCATTCAAACCATCGAGCATCACGGTACAGACGAGCAAAAACAAACTTACCTAGAAAAAATGGTTAGCGGCGAATGGTCAGGCACCATGTGCTTGACTGAAGCACATGCAGGTTCTGATTTGGGTATTATCCGCACCAAAGCCGAGCCTAAAGAAGATGGCAGCTATAGCATCACTGGTCAAAAAATCTTTATTTCAGCTGGTGAGCATGACTTAACGGACAACATCATTCACATTGTATTGGCTCGTCTACCAGGCGCGCCTGCTGGCACAAAAGGCATCTCACTGTTTATCGTTCCTAAGGTAACGGTCAACGAAGATGGCAGCCTAGGTGAAAACAACAATGTCGTTTGTGGCTCTATCGAACACAAAATGGGTATCAAAGCTTCAGCCACGTGCGTGATGAATTTTGATGGCGCAACAGGTTATCTGATTGGCCCTGAAAACCGTGGTCTACAGTGCATGTTTACCTTTATGAACGTGGCACGTATTGGTACCGCAGTTCAAGGTTTGACAGCAGCAGAATATGCGTTCCAAGGCTCATTAACTTATGCCAAAGATCGCTTAGCAATGCGTTCATTATCTGGTGTTAAAGCCCCTGAAAAAGTAGCTGACCCTATCATTGTACATCCAGCGGTTCGTAACATGCTGTTGACTGAAAAAGCCTTTGCTGAAGGTGGCCGTGCTTTAGTCTATTACCTCTCACATTTTGCCGATACTGTCGCAAAAGGCGAAGGCGATGCGCTTAAATTTGCTGACCAAATGCTGTCATTATTGACGCCTATTGCTAAAGCGTTCTTGACAGAAACTGGTCTAGAAGCAGCCAACCATGGCGTACAGGTTTATGGTGGTCACGGCTTTATCAGTGAATGGGGTATGGAGCAAAACGTCCGTGATACGCGTATTGCATGTCTTTACGAAGGTACTACTGAAATCCAAGCGCTTGATCTATTAGGTCGTAAAGTATTGGGCTCACAAGGCAAGCTGCTAGCAAACTTCGTCAAAATCATCCAGACATTCTGTGAAGAAAACAAAGAAAACGACGAGATGGGTCAATTCATTCGCCCACTTGCCAAACATCTAAAAGAATGGGGCGATTTGACTGCACGTATCAGTATGCAAGCCACTGAAAATCCAGATGCAGTTGGCGGCGCGGCGGTCGATTATATGTATTTTAGCGGCTATGTGACGCTAGCCTACTTATGGGCACGCATGGCATTAGTGGCACAAACTGAACTTGCTAACGGTAGTAGCGAACAAGCATTCTACGATGCGAAAGTCAAAACTGCGCAGTTCTACTTTGCCAAACTGTTGCCACGTACCACCACTCACGTACAGCGTATCAGCACTGGTGTTGAGCCGTATATGAGCATGGATGTTGATCAATTTGCGTTTTAATTAACACCAAAAAATATTGATCGATCATTTTTTGTAGCGCTAAATAATGTATTTTCTATCGGCAACATACCAAGGTGTGTTGCCGATTTTATTTACTATCACTTAACATCTGCCATAGTCATTTTTTAAATAAAATAATCCATACTTTTGGTGTACGCATAATTCACGAACAAATACACCCGTGCGCAAGCTAATTTGCTAAACTTTAATAATGAATATTAAGCCCAACTCAAAAGATCTCTTATAAATTTGTTCAACTCACTTTTATTTATTTGAACCAAAGGAATGTTTATGGCTGTTTATAATGCCCCTCTTAATGACATGCGCTTTATCTTAAATGATGTGTTTAACGCGCCTAAATTTTGGCAAAATAACGAAAACCTTGCTCATGTCGATATGGAAACGGTCGATATGATTTTGGAAGAAATGGCAAAACTGACAAAAAACGTTTTGTTACCTATCAACCGTAGCGGTGATGAAGAAGGCGCAACCTTCCAAGGTGATGGCGTTGTTACGACTCCAACT
Organism: Psychrobacter sp. ANT_H56B; assembly: GCF_008369245.1. NCBI lineage: Bacteria > Pseudomonadati > Pseudomonadota > Gammaproteobacteria > Moraxellales > Moraxellaceae > Psychrobacter > Psychrobacter sp. ANT_H56B. The sequence goes on from NZ_VOBF01000001.1 coordinate 251,008, forward strand.
GGCTTTAAAGAAGCTTATAAGCAGTATGCTGAATCTGGCTGGGTCGGCTTAAGTGGTAATTCTGAATACGGTGGTCAAGGTTTCCCAAAAATGGTGACCATGTTGACTGAAGAAATGGTATTCACTGCCAACCAATCATTTGCTCTCTACCCTAACCTAACTGTTGGCGCAACACTGTGCCTAAACGCGGCTGCCTCTGAAGAGCAAAAGCAAACTTACTTAGAGAAAATGTACAACGGCGAATGGGCTGGCACCATGTGCTTGACAGAGCCACATGCTGGTACTGACTTGGGTATCATCAAAACCAAAGCTATTCCTAATGATGACGGTAGCTATGATATCTCTGGTACCAAAATCTTTATCACTGGCGGTGAGCATGACCTAACTGACAATATCATTCATCTGGTACTGGCAAAAACACCGAATGCACCAGAAGGCTCAAAAGGTATTTCGCTATTTGTCGTACCAAAATTTTTGGTCAATGAAGATGGCAGCTTAGGCGAGCGCAATACCCTAGCAGTCGGCTCTATCGAGCATAAAATGGGTATCAAAGCCTCTGCCACTTGTGTGATGAACTTTGACAGCGCCAAAGGCTGGATGGTTGGTGCCGAAAACACTGGTCTGTCATCAATGTTCATTATGATGAACTATGAGCGTGTCACCATGGGTCTTCAAGGCCTTGGTGGTTCTGAGCTTGCTTATCAAAATGCGGCGTTATATGCCAATGACCGTGGTCAAGGTCGTAGCGATACCCAACTGCAAAGCCCAGAAAAACCAGCGGATGCCATCATTCATCATGCCGATGTACGCCGTATGCTGTTGAATGCCAAAGCCAATACCGAAGCCTCACGTTGCTTTGCGATGTACGTTGCCAAAAATCTTGATGAAGAGAAGTTTAGTACCGATCCAGAGGCCGCTCAAGCTGCTGCCGCACGTGTTGCTCTATTGACGCCCGTGGCTAAAGCATTCTTGACCGACAAAGCACTAGAAGCCACTATTGATTGCCAGCAAGTATTTGGCGGTCATGGCTATATACGTGAATGGGGTATGGAGCAAATCGTTCGTGATACTCGTATTGCCCAGATCTATGAAGGTACCAATGGTATTCAAGCGCTTGATTTACTAGGTCGTAAAGTGGCGAAAAATAACGGCAAATACGTTACCCATTTCTTAGGTGAAATTCGTGATTTTGTCAATAATATGCAAGCAGAGCACGGTATCAAGCAAGCGACGCTAGATGCTGCTGATACAATTGAAGCACTAACCACAACGGTGCTCAATAATATTGGTGATCGTAAGAATGAAATTAACGGTTGTGCGGTTGATTATATGCATGCCTTTGGTTACCTAGCCTACTCGTATATGTTTGCGTTGATGGTTGAAGCGGCTGATGGTAAAGAAGGTGATTTTTACACCAATAAAGCCAAGCTTGCTGATTATTTCGTTGGTCGTATCTTGCCACGTATCGATGCCCATGCTCAGATGGTTGAAGCTGGTAGTGATCCGATGATGAACTTTGACCTGAATTACTTTGACGTACCTGCTAGCTAATTGGTTACTTTTATAATAAAGTAAGCCCTGCCGCACTATGATAAAGGGGACAGTCACGCTACTGTCCCTTTTTTTGCCAAAAATATCTTCATAAAATTGACACAATAGTCATCAAAATACCTGCTAACAAAATAGTTGACTATTGATGAGCCGTTACGATTAAAATAACGCAAAACCAGATGCCTTAAACTTAATAAAAATATACTAAAACTTATAAATGAGGGCGCAGTACATTAACAAGCGGTAAATTAATAAAGATATGTATCGCCACAGTGATAATTACAGCCAGTCACTAAAAGAAGAATATGTCTTATTTCACATACTACATAATAACGATGATTGAAATAACTACCATAAGGGATACGATGTGTCAGAGATAAAACACATTTTACAACAGATTACTGCCTTAAGTGATGTACCAGATCCCGCGGTACTTAAGCGCTTAATCGATGAGCTACGAGTAAGTGATAAAGAGCCTACTTTAGCCAATCAGAATATTCAAAATCTTATTGAGGTGCTACGTCAGCATCCAGAATATGGCGATGGGCTGTCGAGTTTTGTCTTAAAACTTATTATCGAATACCGCCAGATTGCTCTTTATACCGATACTGGCATTATGTCAGATCAGGGTTTCTTTTACAGTTTGCGCCGTTTGATTGGTCATCGTTTTTTGCCACTACTGCCACAAGAAGATTCTGTCGTAGAATTGGTTGGTTATTTATTTGATAAACGCTCTGATGAGCGCTGGCTTGCCCATATCGAAAAAGAAAAATGGGATGAGCTGGTCGGGCTACTCAAAGTCCATGAGCAGCATCTAAACTTAGTCGCGACGGCAAAAAACAGTATTTTGAACGCGATTATCATTTTATCGTATCGTATCAGCGGTATTGGCTTGCATCCAGACTTGATGGAATCTTACCCGCAAATGCTGAATTATTCAGCGTCGTTTGTGGCACAAAATCAAGAAGCAGTCTTGTACGTCAATCAGTACCGAGAAGCACATGAGCTCGACACCTTAACCGATATTATTCCCGAAAAAGCCGTGGATCCAGCGCCTCTATTGGTCATGATTGAGCAATGCGAAGACATCGTTGCCACCATACGCAAGCGCATTTACAAAACCGGTATCTCTATTCGCCTAACCAACATGATGCTACGATTAGATCAAAGCTTACAGCGCATGCGCATATTGACTGAGCTGGTAGCAAACAACTATGATAAGCGCGATCGGGCAATAATTGAGTTGATTCAAGCGCTGATTACGACTGCCAGTCATCGTTATAGTATTGGCTATTTGATTGACAATAATACTAAGCTGCTATCGCGAAAAGTCACTGAAAACGCCAGCCGCGTTGGCGAACACTATATTAGTACTGATAAATCCGGTTATCAGAAGATGTTTAAAAAAGCCTCTATCGGTGGCTTTATCATTGCTTTCATGGCGACGACTAAGATATTGGCATATCACTTAGCTCTCGCACCTATGGGTCGCGCCTTTGTCAATAGTATGATTTATGGTTTGGGCTTTGTTTTCATCCACATCGTCCATGGTACAGTCGCTACCAAACAGCCTGCCATGACAGCGGCAGCTATCGCCTCAACCATATCAGACAGCTCGGGTAAAAAGTCCCATCAGTTAAATAAGCTGTCTGAATTGGTGGTCGATATTTTACGCACCCAGTTTATTGCCATCATGGGTAATATTATGATGGCTATACCAGTCGCCTTGATCATCTCTTTTGCTTGGTTGCAATATACTGGCGCGCCGATGATTGATACCGATAAGGCCGCTCACCTACTTCATGATCTCGACCCTTTTCGCTCACTAGCTTTGCCACATGCTGCTATTGCTGGGGTGTATTTATTCTTATCGGGTCTAATTGCTGGCTATTATGATAATTTGGCAGTCTACAACCAGATAGGGGCCCGTATTCAGCGTCATAAGCTATTACAGTATTTATTGCCCAAAGCATGGCTACAACGTTTAGGCGGCTTTATAGAAGCCAATCTTGGTGCCATCATGGGCAACTTTATCTTTGGGGTTTTCCTAGGAAGTACTGCAACGATTGGTTTCTTATTTGGCTTACCAATTGATATTCGCCATATTGCCTTTGCTTCAGCGAACTTGGCTCATGGCTTATTTAATATGTCGTCCAATCAGCTAGAGTGGCAAGTGGTGCTGCTTTCTGTCTTTGGCGTCTTACTTATCGGTATGGTCAACTTGATCGTCAGTTTCTCACTGGCACTTCTTGTCGCTTTACGCTCAAAAGAGGTGAAATTCGTTGATTGGAGTCGCTTAACTAAGCAACTCTTCAGCCACTTAATGACGCATCCTTCTGACTTTTTTTGGCCACGCGACAAACCGATGAAGTATGCACGTATTGATAGCCAAGGTCAGATGATTTTCGATGATACCGCCCCACAAAATAGCAATCAGCCACTTCCCAAAAACTATGTGGTAAGGCGCTTATCTGATGTCAAAGTGCTCCCAAAAGCCTTGCAGAAGAAGACAGAAGGACAGCAGGCGGTCACTGATATACATTATGCTAATCCATCAGCAGAACATCAGCTGAGTCCTGAACTAAACAACCGCGAAGCTCATATTACCGTCAATAAACCAGCCATGAATAAAACCATTGAGCTTGATGATGGTCTGACAGAGGAAGCACTTAGCAGCGTCCCTTATAGTCAGGATATTCAATATGGTAAAACGCATGCTGCGTTTGATGAGAATAATCAGATGGTACCTGATACGATTGGTCAAGACAACCCTGCTGATAACAAAGTTGCAGGCGACGCCAAAACGCCACTACCTAAACCAAAAAAGCCACCAAATCTACCCAGTTAATGGGTTAATTTGATGGCTTGATTGGTTTTTGGAATCACTAAAAAATTAAGAAGATATCGGCAAGCACTGCGCACTTGACGTAATGGTCTTGCCATCACTTAAGCGATAGGCTAGCAAATGATTGCCCCAAACACAGCCACCATCTAGTGCACGAGCATAAGGCAGATCAATCTCACCTTTGAGTGCGGCCCAATGCCCAAATAACACCTTACGCGTGCGCGGCACTTGCCATTCAAACCAAGGCAAAAAATCCTCTGGCATGCGCTCATCTAGCCCTGAGGTAAAGCTAAATTCAAGCAGCCCATCCTGCTGACATAAGCGCATGCGAGTAAAATAATTGGCAATCGCTCGCATTTTCGTAAATCCATGAATGTCTGCATACCACTTATCTGCCGTCTTGCTATAGAGATTTGGCAACAATCTATCAAGCTGTTTTAAATGACTGCGCAACTGCGACTCTAACTGATGTGCATACTTTTCGGCGTCTTCAATACTCCAGTGCGGCGGAATACCGGCATGCACCAGCACCGTATGCTTATCAGGATAAACCAATAATGGCTGATGACGTAGCCACTCTAGCAACTCATCACAATCATCGGCTGCAAAAATCGGTGCTGTCTTATCTTTTTTCTTGATTTTCGTCGCTCCACGCCATACGGCTAGCAAATTGATATCATGATTGCCAAGTACGGTCGCGGCTGCCCCTTGCTCACACAAATCTTTGACATGACGCAAGGTATTTAAAGAGTCCTCGCCGCGTGCCACTAAGTCGCCTGCAAACCATAATTTATCTTGCTCAGGATCAAAATCCAATGTTTTAAGTAGCTGAAGATACGCAGCATAGCAGCCTTGCAAATCACCGATGACATACTGATGACGATAACTCATAAGCTCTCAATCTTTCTTGTGGATATTGTAGATACTACTTAGCAATCAATGATATCTGCGGTATGAATAGCACTGATAAATCAGCCTTCTACTTTACGCGCTTGATTGCTCAAATTGACAAAATCTTTCACGCTTAAGGTTTCAGGACGGGCTTGTGGATCAATGGCGCAAGCTGCAAAATCGTCTTCGCTCAACGTCGGCAATAACGTTGATTTTTTGAATATAGCGCGTAACGTTTTACGGCGATGATTAAAGGTTTCGCGCACTACCAATGCAAAATACTCTTCATCTTCTGCCACGACTGGCTTAATAATGTGCGGCGTCAGACGAAATACGGCACTGGTCACTTTTGGCGGCGGATTAAAAGCACCACGTGGTACGGTGAGCAAATAATCCGTATGGCAGTGATACTGCATAATGACCGATAGGCGACCATAGGTTTTGCTACCGACATCAGCGGTGATACGTTCAACCACTTCTTTTTGCAGCATAAAGTGCATGTCTTCAATCACATCGGCATAGCTGAGTAAGTGAAAGAGTATGGGCGTTGAGATGTTATACGGTAGATTACCTACCACGCGTAATTTGCCGCGCTCATCGCTATAAAGCTCCCGATAATCCACATGCATGGCATTGTTTTTGATAATCTCAAAATTTGGATGACTATTAGCCCCAATACGGATACGCAAGCTATCTGCCAAATCACGATCTAGCTCGACCACGGTCATCGCATCTACTTCAGCTAATAACGGTTCAGTTAATGCGCCCATCCCTGGCCCAATCTCAATCAAATTGTCATCACGCTCTAAGCGAATGCTCTCAACAATCTCACGGATAACACTACGGTCATGTAAGAAGTTTTGACCAAAGCGTTTACGCGGTTGGTGTTTGGCAGCACGTAGGCTGTTGGTAATAGATTGAGCATCAAATGTAGTTTTTGACATAGAATAGTCTTAATGAGTAAGAGGTAAAAGTGAGCAATGACGATAAAATGAGTGTTTTATTGGGATGAATTATATCACAGCTTATTATTTGACTGTGTTTTTGAGATATTTGATCCGTAAACTACCCATACCTTGGCGCAACCGACACAGTAGCTTTTTTGTTCTAAACCATTTGCTATAATATTGGTTATATATACGGTACCCTAGTGAGGACTTGAACACTAGGCTGTAGGCTACTAGTATCAATGTTTTAACTCGCTGAAATACTCACAGGGTACTTCATGATGTACTTACCATACATATTCTATTAGTGATCGGTGCGCTATACAGGCATCGAATGTATTTCAACAACGCGTCTTATGATAAAGAGAGTATAGAGTTATTTGTAATTAGTAAAAAACATAGCCCCTCAAGAAAGGCTTTTTTTGCTAGTAGACTAAGTTTTTTAGCAAATGGTATGATTAACGAATAAACCACAGTTAGTGACGCGACTCTATGATCTTTTCTAAGTCTAAAATGACAACTACCCTTCTTTTTCTTTTATCTTCACCATTTTTGTTGATGGGTTGCCAACAAATTCAAAGTGCAACTAATCAACAAGCTTTACAGACGCAATTGAAGGTTAAGAAAGAAAGTGATGTTGCAAAGCTACAAAGACTGGCAGAACAAGGCGATGTAAAATCGCAGTTTAATCTTGCCGAGAGATATAGAGAAGGTATAGAAATAAATATAGATTGTGACAAAGCAACCTATTGGTACAATAAAGCAGCTAATGAAGGAGATATAGCGGCTCAGTCCAACTTAGGCGTCATGTACAGTCTAGGTTACTGTGTATCTCAAGACTATAATAAAGCAGTATATTGGTACACGAAAGCAGCTGATCAAGGAGACGTAGCGGCTCAGTTCACTCTAGGTGACTTATACCACAAAGGTTATGGTGTGCCGCAAGATTATAATAAAGCAATTTATTGGTACACAAAAGCAGCTAGTCAAGACTATCCATTTGCTCAATATGCTATAGCCACTATGTACGAAAAAGGTCAGGGCGTACGTCAAGATTATGCTATTGCTAAAGAATGGTATGACAAAGCATGTGATATTGGATTTCAATCATCAGGTTGCGATGAATATAAGACTAATTATAGTAAATAATTTTGAATAGAGAAGAGTTGACTTAGATTAATTTTCCTGAGGTATACCCCAATGGAACCAGCTATTTCACCCTCTAAACCTATTAACAGACCACTTAAAACAGACTGGTATAATGGAACCACTTATATTAAGGCGTGTTTGATGATTCATAAATAGGTATTACTGACGGTAACGTTATCCAATACTGAGTGACAAATCTCGCCAAAGTATCGACTTATACAAGAAGTCTATCAATAAGCGATTTATCGGCCATCTCATTTGCCATGATGAGTGCTTGGTATAGGCTGGTGGCACTAGCACCGCCACGTCCTGCCAAATCAAGCGCAGTACCGTGATCGACAGAAGTACGAATATAAGGCAGTCCCAAAGTCAAATTGACTGTATCACCAAAGCCATGTGACTTGAGTACAGGCAACCCTTGGTCGTGATACATGGCAATCACTGCATCGCAGTTGGCTAAATGTCTCGGCGTGAATAAAGTATCTGCCGGCATCGCCTCTGATATATCTATCCCAATATTGATAAATTCTCGTAGCACTGGATTGATAATCTCAATCTCCTCAATGCCCAAATGCCCGCCCTCGCCCGCATGCGGATTTAGACCGCAAACTAAGATACGCGGCTGCGTCAAGCCAAATTTCTCACGCATATCATCGATAACAATTTGCACTGTTTGGCGTACGTTATCGGCAGTGATGGCTGCAGGCACGTCTTTTAATGCCAAGTGCGTGGTAACAAGTGCCACTTTCATGGCTTCATTAGCAAGCATCATGACGACTTTATCACAGCCACTTTGCTGCATAAAAAATTCGGTATGACCGCTGAACATCGTGCCATCTAACAGTTTAATACCAGCATCTATCAATGCAGATTTTTGTAGTGGTCCGGTGACGATAGCGGCGACTGTTTTGTTGGCTGCCAGTTTATGCGCTATTTCCAACTGTGTAACCACCATTGCGGAGTTATTGATATCAATTTTCCCACAAGCGACGGGCGCAGCACAGGGAATATTTAATAAGATAAAAGCATTATCATTATTAACAGCGCCACTGTTAATACTCTGCTGTGACATTTGATTTAAAAAATCATCGTCATCTATAATTGCCTCATTTGCATTGATCGTTTTCCAAGGTGGGCAGCTTTTTAATATGCCCGCAGCAATGAGCTCATCGGCACGTTTTTGCATTGCTTTGCTATCTGCCGTGACCCAAACTGGACGATCAAAATCCTGTAACTTACCCTCAGCCGCTAGCAGCAGTACGATATCCATACCAATACCCGCAGGTTCACCAGTCGTGATTAATAATGGCAATTTTTCTTGCATAGCACTAACATCCTATTATTGTATTAAGAAGCTGATTCTATTGTATTTTTTATGATAAATGAGCGTATGTAAAGCTGTATTATATGCCATGAACTTCATTTCATAGAAGCAGGCATTTTTATAGATAATTACTTATCTGGGCTGAAAAAATCACATAATGTGTTAAACTTTCGCTTTTGATTGTAGCATTTACTGGCAAGCGTGAGATGACGTTTTGGTACTTCTCTCATCGAGGTGCATTGCGCTTGCTTTGCTGTATCATGACTAAAATAAATACTTACAACAATACCCATCTATACCGACTTTTGAAATATTAGGCACTCATGGCAGATACTGAAAAAACCGACGACTTACTCAATCAAACACCGCCGCACAATATCGATATTGAAAAGGCGCTGCTGGCGTCTTTGATGAGCATCGAAGAGGCATACGATAAGATTGCAGATATCGTTACCAAAGACGATTTTTATGCTGGGCGACATCAGTATATTTTTGATGCTATTGCGCATTTAGCTGCAGTCAATGAGCCTTATGACACGGTTATGGTACATGATTGGTTAGAGGCACAAAAGCTGCTAAAAAGCGCAGGCGGCGACAGTTATTTGGCGGATATCTTGAGCCAAAGTCCAGCAACTTTGTTTAACCTGACGGCTTACGCCCAGCGTGTACGCGAGCTATCGACACTACGTCAGCTGATTACTACCGGCAATGATATGTTGACCCTAGCCTATAATCCCAAAGACCAAACCGTCAGCGATATTTTGGATAACGTAGAAGCAAAAATATTTAGCATCAATGAGCAGCATAATAAACGTGCAGAGCAGCGTGGACCTGTCGGTATTACTGCCGTATTGACCAATGTTATTGATAAAATCCAAGAGCTCAAATCAAATCCAGATGGCATGATTGGACTACAAACCCCATTTGTTGAGCTCAATAATAAAACCCAAGGCTTGCAAGCAGGCGATTTAGTCATTGTGGCTGCGCGTCCATCAATGGGTAAAACCACCTTTGCGATGAACTTAGCAGAAGGGATTTTATTTAATGAAGATTTGCCCGTAGTGGTATTTTCAATGGAGATGCCCGCAGAATCTATCGTGATGCGTTTGCTATCATCTTGGGGCGCAATCAACCAAACACATCTGCGGTCAGGGCAAATGAATGAAGACGAATGGGCAAAAATGATGAACGCCATTCAGCATTTGCAGTCAAAGCATCTATATATTGATGACAGTACTGCCCTGCCACCCTCTGAGCTGCGTTCACGCTGCCGCCGTATTGCCAAAAATCATGATGGCAAGCTTGGCGCTATCATTGTCGATTATCTACAATTAATGAAAGTACCCGGTCTAGATGGCAACCGTGTTGGGGAAATCTCTGAGATTTCTCGAAGTTTAAAAGCATTAGCACGTGAGCTTGAATGTCCAGTTATCGCCTTGTCGCAGCTTAACCGTAGTCTAGAAAATCGTCCTAACAAACGTCCTATTATGTCGGATCTGCGTGAATCTGGTGCGATTGAGCAGGATGCCGATTTGATTATGTTCATCTATCGTGATGAGGTTTATAATGAAAACTCAGATCACAAAGGTGTGGCTGAAATCATTATTGGTAAGCAGCGTAACGGCCCTATCGGCACCATACGTTTGGGTTTTGAAGGACAATTTACCCGCTTTATCAATTTGACGCCAGAATACTATCAAAATGTCAGTTTTGAGAACGACGAATAATAAAACTGACAGATAATTACGCATCAAAATTGCTCGTAAAAATGGCCAGTGACTCATCAACTCAATTGATGAATTACTGGCTTTATAAATTTATCCCTTCATCACTTTGCTAAAAAAGAAGACGATTATGCGCACAATCACTATCAAGCCTGCCGCCATTACTCATAATCTTAATCAAGTAAAAGCGTTAGCACCAAAATCTAAGGTTCTTGCGATGGTAAAAGCCAATGCCTATGGACATGGCGTCGCCGCCGTCCTACCAGCGTTACAGCAAGCAGATGGTATCGGGGTCGCTACTTTAAGAGAAGCGTTAGAAGCACGGCAATTGGGCTGGGATAAAACCATTGGGCTTATTGAAGGGGCGTTTACTTTTGATGAGTGGCAGCAAGCAATTGAACACGATATCAGTTGCGTGATTCATCATGCGCCGCAATTGGACTGGGCATTAGAGCAAATACCACCTGTTGATAGCGCCACTCGAGTGGTTTGGATAAAGTACAACACGGGTATGAATCGTTTAGGTTTTAATAACCAAACGCTTATTTCAGCCGCAAAATCTCTGCATGATGCTGGCTATCAGCTGATTTTGACCACCCATTTTGCCAATGCCGACAATCAAGATCACCCATTAAATGCCATACAAATTCAGCGTTTTAATGACATGCTAAATACTTTACGACAAACAGTCAGTACCAATATTAAAGGATCGTTGTGCAACTCTGCTGGTATCGTTAATTTCCCAGAGCATCATCATGATTGGGTACGTCCAGGCATTATGTTATATGGCAGTGCGCCTGTTATCGACCAAAGCGCGTATACGCTAAATTTGCAGCCAGCCATGGAATTTAGCGCACAAATTATTGCCTTGCAGACCGTACAAGCTGGCGACGCCATCGGTTATGGCAGCCGCTGGATAGCTCAGCAAGATGTTAAAACGGCTCTCGTTAGTATTGGTTATGGTGATGGATATCCCCGCGTTGTCAATGAAGATGCTTATGTTTCAGTCATTGACGCCTTAAATCAGCAACGCTACTCATGTGCAGTGATTGGGCGCGTCGCAATGGATATGATTGTCATCGATGTGAGCGCTGTACCAGAGAGTAGCGCTTTAAATAGCAAGGTCATACTATGGGGTGATGCGCCGCATGTTGATGAAGTTGCCACCCATGCTGATACGATTGGCTATGAGCTACTATGTCGTCTAAGCGTACGTCCAAATCGTATACAGATGTAATCGCCATGTCAGATAATGTCTCATCGAATGCAGGTTTGCATGACTGATAAATCATGGCAAATTGGACATTTACATTGAGAGTAATTGCGCTATACTAAAAGTTTGTTGTCATTCCAGTATACGCATTGACGCGATATCATTGCCGGCTGATAACGTATCATTTTCATTGACTTTGTTCGACTGCTAGGATTGCTATGAGTTTGCGCCATTTTTTGACCTTATCTGATTTAACCAAACAAGAACTAGAAAATCTCATCAAACGCGCCAGTGAATTGCGTCATATGCAACATGCAGGCGAGATATACCAGCCCTTTGTTGGTCGTACGCTCGGTATGATATTTGAGAAGTCATCCACCCGTACACGCATCTCGTTTGAAACCGGCATGGGACAGTTTGGTGGTAGCGCTATCTTCTTATCGCCAAATGATACCCAACTTGGACGCGGTGAGCCAATTGAGGATTCCGCGCGCGTTATCTCTAGCATGGTCGATATCATTATGATTCGCACCTTTGGTCACGAAAAAGTCGAAACCTTTGCAAAATACTCAAGCGTACCAATCATTAATGCCTTAACGGATGAATTTCATCCCTGCCAGTTGTTGGCTGATATGCAAACTTACTACGAGCATCGCGGTAGTATCGAAAATAAAATCGTCACTTGGGTCGGTGATGGCAACAATATGTGTGCATCCTACATGCAAGCTGCCAATCAGTTTGGCTTTGAGCTACGAGTAGCCGCGCCTTATGGCTTTGAGCCTGACCCTGAGCTGATGAAACGCTTCTCACATTGCGTGAGTATCGTTGAAAACGTACAAGAAGCGGCAAAAGACTCTCACTTAATTGTCACTGATGTATGGGCAAGCATGGGTCAAGAGTCTGAACAAAACACGCGTGCGCGTCGTTTTTCCTCTTATCAAGTGACACCATCACTGCTAGATAAAGCCGATTCTGAAGTGGTCTTTATGCACTGTTTGCCAGCGCATCGTGGTGAGGAGATCTCTCATGATATGTTAGATGACCCACGCTCAGTGGTATGGGATGAAGCTGAAAACCGCTTACATGCGCAAAAAGCCTTGATGGAGTTTTTGCTAAAAGACAAAATCAAAATATAGGTACACATTTTCAAAAGTTATTTATACAATCATAGATATTAAAAAGGCAGAGCACAAATTATGTGCTCTGCCTTTTTAATATGTGATAACCAAGTTAGTGTCTAATAAACAAGTGCTTATTGATTATCGAGTCAGTACTTCAACGCCATTACTGCTGGCTTTTAACAATACATCGGCTTGATTGGCAGCAAAGATACCATTACAGACCACACCGACGATATTATTAAGCTGCTGTTCAAGTGCTATTGGATTACTGACATCCAAATCATAAGTATCCAAAATTACATTGCCATAATCGGTGACAAAGTCTTCACGATAAACAGGCTCACCGCCCATTTTGGCCAACTCGCGCGCCACATATGAGCGGGCTTGTGGCAACACCTCTATCGGCACTGGGAATTCGCGTCCTAGTATCTCAACACATTTACTAGCGTCAATCATACAAACAAATTTGTTCGATGCCGCAGCAACGATTTTTTCACGCGTGAGCGCACCGCCGCCACCTTTAATCAGTTGCAAATGTGCGTTTACTTCATCAGCACCATCAATATATACATCAAGCTGACCGGCAAAATTTAAGTCAATAATCTCGATACCAAGTGCGCGCAATCTATCTTCTGTCACCTGCGAGCTTGCAACTGCGCCAGCCAGCTTTACTGTTGGTAATAACTCAATCAGACAGTTCACTGTACTTCCTGTCCCTACGCCAAGTATCATATCATCTTCGATATAGCGTAGGGCGGCGCGGGCGGCGGCTTGCTTTTGTGCTTGCTGATCACTCATCATAAGTCCTTGGCAAAATAAACGTATCGCTTTAAAAAAAGTAAAGGGTAAAAGAGGTAAAATGCGCCGCTATTATAACCGATGACTTTGATGGATGTCAGCGTAATAGCACCTCTAATAATAAGATATGACGTTAATTTTTACGACTAAGACAAATAGGGCAACCAAAATACTAAAGCTAATAAGGTGACTAATAACACTGGCGGGGTGATAATCAAACCAATCTTCATATACTGCCCCCAGCTGATTTTATAATTTTTTTCTGCCATTACATGTAGCCATAGTAAAGTCGCAAGACTGCCCATAGGCGTAAATTTGGGTCCTAAATCATTGCCAATAACATTGGCATAAATCATCAGCTCACGAGTGGCGGTCGGTACTTGGGCGCTATCAATCGCTAGTGCGCCTATCAAGGTAGAGGGCATGTTATTCATAATAGATGCCACGATAGCGGAGAGGAATCCTGTGCCCAAGGTTGCTATTAAATTACCTTGTTGCCCTAACCAGTTTAGGATTTGAGCGCCGTAAGCAGTTAATCCTGCATTGCCTAAACCGTAAACAACCAAGTACATGCCGATAGAAAATAAAACAATCTGCCAAGGTGCTCTACGCACAATATCAGGCACGGACATCACAGCCCCGCGACCACCTTGCCAAAATCGCCCTGCAATCGCCATAAGTAGTAATGCAGCTGCGCCAGTCACGAGCGAGATAGGAATACCAAGCGACTCTGTCGCAAAATAAGCGACAAGCAACAAAGCCAGTAGCGGAAAAGCAGCTTTAAAAACCAAAGTGTCTTCGATCGCTGACTCAGGTACGCTAAGGTCCGCCATCGAGTAGTGTGTTGGAATGTGGCGTGCATAAAATATCCATAGCACCACTAGCGTCGCTAGTACAGAGACAATATTGACCGGTACCATAACCGCAGCATAACGTCCAAAACCAATATCAAAGTAGTTAGCACTAACGATATTAACGAGGTTAGATGTGACCAATGGCAAACTTGCAGTATCAGCAATAAAACCAGTCGCTATGATAAATGCCAATGCAGATGGCGGCGAAAAATTTAACCGTAATAAAATCGCAATCACAATCGGGGTCAGTAATAATGCCGCCCCATCATTGGCAAAAAACGCAGAAATAAAAGCGCCTAATATCACAATCATAGGGAACAATAGACGCCCTTGTCCATTACCCAATCTCGCTACATGCAGTGCTGCCCAAGCAAAAAACCCAGCCTTATCTAAGATAAGAGAGATGATAATCAGGGCGACAAAGGTAAAAGTAGCATCCCACACTATGTCCCACACGACACCGACATCAGATAATTGCACCACACCAAAAGCTAGGGCGACCAACGCCCCGCCCATCGCACTCCAACCAATGCCTAAACCTCTAGGTTGCCATATTACTAGCCCTAAAGTAACGATAAAAATAATCAATGCGAGCATGAACAACCTTAATTAAGCAGACTTACTTAAAAAAATTAGTGACATTTATTCAAGTAGGCTTCATGAAGCCTACTTGATTTAGCCTATTTTATTGAATAAGTATCGAATCGATATTAGGTCAATTTAGAATTAAAAATTAAATCGATTTTTGATTAACGCGTTTTGATACTTCTTCAGCACTTTCAACCCGTTCAGAATAGCGATCAGTCAGATAGGCTGAGCGGCCACGAGTAAGCCAGGTAAACTTTACAAGCTCCTCACAAACATCAACAAGGCGCAGATATAAAGGCGACTTATCCATGCGATTATCATCGTTAAATTCCAAAAAGGCTTTTGGAATAGACGACTGATTTGGGATAGTAATCATGCGCATCCAGCGCCCAAGAATACGCAGCTGATTGACCGTATTAAAGCTTTGACTACCTCCGCTGACTTGCATTATCGCTAAAGTCTTGCCTTGGGTTGGTCGGACGCCGCCCAATGACAGCGGAATCCAATCGATTTGCGCTTTCATGATACTGGTCATACTTCCGTGACGTTCGGGACTGACCCACAGCATACCCTCTGACCACTGCGCAAGATCACGCAGCTCTTGCACTTTAGGATGGTCTGCATCAACAGCATCCGGTAAAGGTAAACCAGATGGGTCAAACATCTGCACTTCACAACCATACCAACGCAATAGACGACTCGCCTCCTCGGCTGCCAATTTTGAGAATGAACGCGTGCGCAATGAGCCGTATAACACCAGTATTTTTGGCGCATGGCGTGGGTCATTTGCGCCTATTAAAGACTCAATATCGATAGGATGAATAAGACTTGAATCAACATTAGGCAAATCATCCATATTTACCTTGTCAAGACCCCTTTCATCCAAATCAATAGTCTCTGAAACTGTTGCGGCGCTTTTTGTATCAACCTTTAACGTCATAAACAGTCTCTCCATCTTCTTTAGTAAAACTACTGACCGGATTGGCTAATAATGTAAATACTCGCTCCGATGGTCGGCACAATGCCGCGCCCTTATCTGTGACTACGATAGGACGATTGATTAAGATAGGATGGTCAATCATGGCATCGATAATCTCATCATCAGATACCGCAGGGTTGTCTAGACCCAGCTCATCATTAATCGATTCTTTACTGCGTAACAGCTCTCGTGGTGAGAGAGCCATTTTTGCCAACAGCTCAACCAAATACTCGCGACTCGGCGGTGTTTTAAGGTATTCAATCACCTCTGGATTATCCCCTGACGCTTGCATAATGGCTAAGGTATTACGAGAAGTACCGCATTTTGGGTTGTGAAAAATCAAAGATGTCATCGTAATCTCACCTATTTTTTATGAATATAGAATTGGGACGTTTTTGATTGATAGCAGTTTAACAATGGGGATGGTTTTCAACATCATCCAGCTCATTAATGGCACCGCTACTATCAGCTGAACAGCCATTTAAATTATTAACAAGAGCCGCACACAGCTCTGGATGTCCAGCGCAGCAATCTTGTAATAAAAACTCAATGACGGTCTGCATATGTGATAAAGAAGCACGATAGATAATCTGGCGACTTTGGCGCTCTGATATCACCCATCCTGCTCGTGCCAGCACAGCTAAGTGCGTTGACATTGTATTGTGCGGCACAGACAATTGGCGAGCTATTTCACCCGCAGGTAATCCTTTAGGCTCGTGACTGACCAGCAGTCGAAATGCCTTTAAGCGGGTTTCTTGTGAGAGGGCGGCAAAACTTGTCATAGCTTGAGTCATTTCCATATGTCCAATAATACAGACATATGGAAATGACTCAAGCTTTTTTGGATAAATAAGCAAAAAAACTGGTTTTGTTGATAATTTTCTTTGACTTAATAAACATCAATGACCAAACCGCCGCAAAAACTGTAATTGTGTCTTGCAACATGTTTAAAATCAGCATAGGCTAATCTATTTGATTTTTATCATTCTCTGCATTTTTTGTCGCTGATAGCGACTCGCTTATTTACTTATAATTCACCGCACTTTTTCATACATACTCTAGTTTAGGAATCATTATGCTGTCACATTGGGTACGAGCCATCTTGCAAGCCACCGTCTATGACGTTGCTATTCAAACACCACTTGAAGCGGCACCCAAACTGACCCAACGTTTTACTAATGACATTCGTTTTAAACGTGAAGACCTGCAACCGGTAAAGTCCTTTAAACTGCGCGGCGCTTATAATCGCATTAGCCAATTAAATGATGAGCAAAAAGCACGTGGCGTGATTTGCGCATCGGCAGGTAACCATGCCCAAGGGGTTGCCTACTCTGCTCGTAAACTTGCTCTTAATAACATTATCGTTATGCCAACCACTACTCCTGATATCAAAGTAGATGCCGTCAGAGCACTTGGCGGCAATGTCGACTTGTACGGTGATAGCTTTGATGAAGCCAATCGCTATGCCATTGATCGCGCTGAGCGTGAAGGTCTGACTTTTATCCCACCATATGATGATGAGCTGGTGATTGCTGGACAAGGTACCATCGGGCTTGAGCTCACCCAGCAATGGCGCAATATGGATTACGTTTTTGTAGCAGTGGGTGGTGGTGGTCTGATTTCTGGCGTCGCTGCATTTTTGGGCGAAGTTGCTCCGCATGTTAAAGTCATCGCTGTAGAAGCCGACCAATCAGCGTCACTAAAAGCGGCGCTTGAAGCTAATGAGCGAGTCAAACTTGAACAAGTGGGACTGTTCGTCGATGGTGTGGCAGTTGCCCAAATCGGCGAATTACCGTTTGATATCGTCCGTATGCAGAAGAGCGATAAGTCCGGTCCTGTCGTCGATCCTGAAGTCGTTACTTGTACCAATGATGAAGTTTGCGCTGCTGTCAAAGATATCTTTGAAGAGAACCGCAGTATCGTTGAGCCTGCTGGCGCGCTGTCAGTTGCTGGTATGAAAAAATACCTTGAGACCCATAATCTACAAGACAAAAACTGCGTCGCCATCATTTGCGGTGCTAATATGAATTTTGATCGCTTGCGCTACATCGCTGAGCGTACTGAGATTGGTGAGAAAAAAGAAGCCATCTTTGGCGTAACGATCCCTGAGCAGACTGGCGCTTTCTTAAACTTCTGTCGTAGCCTACACGGTCGTAATATTACTGAGTTTAATTACCGTGCTGATAGTAAGAAATCACCTGATTCTATGGAACCTGCGGCGATATTCGTCGGGATTGCATTAAAAGAAGGTGACAAAGAGCGTCAAACCATCCGTACGCAATTGGTAGCTGATGGCTATACAGCACACGACTTGACCGATGACGATGTTGCCAAATCCCATATCCGTCATCTGATTGGTGGCCATGCTCATGTTGAAAATGAGCAGTTATTACAAGTCACTTTCCCAGAACGTCCAGGTGCTTTATTGACCTTTTTAGAAAAATTGGGTGACGATTTTAATATTACCTTGTTTCATTATCGCAATCATGGCGCTGCTGAAGGTCGAGTATTGGTCGGTTTACAAGCTTCTGAGGGTAACTCTCGCCAGCTACAAGATGCGCTGCTCGATATCGGTTACGACTGCACCATGCTTAATGATAATGTTGGTTATCAGTTGTTTTTGAAATAAAACTAAACGTAGACTATCAATTTATCAGTGGCCGAAAGCATTGCTCCCAAATAACATCCTGCGCAGAAGCCACTTACTTTATACAACATTGCCCTAATACGAAAATGGATGGCAATAATGATGGCATACCTTGTGAAAAACAATGGTGTCAGTAACTTCAATGACAAAAACGATGTTAATCGCTTAATGCTCTTTTAATTATTAAAAATACCACCATTATAATCTTACGTTATTGATATCTATGAGGTTTTGATGAGTAAACATAATAAAAACCACAATCAGCCCAGTCATAGCAATCCTGATGCTGTTCGTATGCGTCTTGATAAATGGTTATGGGCTGCACGCTTTTACCGCACTCGCACTCTTGCCAAAGAAGCCATCGAAAGCGGGCGCGTACATTACGCAGGTAGCCGCGCAAAGACCAGTAAAGAGATTACCGTTGGTGATGAATTGCAGATTCGTCAAGGCTCAGCCACTGCCATGACTGAAAAGACAGTCGTTGTTGAAGCACTAACGGCGCAACGCGGTAACGCAACAGCAGCTGAAGTATTGTATTCAGAAACCGAAGAAAGCATCGCTCGCCGTGACTATTATGCCGAGCAGCGTAAACTTGCCAACCTTGCCCGTCCAGACAACAAACCCAATAAAAAAGAGCGCCGTGATTTACATCGTTTTAAAAGCAATCAAGATTAGCTTTGTTGGTAAGATCAGCAATAACATTGCCTCATCTTAAGTAATAACACGGCTAGCGGGTATGCATGAACCGCTGACCCTATTGTTTACTCTCTGCCCTTGCCATTCAAGGTATTAACCGTTACGCTATCACCCATTAACTTACACTCTATAGCATGCTTATAAATCACATTTCTAGTGTTGATTTTGATAGCATGTTTTTTTATTGCGACAAAAGGTCATCATATGCCCATCAAAGCGTCTACTCCGTCATCTGTATTATTGGTCTGTTTGGGGAATATCTGCCGTTCACCAACTGCTGAAGAGATTTTTCGTCAGCAAGCAGCGATTGCAGGGTTGTCGATGAAGGTAGATTCGGCAGGCACTGGGGATTGGCATATTGGGCATGCACCTGATGAGCGCGCGCAGCGTCACGCCAAAGCTCATGGTTACAACATCAATAAATTGGTCGCGCGCCAAGTCAGTGCTGATGACTTTCGCGATTTTGATTTAATATTGGCGATGGATGCACAAAATTTAGCAGACTTGCAGAGTATTAAAAATGGTATAACAAATACCGATAAAAAATTAGCCAAATTGGCTTTATTTAGTGAAGAAGATCCCACTTACGGCGGTGATGATGTGCCAGACCCATACACCGGTGATGGCGATGCTTTTGAAGAGGTGATCGAGCGTATCGAATCAAGTGCACAAGCTTGGATTGAAAGCTGGAAGATATAGTAATCATAAGGCGCTATATTTTTGCTACCTTTATACCTAGCATCCTTTATAATAAATACCATATGACTTTTTGTTTACTTGCCCCATAGGCTATGTTATGACTTCAGCTTTATGCTCTAAACACATTGCACCACATACTCTATCTGATGACGTAGCTGATTTGTCTCATAGCAACACCATGGCTTTGGCATGTATGGCTGACTCTGTAGTTACCTTGACGGATGAGGTGCAACTTGACGAGTTTATGGCATATTATGAGCAAGATACTCAGCATAGAAAGCCATTATTTGTCTTGTCCGGTGGTAGTAATGTGCTACTACCAGCAAAGCTCAATGCGATTGTCTTACGACCAAGAATGCGTGGCATACAGGTGACAGCGCAAACAGACTCTCATGTCGATATTGAGGTAATGGCAGGTGAAAACTGGCACGACTTGGTGGTACATGCGGTCGCTCAAGGCTGGTATGGACTCGAAAACCTTGCCCTCATACCTGGTCTGACGGGCGCCGCTCCGATACAAAATATTGGCGCTTACGGTGTTCAGCTAGAGGACTGCTTACAGTCTGTACGTGCTTACCATCTGCCAAGTCAAACGTGGCATGATTTGACCACGGTCGACTGCGAGTTTGGCTACCGTGATAGTATGTTTAAACGTCAGCCGAATACGTGGCTAATTAGCCGTGTGGGTTTTAGATTGCATACTGATGCAACAAAGGTGCTGGCAAGCTATGGCGATGTACAGACCGTCGCACAGAGCTATGCTACACAGCAAGGTCGCGCCAAACCGACGCCCGCTGATGTAATGCATGCCATCATTGAGATTCGTCAGCAAAAGCTGCCTGACCCGAAGCAACTACCAAATTGCGGCAGCTTTTTTCAAAATCCGATTGTCCCTCAAGATCAATTTGCTACGCTGCAATCATCTTATCCGGCTATCGTTGGCTACCCAATGCCTGACGCAATGACTAAAGTGGCAGCCGGCTGGCTTATCGAACAAGCGGGTCTAAAGGGCGGCGGTATAGAGCCTATTTTTACTCATCAGCAGCAAGCGCTAGTATTGACCAATCACGCGCCGTATATTGCTACTAAACAAGATGTCGCCGCTGCTCAAAAATATATTATAGATACTGTCTATAAGAAATTTGCGATTCAACTGTCGCGTGAGCCAGTATGGGTAAATGCCGATGGCTCCATTGGATACGATGAGCATGTGGTCTAAGCAGTCATGGTCTAATCGCCTATGGCGACATTATTTACGTTCAGCTGAGCGTATGATCAAGCTGTTTCGTATTATCAATGCCACGTTTTTGCTGGGTGCAACGACAGTTATTTTAGTCCTCATCAGTTTATTCACGCCGCTATTTTCTCAAGCAGTAGTCTATATATTGGCTCATCTGCCATTACCAAAAATGCCATCTGCTGCTATGAGCTCGCCGCCTACCGCTTATGTGGTATTGGGTGGCGGTCTGACCAATGATAATAACAACCAAATTATCCTCAATCGCTATAGCCTTAATCGTGCCCGTGCTGCCGCTACAGCCTATCACGACCTTCCTCTGCCCATTGTACTCAGTGGTGCTGAAGCGCCTTGGCTTGGTCAATGGCTGATTGAGCATGGTATTGATGGGTTAATCAGCGAAAATGCCAGTATGAATACTTGCGAGAATGCGCGATTTACGGCAAAACGTATCCCTCTGCATCATGTCTATCTCATCACCGACAGCTACCATATGGCACGTGCTCGCAGACAATTTGCCTTAAACGGTATCAATAGCACAGCGATTAATGCCCCCTTACCCGTCATACGTGACTGGATGGAGCCAGCACAAAACTTAAGCCATTCTAGGCGGGCGGTTTATGAGGTTGCCGCCTATCTACGCGATGTGATACGACCTCAAGCAAATTGTCGCCAAGCTAAAGAAGTGACGTCGCAGCAGCTGTTGACTCCAAGAGGTAAAGTTGCCAAAACTGCTGACGACTAGAGTCTATACCTCAATTTTAGAAACATACCCTCATAATTATCTACCTTTTTCCCTTTATCCTTACAGGTCAACCATCTCACTGGCAACAGGTGTATAATAGTAAAAGAAACTGCGATTAAAGAGATGTGACATGCTCAGTATATTTTTACTAATTCCATTAAGTCTCATGCTGTTTGTGGTCGCGATTTGGGCAGTACGTTATGCGGTCAAATCCAATCAATTCGAGGATTTGGATAACGCCTCCCAGCGCATTATTTTAGATGATCGTCAAGAACGTCGACAAGTCATACAAGCTCAAGAAAATGTAACACCTATTCAAGAAGTAAAAGAAGTGAGCGCTACTACTTCGATTGAAAAAGAATCTAATAAGCTAAATAATGCGCATATTGTCGCCCCTCCTCTCTCTGATACAGACAAGAACTCAAAAACATAGCCTTGGGCTATTTTACTAATGCGTTACCCACTTATTCTATCTGCATAAGACAGTGATAAGTCGGTACGCCTTTTACCATTTTTAGGAGTACCTTCCCATGACCACAGCTTTACTCGTTGCGGCATTACTAATGGGTTTTTTTGGTTCACCGCATTGCTTAGGTATGTGTGGCGGCTTAGTAACTGCCTTTGGTCTGTCGATGAAGGATGTCAGCCCCGCCAAGCGCCGTGCATTGGTGGCGACCTATCATTTCGGTCGCTTAACCAGCTACGCATTTTTGGGTTTGATCGCAGGACTGTTAGGTACTGCCGTATTACAACCGTTGATGCAAGGCAATAGTGCACCGCGTATTTTGCTTGGTTTGGTATTGGTGTTCGTCGGCATGACCATGCTTGGTGCACCATTTTTAAAGAGACTTGAGCGTTTTGGTATGCGATTTTGGCAATACCTAAGCCCTATTCGTCAAAAAGTATTTCCACTCAACACCTTTCCGCGAGCATTGTCTGC
This sequence comes from Psychrobacter sp. ANT_H56B, assembly GCF_008369245.1. NCBI lineage: Bacteria > Pseudomonadati > Pseudomonadota > Gammaproteobacteria > Moraxellales > Moraxellaceae > Psychrobacter > Psychrobacter sp. ANT_H56B. Next base: position 273,956 of record NZ_VOBF01000001.1, read on the forward strand.
AGGTCTTCTATGGGGATTCTTACCTTGTGGCTTAGTCTATGGCGCCCTACTTATCGCTGTGGTCGCGCACAATCCTCTCAGCGGTGCTGCCTTGATGTTCGTCTTTGGCTTAGGAACCGTACCGATGTTAGTCGCTACTCATGAGACCGTTGGTTGGTTACGGGATAAGATTGGACGTTTTCGCTTAAGACAGCTTAATGGTGCTGTGATGGTATTATCAGGTTTGGCTGTGGTCTTCGTTCCTATCGCCATGTCCAGTATGCATGGTGATCATGGCGGCGGTCATAGCATGGGCATGGCGCATGGTGATACTATGATGATGACTGATACGGATAATACGACTCACCACGATATGAGCCAGATGGACCATAGCATGCACAATATGAATAATGACTCGGAGACGATGGAATAGCATTACTAATCAATGATAATTGCTTAATGTTATGTGCATAAAAAAAGCCCTTAATAATTTATCAAGGGCTTTTTACTGTTTAAAGACTTTAGAGCTTAATTAAAAAATCTTATTAAGGCTGCCACTGCTCAAGCTTAAACTTCGTATCCAAATGCTTCTCTAATGCCGGTATATTAAAGGCATCATCTTCGCTGACAAAGCTAATACTAATACCGGTTTGCCCGGCGCGCCCAGTACGACCGATACGGTGTACATAGTCATCTGGCTGATCTGGTAAGGTATAATTAATCACATGACTGACATCATCAACATGAATACCGCGCCCTGCTACATCCGTCGCGACCAAAACAGAGGCATGCCCGTCTTTAAAGCGCTGTAAATATTTCTCGCGTTTTTGCTGAATCACATCGCCTGATAACATGACAATTTTATGTCCCTGACGCAGCTTATGATATAGGCGCTTTACTTGGTCTTTACGATTGGCAAAAATAATGACCTTTTCTACCGTACTATCCGTGATAATGCGCTCAACCGCTTCTAGCTTCTGATCTTCGGTTAAGAGATAAAAATGTTGATCTACCAGTTCACTGGTTTTATGCTCAGGCTCAATCTCAACAAACTCTGGCTCATGTAACCAGCGATAAGCCAAACCCATCACATCTTGGTTAAAGGTAGCAGAAAACAATAAACTTTGACGGTCGGTATTGGGCGGCATGCGACCGACTAAGCGTTTGATATCGGGTATAAACCCCATATCGAGCATGCGGTCTGCTTCATCTAATACTAATACTTCTACGCGATCAAGATAAACCATACCTTTATGCATCAAATCAATCAAACGACCAGGTGTGGCAATCAATATATCGACGTATTGACGCTCAAGCTCATGCTGCTGGGTTTCATAATTGGTGCCACCCATAATACAGACGCTATGCAAAGAAGTATATTTGGTCAAAGCGATACAATCATCGAATATTTGCTGAGCAAGCTCACGGGTGGGTGCCATAACGACGGCACGTGGCTCACCTAAATGACGTTCTTCATCAGCAGCAAATGGACGCTTAAGTAACGCCTCCATAATCGTCAATAAAAATGTAGCCGTCTTGCCCGTACCCGTTTGCGCCTGTCCGATCGCATCTTGGTTTGCCAGCGTATGCGGCAGTATTTTTGCTTGAATCGGCGTCAATTCAGTAAAACCTAAGTCACTTACTGCACGCAAGGTCGCTGCTGAAAGTGGCAAATCCGTAAACGTCGTAAAGTTACTCAAAAAAATATCCTTTTATATAAATCGCTTGTGTATCATAAATAAATGAGAGGCTATAAGGCTTAACGGTTTATAGCAACGATTAGTCAGCAGGCAAGCCCCATAAAACTGATAAGCATAAAAAAGCCAAGCCCATGTCGATGCTTACCAAGTATGCTGCGTTAAAATCAACATAAGTAAGACAGGACGAGCTTGACTCAGTAGTATATCAGTAGTTTGTACAGACATTATAGCTAAACTGCACGAATGACTGTTACGATTACTCTTCTACTTTTCTGACTTCTTCAGCTTGTAGGCCTTTATCACCTTCTACTACACTGAACTCAACTTTTTCGCCGTCTTTTAGAGAGCGATAACCATCACCTTGGATCGCGCGGAAATGCACAAAAATATCTTCTCCGCTATCACGTTGAATGAAACCAAAGCCTTTTGAGTCATTAAACCACTTAACGATACCTTGCTCACGAGCTGACATAATATTACTTCCTAAAAAGTTTACTTAGTCCCAAATTCCTTTGCATCATTGCATATAAACGGGTACCAAGATGATGAAATCAAAACTTAAAAGTGACTATCTAATATAGTATTAGCGAAATATGAAAGCCTTATACTTACTTTTAGTATTTAGCATATAGTCATTTTACTGCCTCTAGTCTTTGATAGAAACTAAAACTACTTTATCAAAAAAGCGTTAATTATTTACCAAACTAGAGTTAGCAACAAACATGTAATGTTTGTTGTGTAAAAAATATCATAACACGGGTTTTTAGCAACACAAAGGCTTTTAAGATGATTTTTATACCTTGATCTATTTTTTAGAATTATTTTTTTATAAGTCAGCTTGCAAGCTGTTAATATAAAAGGATAGAGAGCGCTATGTTCCCTAACACCTGTTATTGTAGTACGCTTATACTCACCAATAATTTATCTAGACATATTCATTGCTACTCATAGAGACCATTATGACCGCCTCATCTCAATCAGCAACGACCAGCACTGCTTCCCATAAAAAAGCCAATAAAACCCTTACTCATAAGCTATTATTGATTAATGGTGTCAATCTAAATCTACTCGGCAAACGTGAGCCTGATATTTATGGTCATATGACGCTTGCTGATATTGAGAGTGCTTTAATCAAGCGCGCCGCGGCACATGGTATTGAGCTAATTTGTAGTCAGTCGAATCACGAAGGCAAACTGGTCGATGATATTCAGTATTACGGTCTATTGGCAGAGCCAAGCGCACAGATCGATGCCATAATCATCAATCCTGCTGCTTTTACTCATACGTCTGTTGCGATACGCGATGCGCTACTTGCTACCCAAAAGCCATTTATAGAAGTACATTTATCTAACGTCCACGCCCGTGAGTCGTTTCGCGAGCATTCTTATTTATGTGATGTAGCGGTTGGCGTGATTTGTGGTTTGGGGCATTTGGGCTATGATATGGCATTGGATTATTGGCTGACCCATACTTATGCAATAACACTGAATAAGTAGTTTAATGGCGTTAAGGTTTTTATCTAAACAATACTGCCGAACACATGACAAAAATTACTGCGACAAGTACTACACAAACCGTTATTGCGATACTTTTACCACAGTAGTTAAACAGCATTCATTCGATTAAAATAATAATATTAGGGGTTAAATAATAACCCACTAAATACCCCACTATATGGTGATAGGCATGGCAAAATCGTCCGGAACGCGCTTTATGAAACTTGCTGGTATGACAGCAAGTATTGCTGGAAAAGCAGCTAAAAACTCCCTAAAGCATCTCTCAAGTGACGAAGAAAAACGCCTACAAGCGCGCTCAGAATTGATGCAAGATGTCGGTATTCAAATCGCTGAAACTTTAGGTGAGATGAAAGGTGCGGTCATGAAGGTAGGTCAAATTGCCTCGCAATATAAAGATGTGTTCCCACCTGAAGTTGCAACCGCATTAGAGAAACTGCAAAAAGATGCACCGGCGATGCCCTATGCGCAGATACGCGTACAAGTTGAACGTGAGCTGAAAGCACCTATTCATGAATTGTTTACTGAATTCGAAGAAATGCCATTTGCTGCAGCTTCCATCGGACAGGTACATCGCGCAATTTTGCCATCTGGACAAAGGGTTGTGGTTAAGGTGCAATACCCTGATGTCGACAAAAATTGTGATAGCGACCTAAAACAAGTGCGTATGGCACTAAAAATCGCTGGCGTGCTCAATATGAGTAAGCAATTGCAAGAGCAGTTATTTCACGAAATTCGCCAAAGCTTACATGATGAGCTTGATTATATTAAAGAGGCGCATAATCTGCGGGTATTCGGCGCTTTTCATGTCGAAGATACGGGTCTCATTATCCCAAAAGTGATTAGCAGTCACTCTTCTAAAAGAATCTTGACTTTGACAGAAGAGAGCGGCGAAACCTTGACAGTGGCAGCAACGTGGGATAATGATATTAAGCAGAAAATCGCAGTGCGCTTGTTTCATTTTACCGCAGGGCAGCTGTTTGGGTTATATCGAATGCACTGCGACCCTCATCCGGGCAACTTTGCGTTCCGTGATGATGGCAGTGTGGTTGCCTATGATTTTGGCGGGATTCGTAGCTATAGCGACAGCGAAGTTCAATTATTTCGCCGATTTGCCAAGCATGCGTTAAAAGGTGATGTCACTGCCCTTGAGCAAGATTTGGTTGCTCTGGATATACGCCGTGAAGACGATAAAATCGTACCGGGCGAGTTTTATGGAAAATGGTTAGAGATTGGGCTGAAACCCTTATCTATCAAACCCTATCAAGACGGTGATTTTGATTTTGCAAGCAGTCAAACCCATCATGAAGCCATCGCCCAAATGCGCACTTCTTTGAAATATTTTGGACAGTTTCAACCATCAGCCTCTACGATGATGCTCGATCGTACTATATCAGGACAATACTGGAACCTAGTCAATCTAGGAGTGACGATAGATTTGTCGCCACTGGTACATGAATATATAGGTTTTTAGAGCGTTAAATGGCTATAAATATGTAGGACAAGTTTTAGTATTGGTTATACATGCAAGGCATGTCCACAGCGGTCACAAAAATCTGCACCTACGGCGTGACCAAATTTACCACAGTTCGGACACGTGACAGGATTGAGCTGCGGGCGCATATTACGTGCAAGCTCTGAGGTGAAAATCCCTGTCGGTACAGCAATGATTGAGTAACCTGTAATCATGACCATGGTTGCAATGGCTTGCCCCAATGGTGTTTTTGGTGACATGTCTCCGTAACCAACCGTCGTCATGGTAACAACTGCCCAGTAGATAGATAGCGGAATACTGGTAAAGCCGTTTTCTGGTCCTTCTACTACATAGATAATCGAGCCAAAAATGGTGACCAGTAACACCAGTGACAAGAAAAATACCGTTATTTTTTGCTGACTGGTTCTAAGCGCAGACGCCAAAAATCCTGCTTGTTGCATATAGGCTTCAAGCTTAAGTACCCGAAAGATACGCAAAATACGTAAGATACGAATGACAAGTAAGTACTGTACGCCCACAAACATTAAGCTTAAGTAGCTCGGCAGTACAGATAATAAATCCACTATCCCAAAAAAACTAAACACGTAACGAAAGCGATTGGGTGCTGAGAACAACCTGAGCATATACTCAATCGTAAACAAAATAGTAAAAAACCATTCTGCATATAAAAACAGCGTGCCATACTGCAAGCGCATATAGAGCACACTATCGAGCATCACGACCGCCACACTGGCCAAAATCGCGATCAACAATACAATATCAAACAGCTTACCCAAACGAGTATCTGTACCTTCAATAATAATATGAATGCGGTTACGCAAATGAGTAACGGCTTCGGTATTCGGCTGCTTCATAAAGTCAATCAAATCATAGGATCAATGGATATCTAAAACCGGACAACTTAGGCGTATATGCATAAGCTAAGATTGGTCAAAATACCTGAAAGTGGTTTATAATATTGAAAGTAATGTGGCTATCGGCTGCTATCCGTCACTACGAGAATAATCGATGACGGGTCAAAAGCCAGAACATAGCAGTGTAGCAAAAAAGCGCTATTAACAACATACAAATCGTTAACTTAGCAACAGATCACTTACCTGAGCTTAACAGCGCAATCAGTTAATAAAACTGCTGTAGCTATAAAAAATTTTTACCAATAAATGTTTTAGCTGTACAATACATCACTCGTAATACTTAAGGACGTCATATGGCAGGCCATTCAAAATGGGCAAATATCAAACACCGTAAAGCCCGTCAGGATGCGGTAAAAGGTAAAGTATTTACCAAAATTATTCGTGAAATTGTTTCTGCTGCCAAGCAAGGTGATCCTGACCCTGATAAGAATCCGCGCCTACGTGCGGTCATTGAAAAAGCCCTGTCCGTCAATATGACAAGAGACACCATCAATCGTGCGGTAGCTCGTGGTACAGGCGGTGATGACAATGACAATATGGACGAAGTCAGCTATGAAGGTTATGGCATCGGCGGCGTCGCAGTATTAGTCGAAACCATGACTGACAATCTCAATCGGACAGTCAGTGAAGTACGCCATGCTTTTACCAAAAATGATGGCAATCTGGGTACTACTGGCTCTGTGGCTTACCTATTCAATAAACGCGGTGAAATAAGCTTTAATGATACAAGTTTAGAAGATGAAGTCATGTTGGTGGCATTAGATGCAGGCGCGCTTGATATCGAAAATGATGGCGAAAGCTTGCTGGTTATCACTGAGTGGGAAAATTTCGGTCATGTTAAAGACGCGCTTAATGCTGCTGGTTTAGTCTCTGACAATGCTGAAGTAACCATGTCGCCATCAACCAGTGCTGAAATAGACAACGTTGCAGATGCCGAAAAAGTCATCAAGATGATTGATATGTTAGAAGATATTGATGATGTGCAAGAAGTTTATAGCAACGTCAATTTTTCAGACGAAGTCATGGCGCAACTTGAGCAGTAATTTTCGTGCTTTGTATTAAAAAAGCCAAACGTTTTTAGCGTTTGGCTTTTTTGTTCAGCAATATGTGACGAGCACTTGCTTCAAACTAAGCTTTGCACGTGACGCCTTCAAGCGCTAACAAATGCGTTTTCTTATCTAAGCCACCTGTATAACCACCAAGTTTGCCGTCGCTTGCAATAACACGATGACACGGAACGACAATACTAAAAGGGTTTTTACTATTGGCATTCGCAACCGCACGAAAGCCTTTGGGACTATCGACATTTTGTGCCAGCGTTGCATAGCTAATCGTCTCGCCATAACCAATATCTTGTAGTGCTTGCCAAACTCGCTGCTGAAACTTAGTTCCTAGGCTCATATCTAGTGGCAAATCGAACGCTTGACGCTCACCGTCAAAATACTCCGTTAATTGTGCTATAGCCTCTATTAATAATGCTTGAGTAGGTTCATTTTTGCTTAGGCTGTCTTTATCTATGAACGTAAAACTCTGATCGACAAGACCATAATACTTTTTAAGCTTGGGAATAGATTTTGAGCTGTGCCAAGAGTCACCTGCCAGCAGCCAATTGACTTCAACCAGCTTAGGACTGCTATGCTCATTGACACTCGCTATTAATGTTAACTGGTGCAATCCAAAAGCGGCTGTGGTGACTATCATGACTATTCCTTTCAAATTTCATATTTCCTAGACTTGAGTATTGGCTAAAATAAACTGTTGAGCGCTATTCTTTGTCATCAGTTTCAAACAAGGCTGCGACAAATTGTTTTGGACTAAAGGCACGCAGATCATCAATCGATTCACCGACGCCAATATAACGAATAGGCACATCTGTCGTTTCGGCGATATTAAAGACCACACCGCCTTTGGCAGTCCCGTCTAGTTTTGTAATCGTGATTCCGGTTAATGGTACCACTTTATTAAATAATTCCACTTGATTAATGGCATTTTGACCTGTGCCAGCATCAAGGACAATCATGCCTTCATGTGGTGCGCTTGGATCAGCTTTTCGCATCACACGTACGACTTTTTCGAGCTCTGCCATTAGATGGGTTTTATTCTGTAAACGTCCAGCAGTATCGGCAATTAACACATCAATATTTTTTGCTTTAGCAGATTGCATGGCATCAAAGATAACTGATGCACTATCAGAGCCATGACCTTGCGCCACAACCGGAATGTGATTACGCTCACCCCAGATTTGCAGCTGTTCAGTAGCAGCTGCGCGGAAAGTGTCCCCTGCTGCTAACATCACAGACTTACCCTCGCCTTGCAAACGTTTGGCAAGTTTACCGATAGTCGTCGTTTTACCTACGCCATTCACGCCTACGACCAAGATAACAAATGGTTTTTTGCTGCTATCAATAATAAGCGGCGCAACTTTCGGCGTTAAGATATCGACCAATTCAGTCTGCAATGCCTTGTACAATGAATGCGCGTAGATTAAATCACCGCGATCCGTCTGCTCAGTAAGGCTTTTGATAATACGATTGGTCGCATTGACACCGATATCAGCCACCAGCAGCTGGTCTTCGACTTCTTCTAATAGCTCATCATCAATCTCTTTGCCACCAATAAGGATACTGACCATCCCTTCGGCTAAGTTCTTACGCGACTTACTTAAGCCGGTTTTCATCCGGTTAAACCAGCTGCCTTTTTTGCTGCTTTCTTGTTCCTCTTGCAACGCTTTATTTGCTTGCGACTCTACTGGAATCGTTTGCTGTGGCTCAGAAGACGCTTGATTACTACTACTATTAATGCTACTTGCACTGCTAGGAGTAACGCTTGGCAGATCTCCTAATTGAGCTTGTAAGGGCATGGTAGGGATTTTTGATGCAGAGTCAGCTGGTGTTGCATTCTCTGTTTCATTGATATTTGCAAAGCTCTCTGAAGTATTGTCTATATGACTCTGTTTTTGCGTCATAAGGATAGGCGCGCCGAGAGCAATGCTCTCGGCTGCATCAGTGCTTGATACTTGCTTATTGACAGCAGGCGTTACTGGCTCATCGCTAGTACTTACTTCATTTCTTTCAGACGCATCGATAATAGGGACAGATTGCACTGGCAGACTGGGTAAGGTAATATCATCGTCATCTAATTCATCAAGTCCGCTGTCAAGATTAATGACCACACGATTGCTATTATTGGGGTTATTCATAAGTTTGCCCTAAAGTTTATCAGTATCAGTAATATATTTATGGTAAAACCGGATCTGTATATCGATATATTGTCCGTTTTCTAGGATTCAATGCAGAGATTATTTTTAGCCTAGTTTAGCATAATTCAAGTTGAGCTCAGCCTTTCGCATCTTAGATTGCTCATAAATGGTAAAAATCATCAAGTAATACAAGAGCGCTATTAAACCTTTGGCATAAACAAAACGAATAATAGGATAGCTCACTGAGCAAGTTTCACTTAAGGTTTGGACACATAAATCTGACCTTTGTGATGGCAAACTTCGCCTACTCTTAGCAAGGCTGATTAAATACTTGTTTATACCCTTTATTTCTATACTTCTTACTTATATTAGGAATGTCTTATGTTGTCTTTATCCAATCATTATAAAAACATTACCCATATCACTGCTGCTTTATTACTGGCGACGATGGCACTATCAACGACAGGTTGTAACACGACTCAAGAATTCAAGCCGACTGCCAGTGTCATGGTTGGTGCGCACAAATCTTTATAATGGGCTAAGTATAAGCACCATGATGAAAATAGATATACGCTCTCATCCATTTACAAGCTGCCCGTTTAAAAGTCTCCTTTTTATATAAGTAGAACACACCATGTCTATCCCTTTATCCCGAACCAAACTCTCTTTACGTCTTGCATCTGCCTTAGCTGTGGCGACCACGCTTGCCGCTTGTCAAACCAGTACCATTAACGCCAATCCTGTGACTGCGGTTAAGAATCCAGTGGCTGAAAACATAGTTACCAAGGACGCACAGCCATCTTCAGCGCTGACTATGGATATGTCTAGTCGCCATGAATATCAGTTGGAAAACGGTTTAAAAATAATCGTCAAAGAAGATCATCGTGCGCCTGTGGTGATGACACAGATTTGGTATCGGGTAGGCTCAGCAGATGAGCCGGTCAATAAAGGTGGTATCTCGCATGTGCTTGAGCATATGATGTTTAAAGGCACTAGTAACGTTTCAAGCGCTGATTATGAACGCCTAATTGCTAAGTTTGGCGGCGTCAATAATGCCTTTACTAGCTATGATTATACGGGTTATTACGAGCTGTTCCCTGCCAACCGTTATCCTTTAGCACTTGAGCTTGAAGCAGATCGGATGAAAAACTTAGTATTTAATGAAAAAGAGTTTGTCAAAGAGCATCAAGTTGTCATGGAAGAGCGCCGTCAACGTACTGATGATAATCCACTTGCCAAGGCTTACGAATCATTTCGTTTGCTGGCCTTGCCAAATAGCCCCAAAGGCGAGTCAGTCATCGGACCTATGAGTGAGCTTGAATCGATTACGCTCTCAGACTTAAAAGACTGGTATAAAATATGGTATGCACCAAATAATGCCACCTTGGTTATCGTTGGCGACGTTGAGCCCGCTGAGGTTTTAACCCAAGTGAAGCGTTATTTTGGTGAGCTAAAATCAAGCCAGTTGCCAAAACGCCCTGAAGTGAGTCAAAAAGGTTTTCGTGGTTATCAGCAAGTAGAGTCTGAGCAAGCAGTACAAGTGCCTGTCTTATTGATGGGTTACAACGTGCCAAGCCTTGTGACAACAGATGCCAGCAATGAAAAACAAGCCTATGCACTATCGCTTGCGCAAGACGTATTGGATGGCGGTTTGTCAGCGCGCCTTGAGAGTCGATTGGTACGCGAGCAAGGGCTTCTGACCACAGTGGGTACGTCTTATGATCTATTAGATCGTGGCGACGGGCTATTTTTGATACAAGCGACTCCGCGTGAAGGCGTCAGCTTAGCGCAAGCGCAGCAAGCCATCCTCTCTGAAATAGAAAAGCTTAAAACCGATCCAATTGCCACCGATGAAATTGAGCGCGCCAAAACCAATACGGTCACTGGTCTGGTATACGCGCAAGACAGCATGGAAGGTCAAGCGCGTATGATTGGCTCACTACAATCTATCGGTCTCGATGATAGGTTACTTGCTCAGCTACCCACCAAAATGGATACCGTAACGGTTGCAGACATACAAGCAGCTAGCAAAAAGTATTTGATCAAAGACAATTTGACGGTCATGCATATTATTCCACCTAAAGAACCGGTCAAAAAGTTCGTTAAGAAAAAATAAGGTTAATATAATATCAGGTGATGTTATCCAATATTATGACTCAAAATACCAATGACTAAAACGCTATTAATAAGAAGAAAGATATGACTCAAAATCCTACTCTCCATGCTAAAAAGAATACTGTTCTGGTGTCATCAATAAAGCCAACATTTAAGCGACTACCCTATTTGAGTATGGGCTTATTTTTGGGGCTGACTACTTTGACCATGACCGCGCAGGCTGATGACATTACTGGTGAGGATTATCGTACTCAAGCATCTGCAGTCGATGTTAATGCACCTATTGCTGCTTTGTCTAAGTTAACTAGCCTTGATAATGCCAAGGCTTTAAAAGTCACCGTTCCAAAGATTCAACAGTTTAAGACCAAAGCGGGTGTGCCAGTACTTTTTGTACCGACGACGGCATTACCCATTGTCGACATCGATTTACGTTTTAATGCTGGTAGCGCGCGCGATGGCAGTATCAGTAGCACAGGTTTTGGTATCGCCAATATGACAGCGACCATGCTCGAACAAGGCTCCAAACGTTTAGATGAAAACGAATTTACTCGCGCGGTTGAAACCTTAGGCATCAATCTAGGCAGCAGTGCCTATAAAGACATGTTTACGGTCTCATTACGCAGTTTATCTGACGATAAACATCTATTACCTGCCATCGATTTGATGACCCAAATGCTCACCGAACCAAGTTTTAATGAACAAATTTTAGCCCGCAATAAAGCCCGTTTATTGGTCGGCTTGCAGCAGCAAAAACAAGACCCAAACAGCCTTGCCAGCCTTGCTTTTGATAAAGCACTCTATGGCGGCCATCCTTATGCTCATCCTTCTGTTGGTACACTTGAGACAGTACCTAATATCACAAGACAACAGCTGATAGATTTTAAAAATCGCTATCTGGTTGCCGCCAACGCTAGCCTTTCTATGACAGGTAATCTCACTTTAGCGCAAGCCAAAAAACTGGCAGAAAACATCACGGCGGGTTTACCTACTGGTCAAGCAGCGCCTATTCTGCCTGAACCAAAACCATTGACGAAGTCTCAGCATATTCATATTCCCTTTCCTAGCACTCAAACGACAGTACTGATGGGACAACTGGGTGATAAGCGTGCAACGGATCCGCAAGCGCAGCAGAAGCAAACCAATTTTGCTGTCGGTAATGAAGTGCTCGCAGGGGGCGATTTTAATGCACGACTGATGACGGAAATCAGACAAAACCTTGGCTATACTTATGGTATTTCAGGCTCGATGAGTCCGATGCTGACACGCGGACCATATCAGATAGGTTTTTCGACGCGCAATGACAAGGCTCGTGCTGCGATTGATGCTAGCTTAGACGTTATTAATAACACGTTAAAAAATGGTATTACTAGTACTGAGATGAAGCTGACCACGGATAATTTAAAAAACAGCTTCCCAATGGGTTTTGCCAGTAACGCTGGTATTAATGGTTTGCTTGGTATGATGAATTTTTATCAGCTACCAACAAGCTATCTTAGCAACTATGTCAATCGTATCGAACAAGTCAAATTAGCAGAGGTCAATCAGACCCTGCGTGATACCTTAAAGCCTGATGACTTCTTAATTGTGACCGTTGGTGAGGTCAATCCTTGGGATAAGAAGGCGGCTAAATAGTTAATTTATCTTTCATAGTGCTATAAAAAAGCTCAGCCCATTATATATACGGGCTGAGCTTTTTTTATCTTAAAGTTATCGTCAGTAGCGGCAGGCAGAGCTGCTACTGGCATGATTAAAGCCCCATTTACGATAACCATCGGTATCTAAATGTATAGCACCAGTGGAATATAATCCTAGACCAAAATTGTGCGACTGACCCTGATATTGCCAAAACTCACATAAGCTGTCTTGCATTCGGCTCAGCTGCCATGGACTACTTTCATAATCTGGCACCCAAATATCAATCGCGCCAGCTGTCATATGCTTACTACTACTCGCGCCGCCCGCGCAGTCATTTAATCCGGGACTACGATATACCGAGCGTATCTCACTGTTTGCTGGCAGAATCCCTTGGCTTTTCAGCTGACTATATAGCTGCAATGTCGGTACAATGTTTGACCACAGCTCCTGAGGAGGCAGTTGATACGGCTCATAGCCACATTTGTCCCAACTGCGAGCGGTGGTCAGTAGCTGTGACAAAGGCGGTACGTTTCGAGCGCCGACACGCGCGCTTAAATAGCGCTGATAGTTTGCTACTTGGCTTGCGCGATAGCTATTACTGTTGAGCCAAGTATTAAAATCCATGCTGATAAAATCATTGTAATTGTTATTACCCGTGCTATAGGTGGTGTTATAACGCGGCGTACTTCTATTGGTAATGACACGTTTGTTCTCTTCTATTGATAAGCTGGCATCAAATTCAAACTCACGCTGCTTTTGCTGAATCAGTCCTTGCATACTATCGCCGCCTGACCCACTTAAGATAGTGACACCCGAATTATAAGGCGCTCTTTGTGCAGATGGCGTGATATAGGTATTGGCGTTGCTGTTGTTCACGCTGCTACCCTGACGTACTTGGATACGGCGCTCACTATTATCACTAATAATAGCGGCATGGGCACTCATAATGCTGGCACAAATACAGAGTGCAATAATAGGCTTGTGGATTTGCCTGGAAACTTGTTTTGTTATTTCGATCATTGCAACAAACACCGCTAAAAACGTTTTATCGATACTATCAAATTTTAAGCAAGCAAGCTAAACTATCGTCACCAATTGGCAGCGACTTATTCGTTATTAACACTTATCCTCATTATTTTTATATTGACGTTACTTTATTACCGACAAGTTACTTTTTTTATCATCTAATCGGTTAAATGCCCTATAATTATCGATTTTCTTAAGTCTTCTGCTAAATATAGCCCTTCTTCCACGCCAACTGCCAGTCACACTTTGCCTATGTCTTCTAACCCGCAATATCGTTTTTCCCGACAGAGCCACCATTTCGGTCAAGGTCAGACACCGACCTTTTGGCAACGTAGTCATATTGACCCTTGGTTGACCCTTTTATTATTAACCGTTTGTTGTATTGGGCTAACGATTTTATATAGTGCAGCCGCTCAAGATACGAGTATGGTGCTACGACAAATGGTCAGCTATGGTGTCGCTTTTACCGTTATGTTTATCATGGCGCAGATACCACCAAGCCTTTATCGTACTTTTACGCCCATCTTTTATGTATTAGGTCTGATACTACTGGTGTTGGTTGATATTATCGGTGAAGTACGTATGGGGGCGCAGCGCTGGATTAATCTACCAGGATTTGGTAGTGTGCAGCCCTCAGAGTTTATGAAGCTTGGCATGCCTATGATGTGTGCGTGGTTTTTGTCTAAGCGTGATCTGCCCCCTTCACTACCCAGTATCGGCATTACCTTGGCGTTAATTGTGGTGCCAGTCTTATTAATCGCTAAAGAGCCAGATCTTGGCACTTCATTATTAGTCGCTGCTAGCGGTATCTTTGTGCTGTTTTTGGCAGGGCTATCGTGGCAACTGATAGCTGGTGCGGTTGCTTTGTCGATCCCGCTTGTTGCCTTTGCTTGGAATTTTTTGTTACACGACTATCAGCGTACCCGTGTACTCACACTATTCAATCCTGAGGCAGATGTGCAAGGTGCTGGCTGGAATATCATTCAGTCCAAAACTGCTATCGGCTCCGGCGGTCTAACGGGTAAAGGTTATTTAGAGGGTACGCAGTCGCATTTACATTTCTTACCAGAAGGTCATACCGACTTTATTATCGCAGCTTTCTCTGAAGAGTTTGGCTTGCTTGGCGTCATACTATTGATGTTTATTTATGCATGCTTATTGACCCGCGCCTTATATATCGCCTTTTCTCATCCTGATACTTATAGCCGACTATTAGCAGGCGCGATTGCGATGTCGTTTTTTGTGTATGTTTTTGTCAATGTTGGTATGGTCGGCGGTATTTTACCTGTCGTTGGCGTACCTCTGCCTTTTATCAGTTATGGTGGTACTGCCATTGTTACTTTAATGGCAGGTTTTGGTTTACTGATGTCCATTCATACGCACAAGTCAGACTAAGTATCTCCATTTTTATACCTAAAGAGACAATATTTTAATAATACGGTCTCTTTTTTTATACCCCCTATAAGCTATATCAAAATGCAATGAGTTTTTCAGAAATTAAATATTCAATAGCTTATGTCAGTATCTAAAACAGTGAAAATGGCGATGATACATAGATGGCTGAATACATAAACATAACATAACATAGCATGTTTCAAAATTGAATCGATTAACAAATAACCGCACAAATTTGACTTAAAATCTAGTTACTAAGTAACTATACGTAAAGATAGAATGTGCAAAAATCTTAGTAAATAAGTTCATTTTTGCCCATTTTATTTGTAATCAATTATATATGAACTATTATAAAAACTATAATTTTATTACTCCCTATTCAATCATAAGATTATGATTTAATTACTAATATTTTCAAATACTATCCTTGAAAATTCTACCTAATATTCAGTATTTAGGATTGAATACCAGTCTGTTTTATTCCTTGTCTTTTACAATTATTTGCGTTAATCTCGTCTTAGTGTCATTTATACATAACCCGTACAGACCTACTAAGAAAGTTAGCATTTAATTATATTGTCGTTGTAGCTCATCCGTATAGTTAGCAACTTGTAGATTTTAGACTTTCAAAGTCACTACTTAATTAACGGTTTAATAACAAACTCATACGTAAAACTCTCGAAACCCTTTATTAACTTAGCAATGTTAAAAAGGCTGTTTATCGAATATTAGTATCTGATTTTAGTTGTTGATGAATATTTTAATTAAGATTGTTAACTATCATTTGAGCGTGTCATAAGTGGATTATTTATAATCATCAATCCAGTTATGATCATGAATTAAAAATTACCATACGTTAGAACTTATAAAATCCGAATGATAAAATCAGTCATTATAAAGAAGATAGATTGATATCGGTTTTGGAGTTTGCGGTATTGTTAGATTGGTCTAACACTATCTCGCTCAATCTAAGATGTTTTTAGAGTTAGGTTCTAAGGTATAAGTCATAGAGGTATTTATGAATAAGCGTTTATCTGGTTTACTTACAATGTCAGCGGTACTATTTGCTGGCTCTGCAATCGCTTCTAATGCAAATGCTGTAGAATCAAGAACCTCCCTTGCTATGATCTCGCAAGATAACGCCTCCCATATCGACCGTGTACTTGGTGAACTTAGTCGTCAACATGACGGCGCATCAAGCTTAGTCAAGTCTGCACGCCAACCTGCTTCATTAGCGCTTAGCAGCTCACTGTTAGCCAGTGATACCGCCCAAGTCAGTAATGATGAAGATGTGTTAGAGCGCTTAACAGCTGTTGCCTCTAACTCTGTCAGCAAATTCAAGCAAACTGGTTTAGCTTCTTGGTATGGTCGCCAGTTTCATGGTCGCAAAACCGCCAGTGGCGAAACTTTTGATATGAATGGTTTAACGGCTGCACATCGCTCATTGCCATTAAACTGTTATGTTAGAGTGACCAACAAAACCAATGGTAAAAGCGTCATCGTTAAAGTAAATGATCGTGGTCCGTTCCATGGTAATCGTGTGATGGATTTATCTTATGGTGCTGCCAAAAAACTTGGTATTACTGCTAAAGGTGTCGGTAACGTCGCGATTGAGCGTGTTTCAGGACCTTCTTCTTAAACCATTAACGTTTTAGACCATTCGCGGTTTAAGCCTTTAACGGTTTTGTACAAATATTTTTAGATTTAAATAAAAGCGCCTAACTAATTGATAGTTAGGCGCTTTTTCGTGTCTTAAATTTACAAGGTTTATAGTTATAAATGTTAGATCAACAAACTATAACTCGAATGCACTCGCAATCGCATCATCAAGACGTTCGACTGCAATGACATTAATGCCTTTAAACTGCGGCGCATCTTTGGCAGGTGCATTAGCTTTAGGAATAATAGCATGCTTAAAACCATGCTTCATCGCTTCTTTTAAACGCTCTTGTCCATTGGGTACAGGACGAATTTCTCCTGATAGCCCCACTTCACCAAAGACCGCCAATGACGATGGCAATGCTTTTTCTCTAATGCTGGACGCACAGGCTAATAATACTGCCAAGTCCGACCCAGTTTCTATCACTTTAACACCGCCCACGACGTTGACATACACATCTTGCCCGCTAGTATGGATACCGCCATGGCGATGCATCACTGCTAACAGCATAGACAAGCGCTGAAAGTCTAATCCTAATGCCATACGTCTTGGTGAGCCTTGAGAGTCATCAACCAAGGCTTGTACCTCTACCAATAGCGGTCTTGTGCCTTCTCGGCTGACCATAACCACAGAACCCGCCACGGGCTTGTCATAGCGACTCAAAAATATCGCTGATGGATTGGCAACCTCTTTTAGTCCCATATCCGTCATGCCAAAAATACCTAGCTCATTGACCGCGCCAAAACGGTTTTTGACGGCACGAATCATACGAAAACGCGAATCAGACTGACCCTCAAAGTACAATACCGTATCGACCATATGCTCAAGAACGCGTGGACCAGCAAGCGTGCCTTCTTTGGTGACATGTCCCACTAGAAACAGCGCCGTACCCGTTTGCTTAGCATAACGTGTCAAAATCGCCGCTGACTCTCGAATTTGACTGACCCCGCCTGGTGCAGAGTTAATCGCATCAGTATAAATAGTCTGAATAGAATCAATAATAGCAATCGCTGGCTGCTCTTGAGTCAAGGCGGCACAAATAGTCTCGACATTGGTTTCAGCAAGTACACGAAGTCTGTCCGCAGGTAAATCCAAGCGCTTTGCCCGCATAGCAACCTGTGCCAATGATTCCTCACCGGTCACATAAAGAGCACTACCTGCCAGTGAATCCGCTTTTGCCATATTGGTCGCGGTTTGCAATAGAATGGTCGATTTTCCAATACCGGGGTCTCCGCCAATCAGTACCACAGAACCTGCAACCAATCCACCGCCCAACACACGATCAAACTCACTAATACCCGTCGGCAACCTAGTATCTAGACCTACGCTCACCGCATTGAGCGGCATCACTGCACTATGCGTTCCTGCATAATTGCCCGCCGGTGTACCAGCACCACTTGCATTACGAGGTATGGCGCGACCAGCATTGGGCTTTGCTACGTTTTTATTATGATGTGGCATACTGACGTTAGGCGCTTCAGTCAAGGTATTCCATTCGCCGCAATCACTGCATTGCCCTGCCCACTTGCCAAAATGAGCACCGCAAGCTTGACAGACATAACTGGTTTTATTTTTTGCCATAATATAGAAGCCTTATGCAGGTGTTCAAGTTTAAAATAGAGAGTATATGAAAGGGAATGACGCTTATAAGCGTATTTTTGAAAATGAATACTAAAGTATAAATATTAAGATAAACAAGCAGTTGCTGTAAGAAGCAATGTTTTATAGAAGGATTTTTGCGAACGGCACAATATAGAGATGGCTGACTAAGAATGCAAAGTAACAAATCTTATGTCAGCATAATTCAGTAATCAATCACTTAGTCTATACCTGAAAGTCTTTACCAAGATACACAGATTTCACCAGCTCATTTTCCAGAACTTCTTCTGAGGTACCCTCAGCAATGATAGCGCCTTCTGATACGATATAGGCTTTTTCACAAATCGCTAAAGTCTCACGAACATTGTGATCAGTGATTAACACACCGATACCACGTCGTTTGAGCGCTAAAATGACATCTTTGATATCACCGACAGAGATAGGATCTACACCGGCAAAAGGCTCATCCAATAAGATAAACTTGGGGTCAGCTGCTAGAGCGCGAGCAATCTCACAACGACGACGCTCACCGCCTGATACGCTCATACCTAGAGATTTTCGTACATGTTCTAAGTGAAAATCACCAATGAGCTTTTCAAGCTCTTGACGCTGCTGGTTACCATTTAAATCTTTACGAGTTTGTAAAATGGCTAAAATATTGTCTTCAATGGATAGCTTACGAAAAATAGAGGCTTCTTGCGGTAAATAACCAATACCGGCACGCGCACGCTCATGCATAGCATATTTAGATAAGTCCATATTTCCCAAGGTGACACGGCCTTTATCCATATTGACCAGTCCGACTACCATATAAAAACTGGTCGTTTTACCTGCTCCATTTGGACCTAACAATCCAACGACTTGCCCTTGCTCAACAGAGAATGAGACATCTTTGACGACCCAGCGCTTACCATAGCGCTTACCCAAGTTTTGCATCGACAAACGAGCGACCGGCTCAACAGCATCATGCGCTGTTATGGTTTGGTTTTCTACTAAACTGGCATTATTTTTATTATCATTCATAACTTACTCATAAGGTGGTCGCATTTAAATGGATAGCAACCACTGAAATGTTTAGTCGTTTGTTTATATTTATCGCAGGTGTTATGACTTAAGTCGTCATATAGCCTAACGTATACCACTCTGGCTGGTACTATTGTTAGGCGGGAATACCAATTCGACGCGCTGATTGCCGCCAGCAGTCGCTTCCACATCACCAGCTTTTAGGCTATAACGAATGACATTACCTGCGAAGCTTGCACCATTTTGTACCAATTTTGCATTGCCCGTTAGCGTCACGATACCCGTCACAGCATTATAGTCAATCTTATTTGCCTGACCTTTTGCCAGACCTTTTTCTTGCGTCACAACTTGCTGCATCGTCGCTGGACGCCCTGTTGCTACTGCAGAATTGATACTTCGACCTTGTGATAAATTGACCGTGATATTATCAGCGGTCATCTTAAACGTACCTTGAGTAATAACTACTGTACCAGAATAGCTTGTAATACCGCTACGCTCACTATAAGTGGCTTTGTCTGCCAATAATTTAATAGGCTGATTGGCATCTGATGGCAAAGCATGGCTGTATAGTGGCAGCGCCAACAGCATAACCACTGGCAGTGCACGCAATCTATGCGACACTTGAATAGAGCGTGTCGATAGCAAGCGTAAAGTAGGCAAAGAATTAGATTTCATGAAAATTACTCGTTTTATAATGGGTAGTAGAGTTTGCAAACTTCCTGCTAGATGCTTCACTGAATAATATGCTAATTAAAATAAGGCTTTGTCTTGACGATCAGCGGGCGTAAAAGAGACAGCCACTTGACCAAATTCATAGTCGCCCGTTTCAAGATTGGCTTTCATACTCGATGCCTCAAAACGGTTCATACCTTGTTCAACCTTAACTGGCTCATTACTATACACTTGACCTGACTTGGTATTGCCTTTCAATGTGACACCGGTGACCTTAATAGGTTCAACTTCAGGATTAGCTGTTTTGCCTTCACTGATTAAAGAAAATCCACCTGATAAGCTCAGCTCGCCCGTCTGCTGACTGATAGCTGCTGTACCCGCTTCGATACGATAACGCTGCTCATCTGAAGGCTCCCAATTCATGGTAATGCCTTTCATCTCATCTTTATTGGTCACCGGATTGTGCGTCAATGACTCAGCGCTCAGCTCATATTCGGTCTCGCCTTGCTCATTCGTTTGTACCGCTTTAATATCTGTTGCTTCATAATCGACATCAGAGGTTTCAATATTGACTGGCGGCGTAATGTCCCCTTGCTGCTTAAAAAACCAACCAGCAAGACCAGCGAGGATCAAGGTAATGACTATTAAAACACGAGTATTCACGATAAGTCATCCTGATTTTTTACTTCATCAAGCGTATAGTGCGCGATAAAGTCTTGGTAATGTCCATGACCCTTTAAAATGAGATCACATACTTCACGTACGGCGCCTGTCCCGCCGGCTCGCGTGGTTACCATATCACTGCGATTGATAACCTCTGCTTGGGCATTTGGCACAGTAGCAGCAAATCCTACTGTTTGCATGGCTTTGATATCTGGCAAATCATCACCCATATAAGCGCAATCAGCAGCTGTGATATTAAGCGCCGGATCAAGGCTTGCAAGCAGCTCATTTAATGCTACTAACTTATCATCACGTCCTTGGACAATATAATCTACGCCAATTTCAGTGGCGCGTTTATCGACCATAGAACTGCTACGACCGGTAATAATCGCAGTCAAAATACCATAACGGGCTAATGACTTGACGCCTACACCATCATAGACAGAAAACGCTTTGGTCTCAACACCATTGGCATCATAGATAATTTGACCATTTGATAAAATACCATCAACGTCCATGACCAATAACTTCACTTGTCCGGCTTTTTTAATTAAGTCTTGCATCAGTCATCTCTTCTATTAATAGATATTCTAATATAACGCTTATTTTACACCAGCTTGTAGTAAATCATGTACCGTAATAATAGCTTCTAGGCGCTGGTCATCATCGATAATAAGCAATTGACTGATAGCATTTTCATTCATCACGCTAAGCGCATCTGATGCTCGCATAGATTTACTGATACGACGAGGGCTACTTACCATCAGCTCACGCATCGGGGTCTGCAAATCAATGCCTTTTTCCAATCCTCGCCTTAAATCACCATCGGTAAATATACCAACTACTTTTTTCTCATCATCTGTGACCACCGTCATGCCCAATCGCCCAGCTGACATAATAAATAGTGCTTCTTGTAACGGTGCTTGCTGATTGATGAGTGGCAAGTCTTCTGTTTTAGTATGCATCAAATCTTCTACGCGGGTCAGTAATTGACGACCCAATGCACCTGCAGGATGCGATAAGGCAAAATCTTCTGAGGTAAAATTGCGGGCATGCACTAAGGCAACTGCCAATGCGTCACCGAGTGCTAGAGTTGCTGTGGTACTTGATGTAGGAGCAAGATTGAGCGGGCAAGCTTCTTGCGACTTACCAAGAGTCAAGATAATATCCGCAGCATGGGGCAGCATACCGCGTTTATCTCGACTGATACTAATCAGCGGAATATTTAAGTGCTTGACCACAGGCAAGAGCATTTTTATCTCATCTGACTCGCCAGAGTTAGAGATGGCAAGCAATACATCCCCTTTGACCAACATTCCGAGGTCACCATGCCCTGCTTCACCCGGATGCATAAAGAACGATGGCGTACCAGTAGACGCAAATGTCGCCGCTATCTTACGTCCAATCAATCCCGACTTACCCATCCCTGTCACAACCACACGGCCTTGACATGCCAAAATGATGTCACAAGCCTGAGCAAATCTATCATCTATTTGCTCGGTCAATAATGCTAGTGCCGCCTTTTCAGTATTGATGGCATCAATAGCGGTACTAATAAATTGCTCATGAGTTAGATTGCGTTCAGGACTATTCATACAGTGGCTCTATATTTTATTAATTTTTTGCTTTCAATGACTCTATGTTTTTGGCTATATATTCTTATAATTTGATGAATCATTTTACTATACATTTTATAGTACTATGAACCATATTAATAATTATGGCTAATATTAATATGATGCTGTAGGAATACAGCCCTAAGGCTATCGTGGGTGCATTAAAATGTTATTGCTTATAAGAATATCAATACAAAAAAACCCACTATAATAAATAGTAGGTCTCAATAGGATATCTCATGTCTTAGTAGGAGGGTCTAAGAGTTGCTATCATCAGATTCGTCATTAGGTTTGTTGTCATAACCCACATTCTCTGACGGCGCTTCAAAACCACGATCTTGACCAAAACCACCACGCTCAAAACCGCGTTCTTGACCTTGACCAAAGCTACCGCGCTCAAAGCCGCGCTCTTGGCCTTGACTAAAGCCACCACGATTAAAGCCACTACGATTGGCAAAACCACGTTCTTCAAAGCCGCCACCAGTAGCTGGATTTGCGCTACCGCCACGCTCAAAACCACCGCTCACACCGCCACTTTGACTCGGATAGCCCATTGGTGCTGCGCCTTGGCTTTGAGTAGTCGCGCTTGGCGTTGTGCTACTACGAGGATTACGTGCTGGGACGACTGTTGAGATAGCATGCTTATATACCATCTGACTGACGGTATTTTTCAGCAAAACCACATACTGATCGAATGATTCTATTTGACCTTGCAGCTTAATACCGTTCACTAAAAAAATAGAAACAGGAATGCGATCTTTGCGTAGTGAGTTCAAGAACGGATCTTGTAAAGTTTGTCCTTTTGACATGAAATCTCTCCTAAATATTATATAATTATTGTTAGCGCCAATTATTTTAAGGGTTACTGCAATTATAATGGCTAAGGGTAGATACAATAATAAGTTTTATTTATAAAACGTATCTAAATAAGTGCTAAAGCTTGTTAAGTCATTCTACTTTATCGTGAATATGTCATTATTTTCATAAATTAAGTAACCAAGTGTTGCATGGGTCACCTCTATCACCAAATGTTGATGAATAATCACTAAAAAGCAGTTAACGCTTGCAACAGTTAACACTTTCATATAATCAAATTATAACAGTTATATACATTATACTTTGAAACTAATTGTCATTACTTTCGTATCTTTGTATGATGTTATACGGTCATGCTGTGTTTTTATTACTACAGCTCGACCATTAATATTACAGAACACTAATGGTCTGACAAATCTAGATATAGGCAAACGACTGATATCACTCATTAAACCAAATACGCTCTCGCCTGCTCCATAGTGCTAAATGAGTGCAATATTAATTTATTTTTTTGAAGACCCGTCAGATCATCAGAGCCAACAGTGGATGTCGACAACGCTGTTATTGATCCTATTGCAGGCACTGCTGCCGTATTAGACAGTTGCATCACTTTTCGCAGCCACGTGTATTGGCGCTTTGCTAACTGCCTTGTAGCATATAATGCCTTATTTTGCATTTGCTGACAAGCAAGCGCTTCGGTTTGGTCAGTTGCCATTGGTAGATGCGTCTGAGTTATGCTACTTTGAATCGTGGTATCTTGCTCTTTACTTTCGTTACTTAATGGTTCCGATTGAGCAAAAGCATCATAAAACTGCGCTTTATCCAAATGGGGCTGTTCAAATACAGGGTGATTAGTCTGTACCAGATACTCTAACACTTGTCGATAACCAACACAGCGCATCGAAGGTAAGCTTGGGGTCAGAGGATAATGCTCAAGCAAACTGATAACCTCTGCTACCAATCCTTCACGCCACATGATATCTAATCGCTGCTCAATACGCGTATGCAACCATGGACGGTCTGGCATAACCGCCAATGCATGCCATTGTTGGTTAGGATTATGAGCCAATGCTTGCTTGGGCGGACGCTGCCAGTTACTAATAGGAATATCAGTTTGCAAATATACTTCAACAGCACGCGTAATACGCTGGGTATCAGTTGCATTAAGACGCTCATGGCTGATAGCATCAACTTTACCAAGATAATCATATAGCGCACTGATACCCTCATCTTGGCGCCACTGCTCAACGCGCGCGCGAACACTGTCATCACTATCAGGCACTGGTGAGAGTCCGTCGAGTAATGCCATGTAATACATCATCGTACCGCCGACCAACAAGGGTATTTTACCATTCTGATGACAGCTATCAATCAATCTTGCTACATCATTGACAAACTCAGCGACACTATAGCTTTGCATAGGATCAATGATATCGACCAGATGATGGGGGTATCGTGCCAGCTCAGTAGCATTTGGCTTTGCAGTACCGACCGTCATGTCACGATACACCAATGCTGAATCTACCGAAATCAGCTCATAACGACCGCTATCATAAAGCTCGTAAGCCAAAGCGGTCTTACCACTCGCGGTTGGTGCCATCAAGCACACCACGCTATTGTCCGCCAAATTGGGACTTAAGTAAGAAGATAGGCTATCAGACGAAAGTCGCATATACTTGCCTTTGATGGTCATGGTTTTAAGAACAATAAGGTAAATTATTGATAACTCAGCGATATGTCTTAACTATAGAAAATACGCTATTTTCCCAATAGCGCTATTTAAGCGCAGATGATAACATCAATGTGACTAATTGATGACTATCTATAGAGTGGATAGCATATTTGCTCAGTATAGCTTCCATATCTGCTACAAAAGCTTGTGCATCTTGTGATGACATCTGCTTAATTATCTTCGCCAATTGCTGATTAATAGTAGTGCTATTTAATACTTTGGCTTTGTCATACATAGTGCTGCTAAATATAGTTGACTCAAACAATACTTTTAATCTTGACTGCCATCTCTCAGCGCTAATTAGCGCACACTGTCCTTGATAATAAAATAGTAGCCAAGGCAGCGCTTTATCGTCATTGCTATATATAACTGAAGAAGCTACCAGACCAGTAATACTATCTATAACTTGTAAGCAAACTGGTAAAGGTGGTGTGTTTACAGGGTAACTGTTAACAGCATGACGACTGTCTTCTACAGGCTCATCAATATGTAAGTCTTTAATACTTTCGGATAACGACTCATTTTCTGACAGCTGATATGGTTGCTTAGGAGCTTGAACTTGCTGACTTGCCGTTGCATTGTTGGTAGATGATGTTATTGCGTCTAACGCATTAAACGACTGTTTTGTGGAGATATTATCATTTGGTGCTCGCTCTTTAGAGCGAACAATTTTCGCGGTATTAAGCCCTCTTAGCTTCGCACGAACCGCATGACTTAAATGCGCCATGATATTGTTCAGCGGGCTAATCTTGATACGCTGCTTGGAAGGATGAACATTAACATTGAGCCACTGAGTTGGTAATTCAAAATAAAGTGCATAACCCATACCTGCTAGCTGTACACTTTGAACCATTTGACGAAGCTGATTGCTAATTAATGCCTCTTTTACCAATCTGCCATTTACATAAATAAGCTTTGGCAAACTATGGTTGGCATCATAACTTGCCCACAACCAACCGCCAATACTCGCCAGTTGCATAGTGCGTACATTATCAGCATATCTACCATCAACATGAGTAGCAGAAGAACTTCCAAATTGCTGCGTTAGGCTAGATAAATCAACCGCGACTTCAATTGCCTGCTCTGTAAGTGCCAATCCAGTCGCTTGTTCCAAACGTGATAGCGGCAGATAATTTTCAGTATCTTTATTTATGGTGTTAACCGATAGTGATAGCCGTTTTTTATTATCATGAAAAAGCGTCAGCGCCACATCAGCGCGTGCTAAAGCCACTTCACGGACAATCGTTTCGATATGACTGAACTCAGTCGCGATAGATTTCAAATTACCGCGGCGTGCTGGTACGTTGAAATATAAATCTTTGACTGTAATAGTAGTACCGCGATGATGCACAACCGGTATCAGTTTTGGCGTATCGCCCAATATACCGGCAACTTGCAACTGACGACCAATACCGCTGCTATCATGACTACTGGTTAAGATCAAACGGGAAACAGCAGCCGTCGCTGCCAGTGCTTCCCCGCGAAAACCCAACGTTGTAATACCGTGCAAGTGTGCCACATCAGCGACTTTGCTAGTGGCATGACGCGTGACTGCCATGACCATATCATCAGGATGAATCCCAACGCCATTATCAATCACCTCAATCATACCCATGCCACCTTGGGTAATGCGGACCTCGATATCTGTGGCATGAGCATCAATTGCATTTTCCAGTAGCTCTTTGACCACAGCTGCTGGACGCGTCACGACTTCACCCGCTGCTAATTGATTAATAAGCAGCGGCGATAGTTTTTTAATGCGTGTATTGGTGTGGCTATGTAGCATTGATGGGTATCATATATTAAAAATAATAGAGGCAGATTTTAAGGCTTTAAACATCTGTAGCACGATTTGGACTAAAGATTTAGACTGGATAAGTCAAAACCTTGTACTTGTCCTGCCTTTGACAATCGTATTGCAACTTGGCGAGATTCTTTATCATCATTGCTATTACTTTGAATCATATCAATAAACATAGTAGGCGGCGGCAAATAGCTGTGCGCACGGCTAGCCCATTCAATGATAACCAACGCATTTGGCTCATCCAAATACTCATCAAAGCCAATAAAAGACAGCTCTTCTGGATCTTGTAAACGATATAAGTCAGCATGATAAACAGGTTTAATTGAGCCGTCATTTTGGGTAATACTATAAGGCTCAACCAAGGTATAAGTCGGACTTTTCACCGCTCCTTTATGCCCTAGCGCTTGCAACCAATAGCGAGTTAATGTGGTTTTACCCGCACCCAAATCTCCTGCCAGCCACACACTACCTGTCAGCGGCAAAGCTGCCAATTGCTCAGCCAAACGCTGAGTATCTTTTTCTGAATGCAGCGTCAAAGTCTTCAAATTCTTACCACCACTTATAGCTGCGTCTTCAATCGTTTGATTATTATTCATTAAACTCAATCTACCTGTACTTGCATTGTGACTGCTGGATTAACGAAACTCTCACCACGTATCAGTTTGGCATATAGCTCAGGGTCATGCCACTCTGCACATACTTGCTCGCTAAATTCGAAATCCTTTAGCACCAACTTACCCATTTGCTCATTGCTCACATCATCAGCAAAACACTGCGCGTAACCAGTCGCAGTTTCATGGGCAATCACCGAATACACGCTGACATCCGCTTCGCCATTTTGCATTTGTGTCTGTTGCAAAATCTCTTGCGCCCAAAAGAATATTACCCGTGAGAATTGCTCTGCGGACGGCGATACCGGCAAGCTGATCCAGCGTGCACTAAATTTTTTACAGGCAGCGATGTACTCAGGATCGTCTTTACTCCAAAAACAAATCGCATGATCGAAGCTGTCGATAATGTCTTTAATAGAGGATTTTAATAATCCAAAATCATAGACCATCTGCCCATGATCTAAACGCTTGGCCTCAAGTATCAGCTCAATCTGATAGCTATGACCATGAATCGAGTGTTTGCAGCGCTCAGAGCTACAGTTACGCACAATATGGGCGTTTTCAAATTTAAACAGTTTACGGATACGCATAATAATCAACCAAAACAGTAAGCATCATTGTGCTAAATAATAATAGGATAAAGGTTTGCCGCGATTTATCGGCTTGCTGCTCATTATAGCAAATCGTGATGTATTCGTAAGTAAGCACTTATTAACGCCAGCGTCCATTTGCTTGAAGCTAGCTATTAATCACCCTTAGGGCTATACTGATTTTAATAAGTATTAATCGGTCACATAAAAGGAAAACATTATGAGTAAAGGTCAAGATAGTAAGAAGAATGTCAAAAAGAAGCCGCTGTTAACGGCAAAAGAGAAAAAAGCGGCTAAACAATCAAAGAAAGATGATAATGGTAGCATCTTAGGAAAGCATTAATAGTAAGTGCCTCAACATGCCAATCAAGCTTAATGGTTTGATTGGCATTTTTTATTTATATAATCAGTGAAAAGCAATATCGATACCTTATAGTACTGCTGGTATTCATTTTTCTTGCTTGCTGTGCCTACGCAGACAGAGGCTAAAAAAAATTTATACCAGCAGTGCCGTAGCGTTTTTAGGGTATTTTGACTATATATTGAATTTACTAAATCTTGAATTAATAAGCTTTAATTTGCGCACTTTGACTCATAATCTAAGTACTGCGCGGTGCAAACATAATAATCGCCATGCCCAATAAAGCGATAGCAGAACCCACTATATCCCACGTCGTTGGGCGTATACCATTCACCGTCCACAACCATAAAATCGCCATCGAAATATAAACACCGCCATAGGCAGCATAGACCCTACCGGCAGCAGTGGGATGTAATGACAGCAGCCATACAAAAGCTATCAAACTCAGGGCACCTGGTATGAGTAACCAAACTGACTTGCCTTCTCGTAGCCACAGATAAGGCAGATAACAACCTGCGATTTCAGCCAATGCAGTAAGAGCAAAAAGCCCTACTGTTTTTAATTCAGACAAAAGTTACTCCTCGACTGTGATAAATCCCGTCAAATAATGCACAGCATGACCAGAGATAAGCACTCTATCTCCTGCAACCACACAGTCTAGTACCCCGCCACGTTTTGACGCTTGATAAGCAACCAATGTATTTTTACCCAGTCGCTGTGCCCATAATGGTGCTAATCCAGTATGAGCCGAACCCGTAACTGGGTCTTCATCACCACCATTGGCAGGCCAGAAGTAACGTGAAATGAAATCGTAGTCTTTGTAGTGGGCAGATTTAGCCTGACAAGTGACAACTACATCGTAAGGCGCAAGTTGTTTTAGCGCGTCATTATCACGCTCTACATTTAATACATCAGATTCCGAGTCATAAATCACAAAATATGCCTGTGAGTTTCTATAGACTTCAATAGGGGCAATAGACAATCCTGCCAGCAAACTATCAGGGATATCACTGACTTTCTCAGGCTTAGTATTGGGAAAATCCATCTGTATTTTATCATGATCGGTTTGCTTGACCGCTAAAACCCCAACTGCTTCAGCTGAAAACTTAATAGACGTCAAAGTAGGGTTTCTCTTAAACAGTACAAAGGCAGAAGCCAAGGTCGCATGACCACAAAAATCAATCTCCGTAAGCGGTGAAAACCATCGAATATAATAAGTGCTTTTATTATCCAAGACTATAAAAGCCGTTTCTGATAAATTATTTTCAAAAGCAATAGATTGCATGAGCTTCTCAGACAACCAGCTTTCTGTGATGATCACTGCCGCTGAATTGCCTTTAAACACAGTATCAGTAAAGGCATCGATAACATTGATTTCTAATTGCATATTGCGCTCTTATTTTTATGATAGGGATATCGCTGATTTACGGTAAAAAATACCCTGTTGCTGATAAAAAATAGGTCAAAGTTTTGCAGCCTTTATCAGGCTCTATCTAAAGGATTGTCGCATCAGTTTGAATAGCTTATTTGTAGACAATAACTCGGTATTTATCATCCTCTGTATTTTCCTACAGACTCTCGAGCTTATCTTTTGCACATCAGTATACATCTTTGAAAGATTTGCATTTACTATTTGGCGATTATAGACAGAGTATAATCATAGCTAAGGCAATATCTGAGGCGCGATATAATCGGTCAAATTAATGGTGGCTATCTTCTCAACCCAATCTGGCTCAGTTGGATGCGGTAAACTATCTAAAACCGTCAAAGGCTTCTGATAAATTGTTTCAAAAGCATCCATAAACCCAATTGCGGTATCGCCGCAAGGTACGATAATAATATCAGCTGGCGCTTGCTCAAACACTTCAGTTAATCGGCTAACAAAGTCTTTAAAAACACCGTTTTTCTTCAAATCGACAGGTAATTTATTCGGATTACTTTGATTTAAGTTTTGTTTGATAGCTGCCAATTCATTTACTTTTGCTAAGTCTTCACTATTTAAAGCGCAAGGGTAAAACGCTTTATTCAGTGGCAACGTAGAGGAGTTCAAAATACCCAGTGGCTGATAATTTAGTGCTTTGATATTACAGCCTAATGGCAATTGGGCATCAAAATCCTTTAAATACCCTTGAGTCATCAAAAATTGAGTGAGCTCAAGCGCCGACTCGCCTGCCGCTGGATGTTGATGGATATATTCATTCATATAGGGAGATTCTAGAATAAATAACACTTTTAACTTTTTCACATCCTCAATCAAGTTAAATACTTTATATTTTTCTAAAGACATCGCCATTCTCCTTATGCCATCTATAGCTATCAGTTTTATGATACTCGTTCTTATTATAGAAGCAGATACGTAAAAAAGCACCCTATCGAGTCTGCCTCAATAGGGTGCTTTTTATTTAACGAACAATAAAAACCAACACGACAATTTAGATATCAAACTCAAGCGCTCTATCGCCCTCGCTATCTTTGATGCGCGTAGGCAGACCAATTTTATTCAATAGATTGATAAATGGCTTGGCATCAAGCTCTTCAACGTTTACCATTTTTCCTGCATCCCACTCGCCTGTAGCAACTAGCATCGCTGCGGCGACTGGTGGCACGCCTGCGGTATAAGAGATACCTTGACTACCAACTTCGTTATAGGCATCTTTATGGTCTGCGATATTATAGATAAATACCTCACTATCGACGCCATTAATCTTGCCTTTGACCTTGTCACCGATACAGGTTTTACCGGTGTAATTTGGCGCAAGTGAACTTGGATCTGGTAGGACCGCTTTCACTACTTTTAATGGAATAACTTCTTGTCCTTCAGCAGTCATCACTGGCTGCTCAGACAATAAGCCCAAGTTTTGTAGAACGGTAAAGACATTGATATAGTGCTCACCAAAGCCCATCCAAAAGCGAATATTTGGCACGTCTAAGTTGGCTGATAAAGAATGCACTTCGTCATGACCACTTAAGTAACTGTTTTGCACACCAACAACAGGCAAGTCATCTGTACGCTTTACTTCAA
Organism: Psychrobacter sp. ANT_H56B; assembly: GCF_008369245.1. Classification (NCBI taxonomy): domain Bacteria; kingdom Pseudomonadati; phylum Pseudomonadota; class Gammaproteobacteria; order Moraxellales; family Moraxellaceae; genus Psychrobacter; species Psychrobacter sp. ANT_H56B. The sequence continues at coordinate 305,097 of NZ_VOBF01000001.1, forward strand.
ACATCTTGTTAGACTGCCACTTACTGTCCTGCCAAGAATAAACCGTACCGGTGAATTCACGGAAGTTAATCTCAGGATCAAAGTTGGTGGCGAAGTATTTACCATGACTACCAGCATTAATATCAATAATATCAATATCAGTTACTGAACCTGCATCCATCATGTCATAACCAAGACGTGCATAGGCATTGACCATACCAGGATCAAAACCTGCACCTAAGATCGCAGTGACATTATTATCGGCACAACGCTGTTTGCGCTTCCATTCATAGTTATCATACCATGGTGGCGTCTCGCAAATCTTGCGAGGATCTTCATGAATAGCGGTATCAATATATGCTACGCCAGTCTCGATACAAGCTTCCAATACTGTCATATTCACAAATGCCGAACCGACATTGATAAGGATTTGAATACCCGTATCTTCAATCAGCTGTATCAGCGCTTGGGTATCCATGGCATCGACTTCATGCGTGTGCAATACCGCTGGCTGCTTAAAGCTGTTCTTTTCTATAACGCTCTGAGCGATGGCATCGCATTTATCTTGGGTACGTGAAGCGATATGAATCTCGCCAAGTACGTCATTATGCATCGCACATTTATGCGCGACTACTTGAGCGACGCCGCCAGCACCGATAATAAGTACATCTTTTTTACTAGGCTTAACTTGTTGGTTTGTGTTCAAAGAACAATCCTCCTTTGTGTCCCTGTCGATACCATTGATATTGGCTATGCAAAACAGAAACGAGTGAATGATATGCGTGAATTAAAAAGGAAGACCGAGGAAAACCCACGCACCCGTTAGACAAATCCTACTGTGTTTGCCAGTAGCAATTATAACAATTTTTACTGGCTTTTCGGCAAAAATTACAACATAACTTAAAAACGTCAAAGCGAATAAAGATTTATAGATAGTTGTTTGGCATTACCATTTGGTCATGCCAAATATGCGTCTAATAGCGTTATGACAAGCTTGCCTTATAATCTTGATAATCAAACTCGCGTTGGATATCGATACTGCCATCTAAGCGGCGAATGACAATCGCTGGCATATTCACGCCATTAAACCAGTTTTTCTTCACCATGGTATAGCCTGCTGCGTTACCAAAGGTAACGGTGTCACCTACTTTTAGCTTATTTGGCAAGGCATATTCACCAAAGATATCGCCTGCCAAACAAGAACGACCATAGATAATCGTATTATTAGCTGATTTAGCGTTCTCGCTTATGGGTGCAATGTTGGTAGGGTCGATATCAAGAGAGGCGATATTAATTAAATCACTATTAACAGCCGCTATCGGCGCTGACTCACGGTAAATCAGCAAATCAAGCATATGTGCTTCAATGGATGAATCTACTACTGCTAGGTTTTTTTCATTGTGCATCGTATCTAAAACGCTTGTGACTAGCGTACCAGCACCATGAATACTTGCCTCACCCGGCTCAAGGTAGACTTGTACGCCATATTTTTCGCTGAAGGCTTTTAGTCTATCCGCAAGTTTTTCGAGTGGATACTCAGGCGCGATAAAATGAATGCCACCGCCCAAACTGACCCATTCAAGCTGCTGCAAAACATCACCAAATCTGGTTTCAATATCAGCTAAGCTTTCACTAAATGCCTCAAAACTGTCATTTTCACAGTTGTTATGAATCATAACACCGCTAATATCACTTAACACGGCGGCAATTTTGTCTTTATCATGCTCACCAAGACGACTAAACGGGCGCGCAGGATCGGCAATGATAAATGACGAATTACTGGTCTTTGGATTTAAGCGTAGTCCGACTGGGATGTTTTGTGCTGATGCTTGATCTTTAAACGCATTTAACTGGGAGATTGAGTTGAAGATAATCTTATCGGCGTAACTGAGCACTTCAGGCATCTCATCCGCGCTGTAAGCCACGCTATAGGCGTGAGTTTCTTTTTTATCTTTGCTACTAGAATCGCTATTTTTACCAAAAGTCTCATAACCCAATCTGACTTCATTGAGCGAAGATGACGTCGTACCATGCAGATAAGGCTGCATGATATCAAAAACGCCCCAAGTCGCAAAACATTTGAGCGCAAGCAGTGCTTTTGCGCCAGACAACTCGCATAGGCGCGCGATAATCTGCATATTGGCGACGATTGCGGCTTCATCAAGCAAGTAATATGGCGTTGGTGGTAATGATGACTGAGTATTTTGTAGCGAATTTTTTGTATTCATAAGGTTTACCTAATAGCTGCTGCTCGTATCATGACAGACATAAATATTTGCGCTATAGTAGACTAAATCTATCATAATTAGAATAGCTTATGTCTCTCTCAACCGATTATTCCACCTCAAAAAGCCATGCCAATTTATCGTCACTTGATCCAAAAAACATAAGTTTAGAGTATCTCGATTCAGAGGCGTGTGCCGTATTGGATTTTTGGTTTGATAAGGACAATGAACAGTATTGGTTCGAGCAAAGCCATGAATTTGATCAGCAAATAAAAGAGCGGTTTGGTAAAATTTGGCAAGCAGTAAAGCAAGGGGAATGCGTCACTTGGCGCATTTCAGAAGCAGCAACCGACTGCAATAGCTCCATTACCGCTTTAGCTGGGCGTCTGGCAGAAATCATCGTTTTAGATCAATTTTCACGCAATTTATGCCGCAATAAAGCGGAAGCCTTTGCGCAAGATGGTATGGCGCTGGTGTTGGCTCAAGAAATCGTATTGCAGCCACATTTTTCTACCTTACCAATGACATGGCGCAAATTTGCTATTATGCCGTTTATGCATTCAGAATCTTTAAGGATTCATAATCGCTATCTGCCATTGTTTGAATGGCTCGATGATGCCATTACGTTAGATTTTGAGCAGCAGCACAAAGAGATTATCGAACAGTTTGGACGTTACCCACATCGCAATAACACGTTAGATCGTGAGTCAACGGATGAAGAAGAAGCCTTTTTGCAGCAGTGGAACTCGTCGTTTTGACGTGATAACGCTTTCATAGTGGATTGACCATTATATAAAACAAAGGCTGAATCAGATAACTGGTTCAGCCCTTGTTTTATAACTTGTTCTATAATAGATCTTCTAGATCACGCAATTAATTGTTCACAGCACCAGTTTTAAAGGTGAAGCTCTCACGCTCTATGGCTTTGCTATCGACTAAGATATCAAAGCTGACACGGTAATCACTATTGCCATGTAAACCACAATTTTCGTCTTTTTTACTGGTGCTTGTACAGCTTTTCAAATTGTCCGTAATGGGCAAGATGAACGCTTCGTTCGCTGGTAGCTCATATACGGTATTTTTATGGGGATCTTGGCGATAATCTAATAGCTCAATGGGCACATCCATATTACGCTGTATATCATGGAATTTAACATTGCTGATATCAATCGTTTGAGCAGACGGCATACTGACATAAATAGGCTGTCCGATAGGATCAGTTTGTAAGTCACGACCCGTTCCTTTGACCGGACTTGGCGTTTCGTTATACAACGCAGTGACGGTACCACTGACCCCTTGACATGGATAAGTGAATATTCCTGCCACCGTATTGTCTTTGGTTGCCTGCGTCGCTGAAGCATGGTTGACTAATACATAACCTTGATTATTAGCCGTATCCTTACCAAAAGGCTTATAAGTGACCATGCCCGTCCCTGTCAAACTTGAACCTGGTAGCATCAAAGAGCGCAGATGATAAGGCGCTGCCAATAACGACTTAGCCATTGAGGCTGCCACTATATCAGAGCCTATAATATTGCCTGCCGAGCTATAGTAAACCGATTGGGCAATATTCTCAGTCACACTATATCGGGCGTTGCCATATTTTGCCTGTAATAACCGGTCTGTGAAGCTAACGCCCTTAAAGAACGGGTTATTATCACCTGTGACGTTTGCGATATCCGCAATCTTATTCTCATAATGTGGACTAAAAGTAGTCGGTGTACTGTTAGCAAATACGTGCTTGATGTATTTGGCATGTTGAATCGCAATATTATCCAGTGCGGTGTCAGCGGACAAGCCACCAAGACCACAGCTGGTACGCGCTAGACTAAAGGTATTACTTGCGATTAATGCTGCTTGTGCCTCATTGTCGCTTGCCACATTATCAGGCTTATCAGTCGAGGTATCATCAGGGCTAGCAGCAGGTGCTGTTGGCTCTGGCGTAACGTCGTTAGCGCTATTATCTGAGTCTCCGCCACCGCCACAGGCCGTTAAAAAAGCCGTTAATAATATGATTGCAGCGAGGTTTTTTTCTGGCAATTTAAGGGTCATCTCTTATCCTATAAGATAATGGCGTGGTTATTATGAACAATAATTTGGGTATAACGGATATTATCGAATACTTATTCATATGTCATTTAATAAAAGTATAAAGCTTTAAAGCATGTTTATTGAAAAACTAACAAGTATTTCGCTTAGGCTATTTATTTAAACAAATCAGCCAATCTCTACCCACTCTTAACGCTCTAACGCCTTTCTCACTGGTGCAAAGCTGCGTCTGTGCGCGGCTAATACGCCATAAGTTTCGATTGCCTCCATATGTGCGCGTGTTGGATAGCCTTTATGCTTGGCAATGCCATATTCAGGATGCTTAGCGTCAAGCGCGTACATGGTTTTGTCACGGCTAACTTTTGCCAAAATACTGGCAGCGGCAATACTGGTATGACGCGCATCACCCTTGACCCATGCTTGACAGTCAACTACTTTTTCTTCGACACCAAGTTCTACGAGCCTTGCATAATTCAATTCAGGACAGCGATTCCCATCGAATAAAACTTCAGCATGCAGCTGGTGTACGTCTTGTGCCATGTCATTCAAATGATAAGCAATGACCTCTAACATTACCTCAGTACATAAACGCATCCCAAGCATGGTGGCTTGTAAGATATTCACTTGGTCAATCACTGCCGCTGGAATATCAGCAATGACATAACCAATGGCATGTTGCTGAACCAAGGGATACAGCATATCGCGCTTTTTTTCGCTCAACTGCTTGGAATCCGTCAGTATCGATAAGGGCGTATCTTTGAGAGGCTGCCCTTCAATCAGTCCTGACCAAGCACGTGGTAATATTGCCGACGCAACATTCACACTGCCCAATAACGGTCCACGTCCCGCTTCATCGACACCAATCTGAAGCACTGAGCGCGTATCACTCTGTGCAATATTATTCGAATATTGCGCAAGTAATTCGTTAATATTAAGTTGACCAGATAAATAAATGGGAGAAGCCAAATTAATATATTGTCCTTTTATATCAATCTGCTCGATACTGCGTTCAATTTTTAAAAGATTACTCTCTATATGTAGCATGCTATTCATTAATTTTATTGTCTTATTTTATGAAATGAAAAGGTATGTAATGAATTTTCTTACTAGATCTGCGGCGTTTTCGACGGATAATTTTGCAGATACCATTGTTCAATCACGCTATTGGCAGGCTCATGATTGCTTTGCTGTTGCAAAAGATGCTTGGTCTGAATCAGCGCATTCAATTGCTCCGCATAAGCACGTGGCTGCAAAAGGCGCATGACGGTACGGCAGATATTGTCACCACTTGCTTGCTCTTGAATAAGCTCCGGTACGATCGCGGTAGCTGCCAAAATATTTGGCAAACCCACATAGGGCACTTTGACCAGACGTTTAGCAATCTGATAGGTTAGCTGATTCAGCTGATAGACGACGACCATCGGACGCTCAAGTAGCATCGCCTCAAGCGTTGCGGTACCTGAGGCTAACATCACAATATCTGATGCCGCCATCGCCTGCTGACTAAAGGTTGGCTGGCTATCATCATAGACCACCACGATGGCGGCGCGCAGCTGCTCTGAGCGCTGATCAATCACGTCTTGGACGATATATTGATGGTTTTGATCGACAGTTGGGATGATAAAGCAAAGCTTTGGGTCCAATAAAAGCAGCTTTTGGATACCGTCTAGCATCAAGGGTAAAATAGCCGTTATTTCACCGCGGCGTGAGCCCGGCATCACACAAATAAGCTGACTGACCTCATCAAAGCGTTCGATAAAAAACTGCTGCAAACCATCGTTGTGCCAGACCAGCTCACTACGGCGCTGATTGATCGGGATCTCGAGTAGTGACTGGTCAATGGTATGCATCAGTGGATGCCCAACGCATATCGCCGGATGCTTATAACGCTCGTAAACAGGCAGCTCAAACGGAAACAGGCACAATACCAAGTGGGTTGCCGCTTTAATATTATGAATACGTGACTCGCGCCAAGCCCAGATAGAAGGACTAACATATTGCACGCAAAACACGCCTTTAGGCTTTAATTTTTTAGACACTCGTAGATTAAAATCAGGGGCATCTATGCCAATAAACCAATCAATATCCGCCTTTTTAAAAGCAGCCAGCAACTCACGACGCGCCTTAAGCAAATCAGGCAATTGCCCCATGACTTCTACCAGACCCATCACTGCCAAACGGGACAATGGAAAAATACTATTAAGCCCTTGTTCCTGCATTTTGGTACCGCCCACTCCGACCCAAACGATGTCATCACGTAGATTGTTCATCTGCTGCATAAAATCTGCACCCAGACTGTCTCCTGATACTTCACCAGCGACGATACCGATAACGAGCGGCTCACGCGCTACATTAGCCAACTCGTGAGTATCAAATGGCGCAGTTAAATCAGTCTGAAGCGTATGGTTATCGGTCATGAAAAGCTCTTAATAATAAAGTGTTACAGTGAAAGTCGTACAAGGGAGAAAACATGGATATTATAAAATATAACATGGGGTATCTATTATAGGATACGCACCATCATAATCAGCGGCGTTTGTGGTGCTCAAATTCAGCTATTTATACTGCCATCATACGTGACGATGATAAAAATAGCGAAGCTGCCCGAAGAAATCCAGTGGCATAAACGTCTCTTTATCCTACCTATAATCATCAAGTATAACCAAGTTTTCGCATCAGCATTCCAGTTATCAGTCAATTAACTGCTCGACTGCCCTTGTCAACCGGTACTTTTGTCCGCATAATGAAAGTCCCTATAAATCAGCTAGACGATATATAATCATGATAACAACCGCTACCCATAATGCAGAAATTGACGACGTGAATATTGAAAAATTTATTCCATTAATCACACCCAATGAGCTAAAAACCGAACTTCCTTTATCAAACGAAGCCTATAAAACCGTTTTAAATGGTCGTCACACTATCCAAAACATCTTGGATGGCAAAGACAAGCGTTTGTTTGTGGTGATTGGTCCATGCTCTATTCATGACATCAAAGCCGCTCATGAATATGCTGATCGCTTAGCCATATTGGCGAAAGAGATTGAAGACAGCGTATTCGTTGTGATGCGTGTCTATTTTGAGAAGCCGCGCACGACCGTTGGCTGGAAAGGCATGATTAATGACCCCGATATGAATGACAGCTTTGATATCGAAAAAGGTTTGCGTACAGCCCGTAAGCTACTGCTTGATCTCAATGAAAAAGGACTACCTTGTGCTACTGAAGCGCTTGACCCGAATACACCGCAGTACATGCAGGACTTGATCAGCTGGTCAGCGATTGGCGCACGTACGACCGAGAGCCAAACGCACCGTGAGATGAGCTCAGGCTTATCATGCCCAGTCGGCTTTAAAAATGGTACTGATGGTGGCATGACTGTTGCGGTCAACGCCATGCAAGCGGTAAAAGCGGGTCATAGTTTCTTGGGTCTGTCATCAGATGGCAAAGTGTCTATCATCAAATCTAAAGGCAACCCTTATGCTCACGTGGTATTGCGCGGTGGCAATGGTAAGCCTAACTATGATGAAACAGCGGTTGCTCAAGTAGAAGACGCACTCGCTAAAGGTAAAACCAGTAGCAAGATTATGATTGACTCAAGTCATGCCAACTCAGGTAAAGACCCTTACTTGCAACCGATGGTGATCCAAAACGTCGCGGAGCAAATCAGAAATGGTAACAAGTCCATCATTGGTATGATGATTGAGAGTCACTTAAAAGGTGGTCGCCAAGAGCTGACTGCTGATTTGGATGCGCTCGAATACGGCATGTCAATTACTGATGGTTGCTTAGATTGGGACAGCACGGTCACAGCACTACATAACTTACGTGATATGGTCAAAGACATCCTACCTAACCGTTAATAGCTGCTTATCAAAAAAGCCCGTTTGACACTAAATTGTCAGACGGGCTTTTTTCATGTTTAAGATTATGACTTTAGTTTTCTAAGACAGCTCTATACAGTCGCTGTACCCAGTACACTGCTTAGACTCTCATGCACATGCTTAGAGGATACTTGCTGCTGCACATCGAGCAGCTGCAAATGAGCCATTTGACGGCGTGGCTCAGCTAACGTATTCCAACGTGCCAATACTTGTAGTAAGCGCGAGGCTATCATCGGGTTAGAATCATCTAGTTTCTTAATCACGTCTGTATAGATATCCAAACCTTGTTGCGTCCATAATGCAGTTGGCTGCGAGGTAAAAGCGCTGATGACTGAACGTACGCGATTGGGCGTATTCCAATCGAAATCTTCATGTGCTAATAGTGATTTAATAACATCAGCATTGACGTTGTCAGCAGATGCTTGGACACTAAACCATAAATCAATCACCAAATCATCGGCTTGAAAACGCTGATAAAAATCTGCCAAGTACGCATCAGCATTTGCCACTTGATGATTGACCATGGCCTTTAGTGCGCCAAAACGTTCCGTCATACAGCTGGCATTATCATACTGCTGCTGTGCCCACTCTACAGCGCCTTCAACGTTTGCCGTCAATGCCATATCTAGCACCACATTACGTAGTGCCCGTTCACCACGAGCTTCTGCACTGTCTTCATAGGAGTGCAATGGCAGTTGCTTGTAAAGCATTTCCCATTGATCTTTTAACGCCTCTGCTAGCTGCTTATACAAACCTTCACGCTGCGCTTTGACCACTTCTGGATCATAATCTTCAGGAATAGCAGCCGCCAACTCTTGAGCTGATGGAATATCAAGTAAACGCGCTGCTAGCATTGCATCTTCACCTGCGAGCACTGGCAATGTCTGCGCCAATGCAGCTAGATAAACATCAGGATTGCTCTTTGTGCCTTGGGTGGGCAACAAAATACGGTTGACCAGCATCTGCGTCACTTGCCAACGATTGAAGCCATTGGTTTCATGTTTAAGTAAAAATGCCAAATCTTCATCTTGATAATCATAATTCAGCTGTACAGGCGCACTAAAATCACGTAGCAAAGACACCACAGGCTCAGCACTTACGCCTTCAAAAGTAAAGGTTTGTATAGCTTGGTCTAATAGCAACATACGCTCAGCAATAATTTTGCCGCTTTCTTTATCGAATAATGCCGTTGCAACTGGAATGGGCAACGGTTTTGGCGCATCAAAGCCGCTCACATGGCGGGTTTGCTGACTCAACGTAATCGTTAAGGTTTGCGTGGCGCTATCATAGTCTTGATGACCGGACACCACTGGCGTACCCGGCTGGCGATACCAATCGATAAATCCTTCTACTTTACCGTTAGTAATACTAAGCGCCGATAAGAAATCTTCAACCGTGACCGCCTGCCCGTCATAACGACGGAAATACTCGTCCGTCCCTTTTCGGAAATCATCAGCGCCCAAGGTATTGGCTATCATACGTACAATTTCAGCGCCTTTTTCATAGACGGTGGTGGTATAAAAGTTATTGATCTCAACAAAGCTCTCAGGGCGCACAGGATGCGCAAGTGGTCCTGCATCCTCTGCAAACTGATGGGCACGCAAAGTCGCGACATCATCAATACGTTGCACTGCGCTTGATTGCTGATCCGCTGAAAACGATTGATCACGGTAGACGGTAAAGCCTTCTTTTAAACATAACTGAAACCAATCACGACAAGTAATCCGATTGCCCGTCCAATTATGGAAATACTCATGGGCGATAATAGCTTTTACGCTAAAGCTACGGGTATCAGTCGTGGTTTCGGGGCTCGATAATACACAGGCAGTATTAAAGATATTTAGCCCTTTATTTTCCATCGCACCCATATTAAATTGACTGACTGCAACGATCATATAGCGGTCTAAGTCATAAGCACGACCGTAATTGACTTCATCCCATTGCATCGAATCTTTGAGTGCTTGCATACCGACATCACACTTATCGATATCGGCAGACTTTGCATACACTTCAAGCAAGACTTCTCGACCTTCACTGGTCATATAGCTATCCGCTAATACATCCAAGTCAGCGACCACACAAGCAAATAGATAGCTTGGCTTATTGGTCGGATCATGCCAAATCGCATAATGGCGGTTTGGCGCATCGATCATCTCCCCCGCTTCAACCAAATTACCATTGGCTAATAGTGTTGGATAGCGCTTGTCTGCTTCAAGGCGAGTGGTAAATATCGCGAGTACGTCAGGACGGTCTGGATAAAAAGTAATTTTACGGAAACCTTCCGGCTCGCACTGGGTGACAAACATCGTCTCATCACCACTGCCCGCCATATAAAACCCCTCAAGGGCAGTATTGGTCTGTGGACAGATACGCACTTGTAGCGCCAATGTCACCTCATCAGGAGCATCACTAATCGTAAGCTTACCTGTTGACAGCTCATAACGCTCAGCACTCAATACCTCACCATTCATGGACAGAGCCAGCAGCTCTAAATCTTCACCAAATAAAACGATATCGCCTGCGCTTTGACGTACCATCTTTAGAGTACTGTCTACCTTTGCATGGTCTTCAAATAACTTGATATCTAAGCTGACAGTTTCAACATCGAAGCTTGGCTCTTGATAGTCTTTTAAATTGATTTTACTGGGCGCATGGAGAGGTACATCAGGCATTTCAGCATTGATGATTTGCGCATCGTTTTCAGCGGTAGACATATAGATTCCTATTGGTTTTTATGATGGTTATATTTATAACAGCCTTTATAGCAAGACTTAAGCGACACTTTGATACTGTCGCAATACCTATGTAAGATACCTAAGTACATTGACTTAAAGCGCCAAATTTCAAGGTTACTGCTAAATTAAAATAAGAAAGGTAACGATGATAAGAATCCCTATATAATGGCGTAAATTTTGGCGTAATGCGCATTATATCTATTTGTAAACTCTAGCATTATTTACAGTAATAGTACTTACATAAAGTAACATTTAGTATATTATAGATAGCAATTGCCCAAGTTTTATCGTAAGCAGTTTACAACAACAAATGTAATTCATTAAAATTTTTGGAGCTTATTATGTCAACCAGTTTTTCAAAAATCGCTGCCCTCGCTGTATTATCAAGCGCTGTTGTTCTAGCATCAGGTTGTGCCACCAAGCGCGCCACTTCTGAAGTCGTCGTTGCCCCTCTAGGTATCCCAGGTGGTCAAGTTGGCTACAATGGTGCTGTTATCGTAGACAACTCAAACGCAGTTATTACCGGTGCTGAGAACATCCAAGCCGTTGTATACTTTGCCTTTGATAGCAGTGCGATCACTTCACAATCTGCAGGTGTCTTAAACCAACACGCGGGTCTGTTAAAATCTAACCCAAATGCAGGCGTAGTTATCGCGGGTCACACCGATGAGCGCGGTAGCCGTGAATATAACATCGCATTGGGTGAGCGCCGTGCCCAAGCAGCACGTGATTATCTTGCAGCACAAGGCGTTGCAGCAAATAATATCCGTGTCATCAGCTATGGCGAAGAGCGTCCTGCTGCTGCCGGTACGAACGAAGATGCCTATGCCCAAAACCGCCGTGCTGAACTGTCTTACTAAGCATATAGCATAAGACATTATAAGCATTCAAAAGCCCAACAAGCCTATTGTTGGGCTTTTTGTTAGGCTAAGATAAATCGCGATATAAACCATAAGTTTCTACAGTATACAGACTATGCAAAACTTAATGCTACACGATATTCTCTATACTCAGCTCGACCCCATGACAATGACATGGTGTGCGACTGCTCAAGTGCGCCCTATCCAGCCTTACTATGATCAAGCAGCCGATGCTCACTTATCTGCTCCTCAGATTGCTCGTCATCAGTGCCAGCAGCAACGTGCAGGTGTAAGGCTATTATTGCAGGCATTGCTCAAAAGACTGGATATCGTCGATCGTTTAGATGAATCAAATTTTCCTTATCGACTCACTCATAGCCAATATTATGTGTGTTTTAGCCATACCAATGGCAATAATAAAAATACTACTCGAATACAAAATGATATAGAAAAATCAGACATACCATACGTCAAGGTCGCTGTCGTTATCAGTCGCCATCGTGCCTCGGGTATTGATATCGAAGTCAATGCCGTGAAATGGCAGGTAGCAAAGCGGTTCTATCATCCAAAAGAGCTGGCTATCTTGCAAACATTGCCAATGATACAGCGTAACTCTGCCATAAGATGGCTGTGGCAAATAAAAGAGAGCTTTATTAAGATACATCAATATACGCTTGCCCAAGGTTTAGGCATGGATTACTCCGCCATCATTTACGATTTACTCAATCAGCCTATAGAAACCCTACCCTTGCTTACTCTGACTGACGATAAAACTAATTATAGAATTTCTGTTATTTCCTCACAGCAAACTGTTATTGTTTATTGATAAATATCAAATACCTGATAATAAATGACATTTATTACTTTATTTTAGACATAAAAAAACGACCCTCAAAAGGATCGTTTTTTTATACTTATTCTTCTGTTAACAACAGTATTTAAACGATTGTTAAATTAGAAGCGGTAAGTTGCACCAACTTTAACAATTGGCATCCACTCTAACCAGTCTTTATTTTCTAGCTCTCTTTCTGCTGCAGCTGCAACATCTTTACCTTGAACTACAGTAATATTGCCATCTGAGTCCTTAGCTGTAACAGGACCATTTGCATTACTTGAAGTGACAGTAGCATCAGTTTGACCCATATATGCAGCGCCTAGCTCGCCAAACAGACCAAAATTATTGGTAATGTTAGGACGGAAACCGATAGTAGCATAAGGAGCTAGTTTGTTACGATGTTCCATAGTACCTTCTAAAGTACCAGTTTGATTCGCATCGTAGTCAACATTATTGATTCTAAAGTTAGGACCATTAGCATTTGCACGTACATCAAAATCGTTATCAGGAACGATAATACCAGCACCCATAGTGAACCAGTTCGCCATAGGACGTACTTGTACGCCTAAGTACGGGTTGCTGAAGTCAGAATCGACTTCGTAGTTTACGTCGTTTGCATCAAAATCGCCGCCGAATAAATCAGCAACATCGCCACCTGCCCAACCAGCTTGAATTTCAGTTTTGTCGTTTAAGCCCCAAGCGATGTTAGCACCATAGCCTAAAGTACCAACTTCAGCACTGATCGCTGCTGGATGAGTAACAGTTTGGAAGAAAGTCTTAGTACCGCCAACAACTGCACCAGTGGTGTTACGTAACACACCAGCATCTGCATTATAGGCATAACCAGCGTCTGCTTGATAAGCAACTGCTACTGGCTCAGCTTCGTATACAACAGCGTCATTGCCATCAATAACGATAACTGGATCAGCTGCAAGAGCAGCAGTTGAGGCTAAAACGGCAGCAGTGATTGCTGTTAATTGAATAAGTTTCATAATTACTCTCCTAAAGTATGAAATAACACGCCCATAAAAAAATGAAAATCTAACTTTTTTAAACAATCATTTTGATGCGAGGATTAAAACAATTTTGGCTCAAAAAGTCACCCCTAAAGATGCACTTTTTATTTACCATTATGTAAAGATTGCATAGATATTGTAATAATTACTACACCAGCCCGCAATACTTCGCCCTTTTGTTACACAATGCTATTAAAGCCACCGCGCAGCCTACACATGATTATTGGAATGCTTAACGCTCATGTAAAGGTATTACAAAATATGTCTGCATGATGAAGCATCTTGAGAAATAACGCAATAACAGTTATAGAGTTAATTACTACAGATTGTTGTACTTTGTGACTGAACGTATCTAGTATAGCTACGAAAACCGAAAAATTCTCAGATAATTTTGTTATAAATTCACGCAATGTAAATACGTTACTATATAATAAGAGGTAGGCTTGTCTAAGGGTTATATTGTGCTAAATTAGAGTCAGTAAGCCAATTACTGTATGCTTTTATGCTTATCCATTTTTAGCCTTATCGCCTTGACTGTTCTGCTCTATTTTTAGAGGCGATTATATCCATAATGATATAACTACTTGCTTTGTTTTTTTATTATTACTGAGTCATTTATATGCCTAAAGTATCATCGATTACCCGTGTGCTAGAGATTATTGAGGCGGTATCTTATGCCTCAAAGCCGATTTCGCCACTAGAGCTATCGCAGGAGCTTGATATTCCGAAGCCAACCATTCATCGATTGATTCAAAATCTGGTTGATGAAGGGTTTGTGACAATTGATATTGGCGGCGGTATTATACCGGGCAAGCGGGTACGCAATTTGGGTGTTGAGCTTTGGCAGCAGCGACTGTTCTTTAATGAACGTCAAATGATTTTGCAAAAACTGGTCGATGAGCTAAAAGAAACCTGCGGTATCGGTGTTCCTTATAACATGAATATGATCTATACCAACCGCGCACAAACGACCTTGCCGATACAGATTTATTTACCAGTAGGCGCAAAGTCGCCAATGTGGTGTACAGCGACTGGGAAGCTGTATTTAAGTCAGTTGCCGAGTGCAAGCCGCGAAAAAATACTACAAAATTTGTCACTAGATAAGTTCACTAAAAACACCATCACTGATATCGACAAATTAAACGCTGAGCTTGATCGTATCGCTGAAACAGGCATAGGTATCGATAACGAAGAGTTTATCTCTGAGATGGTGGCAATCGCCGTACCGATACGGGATAGGAAATCACGATACCTTGCTTCGCTATATCTGCATGCACCGACCATACGGGTGTCTTTAGATGATCTCTTAACCTATGTGCCACGACTGCAAAAAGCGGCGCAAGATATTCAGTCTCTGGTCTATGAGCTGCCAAGTTAAATGCCTTGATATAAATTAGAAATAAGTCAAAAAAAAGGTCTGCACTATTACCATAATGCAGACCTTTTTTATTTGTGTGCTTGATAATTTAAGACAATACAGAGCTGTCGTGACGCGCCATAATGCTAGAAAAATCTCTATCACCATTCTCGATGGTATGCGCGGCATATAGCTCAGTTGCTTTTGCACCCATTGGCGTCTCTACCTGAGTGTCTTCAGCGGTTTGCATGGCAAGATTAAGATCCTTTTGCATCAGCTTACTCATAAATCCGCCTTGATAGCCATTGCTCGATGGGACATTTTCCATCACTTGCGGATAAGGGTTGTAGACTTCTAGCGTCCAGTTACGACCGGAGCTTTGTAGCATGATATCCGATAGCACTTTTGGGTCGAGACCATTTTTGACGCCTAGATTAATCGCCTCTGCCGTGCCTGCCATCAGAATTCCAAGCAGCATGTTATTACAGATTTTAGCCACTTGTCCTGCACCATGCTCGCCTGCGTGAAAGATGTTTTTTCCCATTACAGCCAGTATCGGTTCAGCTTTGGCAAAGGCTGCATCGTCTCCACCAACGATAAAGGTTAGCGTACCAGCGATAGCGCCGCCTGTACCGCCAGAGACTGGCGCATCTAAAAAATCAATACCAAGCTTACTTGCAGCTTCTGCTACTTTCCTAGCATCAGCTGCTGCTATAGTACTGCTATCGATAACCAAAGTACCTTTTGGTAAGTCTATAAGTAGACCGTCAGAGCTACCTTCTCTTAGATAGACAGAATGCACGTGCTTGCCAGCAGGTAACATACTGATCACCACTTGGGCATTTTGAGCAGCATCTTTAGGACTCTCTGCTATATTGGCACCCGCTTGTTGCAAGCGCGCGGTCGCCTCTACAGATAAATCATAAACCGAAAGCGTATAACCTGCCTTTAGCAAGTTTTCTGCCATCGGACCGCCCATATTACCAAGTCCAATAAAGGCGATATTTGGCTTTGCTGTATTACCATTATTATCAGTCGTAGTTGTACTACTTGAACCTATATCCTTTATAGCCATCTCATCGCTCCTTGATGATTGATTATGCAATTAGTTTTAATTTTTCAAATTTCACTTAATCTAGTCACTTAATCCAGTTAATTTGGCTTAAATCAGATGCTAAATATCTGGTTAGCGAACAGCCTCATTACCCAATGCAGCAGCGCTAAGCCAATCGTTTAAAGGATGCTTGCCTTTAGCATATGGGTTGGTAAAATGCTGCTGGATATAATCTTGTCCCTCTGCGCTCAAACACTCAGCTAACGTACGAGACCAGTTTGGCGTCCGATCTTTATCAATCAATAACGCCCGCACGCCTTCCTTAAAATCAGGGTTAGCCGCACAATGTACAGCGACATTGGTCTCTAGGTACAAGACTTGCTCTAGCGATAAATCCGTCACCTTATGATATAGCGCATAGGTCAATGCCGCAGTCATTGGACAGCCATGTCGATAGGTTGCAATGGCTCGTTGTGCCCAACTGTCGGCAGCAAAATCTGTATCAAGTTGTGTGAGCGCCTCATCACTTTGTAATAGCGCATCAATATCACCTAAACCGCCACTGTTCATTAGCTGCTGAATAGCACACCAATGCTGCGCAAGCTTACTAGCAGGTAGCTCAGCAACAGGCTGCGCCGCCAATGCTCGACTCACGATACTATGGGCGCTGTTGTTACTTTCTTTACTGTGCTTATTCTCTTTATTATTATCAGCTGCCGTTTGCCAGTCGCTATGTGTTAAGCGCTGCATGATGGCATCATAATCCTGACTTCCAACCCCATATTCTGCTAAGTTGGTCAATAATGCATCGCTACCATTACACATTGCACCTGTCAGCCCTAAGAATAAACCAGTTTTGGCCGGCATACGCTGTAAGAACCAACTGCCGGAAGCATCAGGGAATAGACCAATGGTAATCTCAGGCATGGCAAAACGTGTACGCTCAGTGACTAGACGATGGCTACAGCCTGCCATCAAACCCATACCGCCGCCCATAATGATGCCGTCACCCCATAAGATTAATGGCTTAGGGTAAAAATGCATTTGGCGATAAAGACTATATTCATGACCAAAAAAATCTGTCGCATAAGGATTTGGCATAGGCGCTGTTGCTGACATACTGTCATATAACCTACGAATATCACCGCCTGCACAAAACGCTTTGTCGCCTGCGCCTTTTAATAGCAATGCCACCACTTGCTCGTCACCTTCCCACTGCTCTAGTTGTTGCGATAACAACTGACACATCTCAACGCTCAAGGCATTAAGAGACTTTGGCATATTTAACGTCATTATCCCAATAAGGTGACCACAATCTGTCGCCTCGGTGCTGAATAATACCGGTGCGTCTGATGTGCCTTCTATAGCTGCTGTCATAAATGTGACCTACAAAATGAAAAGTGAAATGATATTATTATATTTACGCTAGGGTTATTTATTTTGCCAAACGGGCTTACGCTTCTCTAAAAATGCTTGTACCCCTTCGCGCTGATCTTCAGTATCGAACAATTTAACAAAGGCTTCACGCTCATGGATAAGGTTTTGCGCAGGTGGCGTCTCTCTTGCCGCTTGAATAAGCATTTTAGAATAACTGACCGCAACCGGTGATTGCTTAGCAACTTTTTGCGCCAATGCTTGAGCTGCTTGTAATCCTTCACCTTTCGCAGCAACTTCTTCGACTAAGCCAATACGTAGTGCAGTCTCGGCATCGACGCGCTCACCGCACAATATCATGCGCTTTGCCCAACCCTCACCTACCAAAGCCGTTAGATTTTGGGTGCCACCGGCACACGGCAACAAGCCAACGCCTGTCTCTGGTAATGCCATTTGAGCATGGTCTTCTGCAATACGGATATCACAAGCGAGCGCACACTCAAGACCACCGCCCATCGCATAGCCATTGATAACCGCTATACTCACGCCGCGATAGGCTGACAACGCTTCAAATGCTTCACCAAAGGCTATCGCCATACTGATCGCACGACCTTTATCACCATCTGCAAAATTGTTCAGATCGGCACCCGCTGAAAAGAACTTCTCGCCATCGCCATGGACGATTAACGCATACACCTCATCATTGGTATTGAGATCAGTGACCAATTGCTTAAGCGCCTTAAGACTGTCCATCGTCCACGTATGAGCAGGTGGGTTGTTCAATGTTAGCGTTGCAGTATGACCATCAATCGATAGTTTTAAGTTGGTATAATCCGTCATGATCAAACATCCTTATCATAAAATCATTTTATTCATATAAATAGGTTAGCGCAGTTGGCTCAATGCATCGTCTTGTAATAGCTGACGCGAGACAATCACGCGCATAATTTCATTGGTGCCTTCCAAAATCTGATGCACGCGCAAATCTCGCACATGACGCTCAAGCGGATACTCATTGAGATAGCCGTAACCACCGTGTAGTTGCAGAGCTTCGTTGGCGACATCGAAACAAAGATCAGTCGATAAGCGCTTTGCCATTGCGCAATAAGTAGAGGCCTGAACATCGTTATTATCGACTTTATTCGCCGCTAAATACAGCATTTGCCGTGCCGTGATGGTTTGAGTCAACATATCAGCAAGCTTAAACTGTACCGACTGTAAGCTAGCAATCGGGCTACCAAACTGACTGCGCTCTTGTACGTAATTGGTCGCTGTCTCAAGCGCCGCTTGCGCTGTCCCTACTGCACAGATACCAATATTAATCCGGCCGCCATCAAGCCCTTTCATCGCGATACGAAAGCCTTGACCTTCTTCGCCTATCAAATTTTCTACTGGAACTTTGACATCTTTAAAGCTAATCGTCCGTGTCGGCTGTGCTTTCCAGCCCATTTTATGCTCGTTTTTGCCGTATTCAATACCAGCACTATCGGCATCGACAACGAATGCTGAAATCCCCTTTGGTCCTGCGCCGCCCGTACGAGCCATAACCACTAACACATCGGTTGAGCCTGCCCCTGAAATAAAGGTTTTTTCACCGTTCAGCACATAATGCTCGCCTTGCTTATCGGCTTTGGTACGAAGTGATGCGGCATCAGAACCGGCATTAGGTTCTGTTAAGCAGTAACTGCCTAGCCATTCACCGCTGACCATATTTGGCAAATATTTTTTACACAATGTGTCACTGCCAAACTCACCAATCATCCAGCCTGCCATATTATGAATACTCATATAAGCAGCGACCGCAGTATCACCCCATGCTAGCTCTTCAAAAACCATGGCAGAATCTAAACGCGGCAATCCCAAGCCATCATATTCAGGGTTGGTATATAACCCTAAAAAGCCAAGCTCGCCTGATTTTTTAATCACATCAATCGGAAAATGCGAAGTACGATCCCATTCAGCGGCATTGGGCTTAAGCTCTTTTTGGGCAAACTGTCTTGCGGTTTGGCGAAAGGCAATTTGGTCATCGGTTAATGAAAAATCCATGGGGTCATCCTTGTGCTGAATATGGTGTATTAAGTCGTCAGTGCAAATATAGGTGATTCAGCGTTAAATTGAAATAGTCGTATTGACGCCGCGGCTTGCTTCATCATCAAACCAGCGCGCCGTAACGGTCTTGGTTTGGGTATAAAATTGCACCGCTTGCTTACCATAAGGACCCAAATCACCAAGCTTACTAGCACGTGAGCCTGAAAACGAGAACATTGGTAGTGGCACAGGAATCGGCAAGTTAATACCGATTTGACCGACTTGGATATCTTGCTGGAACTTATGCGCTGCAGCTCCTGACTGAGTGAAGATAGCAGTACCATTACCATGCGGGTTGGCATTCAGCATCTCTATCGCTTCATCTAAGCTGTTAGCGCGCATGATACACAGTACAGGTCCAAAGATTTCTTCTTTATAGATTTGCATGTCGCTAGTGACATTATCAAAGATAGTTGGACCAACAAAATTGCCCTTTTCATAACCTTCGACCGTAATGCCACGACCATCAAGTATCAAGCTCGCACCTTCTTCTACCCCTGTGCCAATCAAATGCTCAACACGCGCTTTTGCCGCAGGAGAAATCAATGGACCCAAATCTTTATCATGTTTACCGGCTGAGACAATCAAACCCTCTGCTTTGGCTTTGATGTCATCAATCCACTCACCAGCGGCACCGACAAGAACAACCACAGATAATGCCATACAACGTTGACCGGCAGCACCAAATGCAGCACCTGCTAGCTGATTAAGGGTTTGCTCTTTATTAGCATCCGGCAAGATAACGCCATGGTTTTTTGCACCCATCATACACTGAGCACGTTTTCCTGATTGACTGGCACGCTCGTAAACGTGTTTTCCGACGTTGGTCGAACCGACAAAAGAGACTGCTTTGATGTCAGGATGATCACAAATCGCATCAACGGTGGCTTTGCCGCCATGTACTACATTTAGAACCCCTTCAGGTACACCTGCTTCAACGGCAAGCTCAACCAAACGCATGGTCACCATTGGGTCTTGCTCAGAAGGTTTTAAGATAAAAGTATTACCCGTGGCAATCGCCATTGGGAACATCCACAGTGGAATCATCGCTGGGAAGTTAAACGGCGTGATGCCTGCACAGACGCCCAGTGGCTGCCAAATACTATAGGTATCAACCCCAGACGCAACGTTTTCAACGAAATCGCCAATCTGTAGATTTGCAATCCCAGCAGCATGCTCGACTACCTCCAAACCTCGGAATACATCACCACGCGCATCAGCAATGGTCTTGCCCTGCTCTGCGGTCAAGATTTCTGCTAGCTCATCCATATGGTCACGAATCAGCGCCTGATACTTTAAAAAGATACGCGCACGTGTGGTAATCGGTGTTTTGCGCCACGTTTGAAACGCTGCTTGAGCAGCAGCGACCGCTTGATTGATTTCATCATCAGTGGTTTGTGGGACTTTGGCAATGACTTGTTGAGTGGCAGGATCGGTAATATCAATCCATTCGCTAGTATTAGAATCAACAAATTGACCATTAATGAGCTGCTGAACGTGGTGCATAAGATATCCTTATCTTGTTTGCAAGACTGTCATTAGCTGACGTCTTAGAATTTTGAAAGTTTTGAGTTTGAAAACTTTAAATTTAAAAACTTAGAATTTATCATTTTGTTATATAATTTTAAAATGATTTATTTCGTATCGTTATTGACTATAACAATAAAACAATTTTAGGGTCAAGCTCTTTATGCTGCTTTTAGTAAAGTTAACGTTAATGTCCGATTTATCTACCATAACCCATAAGCTATTAACGACAATAAAAAAGCCCATGAGCATTCATGAGCTTTTTTAGATAAAGGTAATTTTAAAACGTGCCTGAAAATGCGCCTAGTAATCTTTCATAGATTGCTTGACCGCATCAATAGCCGTTGGATTATCAAGGGTAGACATATCACCAGTGGGTTTATCCTCTGCTAACGCCCGAATGGCACGGCGCAATATCTTACCAGAGCGTGTCTTTGGCAATGCTTGCGGGAAATAGATCGCCGCAGGCCTTGCGATCCCGCCCAAAGATTTGACGACCGCGCCTATCACTTGCTGCTCAAGGCGAAAGCGGTTTTCAGTCGTTGCCACCAGTTCATGATCTTTTAACACACAAAAAGCAATCGGCAGCTCGCCTTTTAGTTCATCTTGAATACCTACTACCGCACACTCTGCGACCTCTGCATGCATACTAATCGCCTCTTCAATCTCTTGGGTGCCCAGTCTATGACCGGCGACGTTAATGACATCATCGGTACGACCGAGAATATGAAAATAGCCGTCTTCGTCAACGACTGCATAGTCCGATGTCGAATATTGATTGCTATCCGCTAAGCTAAAGTAGCTGTCAATAAAGCGCTTATCATTACCCCAAACCGTGGTCAAACAACCCGGTGGTAAGGGCGCACGAATCGCCAGTAAACCTTTTTCACCCGCTTTACACGGCTCGCCAGTTTCTTCATTGATAACCTGCGCATCGTAGCCATACATAGGATAGCCAGGTGAGCCTTGTTTATGCGGTTTATCAGTGAACCTAGGAGTATTACTCAGAATAGGCCATCCCGATTCTGTCTGCCAATAATGGTCTAAAATCGGTACGCCCAAATGCTTGGTCAGCCAGCTGGCAGTAGACTCATCTAGTGGCTCACCTGCCAAAAAGAAGGATTTGACGCTTGAGACATCATAGCGCGTCATCCATGTCTCATCTTGCTTTTTGAGCATACGTACACCAGTCGGTGCAGTAAACAAAATATTGACCTTGTTAGCTTCCACAATTCGCCACCAGATACCAGGGTTTGGCAGATGCGGTAAGCCTTCATACATAACACTGGTCATGCCAGCGAGCAATGGCGCATAGATGGTATAAGAATGGCCAACTGCCCAGCCGATATCAGATATCGCCCAAAACGTCTCGCCTGTCTTACCGTCATAGATATAGTCCATCGATGTGGTCAGTGCTACTGCATGACCGCCGGTATCACGCTGCACGCCTTTTGGTGTGCCCGTCGTACCAGAGGTATAAAGTAGATACGATGGCGTATTAGATTCAAGCCATACAGGCTCGACGATAGCATTGGCTTCACAGCTGATACGGCGCTCAGTAGCATAATCCACATCCAGCTCTTTTACGTCAAACGGCAAAATACCACGATTGACCACTACTACATGCTCAGGCTTGGTGGTTGCCTGCTCGATACCTTGATTGACAAGGTTTTTATAGTTGACAACTTTACCACCACGCAAACCTGCATCCACTGTGATGACCATTTTTGCTTCAGCATCATCCATACGAATGGCTAAATTATGGGCAGCAAAGCCACCAAATACCACCGAATGCACTGCACCGATACGCGCACAGGCGAGCATTGCATAAGCGGCCTCTAAAATCATCGGCATATAAATGATGACACGATCGCCCTTCTCAATACCGTAACGCTTTAATACATCGGCAAAATAATTCACTTCTTTATAAAGGTCGTTATAAGTCAGGCGGCGCTTGGTGTAGTCGGTATAAAATTCAACGTTATTACCCAAGTCTTTAAAAGCATCGACTACAGCAGGATAGGTTTCTACGAGTTCTTGATTAATCTCTGATGACAGCCAAATAAAAGCATCCTGTTCTGCACGTTCTTCAAGATGACGATCGACACAGTTATAGCAAAGATTGGTCTCGCCGCCAACAAACCACTGCGCAAATGGCAAATTACTGTCATCAAGGATTTGCTCAGGCTCTTTATGCCAATAGATACGCTTGGCTTGCTCAGCCCAAAACTCTTCTTTATTTTCAATAGAAGACTGATAAATCTCAGCAAAGGTTTGAATCGTATTTAGTGCTTGAAATGTTGGGGCTGACGTTTGATTGGTCATTGCAGTGGCGGTTTGCGCGCTCATAATAGCTGTCCTTAGCATAAATGATGGGTAATGCGATGTGATTTGTCCGATAATATCATAATATAAGACTGGCTATCCCGGCCAGCTATCCTTACTAAATCAAAAAAAACCGATACACTACGTATCGATTTAGTGTGTATCGGTTTAAAATGTAGCAGAGCCAATCATAAAGGTCAACTATTAAGCCTGTTATCTCCTTAATAGTTGAGTTAGTTTAAAAAAACTATACCTCGCTCTGATTGGTATACATCTCACGCATCACTTTTTTATCGTGTTTACCAACAGAGGTCTTTGGTAGTTCATCTACAAACTTAAACTGACTAGGTATACCGTATTTTGGAATGATACCACGGGCTACTGCCTGCTCTGCCAGCGCTTTGATGTCATCGACTTTGGTATCTTGGCAATTTGGTTTGAGTACTACTAATGCTAATGGACGTTCGCCCCATTGCTTATCACGTACCCCAATCACAGACACATCCGCCACCGAAGGATGTAGCGATAGAATCGTCTCAATCTCTAGCGAGGATATCCATTCGCCACCTGACTTAATCACATCTTTTAAGCGATCGGTGATTTTGATATAGCCATCAGGTCGTATATAAGCGATGTCTTGGGTATGCATGTAGCCGTTTTCCCATAGCTCTTTGCCAGCGTCATCATTTTTTAAATAGCTTTGGGTCAACCACGGTGCGCGTAATACCAGCTCGCCAGTATTGTCCTGACCTGTACCAACTGGCTGATTGTTCTCTCCCCATACTTGAGCATCAACCATAAGTACAGGCTTACCCGTCATACAGCGGCGAGCGATATCTTCTTCTTCACTCAGCTGCGGTTCATTAAGACTAAAGTCAGTCAGACTGATTAGAGGTGCGGTCTCCGACATGCCATAACCGGTATAAACTTCAATACCCTGATCCATCGCCGCTTTTGCCAAACCTTCTGTCAATCGTGAACCACCAATAATCATTTTTAGACCATTAAAGCTGGCACCGCGGTCTTGCGCTTCTTTGAGTACCATTTGCAAAATTGTCGGTACACAGTGGGTGATGCTGACCTTTTCATTGATAATCAAATCCATCAACAAATCGGGTGCATAACGACCAGGATATACTTGCTTTAGACCTGTCATAGTAGCTGTAAACGGAAAGCCCCACGCATGGACATGGAACATCGGGGTCATTGGCATATAGACATCACCATAGCTGACGCCTTGTTTATTTGGCAACATACCAATCGACGCTGCTTCCGTCAGGGTATGCAATACTAACTGACGATGGCTAAAGAACACCCCTTTCGGATCACCTGTCGTACCTGAGGTATAAAAAGTTGTAGCAATGGTGTTTTCATCAAAATCCGGGAAATCAAAATGGTCATTAGCAGCATCAAGTAGCGCCTCATATTCACCTTTCACACGGTTCTGGTTACCCCCGAATACGCCCTCAGAGGTCACACCATTATCATCTAACCAAATAATATGCTCAATGCTGGAGTTTTCAAACTGATAATCTTTGACCAAGGGCGCAAATTCAGAGTTGAGTAGCAGCACCTTTGGTTTCGCATGATTGATGGTGTAAAGGATTTTGTCAGGCGATAGACGAATATTGACCGTTTGCAAAATATACTCTGACATCGGCACCGCAAAGTAGGATTCAAGATAGCGATGACTGTCCCAATCCATCACAGCAACCACATCACCAGCATCAAGGTTTAAGCCGTCTAAAACATTCGCCAAACGATTGATACGGTTAAATAAGTCTTTATAAGTAAAACGTTTTTTAT
Organism: Psychrobacter sp. ANT_H56B; assembly: GCF_008369245.1. NCBI lineage: Bacteria > Pseudomonadati > Pseudomonadota > Gammaproteobacteria > Moraxellales > Moraxellaceae > Psychrobacter > Psychrobacter sp. ANT_H56B. The sequence continues at coordinate 330,212 of NZ_VOBF01000001.1, forward strand.
CTGCATAAACGATTTCTTGATCTTGTGATACGGTTTTGGCGCGGTTTAATAACTGCTTAACCAATAGCGGAAAATCATAGGCGGATGGCGCACTGTGATAGATATTTGACATAAGTTTGACGTCCTTGTTTATAGTATTTTTGAGTGCAGATAAAAACCAATTGATTGGATATCAGTCGTGATTACATAGTGATGTTTTTATCAATAACCTCTTGATAGTAAGAAAAAACCAGCGTCATGTAAAGGCATGACACATAAGTGGCACAATACTCATTGTTCGAAAATAATCGTTTCTCGATTGCTTAGCTTGTGATAGCTTATTTTATCTCTTATGTTGGTTTGTCTGGTGTCAGCTTGTCTGGCATTAAGCAGGACGCGGTTTTGTTTTTATCATGCCAAAACTTGCGACCAAAAGTGCCAATACTTGTACAAATAATAATAGCCAAACGGTCAATGACCATTGTCCACGTGCATAAACGATACCGCACAGCCATGCGCCCATCGTGCCGCCCGCATAATAAGCCATGTAATATAAACCTGAGGCTAATGAACGTCCGTTTTTGACATTGACGGCGATATAGCTAATGGTTGCTGCTTGGGTAACAAAAACGCCTGACGACATAATGGCAAGCCCAATAATAATGCCCCATAATGGCGTGACCAGCGTTAATAACGCACCAAGCATCGAAAAAATCACTGCCACTCGAACGGTGCGTGCTGCCCCAAATCGACGTAATAATGTCGTCGACAATGGCGTGATAATCACTCCGATTAGATACACCGCAAAAATATTGGCAAGCGCGCCAGTGCTAAGCTCATAAGGCGTGCCAGCAAGATGTAGATTGATAAAGGTAAAGCAACCAACGAGCGAAAAAAGCACACAAGCACCGAGCAAACATGCGGTTACCACATAACGATTGGTCAAATGCTCACCAAGCGTCTGCATCGCTGAGCGAAAATTTGGATTGGCTACAAAATGCCGCGACGATGGCAACATCTTGCCAACCCATAGTGCACCGATAAGCGTCATCGCTGCCATCACATAATAGCCTGCACGCCAGCCAATAAACTCGTGCAGATGCCCCAGTAAGAACCGCCCCATAAAGCCGCCAAGTACCGAGCCTGAGACATAGAATGACATCAGCTCTGTGACAGCTCGCCCCTCGAACTCCTCACCGATATAGGCAATGGTCACAACCGTAATGCCTGGGACAGACAATCCTTGCATAAAGCGCCACATACCAAGCCAGCCAATACTAGGACTTTGGGCGATTAAAGCAGTAGGTATCGCTAAAAACAACAATGCCCCAACGATAAAAGATTTGCGCCCGACCGCATCAGATAGCATCCCTAAAAACGGTGACATAATGGCAATAGCCATCACTGTTGCGCCAACAACCATCCCTGCCTGCACTTCAGTCGCTAAAAAATCTACCATCAATACTGGCAATACCGCTTGAATAGAATACACCTGCAAAAAGGCGAACATCCCAATCAGACCAATAGTTAACTTCAGCACCCATGAAGGCGAATCAAAGGGTATCTTTGTAGTGTTGTTATTTATATGATTATTCAAAAGAGTACTGACTATAAAAAGGCTCATTTAGCTTAGGCTAATTGGGCGTGGGTGATAGAAATACGGCAATCGTACACAAAATATCTAATCTAATAACTGTAAAAATCATGATTTAATATCAAAAAAATTTAATGAATAAGAGTTTAATCACAGTATTGTCTATTAAAGTCTTATTCATTAAAGCAGCTGAGTTCCAAAGCCAATAACTTTCAAAAAGTTAAGTTGCATTTTATCACAGCACATAACAAACACAGGTTGCGCTATGTTACAAAACAGCATTCAACACCATAATGGCAGTAGCCTGCAAATAGAAGCCTATAACTATAAAAACGGCTTATAAAGTGCTCAATATAGTAAACTGTGGATAAACTCAATCGTCTCTTGAGTCAGCGCAGGTAGGGTGCTATTTTACAGTCCCTTCCAATGTATGGCGTTCAGCAGTAACACAAATGATGTTAAAATAACGATTTTTTCGTATTTTACCTACAGTATTGCCCGTAATTTCAGCCATATGTTGCCTAAAACGCTATGCTTAATTTTAAAAAGGATGTAAGTCATGATTAACACCAAAATATACAAGTCCGTTTATACCTTGGCTGAAAAGCTACTAGAAGCCGATAGAAAAGGACATCAAGAAGCCTTTAATTGGCTATATAGCGAGTTAAAAGCGATTTGTGTCGATAATGAAAATACCGATAAAGACCATCCAGAGCAATGGGAAACGCTAGCCGACTTCACTGCAGAGTTAGATGAAGCGTTGGTCATTTATGATAAGGCACTTGAAAAAGCCAAAGCCATCAACTCAAAAGACCATCTGTCATCCATTGCGTTTTCTATGGCAGTTATCCAAGTTGAATTGGGGCAAAAAGAAGCTGCAATTACCAGCCTGCAGAACGCAAAAATTACTGCCAATAAAATCGAAGATAAAGAGTTTAAAGCGGAAATAGATGAATTACTTACCAAATTGTTAGAAGAATAAACAACTCAAACTTTCGATCCGGCACCAACACAACATCAAATCAATACATTTCTACATTCGTATATTGATACACATCCTGCTATCTTTTTTATGGCAAACTTTGTATACCTATACCTATACATAGGCATAAGCGTTTATATATCAGCAGCCGTATAACCACTAAAATAGTTAAAAAAATAAACCATAAGGACGAGTATTAATGAGCGATAAAATCATAGATTTGGGTGCAGGATTTTGGAACATTCGTGGTACGTTTCGTTTAGGCGGTGTGCTGAATATCGGTACACAATGCTCATTGGTTAAGCTTGCCTCTGGACGATTTGTTTTTTTAGACAGCTATACCTTGACTGATGACGTGCAAGCGCAAGTGATGGCCCTGACTAACAATGGACAAGATGTCGAAGCGGTACTTAATTTGCACCCCTTTCATACGGTCCATTGCGCGCAAATGGCAAAAGACTTTCCGCAAGCGACTTTTTATGGCAGTAGTCGGCATCATAAAAAAGTACCTGAAGTGCAATGGGCAGACGATTTGGTCGAAAGTGATGTGGTCGCTGAGCGTTATCCTGAGCTTAAGTTCTCATTGTCACAAGGGGTTCACTATATCGCACCTAATGAGATGATTCATGCAGGTTCGCTGCTGGCATTCCATCCTGCTAGCAAAAGCTTACACGTCGATGATACTTTTATGAGTCCACCAACCAAATTGCTAGAAGCAGTGTTACCTGAATTATTGCTACATCCTACTACCAAAAAAGCACTAAAGAATGAGCCGAACGCTGGTAAAGAGTATTGTGATTGGGCAAGTAACTTGGCAGATGACTGGCGCGATGTACGCAACTTTTGCGCAGCACATTCTTATTTGGTCAAATTTAAAGATGGCGAGTTTGAGAAAGCATTATTAAAAGCGATTGCAAAAGCACGACCTAAGCTTGAAAACGCGTAATGGTTGATTGGATAAACGATAAAAAAGGCTACCAAAATGGGTAGCCTTTTTTATCGCGAAACCCTGTTTGCAACGTCGGGGCAACTTGTATGATACTGTCTTGAGTGGCGTTGCTAACCATATCTAAACTTGAGCAACCTGTTAATAACATAACTGCCATAGCAGCTGACGCGCTCATTTTGCAAACGCATTTTATGATATGACTCTTTAATAATTTTGAAGTTAATTTAAATAATTTTCACTAGAACAGCATAATATTAATCGTAACCTCATAATGATTGGTAAGTAGATCACAACATCCTGTCTTATTTAAATTGCCTTTCAAAATAGAGAAAATATGTTATGACAATTATGATAATAACGCTGCAAGCTCATCCTTATTCTCGATAATGTCTGCCAATGTATAACGTTCAAGCACGGCAATAAATGCTGTCAACGCTTCAGCAAGCACCTGTTTTAGCTGACAGACCGGACTGATAATACAGCCTGAAGCTATGTGACTTACAGTTTCATCAATCAGTTTTAATGACATATCGTTGACGCTAGCGTTCTTTTCATCATTTATTACAACACTATTAATATCAGCGATCGAGCTGTCCAATGAGTTTGTAGAAAAGCACTCAACCAAAGCAAAATCCGGCTCTATTTGTTTAATCAATTCACCCAAATTAATGTCTTTTGGCGCGTGCGCTAAGCGAATACCGCCATTCTTACCGCGCACACTATCGATATAACCAAGCTGTCCGAGCTGCTGGATAATCTTGGTCAAATGACTTTTAGATATATGATAACTATTGGCAATATCACTGATATTTGCCAATAGCGTCGGCTCGGGCTTAGTCGCCAAATATATTAACGAGCGCAGTGCATAGTCACTGTAATTGGTCAATCGCACCTTAAAGTGCTCCTATTCTTAATGGTTTATTCATTTATTCTAAGGGCTATGCTAGATAAGTAAAGTGATTTAAAACCGCTTTATAAAAAGAAATGGATTGAATGTGGAATAACGCCCTAAGCTTATCGAATCAGTTATTATCCGCTCTCACAAAAACAGTAGAAATCTATTGCTTTCATCGACTTAGACTATTCATGTATAAAAACCATCAGGAGTCTAAATGTCTAAAGAGAGAAATAGAAGTTAATGAATGCTATTCTGGCAACAAAAGCATCCTATCTATGTCTATTTTGAAGTGCTTCAACTACAGTAGCTTAGCATAATAATGAGCACCAAAAAGGCAGCTAATACTGCTCGATGAAATTCCAATTAACCAGTATAACAACCTCACCCATATTCGGTTAAATTTGCTACAATACGCCCAATTTTGATTTACTATTTTACTAAGTCTTATATCAACTGATTTTATCAATATATTGAGAGCATGTTATGGGTTTTAATTGCGGCATCGTCGGTCTACCAAACGTGGGTAAGTCCACCCTGTTTAACGCCTTGACCAAAGCGGGTATCGCCGCTGAAAACTTTCCATTTTGTACCAAAGATCCCAATACGGGTATCGTTCCAGTGCCTGACCCACGCCTAAAGAAACTGGCGGATATCGTTAACCCTGAGCGCGTACTACCAACGACGATGGAATTTGTTGATATCGCAGGTTTGGTCGCTGGTGCGTCAAAAGGCGAAGGCATGGGCAACCAATTCTTAGCCAATATTCGTGAGACCGATGCGATTGCGCACGTGGTACGCTGTTTTGATGATGACAACGTCGTACACGTTGATGGTCGCGTTAGCCCGATTGATGATATTGAAACCATTAATACTGAATTGGCATTGGCCGATTTAGAAGCCGTTGAGCGCGCGATCTTCAACTTAACCAAAAAAGCCAAAGGCGGTGATAAAGACGCTGGCGCTATGCTTGATATTTTTAAGAAAATCGAGCCATTATTAGCAGAAGGTCAAGCCGCACGCGCCGCCAATCTTGATGCTGATGAGAAAAAATTAATCAGAAGTTATGGTTTAATTACTCTGAAGCCTACCATGTATATCGCTAACGTGAGCGAAGATGGCTTTGAGAATAATCCATATCTTGATGCCGTACGCAACTATGCCACTGGCGAAGACTCTATCGTTATCGCATTGTGTAACCAAATCGAATCTGAAATTGCCCAGCTTGATGAAGATGATAAAAAAGACTTCTTGGCTGAAATGGACATGCTCGAGGCCGGTCTTGACCAAGTCATTCGCGGTGGTTATGATTTGCTTGATATGCAGACTTACTTTACCGCTGGTGTAAAAGAAGTGCGTGCATGGACAGTAGCCGTTGGCGCAACCGCACCTCAGGCAGCTGGCGTGATTCATACTGACTTTGAGCGTGGCTTTATTCGCGCTGAAGTCATTGCTTATGACGACTTTATCGAACATAACGGCGAAAAAGGTGCTGCTGCTGCCGGTAAATCACGCTTAGAAGGCAAGACTTATATCGTACAAGATGGCGATGTGATGCATTTCCGTTTTAATGTTTAATGTTTAATGTTTAATGTTTAATGTTTAATGCTTAACCTTTAATACTACACAGCATGTTTACACAGTCTTAGCATAGAACAACCAAAAGCCAGCCTTGATGCTGGCTTTTTTTATTATACTGGGAGCGACAACCGTTAAATAATAAGAATAAAGGATTATGTACTATGATCGCTCCTATCAATAAATCACTTAATAGCCGTAGCCACTGGGCAAAACTATTTAGTGCCCAGCGTTTAGGCAGTCATAAAAAAGCCCCTGCTCAAGATACTGCGCGCTCTTCTTTTCACAAAGATTATGACCGATTGGTGTTTTCGCATTCCTTTCGTCAACTCAATCAAAAGACCCAAGTCCATCCATTGACCAATCAATTGGGCATTCATACCCGACTTACACATTCGCTAGAGGTTTCTTGCATTGGGCGCTCTTTAGGGATCATGGCAGCCGAGAAGCTACATTACAAACTAGAAGGTGGTTTACCTGATGGTGTCACGCCAGCTGATGTGGGTGTGATTGTACAAGCAGCCTGCCTCGCCCATGATATCGGCAATCCACCCTTTGGGCATGCGGGAGAGTACGCCATTCGTGATTGGTTTATGCATTCTGAACGTCAAACCATTCTGCAAAATATGAGCAGCAATGAGCAATTAGACTTGCTGGCTTATGAGGGTAATGCGCAAGGATTTCGTATACTCATCCGTAATGAGCATCACCCTGATGCAGGTGGTATGCGCTTGACTTGTGCCACGCTAGGCGCGTTTATGAAATATCCTTGGCTTGCGACGCATAGTAATAATGACACTCAAAGCAGTCATCAAAGTACTCCGCACAGCAGGATATCAGCTAAGGCACAGAAATTTGGCTGCTTTTATAGTGAAGCCGCACAGTTAGAAGAGTTAGCAGCATGCTTGAATCTACCTCGCTCAGAGCAGCATGACGGTTATGCTCGCCATCCCCTCGCCTATTTGTTGGAAGCTGCTGACGATATTTGTTATGCGCTGATAGACTTAGAAGATGGCATCAATCTAAATATGCTTACCTACAATGAGGTGGCTGCTATCTTCTATGAGCTGATTGGCGAGCGTCCTAACACTATCAGCCTGCCTACACATATGTCCGTCAGGCAGCATCTGGCATCACTACGTGCACGGGCAATGATGCGATTGGTCAACACCGTCACCGATGCGTTTGTTGATAATAGTGATGCGATGCTAGCGGGTACACTGCAAGGCAGTCTATTTACCCATTGTGATGCGACCGTTCAGCACGGTATTACCCAAGCCAAAGAGTTAGCACGTGAAAAAATTTTTAACCATCCAAGTAAAGTGCGCATGGAGCTAATGGCCAATCAATGTCTGCATCGCCTGTTAGATGCTTTTATGCCGTTAGCTTGGACAAATCAGACAAGCACACCGATGTCCTTTGAACAACAGCGTTTGCTCATGTTGCTAAAACCACATCTTGATGAGCATCACCGTGTTTTAACAGATAATATTTATCAAAATATGCTCAATGTCTTAGACTTTATAACGGGCATGAACGACCATGAAGCTTATCGATTGGCTCAAGAGCTACAAGGACATTGGGGAACTGTCGTTTAAAAGCGACATTTAAGTGTATTTCATTCGTATTTTTGCAATGAAATGAGTATGATAGACATCTATCAGTTAATTTTGAAATATTATGAGCAGTCGCGAACAAAAAAAACTTCAAACTCGGCACGCTTTTTTTAATGCAGTGCTCGATTTATGTATGACAGGACAATCTTTTAGCTCTATTAGCCTCAGACAAGTCACGCGCGAGGTTGGTGTCGTGCCGACCGCATTTTATCGCCATTTTGATGATATGGAATCGCTCGGTCGCGCTTTGGTGATTGAAGAGCTAGGTGGTACATTAGCCACTTTGAGTGAGAGTTTGCATATTGGACGTAAACGCAGCTTTGAGCGTCAAATTGCCAAAAGTATCCAGCTATTCTTGCATATGGTCAGTGAGCAACCCTACTATTGGCAGTTTTTGGTCAGTGAGCGCTATGGTGGCTCGGACGCCGTCCGTAAAGCCATCAATGAGCTTATCAAACAGCATGGGGGAAGCTTGGCAGACGATTTGGCGTTACAGCCTGCTTTTACCCACATTAATACTTATGATCGTAGACTGCTGGCTGAGGCTGGGGTCAATATGTTCTTCTCTTGGATTATTGATTGGCTAGAGCTGACTTATACTGAAGATCATGATGATGAAGTCGACTTGGCTGAAATTGAACAACGAAAGCAGCTGATGCTACATAATTGTACGCGCCAAGCACAGATGTTGTTTTATGGCGCTTATAATTGGAAATCTACTGAAGAAACTCATTTAAGTTATTAATAAGACATATATTTGGTTGTTTTTGATGATTATCGTTTAGTGATAATCATCAAAAATTCGGTCGAAATGCCCAAAGTCGTTGCGTCACCACGCGAACCTCTTTGGGCTTTTTGTTATCAGCGTTTTTATTATTGATATTGGTATCATCGCTATTATTGCTATTTTCCGTAACATCAGTAGCAGTCTTGCTAATCATTATGGTTGCATAGCGTTGTCTTGCTTGACCAACAGTTGCATTATCCGTAGCAGTGATAAGTGCCGTAAAAGCTTGGCTATCAACCGCTAGGAGTGGCGCTAGTGCTTTTCGTTGCTTCTCATTTAAACTACCTAATATTGGCAGCTGCCATATCTCATCAATAGATTCGAATACTTGCTTTTCCCGTAGATCAACGATGGTTTGCATTTGCTGGCTAGTTGCGCCGTCGATCAGAGCAGCAAGTATCACCGGGCTGGCTGTATTCATATTAATAGGTAAATAATGTGGCACTACTGTGATGTAAGGTCGTAGCACTGCCAATACTTCCGCATTGATGCCTTTCACATTTTGCAGCTGATCAATATTGACCAATCGTTGATTGGGCAAATCGTTATCCACTGAGCTATTAGACTGCTGGTTATAAACCGTACTTTCATCGCCGCCATCTTGATAAACCTCACTGTCTGCATCTTGATAATCAAGAACAGCAATAGCAATATCTGGCGCCAAATTCAATTGGGTTAATAGCCGTTGCAATACTGCCAAAGCATTACTATCGACTGCGCCATTTTGATATAAATTATTGATATTAAAGCGACTGGCTTCATCACGCATTTCAATGCCAATACTATGTGCCCCCAAGGTATAAGGGGGTACAGGCTTTGCCCAGATATCTTGCGTACTATCAGTGTCATTTAGATTAGCATCGGCACGAATCATCGTAACCGCTAGTTGCTGACCGGCATCGATATCTTGTAAGAGCTGGTTTTGATCAAACAACAAACCGCTGCGTCTAATCGCAATTTTTTGGCTGGCAAGTATCGCCCCTGCGACCACCGTAATACTAACCACTAGTAATAAAATGGTAAGTAGCGCGACACCACGCTGAGAGTCGGTTTTCATGGGCATAACTGGCATGCTTGGCATATATTAAATTCCATTCCCTGAATTATTATCTACATTGCCATTGGCTGCATCATTGTTACTTGTGCCGTTGCCGTTGCCGTTGCCGTTGCCGTTGCCGTTGCCGTTAGAATTATCAGGAGTATTATTTTTATTTACACTATTATTTGGTATTGGCTGCGGAGCAAGTGCCCATTGCCAAGTGATCGGCATATCTTGATAAGTGAAAGTGATAGCAACTCCTTTCGGTAGCAGCACACTCTCAGGCTGAGCAGTGGTTGACGCCGCGTCTTGTCCAAATTGGCTGTTCAAGCTGGCATTGTTACTATTACTGTCTTCATTGGGAAACTTTGTACTCATTTCTGGCAGATACGCTTGCCATTGCCCTGCTGTCACCCCTTCCAGCAAGACACTATCCAAACTGATACTATCACTACCTCCGCCTATACTGGCATATTGACGGCGAATCAAACGCTCGTCAGCAAAAATATATTCGACATGCTGCATACTAGGACTGCTTTGATATCGAGGATCAGGATCAGCAAAACGGACAAAGCTGATACGCGTACTATCCAGATTCATAAAAGGTTCAGGCGCAGGCTGTAGTGCATTTTCTTGATTGCTATTATTTGCATTATCAATATTTAAAGCACTGGCAATTTGAGTATCTACTGCTTGATAAGGAACGATTTGCCCCATATCTTGCTGTAGCTGCAGATAAGCATATTGCAAAACGGCTAAATTATCTGCATGGAACTGGGCACGTTCTCGAGCACGATTGACGCTATCAAACACCTGCCAGCCTGCCACTGCTAGCATTGCAAATATTGCCATAGCAACCATAAGCTCAAGTAAGGTAAATCCATGCTGCGATTTCACAGACTACCTCCATTTGGGTTTGAGCCAGTCAAGTCCAAACTACCTATATCTTGCTTTGAGTTGCTCAGTATCACATTAATATCATTGACTGCGGTACGCGTCTGACCATCTATGATAGGCGCAACGGCGATATTCACTTTTTTTAATGCTGGCGTTATATCCTGACTCACAGTCATCGTAATTTGCCAGTCGCGACCTTGGGCATTGATTGTTTGGGTACTATTAGCAGTTAGCCAGGTGTCTTGAATACGTAAGTCAGCAGCAGCATTTTGGGCAACAAAATGTGCAAGCGTACGTGTCCGTAATACATCGACCGAGCTTAAATAAGCACTACTGGCACGGCTCGCAGCCACTGCCACAACCGCTAAAATCGCTAGAGCAACCATCACCTCAATCAAGGTAAATCCGCTCTCATGCTTTGGTAGGTTTGGCTTTCGGTTTACATGGTTAGGTTTGGCTCTGTCATTATTTATCATCGGTTATTGCCCTTGACCTATCGATATACTGCCATCGGGCATAATCGTAATGACCTCACCTACCAGACGCGAATTATGGCGCACTTCAATGGTCACCGGTGCTGCTTGCCCTGTGCCAAACCATAATACTTGCGGCACTGTTTGATCTGTAAACCAAGGTTGCAGTGCTTGGATTTGTCCTCTATTTGACATATTACCAGCATCTAGGCTTTGTATGGCTAAGCTCACCCCAGCAGGCAGCTCAGGCAAAGTGACTTCGGACTCAAGCTCCCAGCTTGGTGTTGGTAATTTATCTTTAATCCCACTAGACATATTGGATAAATCGGCAGATAGCTCCATTGAATTCTTAGGCGTACTGTCTCCACTAGAAGACGCCGAGGTATCAGTTTGATAAGCCACATAAGGATTAGATAGAGTGACAATCACAGGGGTAATTTGACCTTGCTTATTGGCTTGCAGACTCAAACCCATCGGCTGCATACGTTCAGCCGATAACAGCCTAACATAACTCAATGAATCCGTCAGATGCTCATAAAAAGCACGATTTTTACGCGATTCACTACTACCTACTGATAAGCTCATCATGCCAGCGAATATAGACAAAATAACGACGACGACAACAATTTCAACCAACGTAAAGCCAGCTTGGGTGTGATGATGTGTCATTGATGATGAGAGTTTTGACATACAGAGGTCATCTAGGATGGCGTCATTCTTTTAAGAATGACGTTATATTGGGTGAGATATAAAACGGGAGAGAAAATTGATTGTATCAAGTAAAGGTTAATATGCTGCTATATAGCATATAACAACACAGATTTTTATAAAATAACGACTCATGGCTTTTAAGTTACAGTAAAAACCTAATAATTGGTGTTGCGATGCTCTTCTGACTCAGTATCAATCTGTTCGACCAATTCCTGCATATCCTCATCCATCACTTCATCCTCAGCCGCCGGGTAATGGCTTGGCAGCTCTAGCATTTGTTGGACAAAGGCATAACGCAGAGTGTCGCGGCGTCCCAAATAACGCTGATAAAAACTTGAGTTCAACAGCCCTGCACCGCCCTGACCCATCGCCCAGATAGAAGATAGATAATCACGCGTGCTTAAGCTACTGTGTTCATCCTTCAGATAAGCACTGATGATATCAATCAAGCGCTTCATGCGCTGACGGCGAATATCATACAGCTCACCAAATAAGCGGTTAAGACCTGTCACTGATGCTGCTAAACGCTCTTCGATTTGGTTGAGTAGCATGGCTTTTTGTGGATTAAATAATTGCTGAAAAATCATACGAGCGACGCCTGCTGATGGGCAATCGTCAATACGATTAATTTCAAACAGCTGCTCTTCATAACGAATGATAATACGCAGATAGAGCTCATCTTTACTAGAGAAATGCTTATACAATGTGCCTTTAGCCAGATCAAGCTGGTCTGCCAAGCTGTCTAAAGTGATGTCGCCATCGCCTGACTCAAGTAGCAATTGCTCTGCCATTGCTAAGATATTCTCTTCTCGTACCTTGAATTGATGCTGACGACTCATAACTTCTCCTAAAACTTGACAATATCATGCATATGACCACAGTTCGTATTGGCATATCGGCATTCGGAGTATCAAATACTACAAAGACTGCGCGACGGATACAATAAAGGAATATGCGTATGTTTGCTAAATAATCATTTATAATCATGTACTTATATTTAACGCTGCAAGACGGCATGCATAAAAAAGCTGCCACTTGCAAGAAATGACTGAGTGGTCATAGCATAACCATTTTAATGATACTGTGCTAGTAAATTCTCAAAGTTTTTTGCAGTCAGTGCACCGACCTCTTCGCTACTGCAATCATACATCTCTGCAATACAACTGGCGACATAAGGCACGTAAGCTGGTTCATTAGGGCGACCACGTTTAGGGACAGGTGCTAGATAAGGGCTATCCGTTTCGATCAATACTCTGTTTCTTGGCATATTTTTTGCCGCATCTTTGATATTTTGCGCGCTTTTAAAGCTGACAATGCCTGAAAATGAGATGTAAAATCCTAAGTCTAAGGCACGTTTTGCGGTTTCCCAATCTTCGGTGAAACAATGAATAATGCCGTGCTCAGCACCTTCTGCTTTTAGAATATCAATCGTATCTTCTTTAGCATCACGCATATGGATGACAAGCGGTTTTTTTAGGCTTTGGCTGGCATGAATATGACGGGCAAGGCTGGCTTGTTGCGCTTTTTTATTTTCTGTCGACCAGTAATAATCAAGTCCCGTCTCCCCTATTGCCCACACATGGTCAGCGCTAGCCGTTTCTATCAAACGTTCAACGGTTGCAGATTGTAAAACGCTGATATCTTCACAAGGATGTATACCAACGCTCATACCAAGATTGAGCGTTTCATCGCCGTAGGTACTGACGATATTGGCAATCTCATCATATTCAGCGAAATCACACATAATTGCCATCGCACGAGTGACATTGGCTTCTTTCATCGCGGCAATTGCGCCAGACAATTGACCATCGTATTTGGTCAAATCTAAACGGTTAAGATGGCAGTGGCTATCGGTAAACATAAACAATCTCGTTATAGTCATTTTTAAAAATTATTAGGATAAAAAATTTAATTTGTATGGTATTTATTGTTTTGAAGCGTGCACTTTTCAAGCACTGCTTAACAAACTTACTTTTAATGCAATGGCATCTTTTAATATAGCGGCACTACTAATGCAAAGGTACCACGCGCATCACCTCTTCCATGGTTGTTACCCCTTCACTAATACGCTTCGCACCCGATAGGCGTAATGGCTGTACACCTTCACGGTATGCTTGCTGCTTTAATACATCCAGATTGGCATCAGCAGCGACCAGTTTTTTCAACTCATTTGATAATGGCATAATCTCATAAAGACCAATACGACCTTGATAACCAGTATGGCGGCAATGCTCGCAACCCTGTGCCTTATAAATCTGCGCTGGCACGGACGCGCGCCACGGCTGTACTAATTCTTGCCATTGAATGGCAATCTCGCTATCTGCCGTAACATCCACGGCTTGCTTACAATGTGGACATAATGTCCGTAACAAACGCTGTGCCATGATGCCCAAGATAGTCGCTGACGTCAAAAACGGCTGAATACCCAAATCGTTCAGTCGAGTAATTGAGCTTGGCGCATCATTGGTATGCAAGGTTGAGAGCACCAAATGCCCTGTTAAAGATGCTTGTACCGCCATGTTTGCCGTTTCAGCATCACGAATCTCACCAACCATAATAATATCAGGATCTTGACGCATTAAAGAGCGAATACCATCAGTAAAATGTAAATCAACTCCTGGATTAACCTGCATTTGATTAAAGGCAGGTTCAATCATTTCAATCGGATCTTCAATAGTACAGACATTGACTTGCTCAGTGGCGAGCTGCTTGAGCGTACTATATAAAGTGGTCGTTTTACCCGAACCCGTCGGACCGGTAACCAATATAATGCCATTTGGATGCGCTGTCAGCTCGTGCCAAGTCTCCAGCTGCTTACCTGACAAACCAAGCTGAGCAAAGGAGCGTACTAGTACCTCAGGGTCAAATACCCGCATGACGAGCTTTTCACCAAAGGCAGTCGGCATCGTGGATAAACGCAGCTCCGTCTCTAAGCCTTTTGGTGTACGTGTTTTTAGTCGCCCGTCTTGTGGTTTGCGTTTTTCTGCAACATTGAGCCTTCCCAAGATTTTAATACGTGCCGTTACCGCCACTATAATAGCGAGTGGCATCTCATAAACACTATGCAGCACCCCATCAATGCGAAAACGCACCTTGCCCGTCTCACGACGTGGCTCTAAATGGATATCACTGGCGCGCTGCTCAAAGGCATATTGCAACAACCAATCGACGACTTTGACAATATGTTGGTCATTGGCATCGGGGTTGGTATTGTCCCCTAGCTGTAATAGTGCTTCAACATTAGTGATATCAGATGCGGCACGTTTATGTAGTGAGTTCGCCCCTGCAATCGCTTGCGTGACTTGGTAAAATTCTTGCCGATAGCGATTGATTTGTTCAGGATTAATAAAGACTGTACGATAGCTTTTTGACTTAATGAGCTTTTCAATATTGCCATGCCAATCGGTATAAAATGGCTGATCGGTACCGATAACCACCTCATCAAGCGTTACTTCAATCGGCAAAATATGCTGCGAGCGTGCATACTCAAACGACATGAGCTGCGTCACTGCTGGTACATCGACTTTTAACGGGTCAATACGGACCAGCGACATATCTGCTTTGGCAGCCAACCATTGATTGAGCCATGCCAAAGTTAATTTATTTTCAGTATTATTATCAAGTGCATGACTATTAGGCAGACCAAACTCACTTATAGTCAATAGCGGATGCTGACCCTTACTGCGGCGGCTGGTAATGACGAGATTATAACCCCGTTGGTCTATCACTCGATCTGCCAGCAACTCATCAAGGCACCAACGCAAATCAATTACTATCGAATACTGTTGAGCAGGCATATTTTTTCTTCTTTTATGGTTTAAAGCATTTGCGCAATGTCGATATTCATCTTACCTATTAGACTATATTGTGTCGATATCCGTTATCTGTAATTCACCTGAACCTATCAATTGAAAACTCACATCAATAGATTTATAGCGCATGATAAATGAAGTATTAACCTCTTTCTGGCGATAAGCAGGGCGTGGGTCTTGTGCTATCAACGCTTTAATATTATCAAGATCAGGCATAAGCAATTGTTTTTGCATTTTATGAATGACCGATTTTACCGTTGCTTTTTCATTGTGAGCTATTTTTTCTGCTTCATTGTGAATATGTTGATTGTCTATAATTTGCACAAACTGCTCATAGGCAACTTTAGTGACAGTCACCTCCAACAAATGCGGCGCAGAGGGCGCAAAACCGCTTTGTGCCTCAGGTAACGCATCACTATAAGCCACATAAGGCTTGATATCGATAATTGGCGTACCATCTATCATATCAGCACCGCTAATGATAAGTAGCACCCGTCCTTCTACAATCTCAATAGCTTCAAGCTTAACCACAGACAATCCAAGCGCTGAGGGTCGATACATACTGCGACTGGCAAACACGCCTATCTTTTGATTGCCGCCCAAACGCGGCGGTCGCACTTGCGCACGAAAGCTGCTATCCGCTTTATTAGCCTGTTTATCTTTATACAAATAGTTGTGATGAAACTGCCAGCTGACCCAGATATGGCTAAAATCTTCCAAACCAACAAACGCAGCTGGCGTATCATAAGGCGCAATCATCTCAATCACGCTGGTCAATGCAACCAGATTTGGCTGTCTTGGCGCGCCAAACTTCTGTGAAAGCGGCGCACGATGGTAGCCGATAATCGGTGCTATATGATTACTCAATGAAGAAGCAGTCTGACACGACATAAATCTAATCCAAAAAACAGGGTTTTATAGTTCCACATAAGCGCTATACAAGCCATCTGTGACTCATTATAGATAATAACTCACTAACGATATTCCATTTTATCATGCTATACCAAAGCCGCTTGACGGATTTTTATTTTAAAGTTTGTTATGATGAGCGAGAAATTTATTGAGAATGGCTTGCATTCACCATTAATGGCTTAAAAATCGCGGTCATGCGCGCCGCATCACCTTATAACGCCGAATAATAATGTTAAAATAACAGAGTGATGGCTTCATTAGCATTGATAGCATTCATCTTCTATTAAAATTTTGCACCATTTTGACTTTATCATGAAAAATGGGTATTCAGCATTTGTTTAGATTGATACAGATTACCACTTACTAACGAGGGATTTATGTCAAAACTTCGCACCGAAACGGTTACAGAGGTTCATCATTGGAATGATGCACTATTTAGCATCAAAACCACACGCGACGACGGCTTGCGCTTTCGCAATGGCGAGTTTGCGATGATTGGTTTGGTCGTTGATGGCAAGCCGTTGCTGCGCGCTTACTCGATTGCCAGTCCTAACTATGAAGAACATTTGGAGTTTTTCTCCATTAAAGTGCAAGACGGTCCTTTAACGTCGCGTCTGCAACATATCAAAGTTGGTGATGAGCTATTGGTCAGTAAAAAACCAACGGGCACTTTGGTATTAGATGATCTATTACCGGGTAAAAACCTTTATATGCTCTCAACCGGTACAGGTGTTGCCCCATTTTTAGCATTGGCACGTGACCCTGAAGTCTACGAGCGTTTCGAAAAGGTCATATTAGTGCATGGTGTGCGCGGTATTAGTGACTTGGCTTATCGTGACATGTTCGAAAACGAGCTGCCGAATGATGAAATTTTTGGTGAAGATTTCCGTAAGAAATTCATCTACTACCCAACGGTCACTCGCGAAGAATTTAGAAACACTGGTCGTATTACCGACTTAATGAAATCTGGCAAATTTTTTGAAGATATCGGACTGCCTCCGATGAACAAGGAAGATGATCGCGTCCTAATTTGCGGTAGTATGCCATTTAATGCTGAAGTCTCAGCTATTTTGAATGATTTTGGTCTAACAGTATCACCGCGTATGGGTGTTCAGGCAGATTATGCGGTTGAACGCGCCTTCGTTGGTTAAAATCTAAACTTTTATTCAAAATACAATAAATAATTCTTGACGCTCAAAAATAGGCTGCTATAATACGCAGCCTATACAGAGATAACCCTGTAGCCCAATTCGATAATGTTTGCAGTATATAAACTTTATCACCTAACACGCCGGTGTGATGGAATTGGTAGACATGACGGATTCAAAATCCGTTGCCTTTAAAAGCGTGTCGGTTCGAGTCCGACCACCGGTACCAACACCTAGTTCTATAGCATCTTATAGAGCCGCCAAAGCCCCTGATATCAGGGGCTTTGTTGTATCTGATGTACTATACTGCCCTACAGTATCTATCCCAATCCATGCATCTGATGTACACTGTCATGTACACTGGCTTTTAAATGTACACTGGGGTATTTAGTTATGGAAGAGCGCAAGGCCAAGGAGCGTAGGAAGGCTATTAGCTCCGATAGGAGCATCAGCAGCCATACTGCTCAAGATGATGAATACTTAGTCTCTGTCAAAAACCATCAAATGTTATATCTAATGATTAGACCTAATGGTACTAAGTCTTGGATATATCGCTACAAGTCCCCCACTCATTCAAAAAATAAACGTATATCGCTTGGTATTTACCCAAAAATATCACTAGCTCGTGCCTGTGAAATTTGGCGTGACTATGAAGAGCTACTTAGCCGTAACATTGACCCTAAAAATCATCGTGAAGAATTAAAACATACTATTATTAGTAAAACTAAAAATTCCTTTAATTACTTTGCTTGGGAATACTTCGATACTCTTAAACAGAATCAAAAAGAGAATACTTTGAGTCGTAAAAAGGTTCGTTTAGACCTTATATGTACGTATATAGGTAATGAACCTATCAGTGAGATTGACTCGCCTAAAATGCTTGAAGTGCTTTTAAATATACAAGCCAATTCTTTAAATAACGATGGTAAGCCTACGGACAAAGCTGAACGCTGTGCAGGCATTGCTAGTGACGTATTTGTTTACGCTGGTGCTCGTGGATTTTGTAGCAGTAACCCTGCTTCACTCATTAAAAGCCAGTTAGCAAAATCCAGTTACGGTCATCGTCCAGCAGTTACCAAACCAGAAGACTTAGCTAAGTTGCTACGAGCTATTGGAACCCTAGAAGGTGATCCAAACACTATTAACTCCCTTAGGCTATTAGCATTACTGTTTGTGCGTAATGGTGATCTACGCCGTATGAAATGGTCGGATTTAGATCTAGAGGCTAATAGATGGCAGTTTAAGCCTTTAAAAGGTCAAGGCAAGCTGAACATGGTTAAAGATATGGTCGTACCCCTACCTCGTCAAGCAGTAGCAATATTACGTGAGCAGCAAAAGATTAATGGTCATACCGAATACGTATTTTTTAGCGAAAGGGCAAAAAAACATCAGATCATATCAGACGCTACTGCTAATAATCATCTACATGATTTAGGTTATAAAAATATACATTGTGCGCATGGCTTTAGAGCCACTGCAAAGACCATCATGCAAGAGCACCTTAAGTACCCTCTCTTGCTTGTAGAGATGGCCTTAGGACATACCACTAAAGATCCTAATGGATCGGCTTATGGTCGTTTTGAGTATATTGATGATCGTAGCGATATGATGCAGAAGTGGGCTGACTACTTAGATGCTTTGAAGGATGGTAAGGATACGGTAGAGTTTAGAGCAGATGCACAAACCAAAGCTGACTCTACCGCGCAACTGAAAGCATTGATAGATCAGCTTGGAGAGGATAAAGTGCTTGAGTTGCTAAAAATTAAGAGCTAACTTTGCCTGAAATATCAACAATTATAAAAATTGAAAAATATATTTTTAACTAAAAAGCTCTTTTTAAATTACCCTTTTAAATATTCATACTGACCAGAGTAATGTCGAGTCAATTCAGTTCCGATTGTGATCAGTAAACAAAATATTGTTTTAACAGCTTTTTTACCTTGCCGCTCTTTTATTCTTATAGGATTTTTATCATGACAAGTACCCAACAGCGTGCCGAACTCCACCGCCAAATTTGGCAAATTGCAAATGAGGTTCGTGGTTCAGTAGATGGCTGGGACTTTAAGCAATATGTATTGGGTACTTTGTTTTACCGATTTATCAGTGAGAACTTCTCCAGTTATATCGAAGCAGGTGATGAGAGCGTTCATTATGCTGCACTTCCTGATAATGTGATTAATGATGATATTAAAGACGATGCCATTAAGACTAAAGGCTATTTTATTTATCCAAGTCAGCTGTTTGCCAATATTGCCGCCAATGCGCACAGAAATGAAAACCTGAATACGGATTTAGCGGCTATCTTTAAAGCGATCGAAGGTTCCGCCAATGGCTACCCCTCTGAGCCTGATATAAAGGGCTTATTTGCTGATTTTGACACTACTAGTAATCGTTTAGGTAATACCGTTGCCGATAAGAACACACGCTTGTCAGCGGTGCTAAAAGGGGTGGCTGGTCTTAAACTAGACCAGTTCGCTGATAATCAAATCGATCTATTTGGTGATGCCTACGAGTATCTGATCTCTAACTATGCCGCCAATGCTGGTAAATCAGGGGGTGAGTTTTTTACTCCGCAAAGCGTTTCTAAGCTGATTGCACAAATTGCCATGCATAAGCAGGAAACGGTGAATAAGATATATGACCCCGCAGCAGGTTCTGGCTCACTGTTACTGCAAGCCAAAAAGCATTTTGATAACCATATTATCGAAGAAGGGTTTTTTGGTCAGGAGATCAACCACACCACGTATAACCTTGCGCGAATGAATATGTTTTTGCACAACATCAATTACGACAAGTTCAATATCGTGCTGGGCAATACGCTACTAAATCCGCATTTTGGTGATGACAAGCCGTTTGATGCCATTGTCTCGAACCCGCCTTATTCGGTTAAATGGATTGGTAGCGATGATCCAACGCTGATTAACGACGAGCGTTTTGCACCCGCTGGTGTACTTGCACCTAAATCTAAAGCCGACTTCGCTTTTGTGCTCCATGCGCTGAACTACTTATCTAGCAAAGGGCGTGCAGCAATAGTCTGCTTCCCTGGTATCTTCTATCGGGGCGGCGCTGAGAAAAAAATCCGTCAGTATCTGATAGATAACAACTATGTAGAAACCATTATCTCACTTGCACCCAATTTATTCTTTGGCACCACTATATCGGTCAATATTTTAGTGCTGTCCAAACACAAAATGGATAGCAACACTCAGTTTATCGATGCTAGTAAGTTATTTAAAGCGGAGACCAATACCAATATTCTTACCGATGCGCATATTGCTCAGATGATGGATCTGTTCGATAGCAAAACAGATGCGGAATACTTAGCTGTGAGCGTCGATAACAGTGCTATTGCTACCAATGACTACAATCTGTCAGTTAGCGCCTACGTAGCAGCAGAAGACACGCGTGAGGTGATTGATATCACGACCCTCAATGCTGAGCTGAAAGTTACCGTTGCTAAGATTGACCAGCTCCGTGCTGATATTGATACCATCGTTGCGGAGATTGAGGCATGAGTGAGTTAAGTTATATGGATAAGCTGCTTGATAAGGTTGAGGTTGAGTGGATAGATTTAGCTACGTTAACTAAAGATAGATTTTGGATTATGCCAGCTACACCCAAATTTGATGAAAATGAAAAAATACCATACATTACATCGAAAAATATTCGTGGCGGAAATATAGATTTTGAAAAAACGAAACGTATTTCTCAGTCTGATTATTTGAACTTATCTCGAAATAGACCAATCCTTACAGGTGATATTTTAATAAGCATGATCGGCACTATCGGTGAGGTTGCGCGAGTAAAAAAAACAGATTTAGACTTCTATGGTCAAAATATGTATTTGATTCGCTTAAATGAAGAATTGATCAATAGTGACTATTTTCTCCATTTTTTCGATTCACCGAGTATAAAAAATCATTTCAACTCAGTCAAAAATAATTCTGGGCAAGGTTACTTAAAGGCAAATGATATTGAAAAACTTCAAATACCCATTCCACCTCTCAATATCCAAGCCGAAATCGTCCGAATTTTAGACACATTTACAGAGCTTAACACAGAGCTTACCGCAGAGCTTGTAGCACGTAAGCAGCAATACAACTACTATCGTGAACAATTATTAACGTTTGAAGAAGGTGAAGTTAAGTGGACGCCATTGGGTGATCTTGCAGAAAACCTTGATTCTAAGCGAAAGCCTATAACTAGTGGTTTAAGAGATGCAGGTAGCATTCCCTACTACGGAGCATCTGGGATCGTGGACTATGTCAAAGACTATATTTTTGACGGTGATTACTTATTAGTTTCTGAAGATGGTGCAAATTTAACAGCAAGAAACACACCGATAGCATTCAGTATTAGTGGTAAAAATTGGGTGAATAACCACGCACATGTACTCAAGTTTGAAACATATGCAGAAAGAAGATATGTTGAATATTATCTAAACAGTATTGATCTAACGCCTTATATTTCAGGCGCTGCACAGCCAAAACTTAATCAAAAGAACTTAAACAGTATAAAAATACCTAGTCCTTCACTTAAAGAAAAAGAACGCATCGTCACCACCCTAGGCACGTTCGACGCCTTAACCACCTCATTCACCGAAGGCTTGCCGCGTGAGATTGCATTACGTCAGCAGCAGTATGAGTATTATCGTGAGCTACTTTTGAGTTTTGCTAAAGCTGAGGTAGCAGACCATGACTGAACATACCAAAACAATCGCTGAATCCAATAACTTTATCGTCCTAAATAAATATACCAAGTGTGATCAGCCTGATGGGGGCTATCAAACCGAAGACGATTTAGAGCGCGAATTGCTCAAAGACCTACAAAACCAAGGCTATGAGTTCGTTGCTGGTTTAACCTCACCACAAACCATGTTGGCTAACGTGCGTGTGCAGCTGCAACTCTTAAATGATGTGCAGTTCACAGATGACGAATGGCAACGCTTTGTGATGGAATACCTCGACAACCCTAGCGATAATAGCACTGATAAAGCCCGTAAGATTCATGACGATCATATCCATGACTTTACGTTTGACGATGGACGGCTGCAAAATATCGCGCTACTCGATAAGAAAAACATCCCACGCAATAAAGTACAGGTGATCAAACAGTTTGCCCAAACAGGTACACAGGCAAATCGTTATGACGTCACTGTTTTGGTGAATGGCTTGCCATTGGTGCAAGTCGAGCTGAAAAAGCGTGGCGTTGCCATTCGTGAAGCCTTTAACCAAGTGCATCGTTATAGCAAAGAGAGTTTTAACTCCGATAACTCCCTATATAAATACATACAGCTGTTTGTTATCTCAAATGGCACAGACACACGCTATTTTGCTAACACCACCAAGCGCAATAGAAACAGCTTTGACTTCACCATGAATTGGGCAAGATCAGACAACACCTTAATCAAAGATTTAAAAGACTTCACAGCTACCTTCTTCCAAAAAAGCACCCTATTAAACGTGCTGATGCATTACACCGTCTTTGATGTGAGTGATACCTCATTGGTGATGCGTCCCTATCAGATCGCGGCTACTGAACGCATTCTGTGGAAGATAAACAGTGCCTATCAAACCAAGAAGTGGAGCACCCTTGAGAGTGGCGGCTTTATTTGGCACACCACTGGCTCAGGCAAGACCTTAACCAGCTTTAAAGCAGCTCGTTTGGCGACTGAGCTGCCTTTCATTGATAAAGTTTTCTTTGTGGTGGACCGTAAAGACCTTGATTACCAAACCATGAAGGAGTATCAGCGCTTCTCCCCTGAGAGCGTAAACGGTTCAGACAGTACCGCAGGGCTAAAACTTAACCTTGAGAAAGACGACAATAAAATCGTTGTCACCACCATCCAAAAGCTTAATAACCTCATCAAAGGTGAGGGGCACTTGCCCATCTATGATAAGCAGGTAGTGTTTATTTTTGATGAGGCACACCGCAGCCAGTTCGGTGAAGCACAAAAGAACCTGAAAAAGAAGTTTAAGAAGTTCTATCAGTTCGGGTTTACGGGTACGCCAATCTTCCCAGAGAACGCTTTAGGGGCTGAGACGACCGCCAGCGTGTTTGGTCATGAGCTGCATTCTTACGTCATTACTGATGCCATTCGTGATGAGAAGGTATTGAAGTTTAAAGTTGATTACAACGACGTACGCCCACAGTTTAGCGGCATTGAAAGCGAGCAGGATGAAACCAAGCTGACCACAGCTGAGAACAAGCAGCTGTTATTGCACCCTGATCGTATTCAAGAGATATCGCAGTATGTGTTAAAGCACTATAGGCAGAAAACCCATTGCTTAAAATCAGGGGGCAAAGGCTTTAACGCCATGTTTGCTGTCAGTAGTGTGGACGCTGCCAAGGCTTACTATGAAACCTTGAACTATTTGCAAAAGGACAGCGACAAACCGTTAAAGATCGCCACCATCTTCTCTTTTGCCGCTAATGAAGAACAAGACGCTTTGGGGGATATCCCTGATGAAGGTTTTGAGCCGACTGCAATGAACAGCAGTGCCAAAGAGTTTTTAAGCAGTGCTATTGGCGACTATAACGCGATGTTCAAAACCAATTATGGCGTAGACAGCAAATCCTTCCAGAACTACTACCGCGATCTTGCAGAGCGTGTCATCAAGCAAGAAGTGGATTTACTGGTGGTCGTTGGTATGTTCTTGACAGGTTTTGATGCGCCTACCTTGAACACCTTATTCGTGGATAAGAACCTGCGCTATCATGGCTTAATGCAAGCGTTCTCACGTACCAACCGTATCTATGATGCTACCAAGACCTTTGGCAACATCGTAACCTTTCGGGACTTAGAGAAAGCGACCATTGATGCTATCACCTTGTTTGGCGACAGAAACACCAAAAACGTGGTGCTAGAGAAAAGCTATAAAGAATATTTAGAAGGCTTTACCGATATCGCTACAGGCAAAGCGCGTCGTGGTTATTTGGAGGTGGTCAAAGAGCTGCAACAACGCTTCCCCAATCCTGATGAGATTGTCAAAGAGTCTGACAAAAAAGACTTTGCCAAGTTGTTCGGGGAGTATTTGCGTGTCGAGAACATCTTACAAAACTATGATGAGTTTGCAAGCCTAAAGGCGCTGCAAGACTTGGATGTGACCGATACTGAGGCAGTTGAGACGTTTAAAGATGAGCATTACTTAAACGACGATGACCTAGCCGCTATGCAAGCCATTCAAGTGCCTGCTGAACGTACGGTACAAGATTACCGTTCAACCTATAACGACATACGTGATTGGCTACGTCGTGAAAAAGCGGGTGAGCAGCAAGATGAATCTTCGATTGATTGGGATGATGTGGTTTTTGAAATAGACTTGCTCAAATCACAAGAAATCAATCTCGATTATATCCTTGAGCTAATTTTTGAGCATAATAAAAATACCAAGGACAAATCTGCCTTGGTTGAAGAAGTACGACGTTTGATTCGGGCAAGTCTTGGCAACCGTGCCAAAGAGAGCCTAGTAGTCGATTTTATCAATCAAACCAACTTGGATACCATCCCTGATAAATCTAGTATTATCGATGCCTTCTTTAGTTATGCTCAGGTAGAACAGCAGCGTGAAGTTAAAGATATGATTGCAGCTGAAAACCTGAATGAAGATGCAGCTAAGCGTTATATTGCTGCTTCTTTGAAGCGTGAGTATGCCAGTGAGAACGGCACAGAGCTGAATGCTATCTTACCTAAATTAAGCCCACTCAATCCGCAATACTTGACCAAGAAGCAAAGTGTCTTGCAGAAAATTGCTGCCTTTGTTGAGAAGTTTAAAGGCGTGGGTGGGAAGGTTTTTTGATAGGCAAGCTTACTTGAGGACTAGCTATTATCTAGATATATTAATTGAAACGAGTAAACTTGTTATATCCTAGATATGACAAGTTTATAGATATCAAAACGAGTCGTTCTAAGAAAGAGATTGATTTTGATGTCGGCAGGTGGATTTTGTTCGACATTCTTTCAACCACCAAATGAGATGAAGTACGATGTTTAGTCTAATCAAGAGCATTTTTTTTAAAGATTATGTTGAGTCAAGCGAGCACATCCTTACCAATTCTCTTGCACCTAGAGATGATAGTGATAATGAAAGTCAAAGACTTTATGAAAAGCGACTTAAAGCAGCATTACAAGATAGGCATATAAAAAATATTGCATTAACTGGTATTTATGGCTCTGGAAAAAGCACTATTCTCAATACTTTCAAGAGAAACTATACAAAGCAATGGAGTTTTGCTGATATTTCGTTATCCACATTTGACACAGAAAATAACAAAGATTTAGACTCTGATTATTTACAACTAATTGAGCGTAGCATTCTGCAACAATTATTTTATTCGGTTGACTCTGCTATTATCCCCTTATCTCGTTTCAAACGTATAGTGCAAACTACGAGAAAGTCGCAATTCTCTACTTTTTTTCTCATAACGACACTCTTCATCAGCTATTTAATAGTATTTAGTGAAAATGAGAAAATTCTTACCTTTATTCCAGACTGGGAAATGCTCCCTTTAGCTGGATTATTAATACTTTTTTTATCCTCTCTGACCATTTTTTACCAATTGTTGGGCTATGCAATCAGCCTTAAGGAAATTAAACTTAAGTTACACGATGCTGAGTTTAATATTACGAATGAAGAGAATAAATCCATCCTTAATGATCACATTGATGAGATTATCTATTTTTTTCAAGAGACGAAAAAGAATGTTGTGATTATAGAAGATTTGGATAGATTTGATAATACAACGATATTTATACGGCTGAGAGAATTGAATGCCTTGATCAACGCATCTTGTAATCATCGCATAGTGTTCATCTATGCGATTAAAGATAGTATGTTCAAAAATACAGAGAGAAGTAAGTTTTTTGAATATATCATTCCTGTAATCCCTATCATCAACCCAACCAATGCTTATGATTTAATTCAAAAAAATTATGGAAATGTAGTCGAAAATATCGATAACAGATTTCTACGTAAGACTTGTTTATATTTTGATGATATGAGACTAGTCAAGAATATCCTCAATGAATACCAAGACTATTTAGATCACTTAGGCGAACTTTATTTGGATAAAAACCAGCTCTTTGCCATGATGGTCTATAAAAATTATTATCCAGATGAATTTGCAAAGTTAAATGCTAATGAAGGAGAGATATATCATATTTTTAATAGGATTAAATCTGATTTAATAAAGAGTAGAACTGATGAGCTAGAAAAAAAAATCGACGCTTTACAGGAGAAAGAAGAAGATGTTGAAAACGAGATTCTAACTTCTATTGATGAATTAAACGCTATATATACGAAGTTTCTAAACGAACTACTACGTAAAGATAATGTTAACGTTGCAAATATTCGTATTGAAGGTAGTTTGATATCTATCAATGATTATGATGAAGCAGTATTTTTAAATCTAAGAAGATTAAGAAACCAGAAAATACAGTACCGAACTTCCAATAGTCATTACATTCAAGATAGTAGCTATTGCTTTCAGGATGTTGAGGAGTATACAGGGTCAAACTTAGGTTACATCGAACGCTCAGAAGTTATAAGAAATAAAGAAAGAGATCGTTTGTTAACTATAAGAAATCAGAAGAATACTTTTAAGAAAGAGCTTGGGTCTACTCGAAACCAAACGATGGAAACTTTATTGAAAAGCGAATTTGATCTAAATGTGTCTGAGCAACTAAGATTTTTTATCGTGAATGGTTATATTAACGAGAACTATACCGACTATATATCCATATTTTTCGAATCATCGATATCTAAATCTGATAAAGAATATGCGATGATTGTTAATGCTCGTCAAACACCTAATTTTGATTTAGAACTAAAAAATCAAAATGAATTACTAATGAATTATTTATCAGAAGATGAAATGATTACCTCTAGCGTTTTGAATATCGATATGTTGAGATATTTAATAGAAGTTAACATTTTTGAGAATCATAAAAAAAATATAATACAGAAAATTTGTGATAAATCAGATGTCTCGATCGACTTTTTAACTATTTTATTTAGTGAAAATATTGATTTCTTACATATTCTTATACCCAAATTAGCTCAATATGATGATAGCGTATTTGACGAAATTTTGGGTGAAATTGATGACGAACAAACGATAGATAACTACTCAAAAATTATCAAGCATATAGGAGTTTCTTTAGACACCTCAGCTCATTTAACCAAAAAACTGAGAGAGTTCTTATTAAAAAGGGCTGATTACATCAGCTTTGTAATGGCTTGTCTATCAAATAATAAAGAGGGCTTCCAGCAATTCACTTTGGCTATCGAACCATTGTTTACACATGTAGATGCAACAGATATAGAGTTGTTTAATTGGCTTGGTGAGCAAAATTTATTTTCTATTAATCTTGATATGATTAAAGATTGCTTAGTAGGTAACCTACCACTTTCAATGGAAGATGTTGAACACAGTCTAGAAACTGCACCCCTAACAATAATTTGTCAATCTAATATAAATTATTTAATTAGCAATTTTTGGTGTTATATAAACGACTACACCTGTTTATTTATTATGAATTTGGCTGCTGGAAAACAGTTTGCTGAAAGCGAAGAAGTCATGATAAAAGTGTTGAATGTAGAAGAATTAACTTATGAAAATAAAGAGAAACTCTTATCAAGGACTACAACAAAAATTACTGATATAACAAAAATTGATAATTTTCTACATGATGAACTATTCAAATATAATGTGGCACATCCCAATTGGGGTAATGTTTTTGAGGGTTTTAAACGTAATGGAGATAAATTATTTGACAGTTTGGTTTTATTTATCAATACGAATAGTGAGCCTTTAGGTAGCCAACGAGAAGAATACAGAAATTACTTATCAGGACAGGAAGGACTCGGTACAAAGATAGAAATTGAGTTAATACAATGTGAATTATTAAACGATATTTCATATGAGAGGGTTATAAAGGTACTAAATGAAGTTTGGGATAACATTGATTTTACTTTATTGAATAAAAACAAGATTTTAACATTGATACATAATCAAAAATTAAGCTTAACTAATGAGAATTGGAATCATATTATTGCTTGTGATAATAATGAAGTGCGTGAAGCTTACATTGAAAATCATGTTACCTCAATAACTAGTGAAAAATTAATTGAAAATCTCCAAGCATCTGACTATATAACAATCATTGATTCAGATAAGATTAACAAGCCCCAAAAGCAATTATTTATAGAAGAACATGCTGACGAAATTCCTACCGCTTCACGCGATCTCTATGCAAAAGTTATCAATATCTTTGATGATAATAAGTTGCCTAACAAACTATACGAGAGTATCAAAACTAATGCGACAGCAGAAGGTATTCAACATTTATGCTTAGTACAGGTAAATTACTTAGATAATGACGAGATCGTTGAATTGCTGCCATTAATGGGAGCACCATTCAACGAATTAAATGAAATTAATATGACAAAATTTGATAACAATCAGCATAATAAGAAACTATTGATAGCTCTACATAATAAAAAAATAATTATTAGACCTGTTAAAAAAACACCTGTTATGATGAGCGTGTACTATCAAGCCAGACTCCAAAAACGTTCTTAATAACATTGAAAGACTCTAATTTTACCTTCTAAAAATGTTATCACTAAAGTATCTATGTATAACAGAAGCGAGAAGAGATAGCTAAATTAGCTTAATCACGTAATAAAAATAAGGCAGACCCTAAGGGAACCAGCTGTTTCACCTTTCAAGCATATTAACAGACTACTTAAAGCAGACTGTTAATATGGAACCATCTATAACAGACGTTTGAATTATAGGACTGGTTGCTGTGCTTTTTTCCTATCATTAGCCTATACCTAAAACATAAAACCTTTAAATGATAATCTATCTATCATTAGACTTTTTTATATTATTAAATGATAGTAATATCTTGCTATTATCAATGAGCATTAATTATTAAGTCTAAATAATATAGGTGGAGTTATGACCGTTCGTATTTATGTGAGAGCCAGCACTAAGGACCAAGACGCTAAGAGAGCCTTATCTGACTTGATTAGCTTTAGCCAAAGCTATGATGATAATCATGTTGAGTACGTTGAGCATTTTAGTGGTACAAAGCTCGATAGACCAGTATTAGCCAAGCTGCTAAAGGACGCTGAGCAAGGCGATATTTTGCTGGTCGAAAGCGTGGATAGATTAAGCCGATTATCTCAAGATGATTTTTCGATTCTAAAGCAGCGTATCAAAGATAAGGGTTTACGATTGGTGGTGGCTGATCTACCAACGACACATACGGTAAGTAATGGCATGACAGGTGAGATACTAACAGTGATTAACCATATGCTGATCGATTTATTGGCAACGATGGCAAAGCTTGATAATGACAAGCGTAGAGAGCGTATTAAGCAAGGATTGGCTAATAGTGGCTATAAGCCCACTGGTAAGAAGCCTAATACAACGAAACACAATCGTATTAGAGAATTAGACAGTCAATCCAATATGACAAAAGAGGAAATAGCTAAGGCGGTTGGTGTTGGGGTAGCTACTGTTTATCGAGTGACAAGAGAGAGCTAGACCGCCCCGGGAGAGACCATCCCGAATTCTGTGTTATAGCTTTGCTTTTTCTTAGTCATGGTCAATTCCTCATCAAGTCGTTAGTTTACCAAGTTTACTTATACATCTTCTTCAGCGTAACTCTCTCTCGAAGACCTTTGTGTTTCTAACTACCAAGCCAGATAATAGTCATATTCGCTCTTCAATTTATATATTAAAAGATTGTTTTTAGCTGTAATAAGATAGCTAGAAAAGATAAGATTCAGCATATTTTTTGGTTTTTTATAGAGCCTTTGACGCGCTTAAACCTATAGCCTAATTGACCTAACAATAAATTAACTTGCATTAATACATTGTCGTATTTCTACGATAATACCCTTAATAATAGTGCTACTGTTAACTAGAACACAAAATATATGCATTGCTATCAAGAAATAAGATTATGGAATTATTACCTAATGATTGAGAAACAACTTTATCTATAAAGAGCAAATAAAAATACTAGCTTCAACCGAGCTAGTATTTTTTGTGTCTCACATTTATTTGCCATTGCAGTTCCGCTGGCGTATACCCAATGCCTACAATTAGCAGTAAGTCGAAAATATACCCTTGACAGCTTTTCTTTCTATATGCAAGAGATGGCCATAATCGAGTGCCATAGCTCGTTTGAAACTAATTTTATTTTTAAAATCACCGTACGGATAAACATATGACTGGGTTGGATTAGCGCAATTAATCCGTACTGCATAATTCCATCTATCATCTAAGCCATGTGTCTGCACACTAATATCCACTATTTCGGGTCTTTTCGTTTTCTTATTATATGAAATAACTTCATTGAAAATAGACTCCCAAACAGTAGACCTACCGTCACCAGTTGAATCCTCAAAAACTGTAACTATTTTATACTCTTGACCATCAATTTGGTAGGCTTTAGCAGAATAAGCATTCGCAGAGACTATAGACATAGATGTTAAAGCCAAACCAAAAAATATTTTATTCAATACACTCATAATAATTTCCAATTAAATAGGTTAGTAACCGTCCAAACAAAAAATTGTTAATAAAGTTATTTAAGTTTGCATGATATGCGCAAAAATACTTTAAATAATAGATATATAGACTATAGTTCAATGCCTCTACAGCGCACCGATCTAAAGATACAGACATCATTACTTAAGCTTTAGCATATCTTTTTTTGTCAATATCCAATACGCCTTTAAAAGGGGTATTTCTCACACATAATATTGAGCGTAACGAACACAGTGTGGGAGTTAAGTAGATAAATACTTTGATCTAGATGCTACAGTCTGCTATCTCTATGGCCACTTCATCAATATTTGGTTTAGGAGGCGTAAACGTTGTCAATTTCTTATTATTAAGATAAACATCGATCCTTCGCGCTTTAGATATTCCCTTTACAAGCTTATTCCAAGAATTGCTGCCACGTACCGATCCTGTTGAACCAGGTGGCGATATTGCTGTTTTATTATCAAGAAGAAGAGACAGTGGGTATTTAGAGTCCGTATTTTGGTATGTCTTATTACCAATCTCTAGTGTCACATAAGGATCGTAATCTAACCCTGCACCACTATTACAACTAATTCTAAGAAGTCTATCTTTAGCATCATAAATATAGTAATTCATATTTCCTTGACCAAACTCACTATCCCATATATTTGGGACAGCCCAAGCTGAAGCACAGGTAAATAATAGTGGCAGCAGGATTAGTTTTTTCATATTGGTAACATCTCTAACATAGGTTATTTTTTTGAGTTTTCTAAACGCTGTGTAAGTTCAGCTACCTTACTTCCAAAGAATACGGGATTGGCTCGCTTAGCTCTGCGTATTTCTTCAAGGATTTATCATCCAGTTACCTTTATCTGTTACTACTTCAACCTCTAAAATATTTCAAAAAAGCACACCTAGAGAGTAAAAATATGTTTAGCTAATTATTATATATAGCTAATAACAAGAAAACCATTTATATCTAATATTATTAGAACAGTCGAGTTTTCCTGTTTGGTTCTTACTGTAAAAAACCTCGGTTGTTCGTACAGCAGCTATTCAAGCCCTCACTAGGGAACTAAAACTCTAATCTACTATTAATCTATTTCCAGCGTGTTATGTTTGTCGCCCCCTGCGTAAGGGCGTAATAACGATTCTATCTGTTTCTCTGAACTTTACTCATCAGGTAAGTTCAGATTTATTCATATAAAAGCGCACACGATAAATAAAAATAATGATCAAAAAGCTTGCTGTATGTACACAACGAAGTACACTGCGAATATTTCAGTCGGGTGAAACGGTTTATATCAGTAGCACACAACCAGAGGTTTAAGTCTTAACCAAGGTATTGAACTTAATAATTTTCAAGCCTATCCTCTTGCTCATAACATACCTTCAACCCAATCTGTACGGCCTCATTAAGATCAGCCCCTTCTTTGACACTATAAGGCACATTTGGAGTCAAATGACCTAGCTTTAAGCCATCTACCGCTGATTTATTAAGCGGTGTGCCAATATAAGACTCATCGGTGTAACCCTTAGGATGAAAATACACTTCACGACCAAAAGCAGGATTCGAGGCACACCCAATCTCACCCTCAGGCACCGTAAACGGATAAGGAGTCGTGTAATTTTTACTCCATGTCTGCTCACTCACTACGATATAGCCTGAACCATACATCTCGTCTTTATTACCTGAACTGCATCCTATAATCACGATAGACGCTATCGCAATTAACCACCTGGACATATTGATTCGCATGGCACACCGTCCTTATCACGATCTAGCTTAGTGTTTCCGCATTTGAGTGCTAGTTTGGCTTGTTCACAGCTGACCATTTGCGTACAAACACGAGGCAAGCCTTTGCATTGTGAACCACCAGCAACTTTAGCAAACAACGGATGATCTAATTCAACATCGCTATAAAATGGATTATCAGTGACCGTGACCACTGCGTGAGATGATAGGGTAAAGACAGATAACATCATGCCTAAAATAGCTTTCTTCATAACCAAACTCTTTCTAATACTCAAGATAAAACAAAATACTTTTTATAAATGGTGATGATACCCTATATTTGTTCAATAAAGCGGATGGCGCTTATCTAAACGTCCAATTTGCGTATCAAATTATTTTTATGAGTAATCAAACCCGCTGTCTTAGATAGATTTCTTAGTCATCGCTCTACGTCTACTCAGGCCCTATCTATCGATTTTCTTATAGTCATTGATAACCAACATTAATGCTAAATCCTCAAGCCTAGTTAATAGGCTATCCCATATCTCCTGCTTTAAATTTGTTTAAGAAAAATAGTTTTTGAATATTCCTAATATCACTTATAGCGTGTGATAGTTGTCACCTCCTCCTTGAATAAAAAATATACACGGCTGGCTAAAGTTAGCTTAATGAAACTTATTCAAGCGACAAGTTTATCAAAAAAATAACCACCTCACTTAGAAGCGAAGTGGCTAACCCACAGGCTAATCTGTTCTTGCGTCAACTTTACTATTAACCTATCCAGTAATCTCACTTTTACCCACACTACCTTTACCGTCGTAAGTTATACCTTTTTTGAGAACGTTGGATCGTAGCAATCAGAACCCAGCTTTTAGATCGCATACATAGTTGAACGACTAAGACATTTATAATGTCTTTTAGATCAATAATAAAAAGAGGGGGTAGTGAATTACTCTTTAGAGTAATTTTATCGCGGTAAAGCATTACCTAATATATTCCTTGTGAGTTGAATACTTTTATTCAATAAAGTACAGGGAGTACTGATTATGAAAATAATGATTCACGGTAATTTGGCGTTAGCAGCATACGGGCTATTATTAAGCTCTTCTGCATTAGCGTTTGAATTTGAAAACGGACCAGTACATGGAAAGCTAGAAAGTAATATCAGTGCTGGTATTGGATGGTCAATAGCTGATCCTGACCCATCTTTGATTGGTGTAGGTAATGGTGGAACGGCATCTACCCTATCTTCTGATGATCACCGTCTCAACTTTGAAAAAGGCGATAGTTATACACAAGTCATTAAAGGAATGCACGATCTAAAATTAGAGTATAAGAATGTAGGTTTATTTGCACGCGGTAAGTGGTGGCACGATATTGAGCAAGAGAATCATTCCCAGCGTTTATATGATATCAGTAATGAGGGCCGCGACTCTCACGCCCAAACTTCAGGTATTGAATTATTAGATGCTTATGGTTTTGCTCATTGGAAGCTCAATGAACTAGATGGTGAAATTCGTGTCGGTAATCAGGTCGTTACTTGGGGTGATGATGATTATACTCATGCTTTAAATGATTTATATGCTTATGATGGTAATGCCTACCGTCGGCCTGGTTCGGTTTTAGAAGAGTCTCTTATCCCTGCTCCAATGATTAAGCTCACTCAAGAGCTAAGCCCAAATATGGATATAGATTTATTCTATCAATCTAAATGGCAAGATACAGTTTTAAGCAATTGTGGTACTTTCTTTTCAACGACAGATGTCGCTCAACTTGGATGTAACACAGGTAATCTTATCTACGGCAGCGATTTTCGGCCAAACGATGCCGATTATCTATACATCCCCCGCCTAGAAAACAATACTCCTAAAGACGGTGGCGAATACGGTGTAGCTTTAGGCTTCAGCAATCCTGCCATTAAAAACACCAAGTTTAATTTATATGCTACTCGCTATCATAGTCGATCTCCCTATTATAGTGTAATCACTAGTAGCATTCTGGATGTAAAAAACCCGCTGTTTGATACTGACTTAGTTGGCAATTCACCTATGGCTGGCTACAAAATGGAATACCCTGAGAATGTAGAATTATATGCCGCTACCTTTAAAACAGAATTAGCAGATGGCACTACCAAATTTTCTGGTGAGTTGAGTATACGTCCTAATATGCCATTACAGATTAATAGTACTGATTTGACCTACACAGCTTTGGGTGTCGATAGTATTTCTCAGGAAATTATCGGTAAGCCGATCAGTCCTACGGTGATCCAAGGCAAAGGTAGCATAGCAGAGGACACTTATGTTAAGGGTTACGATCGCCTACCCCTGTCTCAAGCTCAGCTTGCTTTTAGTCAGTTCTTACCTGGTGCATTTGGTACAGAATGGTTTTTGTTTAGAAGTGAAATTGCTGGGAATCATATAGGTGACTTAAAGACCGGACCGGGTGCAGTTCGGTTTGGACGCGACTCTCTTTATGGTTATGGTGAAGTAGGAGCTGAAGGAGTTTGTGAGACGCTACTTAATGTAGACAACCCACAATATTGTAATGGCGACGGTTTTTATAGTAAAAACTCTTGGGGTTATCGTGCTGCTCTTATTACACAATTTCCAAATGTAGGAAATACAGGTGTCAATTTACGACCAATGCTGATATGGGGTCATGATGTTAATGGTTGGGGACCTAATTTCAACCAAGGTTCTAAATCTGTTGAGCTTTCTTTGACGGCTCTTTATAAAGATCGTTATGAGGCCACATTAAAAACTAAAAACTATTTTGGTGGTGACTACAACTATCTAGTAGACCGAGACTTTGTCTCATTAAGTATGGGTGTGAAATTTTAATTGGCTACGTAGTTAGCCAACATTTAGTCTGACATATATAACGTGCGGGCTTATTCAACTTCAAGGAGAATTATAATGAAAGTATTAGCAATAGGTGGTGGCGGTAGTATGGGACGTGCTGCGGTACGAACTATGAAAACCTTTGATTTTATAGAGCAAGTAGTACTTGCGGGTATAGACTATGATCGTGCATCTCGTTTTGCATCTTCTTTAGAGGACGAACGTTTTTCTGCTCAGTATCTAGATATTACTAACATTGAAGAGATGCGACTTGCTATTCGAGAGTGTGATGTCGTTATTAACTCGGCAGGACCTTTCTTTCGCTTTGGTGTACCTGTATTACAAGCCGCTATTGATGAAGGTAAGCATTATTGCGATATTTGTGATGATTGGGAACCTACTTTAGAAATGATGGATTTACATCAGCAAGCTGTTGATAAAGGTGTTACAGCAGTTATCGGTTTGGGAGCCAGTCCTGGTATCGCTAATATGCTAGCGATGAAAGCCACCCAACAATTGGATCACGTTGATACCCTATATTCTGCTTGGCGCTTATCCAATGCTCATAATGAAGATGACGGTTTCTTTGAAAAAGGCGAAGCTGCTGCGAGTGCGGATGCAGCCGCGGTACATTTAGTTCATTGTTTAACAGAGAAAATCCCTTTAGTACAAGACGGAGTCGTAGAGGATCACATGCCTTTGGAGAAACG
The DNA here is from genome assembly GCF_008369245.1 of Psychrobacter sp. ANT_H56B. Lineage (NCBI taxonomy): Bacteria > Pseudomonadati > Pseudomonadota > Gammaproteobacteria > Moraxellales > Moraxellaceae > Psychrobacter > Psychrobacter sp. ANT_H56B. Next base: position 366,417 of record NZ_VOBF01000001.1, read on the forward strand.
TAGTTTTAATTACCCAGGTTATGGTTCACTAGATTTATGGAGCATTGGTCATCCTGAAGCAGTGACTTTCCCACGTAAATTCCCAGACTTAAAAAATTGTATGAACGGTATGCTTGGCGTTGAAGCTATCATTGATGATCTGCAGACGATATCTAATCATGTACGTGAAGGCTCTATGACTATAGATGCTGCTGCCGCTCTCATGAGTGATGGCGGTCGTGAAAAAAGAAGAGAGCGTTTAAATGAAGTTGAAGAAAGAGATGCTCTAGGTATCGTAGCTTATGCTGAAGGAACAAAAGACGGTCTTCCGCTTCGTGTTGGTGCCACTCTTAAAGCAGTTCCTGCTGGTGGGATGAGTGCAGTGACCGGTATTCCACTGGCTCTGTTTTTACCTTTACTCTTAAATAATAAAATTCAAGGTACTGGTGTGATGTCTCCTGAACAAGCAGTAGATCCTGACGCTTTCTTCGAGCTCTTGGATGGGTTTACAGGCGCACAGGGTTGCGGATTAACAGTGACTTGTGAGTCTGGTATTTAAATCGTGTATTAAAGGTTAAATAAGGAGATCTTGCTATGGATTATTTAAGTTCTCCTAGTACTCTCGATGGTGTCATTGCTCGTCCGCGTTTACTGACAGCTTTGGCGCCAGAAAAAATACTTCAAATTAGGCTGTTGTGCGCTCCAGCTGGGTTCGGTAAGACAGTATTAGCACGTCAGTTCTCTGAACTAGACAGTATTTTTAGAGTGCTAAGAATTTCACTACCCTCTAATCAGCCGTTGACGTCAGCGCTCATCATGACTCAGATTTCGGCAGCTCTAGGGCTGCCGGAAACTGAGGATCACAGGTTATGTGAAGACTTACTTGAAGCTTTAGACGCTTGTTCTAACGCTTTAATTATACTGGATGATTATCGGCCTAGTGCTGATACTGATGATTGGTTACTAGACTTTATACAACAGAGTAGTAGCCAGTGGTTGATAACGGCTCGTCATAAACCAAAGTGGCCTCTTGGCCGACTTTTATTAGAGGGGCAACTAATAGAGTTAAATAGTGAGGATTTAGAGCTCACAGTGCCAGAACTCACTTCTATACTAGCTTTAATGTCTCCTGAAGAAAGCTTCTGTGCTAAAAGCTTATATGATCAAACAAATGGCTGGGTTGCAGGAGTTCGTTTATTTCTTTATGCCCAAACTAGTCACCAATCTCATACGCAAACCAATCTACACCGTTCTCCATATTTACTCGATTACCTTGATCAAGAAGTATTAGGGTTAATGCCTTTGTCTGATAGACATTTGCTTAACGTTATCGCACATGCCCCATTTATTGATAGTGCGATTTGCTCTGTAATATCTGGAGAAAAGTTCTCATTACAGCAACTGATAGCGAGACAATCCTTTCTACGCACGTTACCAGGTAGTACTAATCGTTTTACTGTATATGAGCCTTTACGCTCGGTATTGAGAGAACGTTACCCTGATGCTAAAAAAGCATTAATTGGTGTGCTCGATTGGCTTGATCTTAGCGAACAAAGCTTAACTTTATTTAGCTATGCTATTAGGGTTTCGGATACTACTCGTGCCGTAAAGGCACTTTCTAAAGTTGCTCTTAATCAACTATTTGCTGAAAACAATCTATCTCTTATTTTATCTGGTCTTAATGAATTAGAAGTAGATGATTTTACTCATCAACCTAAAGCCTTAATCGTTGCAACTCGTTCTTTAATTATGGCTGGTAATTTAGAGTTGGCTGAGTGTTATTTGTCTACTCTTCCAAACCAACAGCAGTGGATTGGAAGCAAATTGGCTATACAAGCTGAGTTGGCTTTGCATAGAGGACAAGCTCAAGAAGCTTGTCATTTGAGTAGTCAGGCTTTGATTGAGCTTAATAAAAATAAAGACTGGACTCAAATGATTCTATGCTTTTCTTGTATGACGCGGGCGCAGTTGGCTTTAGGTCAGTATGAACAAGCTCAACGTCACCAAATGCAAGGATTAGAATTGGCTCGTCTTAAAGGCAAGATGCTGCTTGAATGTCAATTATTATTAGATCAAGTGCAAGTTGAAGAGTTAGCAGGTCATTTGCATAGAGCTTTGCAAGTACTAGATAAGCTTAAAGTACTAATTGGTCAAAGTGGCGGTTCTACCCTGCTCAGCGGTTCAGAACGTATACGCCACGGATGGCTATTAATGTTAACAGGTGACGATGACGGTGCTCGACTACCCTTAGAGCAAGGACAAGAGTTATCAATGGCATCTGGCACACCAGTATTTTTTTATAGTTATATCTTATTAGCACAGATAGATGCGCGTAATGGTAATCATGAACAGGCACAGCAGCGACTAGCTGAAGTGCAACGAGCCTTATATGCACGAGGTGTATCAGAGCCGATATATCGTAGTGTACTTATCGTAGGAAAAGCTAGTGTTGAGCTATTAGCCCAACAATACCAACCTGTTATGAATATTTTAGAGCGTCTGTGGCAAAAGTATAATGACCCAACTTCACTTACTCCTCCTAGTTCTACTCCTGAACTGTTTGCGTTGATGAGCTTTTTACATGCTCAGGCTCTAACTTCTCAGGGGTCACTAGATAAAGCCATACAAGTATTAACTCAGGTTTTAGAAAAAGCTGAAGGATTCGGCTTTCAAGTTATTGTGAGTCAAGCTTTGATGGCACTTGGAAAGGCGCGTCATCAACGTGGTGACATACGGCAAGCCGAACGTATGCTCGCCTCTGCAACGGTTATGGCGATTCGTCAGGGACAAGGCCAGATTCTATTAGAGGGTCATTCTAACTCCGCTATAGCGTTTAATGAGAATCCAAAGACGAAAGTACTCCCTACAACCATCACTGCAAGTACTGAAACACTGCTAAGCCCACGTGAGCATGTTGTTCTAGAACTGATAGCTAAAGGTCATTCAAATGCTGAGATTGCAGAAATTTTATCAATTTCACTTCATACCGTAAAGGCTCATGCGAAGCGTATCAATGCAAAATTTCAGGTTAATAGCCGAGCTTTGGCGGTGGCTAGAGCAAAAACACTAGGTTTGCTGATGTAGACACATAGCTTTTCAATATAACAAGGATTTTAATCTTAGGAGATTCAAAGGATGAATCAAAATCGACTTACAGCATCTGGGTTACCAACTCGCTGGTTTGCTCCTTCATATGGCATGGGGAGTCTTGGACCTGCCATATTCATATTAACACCTCAAATTTTACTGCTTTTTTTCATGACGGAAATTTTAAGCATTCCCCCTGGTGCGGCAGGGTTAGGAATTCTTATTCCTAAAATTTGGGAGTTAGTATTTGATCCTCTACTAGGACGGTGGTCCGATCGTCTTAATACTCGTTGGGGACGACGACGTCCAATTATGGCAGTCGGAGCTATAGTATTCTCAATTGCTTTTGTTATGATGTTTTCGCCACCGAATCTATCAAGTTGGCAATCAACCCTAGCATGGATAGTAGTATTTTATACGCTAACAAGTACGGGATATTCACTATTTACAGTCCCTTATGCGACATTACTCGCAGAAGTTACAGACGATCCGCATACTCGTACGCGAATAGCCGCTTGGCGTAGTGCTATCTTAGCGTTAGGTTTTCTATTAGCAGGAGCAGTAGCTCCTCTGTTAGTCTCAAGTAAAGGTGGCGGGTATGATGGTTATACTTACATGTCCATTATCATTGCTTTAATTGCATTTGCTGGCATGGCTAGCGCTGTGATTGGTACTGGTGGATCTCAGATTAAGCGCTCGCAGTTAAATGTAAAAAGTGGCTCGATTCTAGCTCCTTTTCGGAATAAAGCCTTTAGCTGGTTATGGATAGCTTTTTTAATTCAAATGCTATCAGTCGCGTTAAGCACAGCAATGCTGCCATTTTATAGCAAGTATTGGTTAGGTAATAATCCTGAGACTATCTCTAAATTATTCTTAGGTTTAACTTTATTAACAGTTGCTACCACTTGGTGTTGGACTTGGCTTGCGCGCCGCATCGGTAAGCACAACGGTTTCGTCGTTGCGACTATTCTTTATAGCGCTGCTACAGCTTCACTTTGGCTTGCCATGTATGGTCCTGTCGGATTCTGGTTCGCAGTAATATTATTTGGTATAGCCAATGCTGGTCAGCAATTATTTTGCTTTGCGATTGTTCCGGATATTATTGCGCAACAAAGACAAAAAACAGGTGTTGATGATGAGGGTGCGTTTACTGGTATATGGATTTGGGGCGAGAAAATTGGTTTAGCCTTGGGCGCAGGCTTAGCAGGTCTTATTTTACAAGTGGCTGGCTTTCAGCAAGGTTCTGGAAGTACAGTCATTGAGCAACAATCACCTTCGGCATTGCTAGCAGTGGCATTGTCGGTATCGATATTACCAGGAATAATATGCATACTCTCTTTACCTGCCATAATACTTTCTAAAAAAAGGGTTCTCGATACAGATAAAAGCACTAATTGACACTAACAAGGCATTCATAGGTAAACTATCAATATCAAAGTGTTTAGAGCGATTATGTTTATAACTGTTTATTTATTACCTTAACTTAATGAATAAAGAATCAAAATTATTAACTTATTGATAATAATTTCATTGAATGTAAAAACCCAAAATACAAAAAAATAAACCGCCCTACTATTAGAGCTAGGACGGTTTGTTAAACCTAAGACGAGCGCTCAGCAATCTTAGTATTAATCCATTCTGCAATCTCGCTTGCTACCCATACTACCCTCACCTGTGTAAGTTGTACCTTCTTAGGGAACGTTGGATCATAGCGATCAGATTTTTCATTGACCATCTCATAAATCGTAGAACGACTAAGACCAGTATAATGGCCTACATCTTTGATACTCAGTAGTTGCGGTATATGATTGCATTGCTCAATTACTGGCTGTACTGAGTTTAAATTTTCCATGATTTGCTCCTTATAAGTTAATGAGAGCGTTTCCTCTCATACAGTTAGGGAGTCCCATATTTTTTTACGGCATCCTATACGGTCCGTCCTCTAGTCTTGTTTGAAGCAATAAAAAAAAGGAGCTGATTATTCAGCTCCTTCTTATGTCACCTATCTGTCTTGATAGATTTAACTTACCGCCGTCACACTTTTGCGCAAGCCTTGCTCGATACTACTGACGCTGTGCGTCGCAATACCATTATTAAAGCTTTGCTGACTGTTCCTATCTTCTGTCTCTATTGGATAAAATTCTTCGACTACATCTAGTAGGCTATCGCTATCGACTTCAAAGCACGAATTGTTATAACCAGCCTTAGCCGCTTCCTCTAATGCCGCTTGATCAAAGCCGTGTTCACTAAGCTCCGCATCAATCGCCTGTGCATCTTGCACTGCTTGCTTTAGGTTTATACCATCTCGTAGTGTTAGATCCACAAAGTAAATCGGTGTCCGATAGCTTTGCGTCGTGCTTTTACCCCTTAAGGTGAGTTGCAGTGGTAAACATGACAGCTTATTGCCTGACACCGCAGCAAAGTAACTTAACCGTGCTGCAAGTGTGCGAATACTATTAAAGCCAGTCGTGCGAAAGATAAACGTGCCAAGCTCATCGTCTTCAGAGAGATTGGCGTACAGACGACCGTAAGGTTTACAAGCACCGCCTTGTGCCAATGGGCAGCGGTCAGGAGACGGACAAGGATGACTTTCAACGCCTTTGTTTGTGCGCCTCTGACATTGCTCACCGTCACCCACGCATAGTGGACGTCCGGTCTGTCTATCAAATAGTGTGTACTCCGCTCGTAGGTTTAGTTCAGGATCGTTGAACAGCATACGCACCGGTATTTGTCTCAGCTTACCCTCATTATTTGCGCGTAGCTTTTCATCGAGTGGGTGATTGATCCAGCCGTCTTTATTTTGTACTTGGCTAGTAATCGTGAATTGATCGTCTTTGGCAGGTAAACGCTTGCCATCCTTTTGAATGACACGTCCGATGCTGATACGACCTAAAACTGGCGGGGTTATGGTGAGACCTTTAATCATGGTGATGTTCCTTCTATATTTTAGTTAGCCATAAAAAAGCCCACCTATGACGGGTGGGCGGTTATGCACTTGTTTGATTGAGTGGGTTAATTTATTGATTATGTTTGATGACTGAGTAATGGCTTAGTTATCGTTAAGAATGACAAAGCGACGACTGCCTTGACGGGTTTTACTATACTGCTCAAGCAACTCAGGATGCGCTTTGGTTAATGCTTTGCTATCAAGACTGACACTGTCTTTCGAGCGCTTCCAAGAAATCGCGCCTTTCTCAAATACCGCAATCTCATTATTTTGAATTAAGCTTTGCAGCTGATGTTTCACTTGGTCATGACGCTGCTCTAACTCCTGCATGTAATCACGGTAACTCAGTAATTGATCAAACAATTTATTGGCTCCGTCATCTTCGCTTAGATCAACTTTGCTGGACGGCTCAGGGGTTGGATAAAGTCGCTTTAATGCACGAGCTGCGGATTCAGAATGATCAGGCGTTGGTGGTGTGTCGGTTTCCACATACTGCCAGAACAAACGCTCATGCTCGATGATGGATGCAATCAAGCGCTCATCACGCTCAACCTTAAATATCTTAGCCTCGTGTCCGCAGATTAACACGCAGATATGAGCAGCCTGTTTACCAGTGACGGCTAGCTGATGCTGCACTTGGCAAGTCACATACAAAGGCACGTCATGCTTCCATAATTTGGCTCCATGCTCCCCTGCAGTTTTGCACTCAAGGATTTGCACTTCATCGCTCCCAGTGATGGCATAGTCTAGATTTGCCAGCATAAAGTGATTATCAGGATCGGGGTGCTGCAAGATTGCATTGACGCGACGTACTTTATTGCCTGTGTGCTGCTGATAGTACTTAGCGACCATCGGCTCTAGCGTATTGCCCCAGTACAGGGGCGAATAGCCATCAATATCATCGTTCAAATGTGAGTGCAGACGACCGGTCTTAATCATCCACAGCTCAAGCATCGATAAGTATGGATGGATACCACACGCAGCTGCGGCATCAGAGCTGCCAATGCCTTGTTTGCGTACCTCAAGCCATTTCTTATGACTTAAGTTTTTGGTGTTGACCAGACGTTTTGCAGTGGTTGATTGATTGGCAGACAGCTTTAGTGTTTCACTATCTATATTGGCTTTTGTGGTGCTGGGCGTTTTTACCTTAACGGTTGCACGCTTGGTTTTTCTTAGCTGAGCGATATGGTTCAATGCGATTGTGTTCATAATAAATTCCTTCATTAGATTGGTTATTGGTTAATACTATTTATTAAAAAGACGGCATAAAAAAACCACGCCTTTAAGCGTGGTTGGTTGTGTTATAAACGTTAAGGTTTAGCGAATTAAGCCAGCATCAGCAGCGATTCCTCTAAACCCTTTTCCTTGAGCTTAGCGCCAGAGCCAAACCATGCACCGTCTAATCTATGGTCTCTCGACATCGCCCTGCGCTCATGATCCACATATTCAGTGATACTACACAGCAAGCCGTAAGCGGTATCACGTGCTGCATCAAGATCCGCTCCGCGACCTTGACCATTAAACATCTTCATCACCTTATTCATCGCTTTTGCGTTTGGCACCGCATCCTTCTCTTTCTTAGCGCTGTTAAACAAGATTATGTCGTTGTCCTGATCATTAAATACACGGCTTAAATAATTGGCAGCTTCTGCTTGGGTCACTCGGCGCTCTGATAACTGCTTCATCTCATAACTGTGTTGATTCCATTGTTTGACCGACACGCCCAATTGCTGCTTCACTTTGTCGGCATCAAATGAGGTGCTATGCGGCACTTTCACCACGCCTCCGCTTCCGTCAGCCAAGCTAATCGCTAGGGTGTTATTGCATACCACACGGATTGATGTGAACTGTGCTGTGGTCGCCAGAGTGCCGTCACAAGCGGTTGCCAGTAATAAGTAGCCATTACTAACATCTTTGCCCTTAAGCGTTGCTGACTGGCCTGTCCTAGCCAAAGCCCATAATTTTTTGCCGCCTTTGAGCACCCCAGCAGTTTCCAACTCAAAGTCAGACTGTTCCGTAAGATCCCGATAGAACTCAAGAATCTCACGCGGCTGCACCTCCTGATAACGCTGACTGACTACCGATAACGGCTCGAAGTTATCGCTACGGTATAACACCTTCTGCTCAGCAAAGGGCAGAATCAGGTTATGTCCTTTGTCGTTGTTCGCCATGTAGCTAACATCCGATGACTCGATACGCCAATCGAGCCCAGCTTGCTTTGCCCATACCTCGATAGGCTGCTTAGGGGATAACTCGTTACCCAAGCCGTGCCAAGGGGTTTCGCCTACGTATGCCATTGTTTCGATTAAATGTGCCATGAGAATATTCCTTTTATTGTTGAATAAATTAAGTGGATAAATTGGTTAATTGAAGCTACTAAAAACGTGAGTGCAATTACTACAGCGATACTGCTTGTTCGCAAGCATCGGTAAAGCGTTATTCGGTTGAGCAAGCTCGATCACCGCAGCTAAGGCAATACCTGCCACAGCACCGATAGCTGGATGAAACTTAAGGGTCTTACAGATACTGACGCCAAGACTGACTAGCATGGCAGGAGAGAACAGGCTTTCTATAAGCGTGTTATTAGCACCATCACTCAGCTCGTAGACGGCAGATGAGCGACAGCATGGACAGATGGGTTTCATAAGGGCTCCTATTTATTTTGGGCATAAAAAAGGCCTGCACGAGGCAGACCTGAATATGTTGGGTTAGGCGCTGTATTGACTACAAACGCGCCATCTCATTAAAATAATATATATCTGAAATTACTTTGCTATCGCTTTATGCCTCGACGCCAAGATACGTTGAACCGACTTTGACCAAAGGTACGCATGCCAGGCAACCACAACTTAAGCTGTTGCTCACACTTATCAGTTTTTGCCAAATAGGAGGATGCTATTTGGGAGTTCTCAACTTCAAGTGGATTGTCACGATGAATCATACCAATGCCTAACAACCCTCTATCTGCATACTTTTGCTTATTTGCTGGAGTGTTCCAGTTGTAGTAAGTCCCAAGCCCACCCGTTATGCTTTGCCACTTTTCTCCTACCGCTTTACCTAAGTAACCATCTCTTTGTCGCTCTGAGCCATTGTAGATAAGCAAGAGATGACAATGTAGACCACCGTTCTTACCGCCTTGTTCTAATGCCCATGCGTAACCTTGCACATGCTCAAAACACGTCTTTTTGTTACTGATAAGCTCTCGGATTTTCTTCATGTGATCATTGAAACGATCTATCGTCACATGATGGCTGGTTTCTGTTGCGTACTTTAAATCCACCATTACGAATAGCAGTTTTGAATACTGGTCAGTAAGGTTTCTCACAAGGCTTACTAGATTGTTTTTATTCTGACCTTCGTTATAGCGCCATGCTCTAGTTTCTTCCTCAATATCGTTTTTATACGATAACAGCGTGTTTATAAATCGTTGGGTTTTGTCATGATCCCAAACAACCTCATACGCCGATGAGTCGCCCATGATAGATTCGGTACTGTCAATAAACGCATGGATGGTTTCAGAATAAAACAGGCCATCATCGAAGATGTCCATGAATGGCTCGTATAAGTCGTTTAGCTGTTTCTTTATCTCCTCAAAACTGATGTGATTGAACAGTACTCCTTTAACTAGCTTATCAATGTTAGAGACGATTAGAGGTTGATTGAGGTGTAGATATGACATGTTCCTGCTCCTATGAATTAGTGGTTCATATATTCAGGTTAGTCAGTTTTTTTTAAGTGTAGGGCTAACACTCAGTCTGTCATCTTGAGTAGTTAAGAATATAAGTACCAACTAAGGATGCCAGAATTCACTTCTGCAATAACCTGTATATCCTTACATAGCCAAATAAAAACTCCCTCAATATGCGTTAAAGTAATGAAGATGGAGTTAAGCTTTCTGTGGTCACTCGAAGCTTTAATTTGATCTGGCGTTAAATAATATTTTATTTATATAATAAACCTATTATTTAGCTATATATTCGTCTATTCTAGAGGCATTACAGCTATAGTTGTGCTAGATAATAAATAGGTTTATTCTAGTTAATTAATATTATTTTGCTAGTTTTTTATATTAGGATTTAATTATGGATGGTGCTGAATTCAGTATGAATGACAAGTATAAAGTTAGAGTGCACGATAATATTAAGCTTGCGGTTTTTGATCCACCTTCAGTTAAATATTTCGGCACGCAACGTCTCAGTTATGTATCGAAGGTGTTTATAAGCGAAGCTAGAATTCAGAAATCTTTATATGAAGATTTTTTCAGCATTATTAAAAGTATGAGTAAAGATGAGGCTAAGTCGCTCCTTCTAATTAGAATGTTTCTACTAAACGGTGACTGGGACTTACCTCGCGTTTCCGGCAGTGACTATCCAACTTTCTTAGCTAAATATTTGAGAGGTTGCAAGCTCCCGTTAGAAGCTTTTAATGACATTATTTACCATAAATTAAATTATTGTGTTCCTGATACATATCTCAACTGGTTCGAAAAAGACTTGAGAAGCACACTTTTTGTGGCCTTCTTGGCTATAGATCAACTTCATAACAATACTTTTAAGGGCAAGGTAGATTTAATTAATAATGTTACAGAGACCTTAAGGTATGAAATCCATATATTTAACAGGAACTACAGTAAAAAACTGCCTGAGTATTCTTGGTTTAGAGACATACATGGTGACGCCAAGATAGCGCATATAGAATTTGTGAAAGATTTATATTTGAAGAATCGAACTGCTGAGAAGGATATTAGCTGGATTGATCCATCTAATAAAAAGCAGATAGACTGGATGCATAATTATTTAGATGACAAAAAATTTGGAGGTATTATTCTAGAACGAATATTTTTTCCTGAAAGTACAAATGAGAAATATCAGCAGATACTTGCAAGCTTGGATTTATTGTCAAATGTGCCTAATGAAAAATTTGGTACTAGGGACAAGAAATGGTATCGCCCAAGAGATTACGTTATATCAAGTATGAGGAATGCTTGGAGAACCCAGCTCAATTATGATAAATCAAAACCTCTAACAAAAGAGAGATATGTAAAGATACTTAAGAAAAATTATGAAGTGCTAGATAAAATTATTGAAGAGACAAAATCGACAGATATCAAGATAGTTAACAGTTATTTATCTGATAACTATGATTTAATTAACGCATCTAAAACTGGTATACTAGATGAACCTCATGCTATCAAGCTATCAAGCTATCCAAAAAAAGCTATGATAAACTCATAAAGATGTCTGAAGACTACAGTGTGAGTATTGAAGAAATGATAGAAAGCTTAATTGAGCATGAAAATATATCTCAAACAACAAATTAATTATAATTACCTACAACCAATAATTAGTTGTCCACAAACAATGAAATGATCACTTTATGTACACTGCGGTGTACATTTTTTTAAGGTTAAAAAAATAAGACAATAACTATCAACAACTTACCTACAGACCGCGGTACCGACCACCGGTACCAATTAGTAGTACAAGCAAGTCCGAGAATGACTGATTAGCCCTTATGTTCAATAGCATAAGGGCTTTTTTGTGTCTGTAGTAGTCCGAGCAGGTCTATAGCAAACTGAGATTAATAACAGTAAACTAGATAGTAATTACACCTTTTACTGTTTAATCAAAATGGAATGACTGTCTAACGATCAAAGTTAAGATTGGAGACGCTGTTAGAAAGTCAGGTTCTATTATGGTCTAGGCGATAAACCATTACACTTTTTCTGTCTCAGGCTTAGAGATAGCTCGCCATAAAATCACAAATAGCGCGTCAAACTCTGCGTTTATCGGCGTATTGCTCTGCCGCATAATATGCATAAAGCCTAAACGACTGATAAAACCCATAAAAACATCAAACAGAATATATAGCGGCACACTGTCATTCAATACACCCCGTTTTTGACCATCTTCTAATACATCCAAAAATGCACCAATCAGCTCTTTATTCTCATAAATAGCAATACTGCGAATGCGGGATACCGATATCGAGGACAGCACCATCACTGCATCTGGATGGCTGTCGACAAAATCAAAACATACCCAGAGTGTCTTGCGCAATCGATCTTTCACGCTATCAATCCCTTGTAAATGGTCCATGATCCGCGTCGCCAACCTACCAAGTACGATATCCATAATGGTGTTAAACAAAGTTTGCTTGTCCCCAAAATATTTATAAAGCGTTTGCAATGAAACGTTGGCAGACTTAGCGATTTGCGCCATCGTTACTTCACTAGGGTCGAAGCCTGCAAACACTTTACGAACCGCTTGTTCAATCTTATCCAAGGTGGCAGGTCGCATATCTGATAAGGGCGCTAAATGTTGAGAGGTCTCAATACCATCCTTTTGCTTGACCGCCTTCATTGTCATTACTATTTACTCCCTTATAATCTACTTAGACTAGAGTCAATCACTTTACTCAATAAGCCAATTTTATATAAGGTAAGATGTATTACCATTTATTTTAAACGTGTTGAATAAAGCATTTTCGTCATCTAGTATATCTTCTATAAGTTTTTATTTTAAAGAATTTTTGATACTGAACTAAAGGGTAATATAAATTACCCTTTATTCAATTTCTATATAATCAATGTCAAGGATGGACAACATGAGTATTGAAGCTTTTGCCTCAAACTGGATGACCGAAGAACACAGCATGGTATATGACAGTGCTTTGAAGATGTTTAAAAGCTGGGAAGATAAAGACGAGCAGTGGCGTGAAAACGGCATGATCGACCGTGAAGCTTGGCACGAGGCTGGCGATATGGGCTTTTTATGTGCGTCAATGCCTGAAGAATATGGCGGTGGCGGTGGTGATTTTGGTCACGAAGCCGCTATTTTGTTAGCTCAGGCACAGGCTAACCAAGCTGGTTTTGGTGGTATGGTTCACTCAGGTATTGTAGCGCCCTATATTTTAAAGCACGGTACTGAAGAGCAGAAAAAAGCATGGCTACCTAAACTGGCTACTGGCGAATCTGTTGGCGCTATCGCGATGACAGAACCAACGACAGGCTCTGACTTACAGGCAATAAAAACCTACGCGGTGAAAGATGGCGACGACTACATTATCAATGGTTCAAAAACGTTTATTACTAACGGTCAGCATACCAACCTTATCGTTTTAGCTTGCAAAACGGATCGCGATCAGGGCGCTCAGGGTGTTTCCCTGATTGTGGTCGAAACTGACGCTCTAGAAGGTTTCTCACGTGGTCGCAACCTCAAAAAGACCGGTCTATCTTCTCAAGATACCTCAGAGCTATTCTTTAGTAACGTCCGTGTCCCACAGAAAAATGTATTAGGCGGTGTTGAAGGTCTTGGCTTTATCCAAATGATGCAAGAGTTGCCGCAAGAGCGCCTGATTATTGCGCTAAGTGGTTGCGGTGCTATCAAGCTGGCTTTAGAGTTGACGCTTGAGTACGTAAAAGAGCGTGAAGCTTTTGGAAAGTCAATTTGGAAGTTCCAAAACACGCGCTTTAAGCTGGCTGAAGTTCAGGCCGATTACCTAGCCGTAAAAGCTTTGTGTGACTCTGCTGTTGAAGCGATGATTAATGGCACCTTAACCGCACCGCAAGCGTCATTAATCAAGTATTGGGTGACCGAAAAACAGTGCAATGTCATGGATGAATGCTTACAGTTATTTGGTGGTTACGGCTATATGACAGAGTACCCAATCGCTCGTATGTATGCTGATGCTCGCGTACAAAAAATATACGGCGGCACTAATGAGATTATGAAGGAGTTGGCCTCACGCTTTATGTAATAGCGTTGGGTGAAACCAAGCCGCTTTATGAAAACCGCTACATGCAAATAAATACATGCCAGCCAATATACGAATATTATTAAGCCAAATGTTCTTAAATAATGAAATATTAAAGGGATTTATTATGATTGAGATCGCTTATATTTATGATGCTATCCGCACCCCACGCGGCAAAGGTAAAAAAGATGGCTCCCTCCATCAGGCGTCACCTATCTGGCTTGTACGCACGCTACTAAAAGAGATGCAACAACGCCATAATTTAGATACCAGTTTGGTAGATGACGTCATTTTAGGCTGTGTGACACCAGTCGGTGAGCAGGGTTCTGATATCGCACGTATCGCCGTTATCGACGCTGATTGGCATGAGAGCGTGGCAGGGTTAACGCTGTCACGCTTTTGTGCGTCTGGTTTAGAATCCATTAACCTTGCGGCAACCAAAGTCATGTCTGGCATGGAGGACTTAGTCGTTGCCGGTGGTGTTGAGTCAATGAGCCGTGTACCAATGGGTATGGATGGCGGCGCTTGGTATATGGATCCACGAGTAAACGATGCCGTTCAGTTCGTACCTCAAGGGGTTGGCGCTGATACTATTGCTACCTTAAAAGGTTTTAGTCGTAAAGACGTTGACGAGTTTGCCTCAGAGTCACACAGAAGAGCAGCGGCTGCATGGGAAAAAGGCTACTACGATAAATCAGTGGTTCCTGTAAAAGATTTAAACGGTTTATTACTATTAGACAAAGACGAAACCATTCGTCCAAACACTTCAGTGGAAACGTTAGCAGGCCTAAACCCATCATTTATAATGCCAGGCAAAATGGGCTTCGATGGCGTTATTCTTGATAAATACACCACTATTGAAAACGTTAACCATGTGCACCACGCTGGTAACTCATCGGGTATCGTTGATGGTTCAGCATTGTGTCTTGTGGGTAGTAAAGCTGCTGGCGAAAAAGCAGGTCTTAAGCCACGCGCTAAAATCACCATGGCGTCTGTGATTGGCTCAGAGCCAACCATCATGTTGACTGGCCCTACCCCTGCTTGTAAAAAAGCACTGGCTAAAGCCGGTATGACTGCTGCTGATATCGACCTTTGGGAAATCAACGAAGCATTTGCTGCTGTGCCGCTTAATACCGCTGATGACTTTGGTCTCTCGCTTGATATCGTCAATGTCAATGGTGGCGCTATCGCTATGGGTCACCCACTGGGTGCGACAGGCGCAATGCTGCTGACCACGGTGCTTGATGAGCTTGAGCGCCGCGATCTAAAAACAGCAATGATTACCCTTTGTGTCGGCGGTGGTATGGGTATTGCTACCATCATTGAGCGTGTTTAAGCCTCAAATATTACCTATATATGGACAAACCTACGCATAGAAAATAAGGATATCGAATGAACACAAACAGCGTAAATGCCATTAATGAATTAAACAGTTTTTCAGCAGAATCAGACAACGGTATTATTACGGTTACTATCGATCAAGTAGATCGTAAAATGAATGTCATCGGTGATGGCTTTAATGACGCCTTTGCCACATTGACTGATGCTTTTGTCAACGACCAAGAAGCAAAAGGTTTGATTTTAACGTCTGGTAAATCAACCTTTGTAGTTGGCGCAGATATTAACCAACTGGCCACTATTGAAACTGCTGAGCAAGCGTTTGACTTGGTTGAGGACTTAAAAACTAGCCTGCGTAAACTTGAAAATTCAGGTAAGCCAGTGATTGCTGCCATTACTGGTACGGCACTAGGTGGCGGTTTAGAGCTTGCTTTAGCCTGTCATTATCGTATCGCTATTGATTCTTCAAAGACCTCGTCTAAAACCAAGCTGGGTTTACCTGAAGTCAAGCTTGGTCTATTACCTGGTGGTGGCGGTACTCAGCGTCTGCCACGTTTGATTGGTATTCAAAAAGCACTTGAGCTGATGACGCAAGGCAAAGCGCTTAGCGCACAGCAAGCGATTGACATTGGTCTTATCGATGACGTGGCTCATGACAATGATGAGCTTATCAGTAAGGCTAAAGCGTGGATTAATGAAAACCCAAAAGCGCAGCAGCCATGGGACAAAAAAGGCTTTAAAATCCCAGGCGGTGACAGCAAGCATCCTAAAATAGTGCAAGTATTTTCGATTGCGCCAGCGATGGCAAATCAAAAATCACACGGCAATTATCCGGCAATCACCCATATCTTATCTAGCGTATTTGAGGGCTGCCTAACCGATATCGATAACGGTCTTAAAATCGAATCACGCTTTTTTGTCGCTTGTGTATTATCAGACGCGTCCAAAAATATGATAAATACGCTTTGGACACAGTTAAATAGCATTAAAAAAGGTCAGTCACGCCCAGAAGGGTTTGAGCGTTCTAAAGTAAGCAAAGTCGGCATACTTGGTGCTGGCATGATGGGTGCTGGTATTGCTTACGTCTCAGCTAAAGCGGGTATGGAAGTGGTGCTGTTAGATACGGCTATCGAAGGCGCTGAAAAAGGCAAAAACTATTCTACTAAGTTGCTAGACAAGGCGATCAGCCGTTGTCGTTCAACGGAAGAGAAAAAACAAGCACTGTTAGACCTTATTAAAACCACAACGTCTTATAACGATTTAGAAGGCTGTGATTTAATTATCGAAGCGGTATTCGAAGATGTAGACATTAAATCTGAATGCACGCGTAATGCTGAAGCAGTAATTCCAGAAAATACCGTTTATGCGTCAAACACGTCTACATTGCCTATCACTGAACTGGCCAAAGCTAGCAAGCGTCCAAACCAGTTCATCGGTCTACATTTCTTCTCTCCAGTAGATAAGATGCCATTGGTTGAGATTATTGTTGGCGAAGAAACCGATGATGCCATTTTGGCTAAAGGTTTTGATTATGTCGGTCAAATCGGTAAGACACCGATCGTTGTCAATGACAGCCGAGGCTTCTACACTTCTCGCGTCTTTGGTACTTATGTCTCAGAAGGTATTGCCATGTTAAGTGAAGGTATTCACCCACGCAGCATCGAAGTGGCTGGTATGAAGTCAGGTATGCCGATGCCGCCACTCGCACTGCAAGATGAGGTGTCACTAAGCCTATCATTACATGTCATGCAGCAAACCAAGCGTGCCTTAGAAGCGCAAGGCAAAACCTTTACACCGCATCCAGCCATGCCAGTGGTAGAAAAAATGGTCAAAGAACTTGGCCGTGAAGGTAAAAAGGTTGCTAAAGGCTTCTATGACTATCCGCAAAATAGTGAAAAGCATTTATGGTCTGAGCTCACTGAACTGTACCCAACGACAGATGAGCAGCCATCTCAGCAAGACTTGGTAGACCGCCTACTTTACGTGCAAGCCAATGAGACTGCGAAGTGTTTCGAGGAAAACGTCGTACGTACGGTAGCTGATGCAAACGTAGGTTCAATCTTCGGTTGGGGCTTTGCACCGAACCAAGGTGGTACATTACAGTTCATCAACTCAGTAGGCGTTGATAAATTTGTTGAACGTAGCCGCGAGCTTGCTAGCAAATATGGTAAGCGGTTTGAACCGGCTCAAATATTAGTGGATATGGCTTCAAGTGGTGAGGAGTTTATTGATGGCTAATCAAGCTGATACTATGAAAAACTGCCTAGAGGGGCTGCGCGTTGTTGATTTGACGCGCAGCCTCCCAGGACCATTTGCCACGCGACTGCTTGCTGACTTGGGCGCGGATGTTATTAAGATTGAACCGCTTAATGGTGATCCTGCCCGCGCCTTTGGCGAGCTTTTCACCGCGTTAAACCATGGTAAAGAGACTCAAAAAGTTGATTTTCGTGATTCAGCAGGTATTGAAACAATCAAAACGCATCTTAAAGATGCCGATATGATGCTTGATAGTTTTCGCCCCGAAGTGCTTGAAGGTATGGGGCTGGACGCTAAGACCCTGCATGCTATTAATCCAAAGCTGGTTATGGTATCGATTACGGGTTATGGCGTTGTTGATGGCGAGAGCATTACCCATGATTGGGCTAATAAAGCTGGTCATGACATCAACTTTATGGCGATGAGCGGCGTGCTTGATCAGCTCAAAACCGCAGATGGTGATCAAGCAATGCCTAATATCCAGTTTGCAGACTTGGCAGGCGGCAGTGATACGGCAGTCATTACCCTTTTGGCTGCCGTGTTGTCAGCACAGCGCACGGGTAAAGGTCGTCACGTTGCGGTCAGTATGACCCATAGCTTGTATCAGCATCTGGTCATGCCAAAAGCAACTGGTAAGTTGGTTGCAAGCTTTTCTGGTAAAAACCCAAAGCCGGAGCATGATTTTTTAGGTGGTCTACTACCCTGCTATCGTTTGTACAAAACAGCAGATGATCGTCATATGGCAGTCGGCTCTTTAGAGCTGAAGTTTTGGCAAGGTTTATGTGACGTATTAGAATTACCTGAGCTCAAAACTAAGCATTGGCAAATGGGTGTCATGCCTAATACCAGAGACAGCCAAGAAGCGGCGCAATTGGTCGCTGATACCTTTGCCAGTTATGGTCTTGCTCACTGGCAGCAGGTTTTTGAATCGGCAGATGTGTGCGTTACGCCAGTTCTTACACTAGAGGAAGCGCGCGCGCACCCTTTATTTACGCACCAAGATGAGCATGGTGCAACATTAGGCTGGCAGTAAAATGACATACTAAGGACGCTATGTTAAAGTTAGTCGTCAAAAACCAAAGAAGGTTTATGCTGGAAAAAATCGTTCATGATACCAACATTAAAACTGTCAGCAGCAGCGGTATCGACACGATGGACACAAAAGGCTATATAAAATCTTCGTCGTTAAAGCAGGTCTAAGTTTGACTAAAGAGGAAGTCTTGTAATTTTGCAAAGAAGGTTTGACGGGATGTAATAGTTATCGCGGTGATAGCAATAAGACACGGCACATTAACCTAAAACATTATTTGCATTGTTGTTTTTAATTATTTTTATTCAGACATTTTGAGACATCAAAAATAACCACTAATAATTACTCATTTAGTTAAGAGCAGTCGTTGTCAGTGCCATGGGAAAGTATTTAACACCTACTAAGTTGCTCTAAGCGAATCTATACAGGCATTACAAACTTAAGCAAAACAAACACCAACGCATAAACAAAGTTAAAAACGATCCCAATAAGGATCATCGCCAAAACGCTCAGCGATAAAATCGATTAGATAACGGCAGCGCTGCGATAAAAATCGGTTTTTGGGATAAACAGCATAAGCATTTAAAGTCGGTAATTGATACTGCTGCATGATGGGCACAAGTGCACCACTGGCTAAGGTTTTGTAAGTAATAAAATTGGGCAAAAAAGCGATTCCATGACCTTTTACCGCCATTTCTCGTAAAAAGTCGCCATTATTGACCTTTATCTTTGAGTTGATAGCGACTTGGTGCTTTTTACCTTGCTCGTCTATGAGCTCTATCGTGCTGGATTTGTTTAGACCGTATTGTAAAAACTCATGCTTGGCAAAATCTTCTAGGGTAGTTGGTGTGCCCATTTTACTCAAATATTCAGGGCTGGCACATAAGGTATAGCGAATTAGCGCCAGACGTTTGGCTTGATAGCTCGAGTCCTGCAGTTCTCTAATACGAATCCCCAATTCAAACCCTTCTTCAACCAAATCTGTATGCCGATCAGAGAAATCGAGCTCAAAGTTCAAATTGGGATGCTGATTGGCATATTCATCAATGACATCATTTAGATGCATCAAGCCAAATGACAATGGCGCGGTCATTTTTAAGGTGCCCTCGATACGCGTAGGCGCACCACTGGTTTCTTCGTTTAGGGCGTCAACTTCGCTCAGTATATTGTTCACCTTTTGGTAATACTGCTCACCGGCTTGGGTTAAGTTGGATTGGCGCGTGGTGCGGCTAATAAGTTGACTGCCTAACCGCGTCTCTAAATCCTTGAGGCGACGGCTAACCGCTGATTTGGCAATATTTAGTTGTTCGGCAGCCTTGGTAATGCTACCGGCTTCAACAATGCGTACAAACATTGCCATGTCTTCTAATTGTCCCATATAAGATGCTCCTTGACTGTTCTCTAAATAAGAACTGTTATTTGCGATTATTACGGTTTATCTATACATGGTCAACAATTAAAATATAATCATTACTTAGCGACATACAAACGATTTAGATCCACATTGTGACATTTTTGGAGAATTACTATGGATAAATTACAAGAGCTTAGCGCCCCAATTGGTCGCCTATTTTTATCAATGATTTTTATCTTTTCAGGCTTTACCAAAATCACAGGCTACGCTGCTACTCAAGGTTATATGGAGTCGATGGGCGTACCGGGTATGCTATTACCGTTGGTGATTGCCCTTGAGTTATTTGGTAGCATTGCTATTTTGCTTGGTTTTAAAGCACGCCTGATTGCGTTATTGTTCGTGGGTTTTAACATTATATCAGCACTGCTTTTCCATCATTTCTGGATTGATGAATCACAAATGAACCCGTTTATGAAAAACATCGCGATAGCAGGTGGTTTCTTGATGATTTTTGCTCATGGTGCAGGCGCTTATTCGATTGATCACAGCAACACGCGTAGATAATTGCCTATAACTAAAAATAAGAAAACAATGGTTAAACGTGTATTTATACTCACTTATACTTATGACAGCTCCTTATCATGACAACTAACGCTCACAGCCCATCTAATGATAACTTACCAAGTTTTTGGCAGCGTCATCAAACGCCTGTGTTATTGACAGTGGTTGGCGGTGCCATTGATACCATTGGTTTTATCACCTTATTTGGTTTCTTCACCGCACATGTCACGGGTAACTTAGTGATGGCGGGCAGTGGCTTGGTTAAAGGTGAAGCCGGTCTATGGATTAAACTTGCCGCCTTACCGTTATTTATTTTGACGGTCATGGTGACCAAGATATTTATTGACCATAGTAAAAATAAACAGCTAACGCTGAGCCATTTATTCTTAACGGAAGCATTTTTTCTGACCACTTTTATGATTGCCGGTTTGTACTATCAGCCTTTTGTCGATGCTGGTGATATAACCGTGGCGATAACGGGTGGATTAGGCTTAATTGCGCTGGCGATTCGTAATACCGCTAGTAAAACAGTGATTAAGCATATGAGTCCGACAGTATTGATGACGGGTAATACTACGCAACTGGGTATCAATCTGACCGATTACTTGGTCAGTCGCACAGCCGACAATCGCAAAAAACTGGCACACAGCTCAGTATTGGTATCTAGCTTTTTAGTAGGTGCATTAGTGGGTGCATTGTTATATATGCAGCTAAGTTTTTGGGCAGTAGGCTTATTTGTTTTGCCCGTGCTGTATCTATCAGTTAGGGCGCGTGATAAAGACTTTTTACAACATATCGCGTAATGGATTTTTGGGTTTATAGCAACCGTTATGCAACTGACCCTGTTATAGAATCCATGGTTCCACTATGAATATGTGGCGCTATCTCTGCCATACAATTGTTCTAAAAAAAAGAATAGTTAATTGCAGTTAACGTTGTTTATCTATTATAGGACAACAATTATAATAGACCCATTGTTTAAACAAGTTAATTAATAATAAATTTATAGACATTTAACCTATTAATATCTAAGGATAAATTATGAAAACGATCTATCATGCAGCAGACTCTCGTGGCGATGCCAACCATGGCTGGCTAAAAAGCCGCCACACTTTTAGCTTTGCTAACTATCATAATCCAGAACGTATGGGTTTTGGTGCGCTACGCGTCATCAATGATGACTTCGTCATTGGTGGTCAAGGCTTTGGTAAGCACTCACACCGCGATATGGAAATTATCAGTATTCCTTTATCGGGTAAGCTCGGTCACGGCGATAACATCGGTAATAATGGCATCATCGAAACCGGTGAAATCCAAGTAATGTCAGCAGGTACTGGTATCACGCACAGTGAAATGAATGGCGATGACAAAGAAGAGGTGAAGTTCCTACAGATTTGGGTCATCCCAAATAAAATGAACGTTGAGCCTCGTTATCAGCAAGTTCGTATGGACGATATCCTAAAGCCAAATGAGTTTAATCAAGTATTGTCACCCAATGCGGACGATGCAGGGGTATGGATTCATCAAGATGCTTGGTTTAGCATGGGTGATTTTGATAAAGGTGTTACCCAAACCTATCAGCTAAAAGATCCTAACAATGGTGTTTATGTCTTTGTCATTAGCGGTAAAGTCGTTGTAAACGGTAACACTTTGGATACCCGCGATGGCCTTGGTGTTTGGGATACTAAGAACTTTACGATGGACGTCATCGATGATGCTAAAGTATTGCTAATGGAAGTACCAATGAGCTAATGGACGCTTCAATGCATTTTAATTTATCTATACTAAAGGATAATTATTGGAAGTGTAGATACTGCATATAACCATTAATAGTACCGATCATTTATTAGTTCGAATCAATTTATATTAACCATGTGGAGAAATACTATGTCAGACCTAAATACCTTACAACAACTTGCCGAAAAACGCCGTTCTATCTATGCGTTGAGCAATCAATTGCCCGTATCGAATGACGAAGTCGTTAAGTTGGTTGAGCATGCAATCTTGCATACGCCGTCGTCGTTTAACTCACAATCGACGCGTGTTGTCGTATTGTTTGGTGAAGAGCATCAGAAACTGTGGAATATCACTGAAGAGACGCTACATGCAATCGTTGGCGATGAAGAGAAGTTTAAGTCAACAAAAGACAAAATCGCGGGCTTTAAGGCGGGTGCAGGTACAATCATGTTCTTTGAAGATCAAAGTGTCGTGAAAAGCATGCAAGAAAACGCGCCGTTATATGCGGATAAGTTCCCCATTTGGGCACATCAAACCAACGCGATGCATCAGTATGTTATTTGGACGGCTTTGGCCAGTATCGACGTTGGCGCAAATCTGCAACACTATAATCCTATTATCGATGACAAAGTTGCTGAAGCATGGAATATTGACAAAGACTGGACGCTAAACGCTCAAATGGTATTTGGTGCTATCGAACAGCCTGCAGGCGACAAAACGTTTAAGCCTGTTGAAGAGCGCATGAAAGTATTCGGTTAATATCGCATAGTTTTCAATACTAAGCTGCTCACAATATAGACAATAAAACCGCTATCGAAATATCTTAGCGGTTTTATTGTTTTGACATTCTTTATTGGTTTTAACAGTACGGTACAGCCTGCAGCCAATGCAAAGGCTAATTTCCAAGAGTAGCTACCGTTAGAAAATTCCACAGGACAATAAGCGCACAGATATCAACAGGTGTAAGACCGATAGACTTGAGTAGCGACATCCACTGCTATAGCTACGTGGACTTCTGCGCTCAGTCTGGTCGTAGTAATCACCTCTCCTAAATTTGGGTCATATAATGCATAAGTATCTTTCTCATCATCTCGGTCTACCGCTTCAATAGCTACCTTTAATCAGGCACAACCGACTGCTTGCATAGCATTACGCACAAGCACATTTTTTAATACAACAGATGCGCCACGGTAGTAATAACCACCAAACTGATCAGCGTGCGCAGAATAAAAATCATAAATAGCTCTAGCACATTCAGCTTAATATTTGATTTTAGAATCAGCGCGCCTACCTCAGACATATAGATAATCTGGGTAATAGAAGCTGCGCCAACGATAAAGCGCGTCATTTCACTCTCGATACTTTTACCGACCAAAGCAGGCAGATACATATCAGCAAAGCCCATAATCATCGCTGGTGCCGCTTCAGCAGCCTCTGGAATTTGCAGCAACTCAAGCACTGGTACGAGCGGTGCCGACAACCAATTAAATACCGGCGTGTACTCGGCTAAGCCAAGACCGATGGTACCGATAGCAAAAACCACCGGAATTAAGCCAAAATAGATATCAAACAAGTTCTTTAAGCTGTGTTTAAAAACTTTACCCAAGCTTGGCATAGAGTGCGCGCGCGTGATTGCACGGTTGATCGCCCATTGATAGGTGGTGTACTGAGCCGGAATCTCTTCATCAAGCATGCTCTTACCTAAGTGATAAGTATCAGGTTTCAAAGACAATGGTGGTAGGTGCGGCATGATAATGGCAGCAATAAAGCCCGTTAAGGCAATGGTCAGATAAAAATACACAAAGTTATTGTCAACGCCGATGGTTTTGGCAACCACATAGGTAAAAGCGATGGAGGTGACTGAAAAAGTCGTTGCGATAATGGCTGCTTCACGCAGACTATAATAGCTTTTATTGTACTCTTGCATGGTGACCAGCAAGCCAATGGAAGCCGCGCCAAACCAAGAAGACATCGCATCGACCGCAGAGCGACCGGGTAACTTAAACAATTTAACAAACACTTTGCTGGATAAAGTACCCAAGAATTCCATCAAACCAAAATCCGTCAGAAACGGCAAAGATAAAATGGCAAAAAAGAACAAAGGAATCAAAATAGGGATAAGGTCTTCAAAAATCACGCCGCCGGTATTGCGGTTGATAATAAACTCAGGTCCGATTTGTAGGTAAATCATCCAAACAAATAGCGCCCCTAAAAACCGCGCAGCAAGCCAAAACCAATCGACATCAAACAACTTTGCGCGCATAGAATCGGCTGGCATATTAGGCTTCAAAACTTTGACCGCTAGCACCCCTACAAAGGAGACTGTAACAATCGCTAATGCAGCGTAAACAACATAACCTCCAACCAATGCTTGCAAGGTATCGGTAAGCACTCCTAATAAAATAGTGACCTTGCCGTCCCATTGAAACGGGATGATAAATAACGCAATACCCAATGCTGAAAACAGCAAGAACTTCCACATTGCGGCGCGCCACTGTGCGCCTTGCGGGGTCTCTGACACACTAACATGATTGCCCAATATGGGCTGCTGCGATTGATCAATAACATTTGACATCTGATTCCTCCTTGATAGGCGACGATCGCCAAATTTCTTTCTTTCGCTATCCAATCTATCCATAGATTGAGCGAATTGAACAAATAGTTGAATGCCGTTTTATTAGTTATTTTTCGTGTAAATGACGCTTTAGTACATTAGCTAAAACAGGTAAAACTCTTACCCATTTCAAGAAGAAATTCGTCAGCTTCATCAACCTCATAAATAATCGGTTGCTTGCCTTTGATGTCCTTTTGCAATGCCTCGAGCAGCTGCTGCTTATCCGTGATTCGACGATAACCTGCGCCAAATCCTGCGGCTAATGGCTCAAAATTCGGTGTTTTGATATTAACCCCAATCAGTGGCAAGCCGCCCTCTTCCATATAGCGGCGAATCTCACCGTAACCTTGGTTGTTCCATAACAGCACAATCAATGGCAGCTCAAGCTCGGCGGCGCAGATTAATTCTGCGATGGTAAACTGAATGCCACCATCGCCAATCAGGCTAATAACTGGCGCTTTTGAGCCAATCATGGCACCAATCGCGGCAGGCAAACCATAACCCAAAGTGCCAAAGCCAGTCGATGAGTTAAACCATCGACGCGTGGCTAAAGCCTCAAAACCAAGGTTGCCACTATAAACAGGTTGGGTTGAATCGCCAACGAAAATGACGTCTTTTACTTCATCTCGAATCAGCTGTAGCAGTGCGTTTTGACCAGCAAAATCTGGCGTCATTTCTTCTATCAACGCTTGCTTTACCTTTGCTACTAGCGGTGCTGCTTGATGATTCAGCGGTTGATTCTCTAAGCGCGTACATAAACCGCTGATAGCCATTTGCGCGTCTGACAATAGCGCAATATCTGCTCTAAACGGACGCTGTAATTGCTGAGCATCGCAGTCGATACGAATCAGCGTGCCATTGATTTGGAACCCACCATTAAAAAAGACGTCATAATCAGTCTCACCAAGCTCAGTACCTATCGCCAATACTAAGTCGGCCTCGCTAATGACAGCGCGACCAACAGCCAATGACTGATTGCTACCCAAACTCAGCGGATGAGCAGGCGGCAGTAAACCTTTGGCATTAATGGTCAAAAACGTCGGTGCATCGATAAGTTCTGCCAATTTTTGTGCGTCATGATTAACATCAACGCAGCCGCCGCCGTAAAGTAAGACTGGATTTTTTGCGCTTTTAAGCTGCTCAATAATCAAATCCAATTGCGCAGGATGAGGTAGCGGTTTGTTTGCTTGTAGTTGCGTCAAAATATTATTAGTAGATTGGCTGTTTAGAGAAGCATCTCGCTTATTTAGCTTATTTAACTTAGGCGGCTTGGCGACATGACTGGCATCGGCGGTAATCACATCAATAGGCAGCTGGATATGCACCGGCCCTGGACGCGTGCCATTAAATAACGCAAAAGCTTCAGCGATGACTTTTGGTAATGACTAAGGCTGCCAAATCGTTTTACTCATGAGCGCAACCTTACTGACCATACCTTGCTGATCGTGCAATTCATGCAAGTGCCCTTCACCGCTGCCGGTATGCTGCACTTTATTGACACTAGATATCACCAGCATCGGGATAGAATCTGCCAATGCTTGCGCCATCGCCGTCATGATGTTGGTCATGCCGGGACCGGTGATGATAAAGCATACCCCGACTTTACCAGAAGCGCGGTAATAACCATCCGCCATAAAGCCTGCGCCTTGCTCATGACGCGGTGTCACGTGGCGGATATCGGTATTGGGCAGGCCACGATATAGCTCGACCGTATGTACGCCCGGAATACCAAATACCGTCTCAACCCCATAATACTCTAGCCACTGTACGAGTAGCTCACCGCAAGTTAGAGATGAGGCAGTTGGCACGGAATTTGGCAATGAAGAAGGCGTTTGGAGAGAATGCGTCATGAGTTAATCATCCTAAAAAATTCAATAGCAATTAAATAAGTCGTTCAGTATCAAATCCAAGCTAAACCCAAACTGACCTTTAATTCCCTATAAAAGGCAATTTAAGATTATAAGTTATGCTCAATAAATGGCTTTGACCTTATCGTCATAGCGCACGCCCGGTAGGATACATAGCATCTCAAATAGCAGGTTCGCGGCTAGTACCGAGGTGTTACCAAACGGGTCATACGGCGGTGACACTTCTACTAAATCGCCACCGACCACATCAAGGCCACGCATACCGCGAATGATTTCAATACCTTGCGTTGACGTCAAGCCACCGATTTCAGCGGTTCCCGTACCCGGTGCAAACGCAGGATCAATCCCATCAATATCGAAACTTAAATATACTGGGCCATCGCCTAATTTTTCGCGCACTTCT
Organism: Psychrobacter sp. ANT_H56B; assembly: GCF_008369245.1. NCBI lineage: Bacteria > Pseudomonadati > Pseudomonadota > Gammaproteobacteria > Moraxellales > Moraxellaceae > Psychrobacter > Psychrobacter sp. ANT_H56B. The sequence goes on from NZ_VOBF01000001.1 coordinate 393,346, forward strand.
GCCATCAATGGCGTCAGCGACTTGTACCAGCATTCCTCAGCAGGCACTACGCGAAAGCCTTGCTCGGTTGACCAATCAAACTCTTCAGCACTATAACCCGTACCACGTAAGCCAATCTGTACCACACGATTGCCATCAATGAGATTTTCTTCGACAGCTCGGCGGAATGGCGTACCATGGGCGATTTTTTCACCAAACATTTCATCATTGATATCGGCATGCGCATCGATATGCACCATACCAACAGGGCCATGTTTTTTGGCGAGCGCACGCAAAATAGGCAAGGCAATGGTATGATCGCCGCCTAAGGTTAAAGGAATAGCGCCATGACTGACGATTTTATCGGTATAGAATTTCTCAATAATATCGACGCTTTTTAGCAGGTTAAAGGTATTGATAGGCACGTCGCCAATGTCAGCGACCTGCAAAGACTCAAAGGGAGCCGCGCGAGTGGCGACATTATAAGGGCGAATCATGCGTGACTCATCGCGAATCTGTCTCGGACCCAATCTTGCACCGCTACGGTTTGATGCGCCAATATCTAAAGGCACCCCAACGAAAGCCACATCCAGTCCTTCGGCATCGGCTTGGGTTGGCAGGCGCATCATAGAAGCGAAGCCGCCAAATCTTGGCATGTCGTTGCCGCTTAATGGTTGATTGAATTTCATCACTCACATCCTTGTATCGATTGGTCAAAACAGACAATTTGTCTATATTACTTTTATCTATGCCACTTTTTCTATAGCTCTGACAATACCTAAATATCAGAGGCGAGACCATGGTAAAATTTAGAAGTAAACTTCTGATTTTTCGTAGTAACTTTGATTTATTCGTTATTTATAGAAGTTTTATAAAGAGTCGGTTAAGACAATAGATAGGGGGACATGACCTTCAATGCTAGATGAATTGATAAAAATTGACATCAAAACCCTGCGGAGCTTTATGGCCATCGTAGAGTGTCAAGGTGTGACCGCCGCGCAGTCACGCTTAAATGTCACGCCGTCTGTCATCAGCGGTCATTTGACCCATTTAGAAGACCGCTTGGGTATGACACTTTGTCATCGTGGACGCGCGGGTTTTAAGCTGACAGAAGATGGGGCAGCGGTTTATGAGGCTTGCTTAAGTTTTACCGAAGCGGTGGCAAGCTTTCAGCATCAATTGCATTATATTCGTCAATTAGACTCTGTGCATGGCGGTCATATTCGATTATGTCTTATCGATCAGATGCCAACGGTTTTTTATGATGCGTTACGTCAGTGCTTGGCTGCGAGCTATCGTAATAATCCATTGATACATTTTTCTATCGATGTGCAAAGCCCTGAGAGTATGCTTGATAAGCTTTTAAGTAATGAAAGTGATATTGGCGTGGGATATTTTGGCAGCTTCCCACCCCTATTGACTTTTCAGCCAGCATTTATCGAAAAGCAAGTGGTTTGCTGTGGACGTGAGCATCAGCTATTTTATAAGGCGGAAGGTTTAACCTTTGAGGATTTGGAACACAACTATCCATGGATAAAACGAGGCTATATTACTGATTTGAGTATCAATCATGTCCGCCCAAAAACTTTAAGCGCCACCACTTACCATATGGAGGCGACCGCGCAATTAATTTTGGCAGGTCATCATGTCGGCTACTTGCCCAATGATTTGGCAAAGCGTTATGAAGAGATGGGGATGATGAAAATACTACTGCCCAATGAGGCAAGTTACGAGGTCAAGCATCATTGGGCTTATCGAGAAAACCTTCATAAGCACGTCGCTGATTTTTTAGAGCAGATGATTAGCCTATTACGAAAAAACCCCTTTAAAGAATGAATATTCTTTAAAGGGGTTTATGTAGCCGTTATTTAATTAACGGCTTGTGCTTTTTGATGCTTACGGACGCTAGACCCATCTTTACGCGTAATCGTTATCCCTGTAAAGCCAAACAATATCGTCAGTAGCAGTGATAAATAACAGAAGAACGCATAAGGTAGATAATCAAGCACTGGCACACCTAACGCTTGGCTGATAAACACACCGCACACACTCCATGGTACAAGTGGATTGATCACTGTACCGGCATCTTCAATGGTGCGTGATAGATTTTTTGGATGCAAGTTCAAGCGCTCAAACGTCGGACGAAATGCCGTACCCGATAAAAGAATACTCAAATACTGCTCGCCGATAAGGACATTGATACTGAGTGCTGACATGGCAGCGGCAAAAATGGCGCGTCCTGCTGTCGTTAAACTGTCTTTAATACCAGATAACAAGGCTGGTAAAATTCCCAATGCCGTCAACAATCCGCCTAAACTCAGCGCCAATATTACGATGGCTTGAGTAAAGAACATACTTTGCACACCGCCACGCGACAGCATACCACCCACTTCACCAAGCTCCAATGATTCTGCGGGTGTATAACCTGCAAAGAAATAACCGCCCAACTGCCCAACGTTTGGCGTGCTATGCATATAAGTAATGATAATTGCCACAGCAATGGTACAAATAATGGTGTAAATGGCATTAACTCGAAATAGAGCCAGCGCAATCAAGACCACAAATGGCAATACCGCATAACCATGTACCAAACCACTGTCAATCAACTGTCCTTTTAGCACCGTTACTTGACTTAAATCTGAGCCAGCTGTCTGTCCTGAGAAAAACCAAAATAATATAACTGTTAATATCCATGCTGGTACCGTGGTGTACATCATATTGCGTATATGCTCAAACAAATCGATGCCTACAACGGCTGAAGCAATGGTACAAGTATCCGATAATGGCGACATTTTATCACCAAAAAATGCCCCTGATACCACAGCGCCTGCCGCTATCGCAACGTTAGCATCAAAGGCATCACTCATACCAATGAAAGCCACGCCAAGCGTCGCAGCAGTCGTCAAACTACTGCCCAAAGCAATACCAATAATAGAGGTCAATACAAAGGCGGAGATATAATAATACTGCGGCGATATCAGCTCAAAACCAAAATACATCAGCGTTGGGATGGCACCAGACATCATCAAAGCGGCGACCATCAAACCGATAAAGAAGAATAAATAGATCGCACCAATACCGCGCATAACGCCGGATGCCATTTGCGCTTGCATATCATCAAAACTTAATCCTTTAAATATACCAATGCCTAGCAGGACACAGATAGCGAGGATCAATGATAAATGCGGTACCCAGCCAAAGCCAATCATGGTAACGCCCATGATAGCAATGACAATGGCTGAAATCATAAATGCCAGCTGCGATGAGATTTGGGTTAGAATTTTTGGAGGCATCACACATCCTTAGAGTGCCAGTAGAGTCTGGCAACAGGGTTTGATTTTAGGGTGACAAGTTTAATCAGTTGCTAGCAGTATTGCTACTCTGATTATTTGGTGAGTAAGCTGTCGGTCTTGGCTGCCATGACAAAGTCATTGCGATGCAAACCTTTAATACTGTGCGACCACCAAGTGACCGTCACCTTGCCCCACTCTACCAATATGCCCGGATGATGCCCTTCTGCTTCAGAAATCTCAGCAAGCTCATTGGCAAATGCCATTGCTAAAACGAAATTCTTAAATTTATATTGACGCTGTAATTGCTTGATGCCATCGATTTCAATCAACGTCCACTCTGGTATTTGTTGTAATAACTCTGTTGCTTCGCTGTCGCTGACTGTCGGTGCGCCAATACGGCAGGCTTCACAGCTGGCTTGTGATAATGTCGTCATGATAATGTCCTTTTATATTAACTATTAGTTTTTTAATGAATGTACGTCCGTGTTGACGTTGGTTCCTTTTTTACTTATAAAAAATGCACTATCTATTAAGCGGTTTTGATAGCATATGTTGGCTCAAACAGTCCTAAACTCATCGCCTTTTTTACAGCGCCCATAATGTCGCTATTCACGATATCAAATAACGTATCCAAATCGTTAATTGCATAATAGATAGGCTGAATTTGATCAATACGGTAAGGCGTGCGCAATACGTCAATCAAATCAAACGCACGACAGTCCGGTTCATCGCTTAGGGCATAGATGGTTTCAGACGGCGAGCTTAAAATGCCGCCACCATAAATCTTGCGGGTTTCTTTGGTCGCGCCCATTAGACCAAATTCGATAGTGAACCAATACAGGCGTGCTAAATAAAGACGCTCTTGCTTAGTCGCATTGAGACCAAGCTTGCCATAAGTCTCATTAAAAGTTGCAAACGCAGGATGGGTCAGCAGCGGACAATGTCCGACGATTTCATGAAAAATATCTGGCTCTTCAATATAGTCCATATCATCAAAGCGGCGGATAAAGGTCGCAACCGGAAAGCGTTTATCAGCTAAAAGCTTGAAGAATTTACCGAAGCTGATTAACGCTGGTACAGCAGCGGTTTGCCAACCGGTACTGGCTTGCAATACTTCATCAATATCTTGTAGTTGTGGAATATGCGTTGCTGGTAGCTTGAGTTTCTCTAAACCCTCAAGATAGGCTGAACTGGCACGATTGGGTATTTGCTTGGCTTGACGTTCAAGCAGTGCTTGCCACATCGCGTTTTCATCGTCACTATAATGTATATGACCATGAGTATCTGGCTGACGCGATACGTAAGGTTGCTTCTTCTGAGTTAAATGATGAGTAGAAGCTTCAGTGCTTAACGAATTGCTACTGAGAGGCTTTGTGTACGCAGTTGTCTGGTGACGGCTTTCCATGCCTAGTTTCCTTATATTGCAATGAGTCTAATACCTTGGTATCAGTCATTTGCTTTATCTACTTTGTCTGCCTCGCTTTTAACGTTTATTATTAATAGCAGAGTCACAAAGGTAGTAAGGACAAGATAAACCCCTTTCATCTTGCCCTTTTGATACTTGTTTAAAAGTGCTTTTTTAAAGGCATTCTTAAGAAATCTCTGAAAATTATGGCGCTTCTGTCTCTATCTCTGTCTGACCAACCATGCCGCGGCGTACTTGGTCGCGCTCGATAGATTCAAACAATGCTTTAAAGTTACCTTCACCGAAGCCCTCTTCGTAATCGCCTTTACGCTGGATAAACTCAAAGAATACTGGGCTACCTAAGATGGTTTCAGAGAAAATCTGTAGTAGCAGACGCGGAACATCGCCCTCGGTCGTGCCATCTAACAAGATACCGCGCATCTGTAGCTCAGAGATATTCTCGCCATGACCTGCTAGACGCTCATCAAGCATCTTATAATAAGTATCATTTGGTGCCGTCATGAGTGGAATACCCATCTCTCGCAATTTGTCGATGCTAGACAATAAATCATCACTCAATAGCGCGATATGCTGGATACCTTCACCATTAAATTGCATCAAGTACTCTTCGATCTGACCGCCGCCCTGCTTTGACTCTTCGTTCAATGGGATACGAATTTTGCCATCAGGTGCAGTCATCGCTTTACTGGTCAAGCCAGTGTATTCACCTTTGATATCGAAATAACGGATTTCACGGAAGTTAAAGATACGCTCGTAGAAGTCAGCCCAGTAAGCCATGCGACCACGGTAAACGTTATGCGTTAGATGGTCGATGACTTTAAAGCCAAAGCCTTTTGGATGCTTATCAACATCAGGCAGATATTCAAAGTCGATGTCATAAATAGAGTTACCAGCGGTAAAGCGGTCGATAAGATAAATGAGCGAGCCGCCGATACCTTTGATCGCTGGGAGGCGTAACTCCATCACTCCTGTTTTGACATCGACTGGCTCAGCACCGTTTTCGATCGCTAAATCATAAGCTTGCTGGGCATTTTTTACACGAAAACCCATGCTACAAGCGCCGGCACCATGCTCACCTAAAAAGTAGCTGCCATGACTTTTTGGTTCGCGGTTTAATATGAGATTGATGTCTCCTTGGCGAAACAAGGAAACATCTTTTGAGCGGTGATTGGCGACATGGGTAAAGCCAAGGTTGCGAAACAGCTCTTCGACAAGCTCAGGCTCTTGTGAGACGAACTCAACAAAATCGAAGCCTTGTAGACCCATAGGGTTGTCAAATAAATCTGCCATTGTCATCATCCTTAATTGCAATTGGTGGTATAAAGCGCTAAAAATTAGCAAAAAATAAGTTTCATCAATCATTCCTATTGACGATTCATTTATATTAGATTAGCTTGATTTATAAGACTAATCGTATTTTTTGATTTATTTATCAGGTTTACTTATGAATATCAGCATTCGCCAACTTACCGCTTTTATCAAAGTCGCTGACAACGGCAGCTTTACTCGTGCCAGCGACCAGATGCATTTGACCCAATCTGCGGTCAGTGGATTGATAAAAGAGCTTGAATCTAGCCTTGGCATTGTGTTGTTTGATCGCACTACACGTCAGCTGTCGTTGTCGGCAGTTGGACGGCATCTATTGCCGCAAGCTCGGCGCATCTTAAATGAGATGCAGCTGTTTGAGAATGAAGCCAGTAGCTTAACGAGCTTAGCGCAAGGTCAAGTCAGGCTCGCCGTATCACAGTTTGCGGCCTCCTCTATGCCTGCGGTTATCGCTCAGTTTGCCAAAGAATATCCTGACATCAGCGTGTCTTTGCTTGATTGCTCAGCAGAAAATGTCTTAGAACACATTCAAAACATTGAGGTGGATTTGGGCGTGGGCACTGAGCTTGAATTTATGGACGCTGAAGATGACATCAGTGCCGACTTGTTATATCAGCTGCCATTCTGTGTGGTCATGCCTGATAGTCATGCGCTGGCATGTAAATCTGAAATTATTTGGCAGGATTTGATTGATACGCCGCTTATTACCCTGCAAGGTCCATTTATTGAGCAAGTGACCGCAGAGCTTGATGAGCGTATCGCAAACCACATACAACAAGCACGCTATAAAGTAAATTTTATGTCGACAGCGCTCGAGATGACCCGTCAAGGCTTTGGTATTACCTTGTGTCTGCCTTATATGCCTGAGGTGATAGACTGGGTCAGCGCTAATGGTTTGCAGATGCGACCTTTGACGCAACCTGTCAAAATGCGCCGATTCTTTATTTACCAACGTTCATCGCGAGCTTTATCGCCGGCGAGTATCGCTTTTAAGCATTTTTTGCAGGGCTACTTTGCGACCCATTTTGATGATTTGCAAAATATTTAACAGCCAGCTTTCTACCCTTTATCAAAACAAGTCAGACGATGATTCAAGAAAATGGCATCACTAGGCAAAAAAATGCATGAATTGGTGGGGATAATGGAATCTAACATTGAGTTAATGCCCAAACTGGTTTATGCTTTTTAGCGCCTCAACTTATACCTTTGTACTTATATCCCTTGTAAGGAAAACACATGTTTGAACGTATCGATTACTATGCCGGCGACCCAATCTTAGGATTGATGGACAAATTTGCAGCCGATAACAACCCAGATAAAGTCAATTTGGGTGTCGGTGTCTATTATGACGAAGATGGCAAAATGCCAGTACTTGAGTGTGTAAAAACCGCTGAACAACGTATTGCTGACCCTATCTCGCCGCGTCCGTACTTACCAATGGCAGGTTTACCAGGACATCGCAAAGGCTGTCAAGAATTGCTGTTTGGTAAAGACGCTCAGATTTTACAAGATGGCTTAGTGGCTACTATCGCGACCATCGGTGGCTCTGGTGCACTAAAAGTCGGCGCAGAATTCATCCACGAATGGTTCCCGCAGTCTAAGTGTTACGTGAGCGACCCTACATGGGGCAATCACATTGCTATTTTTGAAGGGTCTGACGTCGAAGTCGGTAAATACCCGTACTACGATACTGCTACTGGTGGCATCAAATTTTATGAGATGATCGCGTTTTTTGAGACATTGAATAAAGATGATGTTCTGCTGCTTCATCCTTGTTGTCATAACCCAACGGGCGTTGATTTGACTCGTGAGCAATGGGATCAAGTCCTAAACGTCATTCAAGCGCGCGAGCTGATTCCGTTTATGGACATCGCTTATCAAGGCTTTGGCGAAGATATGGACAGCGATGCTTACGCCATTCGTAAAGCCGTCGATATGGGTCTGCCATTGTTTGTCAGCAACTCATTCTCTAAAAACTTATCGCTATATGGCGAGCGTGTCGGCGGTCTATCAGTCGTGTGCCCAACGGTAGATGAAACTGATCGCGTCTTTGGTCAGCTGAACTCTACGGTACGTCGTATCTACTCAAGCCCGCCATCACATGGTGGTCGCGTGGTTGATATCGTTATGAACGACGAAGCGCTACATGAGCAATGGGTTGGCGAAGTATATGCGATGCGTGACCGTATCAAATCTATGCGTACCAAACTCAAATCAGTATTAGAAGAAAAAATCCCAGGTCGTAGCTTTGATTACTTGACTGCACAAAACGGTATGTTTAGCTTTACAGGTCTGACGCCTGAACAAGTTGCACAACTACAAAGCAAGTATGGTATCTATATGGTATCGAACTCACGTATGTGTGTTGCCGGCTTAAACAGTACCAATATCGACTATGTTGCCAATGCGATGGTTGACGTTTTAAAAGATTAATTCCCTAATCGCTTTTATTAAAATATAAACAAAGGCTAAGTATCATTACTTAGCCTTTTTTCATGCGTTGGATTTCGTAGTGGTGATATTTTTAGCAAAAAAGGCAAATATAGTCAAAACGCTACGGTACTGCTGGTACAAATTTTTTGCAGCCTCTGTCTGCATGGGCACAGCAAGCAAGAAAAATTGATACCAGCAGTACCTAATGTATCGATATGACTTTTCACTGACTATAGCTTTTAGTCTCGGTCAAAACTCAATCAATTTATAGGACGAGCACATAAAAAAACTTGCAATCGATTACGCTATAAATTACATTATACGTAAGTAGTTAATTATAACGTAATTTAATATTCGCTTTAGCAAGGAGCCGATCATGTCAACGATTGACAAAAACCTCTCATCTTTCCTAGATATCGCAACCGATTCTGACTTCTCTATTCATAATCTGCCTTATGGCATTTTTAGTGACAGCATCGACGGCAAACGTCGCATTGGTATCGCTATCGGCGAGCAAGTGTTAGATCTATCGGTACTTGAAGCTGAAGGGCTATTAAGTTTAGACGGTGGTCCATATTTTGATCAAAACACGTTAAATGCATTTATTGATTCTGGTCGAGACAATTGGAGCAAAGCGCGTAAAACGATTCAAACGCTACTCTCTAGTGATTGTGATACTTTACGTGACAACGCCGATTTGCAGCAAAAAGCCCTATTTCAACAATCAGATGTCACGATGCATCTGCCGGTTCAAGTGCCCGGCTTTACTGATTTCTATTCGTCTAAAGAGCACGCAACCAACGTCGGTACTATGTTCCGTGACCCAAGTAACGCCTTACTGCCTAACTGGACTGAGATGCCAGTAGGCTATAACGGACGCGCCAGCACCGTCATCGTCAGTGGTACAGATGTGATACGTCCATCGGGTCAGCTAAAACCCAATGCCGATGACCGCCCTATTTTCTCACCTTGTAAGCGTCTGGACTTTGAGCTTGAAACGGCGTTTGTCGTTGGCAAAGGTAATAATATTGGTCAACCAATTGCCGTAGATAATGCTATTGATCATATTTTCGGTATGGTTTTGCTAAACGATTGGTCAGCTCGTGACATTCAAAAATGGGAATATGTGCCGTTGGGTCCATTTAACGCCAAAACTTTTGCCTCTGAAGTGTCTCCTTGGATTGTGACGATGGAAGCCTTAGCACCGTTCAAGATGCCATGCCCAACGCAAGAACCAAAGCCGCTTGCTTATCTGAACGAAAAAGACAGCAATAATAGCTATGACATTCATTTGTCAGTAGAACTATTGCCTGAAAATGCTGAAGAAGCAACGGTGGTTTGCGAAACCAATTTTAAATATATGTACTGGTCAATGGCGCAGCAGTTGACTCACCATACTATTACTGGCTGTAAAGTAGAAGTGGGCGATATGATGGGTTCAGGGACTATCTCAGGACCGACGCCTGATTCTTATGGCTCAATGTTAGAGATTGCGTGGAATGCGACCAAACCAGTGACCCTACAAGGCGGCGAGACACGCAGCTTTATCGAAGATGGTGATACGGTCATTATGAAAGGCTATAGCGAAAAAGACGGTATTCGTGTTGGCTTTGGTGAAGTACGCGGCAAAGTATTGCCTGCCCTTACCTTCGATTTTGACAAATAGTACTTATTTGTTGACCTGTATATAGTAAACGTTTATGTATAAAAAGGCGTGCAAACGATAGAGTTACGCTGTTAATAATGATTTATATTCATAATTATTAACAGCCAACCGATTAATACAAATTGTACGCCCTATCAAAAGGAGTTTGATATGAGTTTTAAAATTGAAAAAATCCATCATGTGGCCTATCGCTGCAAAGACGCTAAAGAAACCGTGGAATGGTATAAAAAATATCTGAATATGGATTTCATCCTAGCATTCGCTGAGGATCATGTACCTTCGACCAAAGCCTTTGACCCTTATATGCATGTGTTTCTAGATGCGGGCAATGGCAATGTATTGGCATTTTTTGAAGTGCCTAATCAGCCTGAAATGGGCTTTGACCCTAATACGCCAAGCTGGGTACAACATCTAGCGATGAAGGTAAAAGACCGTGATGCCTTAATGGCAGCTAAAAAGCATTTGGAAGAAAACGGCATTGACGTGATCGGTGTGACGAATCATGGTATCTTCCATTCTATCTATTTCTTCGATCCAAATGGACATCGTATGGAGCTTACTTACGATGATATTACCTCAGAAGAAAAAGTTTCGATGATTACTGAAGATATGAAATATGAGATGCTGGATGAATGGTCACGTACCAAACGTGCGCCCGCTCATACTCAGTTTCTACATGCAGAGGAGCTGGCTGAAGCACGAGAAGTCGCGCCTGCCGGTGAGTAATATTTTTTAGCGTTTAGATTATTCTTTATAAAATAGCTAAGATAATTTTTAGCTATTTTACGAGCTACACTATTTGATAGCGCTGTGCAATTGCTAATATTTGCTCGACCACATTATGCTGCTCACTCATGGGCAACTGCTCTGTGGTACCAATGATAGTAATGGCATACTCCAAAGACAAACTTTCAACAGATAGTTTGTCTTTATCATATAGATTCGCAGTGGTTGATAGCTGCGGTATGATAACGGGAATAGTAATCGCATTAATCCCCATTAACATATCACCAGTAACAGTCGCATAGCCTTGGGTACGAACTTTCGCTCGCAACTGGTTAAAGTACTGCCATTTCTCCGTTATTGCTTGCTCTTGCTTCGCCTGCCATTCTGCGATGACCAAGGGTTTGATAATGGTATCTGGCTGATAGCTTGCGAACAAATGGCCTGTAGCCGACGTGGTCAAGGGCATACGCGATCCGATACGAGTAATAATACTAATAGCGCTATCTGGTTCAACAGATTGAATGATAATAGGACCTTCGCTAAACCATTTAGCGATTTGTACACCGCAATTAAGCGTGTCTTTGATCTCATTAGCAATATGCGTCAGACGATCCAAGATATTATTTTGATTAAACCCACTATGACCTACTGCTCCTAGCGCGCCCATTGCATGAACTCTATCACCAAGTCCATAGCGTCCATCACTCAGCTGGCGAGCATAGTTTTTACGGATAAGACTGACCAAATAACGGTGGCACTTTGCTGGATGCATTTGCATGGCTTGTGCAATATCCTTTAGCATCATCGACTCGTTACAATCGATGAGCACGTCTAATATCGACAGCCCAATCTCAAGCGATTGTACGCCGCCTTGGTTTTTATTCATCGTAGGAAGATTTTCTATCAGGTTTTCAGCTGCTGGCATGGTTTACTCTGTGAATGATTAACTGAATGCGTTATCAATACAATATTAGAAAATTGAAATAAAGACTTAATGTCATAATAGGTATCTTTTACTCTTTAAGACATTAGTAAGCTCAGTAATTATAACCCTTTATCTTACTCACAACACAGCATAATAAAAGGAATGCCCTATGATGACACTTTATGGCTACTTTCGCAGTAGTACCTCTTACCGTACACGTATCGCAATGAATTTAAAGCAGTTAGATTACGATTACATTGCGGTTAATTTAGCAAAAGATGAGCAATTAGAAGCCGTCTTTCAATCTATTAACCCTCAAGGCTTGGTACCCGTCGTACAAGTAAATGATTTATGGTTGTATCAAAGTCCTGCTATTTTGGAGTGGTTAGAAGAGGTCTATCCTGAGCATCCTCTGTTGCCCAAAGACGCAGCAGGTCGCATGCAAGTAAGAGCTTTGAGCGCTATGATTGGCTGTGATATCCATCCGCTAAATAACCGACGTGTTTTGCAGTATCTGCGTAATGAGCTGTCAGTAGATGAAGATCAAGTCATGGCTTGGTGCCATCGCTGGATGAGTGAAGGTTTCGACGCTCTCGAAAAACGCTTGGCACAAGACAAAACACGCGGTAAATTCTGCTATGGCAACAGCCCTACTTTTGCAGATTGTTATCTGATTCCGCAGGTCTCTTCTGCCGAACGCTTCAAGGTAGATCTCAGTGCTTATCCAAATATCGTTGCGATCGATGCCCACTGTCGAACATTAAAGGCTTTTGCCGACGCTGACCCTATGGTGCAGCTTGATGCACCAAATGCTTGATATAAGCTGCAAAAAAGCCTCCTAAATCGGAGGCTTTTTTCTGAAAATATAGTGGTGCTATTGCCATTTATACTCTCTAACTTAAAGTATGGAAAGTAGGCTATTCAAATATTCATATCAGATTGTGTTGCAGCCACTGTTTTTACGGGTACTGCGAACAGCCAAGCCGTACCACAATTACAGTAAAAACAGCCATCTTTAAATTCGACAATATAAGCGGTAAAATCGTTACCACAATGATCCATCATCGCTTGTTCATCACTGTCATCATCGACTGCGCACCATATTTGTTTGTCACCTCGTGCAAGCAATGCGCGTGTTAAATCGCTTCCTCTCAACTCATTATTCATACCCAGCTCCTTAACTTCTCTCACCATAGTTTGAGCTATTCGTCATGAAATATAGGGTTTTCTATACTGATATTTATTAATGATCTTTATCGTTGCTAAAGCGATGAGCTTGATATAAGCGATGCAAGTCCATTTGCTACTCATCTGTACCCATCAAACATTATGCCTATATTTAACGATGATTTACCTTTCCTGCTCTATTCTATAAACGCTTTGTATCCTAGCTATCTTATTGTAACGCTATGCAAGCAAAAGTGTAACAACCAGATATAGTATTTCCGATGAATGGTCAAGATATGAATATGAACGGTCAGTACAATTAAAAACACTACTAAGTGGCATGCATATTTATCAGATTTGGCACCTTACAATCTAATAGTTCTTTGAGTATTATCGATTACATGAACGATGATGATGCACTATCGATATTAAATTTTTAGAATAGTTTTCAGTAGTTAAAAACCTTAATGAAAATCTTGTTTTTTATCAATCTATGTAACACTTCTCACTTTTTGAGTGAGTATTAGAGACCAAAATCAGTGCGAAAAATCAGGTAAAATAGTTTTATGACAATACATGTTACAACAACAAACACTAAACCTGACGTTAGCCAATCTAACCTTCGCAAAATCATTCATATCGATATGGATGCTTTTTATGCCAGTGTAGAACAGCGCGATTTCCCTGAGCTGCGTGGCAAGCCATTGGTGGTTGGCGGCGATCCCAATGGTCGCGGCGTGGTTGCGGCAGCAAGCTATGAAGTTCGTAAGTATGGCGTACGCTCCGCGATGTCATGTTATGAAGCCAGAAAGCGCTGTCCTGACGTAATATTTGTACCGCCGCGCTTTGATGTTTACCGTGCGGTTAGTGTTGAGATACGTCGTATCATGCACAGTCTGACCCCACATGTTGAGCCGTTATCATTAGATGAAGCCTATTTGGATGTTACTGGGTTGTCTGTTCATCAAGGCTCAGCCACATTAATGGCAAATTGGTTACGAGCGCAGATTTTAGAACAAACGGGTCTAAACGCCTCTGCCGGTGTCTCATTTAATAAAATGCTGGCGAAAATTGCCTCTGATATTAATAAACCTAATGGCACAGCGGTCATCACGCCAGCGGATGCTGATGCCTTTATCAGCGCTTTGCCTATTGAACGCTTCCACGGTATTGGTAAGGCAACGGCCAAACGCCTGCATGCAATGGGTGTTAGTAACGGCGCTGACCTTCGGCGTACGCCAGCTGCCATACTAGTCAATGAGTTCGGTAAGCGTGGACAGTTTTATCATGATATCGCTCATGGACGTGATGAGCGTGCGGTCAAGTCTGAGCGTACACACAAATCGGTGGGCTCTGAGACTACGTTTAGAGACAATTTAACGGATGATAATGAACTAAAAATACAAATCTATGAACAAAATGCCGATGCCTTTAGTCAGCTGCACAAAAAACAGCTTATTGCCTATACTATTACTCTAAAGGTCAAATACTCAGATTTTACTCAAGTCACGCGCTCGCATACCTTATCGACGGCATTTGATAGCGCAGAATCCGCTCACTTTTGGTTAGATAAGCTATTTTTGGACATTCCGCGTACTCTTCCTATTCGATTGGTTGGTGTGACATTTTCCTCACTGACATCTGCAACGCAAGTCACGCCACAATTAAATTTATTTGAATGATTTTTCGCCTGAATTCTTTAGAGAGTTTTCCTAAATAAATATCTCGATTTTTTACTTAGGCTATTTTATTTATATTCAGAGGTAAATAAAAAAGTACTGCTTAGTAAAACATTCTTTCATATCCTCATTTCTGCTACAATTGCTCTCAAAACTCCCACCTATCGAAAGACTTTCTTATGACTGATTCTGAACCTCAAACCTTAAATAATAACTCTGAAATTACTGCCAGTCATAATGACGATATTTTAGAGTATCTAAGTGTTGATGATTATAATTATGAACTGCCAGACCAGCTGATTGCCCGTTATCCATTGGCACAGCGCTCCGCGTCAAAGCTACTTTATTTGCCTGCTAACAATGTTAGTCGTCAGGTTGAAGTTGAAGATAAGCTATTTTCTGAGTTGCCAGAATTGCTTAATGCAGGCGACTTGATTGTTTTTAACGATACCAAGGTAATGAAAGCGCGCTTATTTGGTCAAAAAGATACCGGTGGAAAGATTGAAGTATTAATAGAGCGTTTAGTCTCTCTATCGGATTTAAATAGCGCGGATCTAGACGCAATAACGTCAAATTCTGACATCATAGACATGAAGGTTATTGCAAAAAAGCATATCGCTCTTTGTCATGTTAAAGCCAGTAAAGCGTTGAAGCTTGGACAAGGTCTTGTACTTGCTGATGGTCATATGACTGGTGTCATGATTGGACGCCAAGAGAACTTATTTATCTTGGCTTTTGATACGCCCATTCTGCCTGATTTAGAGCGTTATGGTGAGCTGCCTATTCCACCCTATTTCGAACGCCTTGCCGATGCGACCGACAATACTCGCTATCAGACTGTTTTTCATGACCCTGCTAAGCTTGCCAGCGTCGCTGCCCCGACAGCAAGCTTACATTTTGACGATATTGTATTAGAAAAGCTGGCGGCAAAAGGTATTCAAACCGCTTTTGTTACACTGCATGTCGGCGCAGGTACTTTTGCTCCGGTAAAAACAGAGAACCTGCTGAATCATACGATGCATAGCGAATATGCACACCTGCCTCAAGCCACTGCCGACCTTATCAATCAAACCCATGCCAATGGCAAGCAAGTGATTGCTATCGGGACTACTGTCACACGTGTCCTTGAAACGGCCTACCAACAAACTGCAGTCGATGGACAGCCACTCTCTGGCTGGGCAGGTGATACAGAGATTTTTATATATCCCGGTTTTAAGTTCGGCGTCGTAGATAAGCTACTGACCAATTTTCACTTACCAAAGTCTACATTGCTGATGCTAGTGTCCGCGTTTGCCACAAAAAAATCTATCGAAGAAGCTTATCAACATGCCATCGAATCCGAGTATCGGTTTTTTAGTTATGGTGATGCCATGCTGCTTGATAAAAAAGTTGACTGATGTGTGTAAATATTAAACATACAATTGAACTATTGGTCACAACAGCAGTGGAATAAACTGGTAAACTAAACAGTATTTTGTTATAACAACACAGACAACTTTTACTCCAAAGGGCTGCATATGTCTTGTCATTTATCTTACCGCTTGACTAGCATACATCGCGCAGTATCGATGGCATTGTTTTATTCAATAAGTTATGCAGCCTTAGTATCTAGCGCCCAAGCAGCGACTATCGGCAAAACAGTTGTTATTTCAGCTCAGCACGAACCTTTAGTTGCCAGTATTATGGTCACTGATATTGAAAACACTGACTTTTCAGCCAGTTTGGCAAATTCTGCCATTTATCAGCAAATGGGTCTAACCCCAACTGATTCCATGATCGTACGCTTTCATCCGACTTCAGCTACAAGTGGTCAAGTTTTTATTACCACCACCAAGCCTATGTCCAAACCCTTTGCCGATGTGGTTCTAGCAATTAATGACGGCAATCAGCGTAATGTTATCCCAAAAACATTACTGATGCCGCTTAATGATAGCTTGCCGATTGCGACTTCTAAAAATATCGTAACAGGCGCAAAAAAGCCTAATTTACCCGTGGTTTCTACAACTAACGCGCAGCCATTGACGGTTAGAAATGGTGCACCGCCACCTTTATTATCATCTGGTTCATCGAAACCCACACTGAACGCTGCAACATTACCCGAGCGCAATGTTCAATCGCCGAATATACGAGTACCTGTTATTCAAACGCCAAGTATCCAAGCGTCAAGCTCACAAATACCAAGCCTTCAAGCAACAGCTATACCCTCTGGCTTACCAACAGCAGTTGCAACAACGACACAAAGCAATATCACAACCTATGCGCCTAGCCGTTTAGAAAACGGTCGATTAAATAATCCTATTGATATAAAAAACGATAGTGTCATGGCGGGCGCAAATAATGACAATAATACAGCTTTAACCGTTTCATCAAATAGTACGCTTTCTGCTACTAGCGAGATTGATAAACAGTTCGATATTTTAAATATACAAATTACTCGTCAGATACAGCCGAAGAGTCAAAACAATACAGATATGATGGTTGCTAGTCCTATGGCGCTCAAAACCCTGACGCCGAATGAAGCAGCTTTCACCAATAAAAATAAAGCTATTATCCCAAATGATAGTAATAATATGGTCGCTACAGCCCCACTCAACAATATTCCCCCTAACTCGAATGTTTGGCAGAAAGCAGTGACGCCTAAAACGTCGGCCGCAGCAAAAAACACTTCAAGCCAAGTATCAGATAAGTCAGCTAGTAGCGAGATCAATTATACCGTGCAGCGTAACGACAACTTGTGGGTGATTGCACAGCAAATCGCAGAGAAGAACAATATCGACGTTCAAACCGTTATGAAAGAAATTCAGACGCAAAATCCTGACGCTTTTATCAATAGAAACGCCAATCAATTAAAAGCAGATGCACAGTTGAGTTTACCTAATTATGATGCGCTACCTTCCCAGCAAAAACTTGAAGCTGCTATCAGTGCTCAAAGGCAATATAGAGGCGCCAATACACCTGTCGCAAAAAAACCAACTGCATCAAATCCTATGTCCAAAGGTGACAATACGCAAGCAACAAAACATACTGAAAAGCCGGCGACCACTAAGACTCAAATTTTACCAAAGGCGCAGTTTTCTGTCCTTGCTCCCGGTCATGAAGGCAGCGCAGATGGCACTAAAACCAAAGCAGGCATGGCAACAGGTAACGGACTTAGCATGGAAGTGTTAAGCCTGCTTAAATCATCAAGACAAAGTACCGCTTCACAAGCGCAGCAGTTATCAAAAACTAGTGGTACGCTTGAGAGCTATACTCGCAAATTACAATTACAAAATCAAAAACTGGCTGAGCTGCAAGCTCGTCTCAAAAAATTACGCAATCAATAACTGCCTAACAGATCAATGCAAGCAGCTCTGATCGTAGGCGTGGGAGTAACTATGGACAATATGCTATATATCATCGCCGGATTGGTGGTTATTTTACTCGTTGCGGTCTTGGTCATGCGCAAAAACAAAGCGCAAAAGCCATCAGAGCATTTGAGTACAAATACTGGCAAAATTGAGCCCTTATCGAAGCATGCTACTTCTAGAAGTACGCCTACTCAAACAGCTATCAATCATGAGAAAAAGTTTGATCATATTGAGATTGCTCAACGTTTTATGGACCAACAGCGCTATGATAAAGCGATTGAAACGCTCAATCGCGGCTTAAGCGAAAAGCCAAATGATAGCCAATTATCTCTCAAGCTCCTTGCGGTATATGCAACGATAGATGAGTCTGAGAATTTTAATAAAGTCTATGATGCTATCAAAGTAAATAATGATGACAAAAGTATCGCACAAGCTGATGAGTTAAAAGCTTTGCTGACTGAAGAAAAAAACCAAGTCGATAAGCGAGCATTGTCAGCAGATAATAGTCAAAGCGCTGAATTTGAAAAAAGTATATTAGCAAATAATAATCAAAACGCTGGATTTGAAAGTTTAGATTTTGATCTACCGACCAATAAAGCGAGCAGCAACAGTCCCATCCTTGATACTAATACGGTTCAAAATGTTGAATACAAAAATGACTTGTCAGAGGCTACTAATGAAACCTCAGTAGCTTCGAATGCTTTTGATGATAATAATTTCGATGATATTGAGCAAGCGTTTGATCTTAGTCTGAGTGATTTAGAAGATGGCACTAATAAACCTGTCCATACTAGTAATAACTCGGCATCTGTCACCACGCTTGATGTAGCAGATGAAGATATTTTTGCGCCTGCAACTGTGGTTATGGACACTGATAATAGTCCTAGTACTGACAACGATTTTGATTTTGATTTTGAATTATCTGAGCACAGTCTTGCATCTACAGAGGCTCCCACCGATGACGCTACCGATGACGCTACCGATGATAGTTTTAACAGCAGCTTAAATGAGCTATCATTAGAAGATGACTTTGTCTTAGAGTTAGACAGTGACGCCGATACCAATAACGTTATCAATAATGCGCCTGTCACAACAGAGACAACTTATTTAGATGATGACCATCTGACCTTATCTTTACACAGTGATGATGTGTCGAATGAGACGCCAGATCAAATAGAAATTCAGCATTCTATTGTCGAAGATAATTTTGAAGATTTTAGTTTCGAAGATATCAGTATTGAAGATGCAAATATTGAAGATGCAAGCGCTGAAGAAATAGATATCATAAAAAATGAGTCCGACGCTTCTAGCAGTGCCCCTACTACTCTGATGTTCGATGACGATACGGTAATAGACGATGATTTTGACTTTAATTCTTTATCTTTATCAGAGTCTACAACAGCAAGCACGCCAGTTGAAGTTGATAGCGAATATGCCAATACTCATCTCGACAATGCTATTGATATAGCTCCTGCAGCTGACACTAGCAGTACTGAAGATTTTTCGTCACGGTTCGCAGCAGATTTTGATTTTGTTAAATCCTTAGACAGCAATCAAGTCACACTAGATTTAGCAGGTCAATACGTGCAACTTGGCGAATACGATAGTGCCAAACGCTTACTCAATGAAGTCATTGCTAAAGGCAATAGTGAACAGCAGCAGCAAGCACAACGATTGCTTGATCGCACTGCTTGAAATGACTGGTGTGATAGCGAGTATTCTAGCCACTTAGAATACTCGCTGAATTTAGAATAATGGTGCTTTTTCTATCTCTTCTCTGGCAATGATTTCTCTTTCAATAATTCTGCTCTATCGTCTATGCAATTTAAAACCAATACAGTGCACCCATCTATGACAAATACAATCTCTGCACCTATCCAACTTATTTATGCTGGCGGCACTTTTGGGAGTTATGGTCGTCCATTAGCACCACTATCAGCAGAGGTTTTTTTGCCAACTTTGCAGCAACTACTGGCAGAATCGGATAATGCGCTTAATCTATCGCCCATTGCTTGGCTTCACAATACTCTGATTAAAGACAGCAGTCAGTTTACACCCAGTGATTTTGTGCATTTTTACCAGCTTTTACTGTCGGCATATCAACAAGGCAGTAGACGTTTTGCGTTAATTACGGGCACAGATACACTCAGTTATTTGGGAGCGTTCTTAGCAGAAGCCTTTGCAGGTAGCGATATTTGTATTGTCGTTACCGGTAGTATGCGTCCGCTGCTAGATAGTGAGGAACTGCACTCTTATAAAGTAGATGCACAGAGTGATGCTTGGAACAACCTTACTGACTCGTTAAAGCTAGCAAGTGCAGGTGAATCTGGGGTGAAGATTGCCTTCGGCGGCGAATCATGGCCAGCGCAAACGGTGCAAAAAATACATAGCCATGACTTTATGGCATTTACTGGTCACTCTAGAGCGGCTTATCCTGCCAATAGTTATGTCAAAAGCTTACCAGATACTCGTCGGCAGCACTGGCTTGATGACCAACAAGATATTAGTGCTGATATTGCAGTTCGTGCCGAGCACGCTTACGTTCATGCGTTGTACTGCTTGCCCAATGCAACCGACGCATTAAACCAACAGCTGCGCGCCTTATTATCACAGCCGCCTTGTGGCATTATTTTATTAGGCTATGGCGCTGGCAACGTCCCTTACTCAGTAGAGTTGGCAGAAGCCTTGCAACTGGCTTATGAAAAAGGTCATATGGTCGTATGCGCTAGCCAATCGCCGTTTGGTGGTGTGAGCGACACTTATGCTGCGGGCAGTTGGCAATACGATCATCAAGTGATTGCAGGTGGTCGTTTAACCATTCCAGCCATTTATTCACGCTTGCTATGGTTGTTACTGCGCCACGACAGCCCAGCACGGCGTCGACAACGCTGGTTAAATAACGTCCAGCAAACGGCCACCAGTATCAAAAAACGTTAAACTATCACTCACAAACTCTGTATAAGTTCCAAAATGACCATGTCCATAACTGAAAACAACGAAGCAAAGCGCCCAATTTATACCTTAGCCATTGCTATTGAATTTTTGGGCACTCACTATCATGGTTGGCAACGCCAAAGAGAGGTACTTGGCGTACAAGAAGCGTTAGAGACCGCCATTAGTACTGTTGCCAATGAACCAGTAGAAGTGATTGCTGCAGGGCGCACAGACTCAAGTGTTCATGCTGGCAATATGATTGCCCATTTTGTTACTCATGCTTATCGACCCTCGCACAATTGGCTGCGTGGTGTAAATAGTCTTTTGCCTGATGATATCGCTTTACGCTGGGTTCAGCCGATGCCTGCTGACTTTCATGCGCGTTTTGCCGCAATTGCTCGTCGTTATCGTTACATTACTCTCAATCAAACTCAGCGACCTGCCATCCTCAACCATCAAGTGACACATATTCACGAGCCGCTTGACCTAAAAGCCATGCAGCTTGCAGCATCTGATATCGTTGGTACACATGATTTTAGTAGCTACCGTGCTGCCGCTTGTCAATCTAATCAGCCCGTGCGCCATATTAGCCATGCCAATCTTTTTACTCATGGTCAGTTTATCGTCTTCGATATTCAAGCTGATGGATTTTTGCACCATATGGTGCGAAACCTGATGGGGACGTTATATGCAATCGGCAGACACGAGTTAGAACCGGCTGACTTCTTAAATATTTTGGCGAAAAAAGATCGGACAATAGCACCACCAACTGCTTCAGGTGATGGCTTGTATTTCATTAATGCCTATTATCCTGAGCATTTTCAAAACTTACTGCCCGATGCGCCGCTCACGCCTATTTGGCTCAACCTTCCCGATTAAATTCATATAATCTGGCATACATATCACTTACAGGCTGTCAAGTAAAAATCAGGTTCCGTATTGCTTTAATCTGCTAACTTACGTATAATATGGGCTTATTTTAAATTGATTGATGATACAAATTATGGCAAAAGACGAGATTATTGAATTTGAAGGCGAAGTCATTGACACCCTTCCAAATACTTTGTTTAAAGTTCGTTTAGAAAACGGACACGAAATTATTGCGCACATCTCAGGTAAGATGCGTAAGCATTACATCCGAATTTTGACTGGTGATAAAGTTAAGGTTGAGATGACACCTTATGATTTGTCTAAAGGTCGCATTACTTACCGTGGTAAAAACTAAATTCTTATCTACTAAGATAGTTATAAGAGCATATGTATAATGCTTGAGTGGTTTAACTGATAATAATAATGATACTGCTAACCTACTCATTATTGCCTATCATATTTTAGTAAGTTAATATGGTTTTTACCATAAAAAATACCGCTAGATATCAGCGGTATTTTTTTGTCTAAAATTTAGCCGTTATTTAAATTCAACAGTTGCACCACTTTGTATCACCCCAAGTAATGCAAGCGCATCCCAATTGGTTAGACGTATACACCCCGCTGATGCCTGACGACTGATACGAGCAGGATCAGGCGAACCATGAATCCCATAAGACGGCTTACTAAGTCCAATCCATACTGAACCTACAGGGTTGTTAGGACCGGGTGGCAAAATAGACTTGCTGCCGTTCTCTGCTGTATAAGTATAATTAGGCTCGTGTACCTTAACTGCAACTGTATGCGTACCTGTTGGTGATGGTGTCGCTGTACTTCCTACTGTGGTTGGATAGCTGGCAACCAAGATACCTTTATCATCATATGCATACAATGTTTCGGTAGTCTTATCAGCAACCACTCGACTAACAGGTTTGATATTAGGATTGCCTGGATTGTAGACAGTAATGGTTTCGCCTATTGCAAATTTAGCATTAGGATTGAGCGCCTTAAGATAACTTTCACTGATATGAAACTTTTCCGCCAAACCTTCAATGACAGTTTCATAGTACATCCCTTCAAGCTTGGCTTTGGCTTCTGCTCCTGCTGGAATAACCGTGGTTTTTATATTGATATCTGCATCAGTGAGCTGATAGTTAACCAATACCGGTTGTGCCATAAGCTTATCATTCTTGGTCAACGCCTGCCACGTCTCAATATTTAATGTATCGGTCACTGCCAACCCATTTGCCAGCTGAAAAGCCTGCATTGCCTTACGAGAGTTCTTTCCCCAATAGCCATCAACTGCACCAACACCGTTTTGATGCCAGTTTAATAGAGCTTGCAGCTTAGTGGTAGTATCACGATTTCTCTTCATACCTTGTTTCCAAGTAGCACTATTTACCTTTTGCGCCTCCATTGGTAGATTTTCAGTGGTATATTTTATAGTCGGTAAATACTTATTCAACGATACTGCTGTCTTACTTTTACCAGCAACTTTTTGACTTACGCCATTGGTTACTGGGCTGACATCGTTGTTATTACTAGTTACTTGATTTGTACTATTGGACTCTGTGCTCTTAGTGGCAGTACCTTTTGCACTTCCTTCGACCGTGTCATTTTTGACATCGCTCGTTACTGCAATACTTTGCCCCATAAATAAAATGGTCGATAGACCAAGCGCTGCGATTGCCGTGCTGATTTTGGTCAATTGATACATGTATTACTCCAATTTGTTAAGTTATATTTTTTATTACAAACAACTTATAAGTAATTATAAAATTATTACCATTAATGCCCAATTAGGATTATATAATTAGTTCAACATACCATATGTACATGTCAAAAATCCTGTGACTAATATAGGACTGATTTTACAATGTGGATTGAGCCAGTAGATATTGATTTATCTAAACCAGTTATAGATAAGCTATGGTGACATATTCCCATGTGAGCATATAACAGCATTGTGTTAATAAGCGCATTAGACTGCAGTATCTGTGTTAAAACAAATGCTTTTATGCAGCTTTCTGTTTAAAGACGTTAACATTAGCGAATGCTTATCTTCTCTAAAAGCGAACAGTAAAAAACCCACAACTTGCTTAGCAAATTATGGGTTTTCATTATAAATTTTCAAAAAGTTTAGATTAGGATAAAGTAATCTCTATTAAATCAATTTTGCTAATACGGCTTGTCCCATTTGCTGACAACCGACTTGTATAAGTCCAGCTTCATTACGATCCAAGATATCGACCGTACGTAAACCATCATCAAGCACATCACTGACCGCTTGTTCAATCGCTTGTGCTGCTGCTTCTTGTTTAAAAGTATAACGTAACATCATAGCGACCGATAAAATGGTCGCTAGTGGATTGGCTATATCTTGTCCTGCGATATCAGGCGCTGAACCATGACAAGGCTCATACATGCCTTTGCCCGCTTCATCAAGGCTGGCTGATGGCAGCATGCCAATAGAACCCGTCAGCATCGCTGCTTCATCAGATAAGATATCACCAAACAGATTGCCAGTGACCATAACATCGAATTGTTTGGGGTCTTTAATCAGCTGCATACAAGCATTGTCAGCATACATATGAGATAACGCCACATCGCTATACTCTGACTGCTGTAATTCAATCATCGTCTGTTTCCAAAGCTCAGTAACTTCCAATACATTGGCTTTGTCGATAGAGCAGACTTTGGCAGCGGTTCCTGCTGCTTGCGCGCGTGTTTGCGCCAATTCAAAAGCAACTTTGCCGATACGATTGATTTCGCTGGTGCTATACACCATAGTGTTATAGCCTTGCTGCTCACCATTTTCTAGTGTACGAATACCGCGCGGCTCACCAAAATAAATACCACCAGTCAGTTCACGCACGATCAGCAAATCTAGACCCGAGATAATCTCAGGTTTAATGCTTGAAGCATTCACAAGCTGAGGATAAAGTTTGGCTACACGCAGATTGGCAAACAAACCAAGCTCACTACGGATTTTTAGCAAACCGCGCTCAGGACGTTTACTACGTTCGATACCATCCCACTTAGGACCGCCAACTGCACCTAATAACACTGCATCTGCTGCGCGTGCACGTTGTAGCGTCTCTTCTGGCAAGGGTTCACCTGTTGCATCAACTGCTACACCGCCGATCAATCCAGACTCAAGGGTCAAACCTAACGCAAACTTATCATTGACAGCGTTCAGCACATCAATGGCCTGAGTCATGATTTCAGGGCCAATACCATCACCCGCTAATGTTAAAATCGTTGCCATACTGGTCCTTGAGGTTGAGTAAATTTATATTTCTATAACTTATTTTATACTTGCTTTTGTTTGTAGCTAATAACGACAGGCTTTTAATAATTATACTTTGGCTTTTACCTTTACTTTTAATGGCACTGATGCCGCCTTAACGATACTGGCTTCTACAAACTCTCCTTGATGCTCAGTGCCAATCTGCTTGCAAAAGCGGCGCTGCACGGTATTGCCTTGATAAAGCTCAACACATAAAGGCTCTGGCGATGCTGTATCTAACAAGCTACCGGAGCTCTGGCCAGACTTTTTTTGATAAGCACGCAGCTGATAAGTGCCCGGGCCAGCAAAGTCATGAATCATAGCAAAACGCTCGACATAGCCTAGATTATTTTCTGGATAAAAATTAACGTGCACTTCACGTTTAGCGGGTTTGACCCGAGCATAATAGTTAATAAGATTTGGCATAGCAGACGCTGATAATGGCACAATCTTAATGGCATTATTATGAATAAGCGGCGTCATATCCATCGTCATAGCAGCTTGAGAATGCTTACTTCCTGTACGAGTTTTATTATTTTGGCTCGCAGCATTCATCGCAACCACCATGGTGGCATTCACAGGTTTATGATTTTCAGGCGATATCACCATCGTGCGATCTATCTTTACAATCTCACAGTGGTAGGTGCCGACACAGGCAATATTTACCTCGCCAGCGATGGGCTTAATAGTACCCGTCCATACCTTTGCGCTTTCTGCTTTATCTATCTGTTGATAGCCTGTCAACGCCTGACAACCAGATAATAAGGTTATGGCAATAGCCGTACTTGTCCATACCGCAAAACGTATTTTATTCATAATGGTGGCTACTATTTATCAGATGGAAATATATAATATAAGAATAGATTACCGTTCATTTTAGCCACTTAGTCGCCATAACTCAACGCTGTATTAGCGCTAAGCTCGTTTTTATGGCGATTCATATCCATTATTAATCGTTTGCCATTAGCGGTTTTATTTCATGATTAAACACTAGGCTCTGACTTCATTAAATATCCAAGGAGTTTTTTGCATCATTTTTTGCTCGTATTCTTTAATAGCATCGCTTTGCTGCAAAGTCAGTCCGATATCATCAAGACCATTTAATAGGCAATGCTTACGGAAGTCATCGACTTCAAACGCATACTCTTCGCCAGTTGGGGTGATGACCACCTGACGCTCAAGATCTGCAGTCAGCTCATAGCCTTCGTTGGCAAACGTGGCTTTCATTAAGGTATCAACGATTTCTTCATCCAATACAATCGGTAGCATGCCATTTTTAAAACAGTTGTTATAAAAAATATCGGCAAAGCTTGGGGCGATGACTGTACGAAAGCCATACTCTGAAAGCGCCCAAGGAGCATGTTCACGGCTTGATCCGCAGCCAAAGTTTCGGCGGGCTAGCAAAATAGTAGCACCTTGATAGCGTGGTTTATTTAAAATAAAGTCAGGATTGATAACACGTGTGCTATTGTCTTGTCCCGGATACCCTTCATCTAGATAACGCCAGTCATCAAATAAATTGACGCCGAAACCGGTACGCTTAATAGACTTTAAAAACTGTTTGGCGATAATCTGGTCGGTATCAACGTTTGCGCGATCGAGCGGACAAACGATACCGGTTTGAGTGTTATAAGCTTGCATAGTATTTCCTATCAATATTGTGCTTATTATTAAATGACGCGTAATAACTAAAAAGTTCGCACATCCACAAAGTGACCTGCCAATGCTGCTGCCGCTGCCATTGCTGGACTGACCAGATGAGTACGACCACCATTGCCTTGTCGACCTTCAAAGTTGCGATTGGATGTCGAGGCGCAATGCTCTTGTGGTTCAAGCTTATCAGCATTCATCGCAAGGCACATCGAGCAGCCAGGCTCACGCCATTCAAAGCCTGCATCCGTAAACAAAGCATCTAGGCCTTCTGCTTCTGCTTGTAATTTAACTTGCCCAGAGCCCGCAACGACGATGGCTTCTTTAATAGTATCAGCCACTTTACGACCTTTGATCACGGCGGCGGCATCACGTAAATCTTCGATACGTGAGTTGGTACAAGAGCCAATAAAGATACGGTCCAGCTGAATATCGGTAATTTTTTGACCCGCCTCCAAACCCATATAGGTATAAGCACGTAACCATCCTTCCTCTTGTGCTTCATCAATCGCTTGATCAGGCGTTGGCACTGACTGGGTGATATCGACCACCATCTCAGGCGAGGTTCCCCAAGATACTTGCGGTGCAATTTGGCTACCATCAATCTCAATCACGCTATCAAACACAGCGTCATCATCTGAGTAAAAAGTACGCCAGTAAGCTTCTGCTTGCTGCCATTGTGACTCGTTCGGCGCATATGGACGACCTTTAACATAGTCAATCGTCGTATCATCGACTGCAACCATACCCACGCGTGCGCCCGCTTCAATCGCCATATTACAGACGGTCATACGACCTTCCATGCTCATGTCTTCAAATACTTGACCAGCAAATTCAATCGCATGCCCTGTTCCGCCAGCAGTACCGATTTTTGCAATGATAGCAAGCACCACATCTTTTGAGGTTACGCCAGCGCCAAGCTCACCCGTGACGCGGATTTGCATATTCTTTGATTTTTTTTGAATCAAACACTGGGTTGCCAATACGTGCTCAACCTCAGAGGTGCCTATACCATGCGCCAAACAGCCAAGTGCTCCGTGCGTGGCAGTATGCGAGTCGCCGCAAACAACTGTCATACCAGGCAATACCAAGCCTTGCTCAGGACCGACGACATGCAAGATCCCTTGACGAGCATCATTAATCGTAAACTCAGCGATATCAAATTTGCTGCAGTTTTCATCTAAGGTCAGTACTTGTAAGCGCGAGACCTTATCCTTGATACCTGCTACACCTTCTGAGCGCTCTTTAGTGACTGTCGGTACATTATGGTCAGGGCTTGCAATATTAGCCGACAGACGCCACGGTGCTCTATTAGCCAATTCCAAACCCTCAAATGCTTGCGGACTTGTCACTTCATGCAGCAAATGGCGGTCGATATAAATCAGGCTCGAACCATCATCACGCTTGGTGACTTCGTGAGCATTCCAAAGTTTGTCATATAACGTTTGACCGGCCATATTGCTATCCTTTTTAGTGGCTAATGACTATATTTTTCATTTATTAAACCCGTAGTTTGCCAGGTTTTTATCTGTTACTTACTAATGGTTGCGATAATTGATGCCTAAAATAAGATTTATGGCGCAGATTATCAAGTAAATACAATAAATATGTCTAAAATACGTTTCGATGTCTTGTGATTATAGCAGGCTAATCCTATAATAATAATTGATGATTCTTTCATAGTTGCAAACTTTTATTTCTAATACATTGTGATTGGGTCAGCCAACTTTTATTTATAGCTCGTTATGTAGCTAAGGACATCGGTGTGAATACCACAAATTTGACGACATTCGTGACTGTGATGAATACAGGTAGTATTTCGGGTGCAGCAGAAAAGCTTTTTATTACTCAGCCTGCGGTCAGTAAACGCATCAAAAACTTAGAAGATGAGTTTAATATCACGTTATTTGATACGGTGGGTCGTGGTATTGTTCCAACTCAAGCCGCCAGTGAGATGTTACCTCATGCCAAACGATGGCTTGAAGACTACGAAAACTTTAAAATCAATCTGCAGCACTCTAAGCATATTGTATCCGGCAAACTTGTCATTGGTACTAGCCATCATATAGGCTTACACCATCTCGCCCCTGTTCTTAAGCATTTTATCCAAGCCTATCCTGCCGTACAGCTAGAGGTACATTTCGTCGATTCAGAAACCGCACATAAAGCGGTACTTGATGGTGACTTATCTCTAGCCTTTTTGACCCTGCCACCAGTCTATGACAAGCGTTTAACCTATCATACCTTATGGTCAGATCCACTTTACTTTATGACTGGTACCTTATCACCTTTGGCCAGTAAGTCTAATGTGACACTAGAGCAATTGGCACGTTACCCTGCTATCTTGCCATCTGCCAATACCTTTACCAGTCAAATTACCTTGGCTGAATTTGCCAAACACAATCTAAAGCCTTATGCCACCATGAGCACCAACCCACTTGAATCTATTCGGATGCTAGTGTCTGTAGGACTTGGTTGGTCAGTATTGCCGCAAACGATGATTAGCCAAGACTTAGAGCGTATTGATATGGCAAATAATATCGAATTACAGCGTCATTTAGGCGTGGTAATCAACCCAAAACTGACTCAATCAAACAGTGTAACGGCACTATTAGATTTGCTAGCACCCATTGAATAACGTTGCTATTAAATAACAGGTCATTCAATAAAAACTCCTAGTCTAGTGTGGTTGGATAGCTAAGATAAAATAACTTTCTAAAACATTACTTGCTGAAAGATACTGAGTTAGCATTTATGACGCTCATACGTTATAATGCCTCTGACGTTTTTTATAACATAATTTTACCCAACTGGCACTGATAATCATATATTGAACATCTCTAGTAATATATGATAGTAAACAGTAGGTTTAATGGTTTTAAATGATTGGTTATATAAGCGATTAATATTTGGCAAGTAGTAAAGAGATGATGGCATTTAACATAGCAACACATAAGTATATTTGCCCTTTTCTATACACATTGTTTGATAAGTATTGTCCTAAAACAGCATCAATCATATAAAACTAACGGAAGATATTGAATAAAAGCCATTATGTCCTACTTAATGGCTTTTTTTGTCTTTAGATATTGTTTCTAAACATCGTCTTGCAAGACTTAATTTTTCTCGTTAAAAATAATGACAGCCAACAACGTTGGTTAAGGACTATTTATATGAACGGAGTTTCTAGTGGCGTGCTGATATCACTTGGCGCCTATTTCTTAGTGATGATCGGGATTGGGGTTTATGCTTATTTTAAGCAAGCCAATGATACCGAAGGCTATATGCTTGGTGGTCGTAGTCTCGGTCCTGCGGTAACCGCTTTATCCGCTGGCGCATCAGACATGTCCGGTTGGCTATTACTTGGTTTACCGGGTTATATGTATGCCGATGGCGTCGTGAGTATCTGGATTGCCCTCGGTTTGACATTGGGTGCATTTTTAAACTATATCATCGTGGCACCGCGCTTACGTGTTTACACTGAGATTGCAGATAATGCCATCACATTACCTGACTATTTTGCAAATCGATTCGAAGATAAGTCGCATATGCTGCGTGTTATCTCAGCAGTTGTAATTATTTTATTCTTTACTGTTTATACAGCAGCTAGCTTAGTTGGTGGTGGTAAACTGTTTGAAAGCTCACTCAACTTATCTTATACCACAGGTTTGTGGGTGACTGCTGGTGTGGTTGTCGCCTATACTCTATTTGGCGGCTTTTTAGCAGTGTCAATGACTGACTTTGTACAGGGCATTATCATGCTATTTGCGATGGTTATCGTACCTGTTGTAGCCTTTACTGATCTTGGCGGAATTTCAGCCACAACTGAGGCGGTCAGGAACATCGATCCAAGCTTACTTAATGTCACCAGTGGTATGACGATCCTTGGTATTGTCTCGTTAATGGCTTGGGGTTTGGGGTACTTTGGGCAGCCGCATATTATTGTACGCTTTATGGCTATTCGCTCAGTCAAAGATATACCAACGGCACGTAACATTGGTATGAGCTGGATGATTGTAAGTCTAATTGGTGCATTGATGACTGGTTTTGCAGGTCGTGCCTATGTACAAAAAACAGCAATGACTTTAGATGATCCTGAAACTATCTTCTTAGTATTCACCCAGTTCTTATTCACGCCATTAGTTTCAGGCTTCTTGTTAGCCGCTATTTTAGCCGCGATCATGAGTACAATCTCATCACAGCTATTGGTCGTATCAAGCTCACTAACCAAAGATGTGTATAAGCTGTTTTTTGATAGAGATGCACCAGAAGCCCGCCAAGTAATGGTCGGTCGTCTTTCAGTTATCGTGGTCGCCGTCGTTGCTATTTTGCTGGCTTCTAATCCTGAAAGCTCTGTATTAAGTTTGGTCTCTAACGCTTGGGCAGGATTTGGTGCGGCATTTGGACCGTTGGTTATTTTCAGTCTTATCTGGCGCGGTATGAACCGAAACGGTGCGGTTGCTGGTATGGTCGTTGGTGCATTAACTGTCATCTTATGGATCTATGGTCCTTTCCAGATGAATGGTATGGCACTAAATAGCTGGTTATACGCTATCGTTCCAGGCTTTATCTTAAGTACTATTGCCATCTTTGCTGTAAGTATTATGACAGGTGGTCCAAAAGCCTCAGTCTCAGCGAAGTTTAAAGAAATGGAAATGAACTTAGATCAATAAGCACTTTTTAATTACTGCTGTTAAATTAGAAAACCTCGCTACTGTTATAGTAACGAGGTTTTTTATTGTTTGATTAAATATCACTGGGTTATTTCAATGCTAACTGCCTCTATATCATCAATTTGCGTGATAAAAAGGTAGTTAGTAGCCCTCTACGTCTATTACTCTGAAAGTTACTACCTATTTATTTTTAAATAGATGCAGTATCACTAGGCTACTTCTTGCAAATCTCTATACTACCTAATAATAGCAAGTAGTAAATCTTTATATAAATAGCATTCAAATCTCAATATTAACGTACCGTTTCTATCTATTTCTATAGCTATTAGGTTTTTCCTCGATTCATATATATAAGAAAGCGACCCTTAATGGATCGCTTTCTCATGTCTAACCTATTTGTCTATAATAGTGTTTTATTTAGCTTGATAAGATATTTTTACACCAGCCACATAACCATCGTTGTCTTGGAAGTCACCAACGATCTTATCTGTAGGTAGTTGACCTTGAGCATCACCAAACCATAAGTATTTACCACCTGCTGATACTGCCCAGTTCTCTGTAAGGTTATACTTAGCACCTAGACCAACACTGTAATAACCATCAATTGGACCTAATGAAGTCGTTGGATCACCAGCGCCACTATCCCAACCAACTGTACCACTAATGGCTAAAGCTGGGGCAATGCGTTTAGCAAGACCAAGCTCTACCTGCCATTGATCATCTTCATATTCAACCAAATCTAGTCCATTAGGACCATATCTACCTTTACTAACTTCATTATATAAAGGAGGAGTAATGGCAAAATCACTCCACGGTACCCAGCGTACTTTGGCCGTCGCTAATGTAGTAGGATTAAGACCAGTTTGGAAATCAAAGTTTACTGATTGTGGTGTGGTTAATTCCATGTTAGCAACTTGAGTATCTGGAATAGAACGTGGAGGTGTATCAGTAGCACCAATAGCTGGTGCTAAAGGATATTTCTCATAAATATTCATACTATGATCAATTTCAGAGCGATATGTGAGAGCAGCTTTTAAAGCGATTTCAGGCTTGCTGTACGATACACCAGCTAACCATCCATAATCTTGATCTGGGCTAATATGTGAGGTATATCCAGTCGCTGGACCATAAGCAAGACCACGTAATTTAACGTCTGCTTGTACACGCTGTGCTACTGGACCACCGTAGACTTGAAACTCTTTACTGGCACCGAACTTTGCGCCAAGAATAGCAGTAATACTTTCGCTACGAACTTCGACATTAGTTCCTTCACCTTTGTTAGCCGCTTCAGCGCTTGCAATAGCACCTACTGTTTTAAGACTTTTTATAGTCTCAACAGCTGCAGCTCTTTGCTCCGGAGTAGCCAGTGGATTTTGAGCTGCAGCAGTTGCTGCTACAATCGCAGGTCCTATAGTTGCAGCTGTTACTTTCCCACCGCTTAATTCTATAATAGAAGCGTTTTGATCACCTTTAGATACAAAATTATTATCACCTTCGTATTTGGCAGAAGCACCAAATGGCTCGTCATATAAGATACCAACACTAAAAGTGTCATTGATGTCCGCTTTTACGCCATAACGAAAGAAGTCGTAAGACTCAGCAATATCACCAGTGGCATTACCTTTAACATAGGTATTGCTTGTAGGGACATTGTTAGCACTGTCGAAACCACTAACGTCTGCGTCGATGTAGGTATAGACCGCCTCAGCATAGGTGCCATCTTGTAGGAATGCTGTAATATCTTGACCTGAACGATCAAGACCTGCAGCATTAGACATACTGGCTATAGAAAGAGTAGCTATCGCTACAGCAAGAGTTTTTAAATGAAAAGTAGCGCGCATTGGGTATCTCCAAACATCCTAGTTGTTAAATCATCTTCATAACTCATATTCAGCATTGTTGCTTAAAATATAAACTTATGTAAACGACGTCCTGAATGAATAGTAATCACTT
Source organism: Psychrobacter sp. ANT_H56B (assembly GCF_008369245.1). Classification (NCBI taxonomy): domain Bacteria; kingdom Pseudomonadati; phylum Pseudomonadota; class Gammaproteobacteria; order Moraxellales; family Moraxellaceae; genus Psychrobacter; species Psychrobacter sp. ANT_H56B. The sequence goes on from NZ_VOBF01000001.1 coordinate 426,679, forward strand.
TTTGACACTAAAACAACACTTAAAACACTTTATTTCTTAATAATGACTGTTCAGTACATTTATCTAGACCTAAAGCAAACGAACAAAAATACAGAACAAATATTCATAAAGTAACTCATAAATTGTAATTTTAGCAAACTTAAATCTAATAGTTAGTAATTCTAGATTTTTAATTTAATACATAAAAAAACGACCCCTTAAGGATCGCTTTTAAAATTGTTAAAACAGTATTATTTAAAGTAAAGGCATAAGCGCTTAGTTAAAATTTTGCTTGGCTTGATAAGATAATTTTACACCAAGAGCAAAGCCATCATTATCTTCAAAGTTACTGACAACAGTTTTACTAGGTATCTGACCTTGGGCATCACCAAACCACAGGTATTTACCACCAGCAGAAATAGCCCAGTTGTCGGTCAAATTATACTTTGCACCAAGACCAGCGCTATAGTAACCTTCAATAGGACCTAGTGACGTAACTGGATTGCCAGCACCACTGTCCCAGCCAACCGTACCGGTCACTGCTAATACTGGCGTTAGACGTTTAGCAAGACCTAATTCAACCTGCCACTGGTCTTTATCATAGCTAACCAAATCTAAACCTTCAGGAGGAATACCAGGCTGACCTGCTAATTTTTGGCTAGTCTCATTGTATAATGATGGTGTAATCGCAAAATCACTCCATGGTACCCAGCGTACTTTTGCTGTAGCTAGCATCGTAGGATTAATACCCGTTTGGAAATCAAAATTCACTGATTCAGGGGTAGTGATCTCAATATTATCGATTCTATTTGGCGAAAGACCAACTCTCTGAGCGAAAGGATAGATTTCTGCAGCCTGTGTATTATGCTCAATTTCTGAACGATACGTTAGAGCAGCTTGTAAGGCAATTTCAGGCTTACTGTAAGCGACACCAGCTAACCAGCCATAGTCCTGATCAGCACTGATATTGGTGCTATAACCATTAGCGATACTATAAGCAGTTCCACGCAATTTCACATTGGCTTTCACACGTTGAGCTACTGGACCACCATATACCTGGAAGTTCTTATTTTCGCCAAGTTTTGCGCCAACAATGCCAGTGATGCTTTCAGTACGAACTTCAACATTGGTACCTTCACCATTTCTAGGTGAAAGAGGATTTTGATCTACAAAGTCATTCTTACCACTATAGTCAGCTGCTGCACCAAAAGGCTCGTCATATAAAACACCAACACTAAAAGTATCGTTGATATCCGCTTTTACACCATAACGAAAAAAGTCATAAGACTCAGCAATATCATCAATCTCTTTACCTGACGAATCTTTGCCAGTGACATCGCCATCAATATAGGTATAAACCGCTTCAGCATATACACCATTTTGTAAAAACGCTGTGATATCTTGACCTGAACGATCAAGACCTGCCGCACTCGCAACACTAGCAATAGAAAGAGTAGCAATAGCTACCGTGAGGGTTTTAAGATTAAAATTTGCGCCCATTGTGTATCTCCAAACATCCACGTTGTTTACCGCTATCCCGAACTTTGTTAGGTAGACGGTACTTAAGGTGAAGGATACTAATGTTTTTAGTACACTAAAACAACATTATTTCTCTAATATGACTGGATAGTCACTGCACAGTATATTTATCCGAAAATACATATATAAATTCATTCAAAATAATTCAGTTAGTCGCTGTTTATGTATGGCATATTATGGTTAATAATGGGGTGGTCTGTCTGCCATAACGTCAAAAGGTGCCACGCCTGCTTCTTCATCTTGGCTTTCAACTTGTTTATAAATAAATTGTAATTGTCGTTGTAGCGTTTGGATATGTTTGTCTTGACGAGTAATGACGTCGTCAAGGCGTTCTACGGTCAACTCAAGATGAGACATATTCATCTGCAGTTCAACTAACTGTAATTGTAAATCAGCTTGTGTGGCTAAGCTGTCGGTATGCGGATTGAATACACTGTTATTTTTTGGATTTGCTTCATTCATATTTTTCTCAATACTAGATGCTATGGCTAACGATGGCTAAAGCCTTGATAAGATGTTCTACATTGCTTGATAAATTAACCGTCATAAAATCGTGCTGATAAATCCATTTACGCACGCTACAGTTACGTGGCAGCATGTTATACTGCTGCAAATTTTGCAACAACCCCTACCTCACTATTATATAAGCTTAAGATACTCTATGGCACTGATACATTTAAAAGATATTCACTTAGCCTTTGGCGTCGCTCCTGTCCTTGATGGTATTGACTTTGCTATCGATTCAGGCGAGCGCGTGTGTTTAATTGGTCGCAATGGCGAAGGCAAATCCACCTTATTTAAACTGATTAATGGCACATTGTTGCCTGATAGCGGCGAAGTTATTATTAATAATAGTGTACGCGTCGCTATGCTCGAGCAGGATGTACCTGAAACCAGCGGTAGAATTTTAGATATCGTTATGGGTGGCAGCAAACGCACTGCCGAGCTGCTGATTAACTATAATGCGCAAACTGATTTATGTGCCAATGGTGACATGGATGCCTGCGAGCGTATGGCAGACTTGCAGCATGATATCGATGCGGTACATGGTTGGGATTTAGAGCGCGAAGCAACACGTCTTATCACGACAATGGGTCTCGATCCAGACGATGACTTATCATCACTATCTGGTGGTCGTAAGCGCCGTGTTTTATTAGCACGCTCGTTAGTAACTAAACCTGATGTACTGCTTCTCGATGAACCGACTAACCATTTGGACGTTGATAGCATTGAGTGGCTTGAGCGCTTTTTATTAGATTGGCAAGGTCTGACATTATTGTTCGTTACCCATGATAGAGCGTTCGTAAATAAATTATCGACTCGTATCATTGAGCTTGACCGTGGTCAATTGACCAGCTATGACGTCACTCAAGGTGAAGGTGGCTATGCACGCTACCAAGAGCTAAAAGAGCTACAGTTACTAGCTGAAGAGAAGAATAATGCCAATTTTGATAAAAAATTGGCACAAGAAGAAGTTTGGATTCGCCAAGGTATCAAAGCACGCCGTACCCGTAACGAAGGTCGTGTGCGTGAGCTAAAAGCGTTGCGCGAAGAGCGTAGCGACCGCCGTGAGCAAGTCGGTAATGTCAATATTACCATGGGTCAAGGCGAGAAAAGCGGCAAGCTGGTCTGCAAAGTCAAAAATCTACACCTACAATATGATGACCATGTATTGGTCGACAATTTTAGTACGACCATCATGCGCGGTGACAAAATCGGTATCGTCGGTCCGAATGGCGCAGGTAAAACCACGCTTATCAAAGCCCTACTCGATATGTCAGACGATGATGTGATCAAAACAGGTAGCGTTGAATTAGGTACTAACTTAAAAATTGCTTTCTTTGATCAGTTGCGTGATCAGTTAGATTTGGAAGCCAGTGTGGCGCAAAACGTCTCAGAAGGCTCTGACTTCGTCGAAGTCGGTGGTCGTAAAACACACATTATGAGCTATTTGCAAGATTTCTTATTTGCGCCAGAGCGTGCCCGTACGCCCGTCAAAGCATTATCAGGTGGTGAGCGTAACCGCGTACTACTTGCTAAGCAATTATTAAAACCTGCTAATATCCTCGTACTCGATGAGCCAACCAATGACTTAGATATGGCGACACTTGAGCTACTAGAAGAATCAGTCGCCAGCTTTGGTGGTACGATTTTGCTCATTAGCCATGATCGCTCATTTATGGACAATGTCGTCACTTCTACTTGGGTATTTGATACTGATGAAGATGGTAAAGGGACCGTCAGCGAGTATGTCGGCGGCTATCAAGAGTATTTGGTACAAAAGAATCGCGAAGAAGCTTCTAAAGCAGCTAAATCTTCTAATAGTAATACTACTGCCAACAGCAAATCTGCCAATAAATCAGCGGCAGTAGCGAAACCTAATACTGCTGCTAAAAAGCTTAATTTCAATGACCAGCGTGAGCTTGATGCGTTACCAAAAGAGATTGCTGCTTTAGAAGCGGAACAAACGCAGCTAGAAGAAAAGCTAGCCGACGGTACTTGGTTTAATCAAGATTTTGATGCGGCAACAGCTGCTAGTGAGCGACTGCTTGCCATTGAAGATGAGATGATGATTAAGCTTGAACGCTGGAATACGCTTGAGAGCTAATCTAAATCTTTATGCACGTACTTATCATCATTTTATAATATAAAGTGGTGATAATAGCGTCACAGCGACTTACAAAGTAGTGATGTGCTGAAAGTTAGTGAACATTGTCGTAATTTCAAGTATCATTCGCTATTGCCAAATACCCTTATCATTTATAAGGTCATTATCTATAACATTTTTGTTGATATAAAGCTGTTATTAAACATTGATAGTTAAGGTGTTATGTCTTGATCACTTTGTTTAACGCTGAAGCGTGCCCTATTAAGGTTGCTTTATTTTTAACACAATAATTTATTTTATGACCAAAATAGCTTAGAATAGCAACAATTAGCAAAATTAGGCACAGCTAACGTGGCTTGATAATTGTTTCTATTCTAAGTCACAAACCCAGTGTGGGATAATCCCATTTCATTCACCTGGAGGAAGTATTAATGAGCCATGCCGAAGGCGTTAACGTACAACGCCGTAGAGTTCTGATTGCCTCGACTGCCGTAATTGGTGCAGCTGGGGTAGCTGCTGTGGCAACACCTTTTGTTCGCTCTTGGACCCCAAGTGCTAAAGCTGAAGCTGCTGGTGCAGCAGTGACCCAAGATATTGGTTCTATCGAAGCAGGACAAATGATTGTTGTCAAATATCGTGGCAAACCCATCTTTGTGGTTAAGCGTACTGAAGAGATGCTGACGTTGCTTGAGTCAGTAAAGCCATTATTGTCTGACCCTGATTCTAGTGCCTCTTTGCAACCTGAGTACTGTAAAAATCCTGAACGCTCTATCTCACCAGAAGTATTGGTGGTAGAAGGCGTCTGTACACATTTAGGTTGTGCACCAAACTACCGTCCCGATGTTGGCGCAGCCGATTTAGGTGGTAATGACTGGTATGGCGGGTTTTTCTGCCCATGTCATGGCTCTAAATACGATTTAGCGGGTCGCGTTTATAGTGGCGTACCTGCACCGCTTAACTTACCTATCCCAGAGTACAACATGGATGGTACCATCTTGACGATTGGGGAGGCTTAATATGAGCATGGGTAAAAAGTTAATGCATTGGGTAGACGCGCGCTTTCCTGCGACTGAAACCTACGAATATCATATGTCAAAGTACTATGCACCAAAGAACTTTAACTTTTGGTACTTCTTTGGCGTGTTATCAATGGTGGTACTGGTCAATCAGTTAGTCACTGGTATTTGGCTGACGATGATGTATAACCCAAGTGCCGAAGGGGCATTTGCGTCTGTTGAATATATCATGCGTGATGTTAAGGGCGGTTGGCTCATCCGTTATATGCACTCAACCGGCGCATCTGCGTTCTTCGTGGTTGTTTACTTGCATATGTTCAGAGCCTTGCTATATGGTTCATACCAAAAACCGCGTGAGCTGATTTGGCTTATCGGTATGGGTATTTACTTAGCATTGATGGCAGAAGGTTTCTTTGGTTACCTACTTCCTTGGGGCAATATGTCATTCTGGGGTGCTCAGGTTATTCTAAACCTACCTGCGGCTCTGCCTGTGATTGGCGATGGTCTTGCTGAGTGGGTTCGTGGCGATTACATTATTTCAGGTATCACGCTAAACCGCTTCTTTGCTCTACACGTTGTGGCGATTCCGCTTGTACTTGTCGGCTTAGTCTTTATGCATTTAGTGGCACTGCATCATGTGGGTTCAAACAACCCTGATGGTATTGACATTAAGAAGCTAAAAGACAAAAACGGTGTGCCATTAGATGGTATCGAATTCCATCCGTACTACACCGTACACGATATGGTTGGTATTGTTGTCTTCTTTATCTTATTCTTTGCTGTGGTATTCTTCTTCCCAGAAGGCGGCGGCTTCTTCCTTGAGCCACCAAACTTTGAGACTGCCAACTCACTGAAAACACCAGCGCATATTGCACCGGTATGGTACTACACGCCTTTCTATGCCATCTTACGTGCCGTTCCTGATAAGCTTGGTGGTGTGATTGCGATGGGTGCTGCTATTGCCGTATTGTTCTTAATACCTTGGCTTGATAGATCGCCAGTACGCTCGATACGTTATAAAGGCATTTTATCTAAAATCGCTTTAACCGTGTTTGCTATTAGTTTCTTAGTATTGGGTTATTTAGGTGCGACACCTACCACCCCAACAGCAACTATAATGGCTCGTATCTTTACCATATTGTATTTCTTGTTCTTCTTATTGATGCCGTTTTACACTGCCATTGAGAAGTGTAAACAGCCACCAGAACGCGTTACCGGAGGTCACTAATGAGCACGCTAATTAAATCCCTAGCAGGTTTGGGCTTAGGCGCGGCATTAACTTTGACTGCTGGTAGCGCTCTAGCAGCAGGTAGTGGCTGCGGTACGTTTACCAATGCTGAGGGTATTGTAGAGCATTTGGCTTGTAGTACAGCGCCTATTGATTTTACCAATAAGGGCTCACTACAAAACGGTGCTAAGACGTTTATGAACTACTGTGCTGGGTGTCACTCAGCCAAGTACGTTCGTCACTCACGCATCGCTAAAGATTTAGAGATTCCACCTGAGCTGGTCGAAAAGTATTTGATGGTGACGACCGATCAGATCGGTGATCATATCGATGCTGAGATTGACCCTGAAGTACAAGCCTCATGGTTTGGCGCGGCTCCTCCAGATTTGTCGCTTGAAACCAGACTGCGCGGCGATGATTGGGTTTACACTTACCTATTGTCTTTTTACGAAGATCCAAGCCGTCCTTGGGGTGCTAATAACTTAGTCCTCGCAAATGCGGCAATGCCTCACGTTTTACATAACATGCAAGAAGAGCTGAGTCAGGAAGAGTTCGAATCTGAAGTAGGTGACTTGGTTAACTTTATGGCATGGATGGCAGAACCTGTTCGTCATGACCGTAAAGTGATTGGTTTCTTTGTGATTTTATTCTTACTTGTCTTATTGATTCCAGTTTACTTGCTTAATAAAGAATTCTGGAAAGATATCAAATAAGCGATATTGATAATCGAGCAAGATATTAGTATAAAAAAAGCACTGCTTCGGTAGTGCTTTTTTATGCTTTAAACATTTATAAATCAGCCACAAAAGCGAGCTAAGCGCCAAATTTTTAAGCGACAGTGTTTACGTACGCTACCTTGATAAACACAGCAACATTGTTTACGATGGCAGGCTTTACTATTAACATTAGGCTTTCATGATTGATGCGAATGACATTCCAAGTAGTCAGCTAATTTTATACGCTGATGACGGCTACGACAGTCATGTGGTGCGCCTATTGCTTGAAGAAAAAAAGCTCGCTTATTATTTATCACGTTTGCATTCTGAGCGTCCTGAGGATTTAACCGAGCTGAACCCTTATCATACTTTACCTGTCCTACAGCAGCGTGAGATTGCGCTTTATGAGATTAACGTTATCTTTGAGTACCTTGAAGAGCGTTATCATGCCAATAAGCTCTTGCCTGAAACGCCACAAGAGCGGGCACAATTTCGCCAGTTAGCATGGCGTATTCAGCGCGATTGGCTCTCACTCGGTAAGCGATTGCTTATGCATCCAGACAGCTTTAATAAAGCCCAAGCGGTTATGGCTAGAAAACAGCTGAGCGATTCGCTCATCACTATATCACCATTATTTGCGCACAAGTCTTACTTTATGGCAGATGAGTTTGGCTGGTGTGATGTGCTGCTAGCACCTTTATTATGGCGATTGGAAGAGATGGACATTGAGCTACCACGTGCTATCAGCCGCCCTCTGTTTGACTATCAAAAACGGGTCTTTGAGCGAGATAGCTTTCAAAAAAGCGTGCGTTAATTAGACAACAGTCAAATGCTGCCTTAGAATAACAAATAATGAAGCGCAAATGAATTTCTGTAAATAATCTTTTGCCGCTGATACCTTTTAACCCTTACTTAATACTGTCAATATAGGAAGCCAAAGATGAGCGAAGAAACCACATCTATTACTCCAACACGTCCTTATATGGTGCGTGCCTTGTACCAATGGATAGAAGACAATGCGCTTACGCCGTATCTGATGGTCGATGCAACCGCCAATAATGTTCAAATTCCAAAAGAGCATGTGCAAGATGGTCGTATCGTGCTCAATATTGCCAGCCGTGCCACTGGTAATATGAGTATGGAGAATGACTACATTCATTTTAGTGCGCGATTTGGCGGTGTATCACAAGAGATCTGGGTACCGCTCACAGCAGTGCTGGGTATTTATGCAAAAGAGAACTCTCAAGGGATGTTTTTCGATCCCAATGAATATGACAATTATGTGCCTGAAGACGATGCCGTTGCGAGTAGCAGCTCTAAAACAAACGTAGCAGCTCCTAAGCCCAAACGTGATAATAAAGCCGGCTTAAAAGTATTAAAATAACAAAATATATCGCATAAAAAAGCTGAGCATATTAAATATGTTCAGCTTTTTTTATTGTCAGCCCAAAAGTGGTGATGACCTTAAACGATTAGGTTCTTGGTAAGGTAACACCGCGCTGTCCTTGGTATTTACCACCACGATCTTTATAACTCGTCTCACAGACATCATCAGCATCACTTTGGAAAAATAGCATTTGCGCAACGCCTTCGCCGGCATAAATACGCGCAGGAAGATTGGTGGTATTACTAAACTCTAAAGTCACATGCCCTTCCCACTCAGGCTCAAGTGGTGTGACATTGACAATGATACCGCAGCGGGCATAGGTTGATTTACCAAGGCAAATAGTCAATACATCGCGTGGAATACGGAAATATTCCATCGTACGAGCCAATGCAAAAGAATTAGGCGGAATAATACACTCGTCACCAATGACATCAATAAAGCTTTTTTCGTCAAAGTTTTTAGGGTCTACAATTACTGAATGTACGTTGGTGAAAACTTTAAATTCAGGCGCGCAGCGTACATCATAACCATAGCTTGAGGTACCGTAACTGACCAAACGCTCACCAGCATCATTAAAACGTACTTGACCGGCTTCAAACGGCTCAATCATGCCATGTTCTTGAGCCATTTTACGAATCCAGCGGTCAGACTTGATAGACATTGTTATTCCTTAGCAGATATAAAATAAAACTTATAATATGAATGGTATTTTGATAGCGACGATTATACGGAATTGAGCGCTCAATTTATAGGCTTGGCTACGTTTAAAATAAATCTCTAGTCAAAATGATAATCGCCTACCATTTTGCATAATGATCTTCTGCCAGTCCCATCACATTATCAAGCTTAATCACCTCTTGTTTGATTCTAATCTCACCATTATAAAAACCAAGCCATTGTTCAAAAATACTGGCAACGATACCAAAGTTATCGGTCTTCTTATAAACCGTGATAGAGGTAAAGGTTAAATCAATATCAACATTGCTCCAGCCAAGGTTTTGATGATAGATATGCCAAGGCTGCGGTGTGTCATCTAACCTATTAGCAACAGTGTCTTGCTGATTGGGTGGCAAATTTAGAGTATCACGAAGAAACATGACAGGCGGTAAATAACATATCTGCCCATCTAGCCAGCACGCATTTTCACTAGCGCCCATTTCATTAACACCCATCGATAAGTTCAATGTGAAATGACGACCATCTGGCAAATAACTATTGATACAGCTCCAAAACCAATTGGTCTCATGACGCATATATCCAAGTGTCCAATCGAGATTGGCAATAGTGTCATCATTGAATGATATTTGCTGAGCTTGTTGTCCATTATTAAACGTTGAATTGGCCTTAATAGCTAAGTGACCTACGATTTTGGTAAGCGGCTCTTTTTGCGTAAAAGTCCAGCCACGCCTGCCAGTCGGTGTGCAGACCGCCAATGGCTGCGACTGCCGCTGTAACGTTGCTTCAATAGCCAGATACTGACTGTCTAACACAACGTTGACTTGTGGCGGGGTAAAATCCAACGTCAATGTCAGCTTTTTATGTCTAAATGCCATCTGCCCTTGATAGCAACTACCCTCTAAACGCGTATCAAGCGTCAAAGGCTGCAAGGCTTCACACACCTCTATCTCGTTTGTTTCATCATTACAAAGATAAACAAAAGCACTGGTCGCAAGCTTAATAGTCGCCAGTGCCAAGCAGACTCGATAAGGTGGTTGAATGATTTGAATAAAGCAGAATTGGTTGGCTTTTAAATCTTTACGCCAATTGGGCAGAGATTTCTGTGAGATAAGGTGACTGTGATAATCTAAATAGTTGATGTTTTTAACTTGGGCAAAAATACCAGAATGAGGCTGACCATTTTGGATTAGTTGGTCGAGCACCGCCGGTTTCAACTTGTTAGAGATATCAGACAAAGGTTGATGATTGTTTTGAGTCATAATGGTGGCATCCTAGCCAAATTTATACCAAGAGTTAAGCAGTTTGTTATGTAATGGCTATTGTTTGCTACTAACTTAGTATAATAGCAAACAATAGCTCATTAAAAATAAAAACGCTGTGATTCTTAGTAGGAAACTATAACCATTAAAAAATACGCTTATCATTAACCGGTTTGGCAAACTTATTAATATTGGTTTCAATATTTTTGGCAATACTCAGATAGTAAGACGCAAACTCATCATCTACCAATACGCTTGGCTCACCTTTATCTACCTGTGCACGAATAGCACTTGCCAGTGGAAGCTGTCCTAATAGCGGCACCTGATATTGCTCAGCGATCTTTTCGCCGCCGCCCGTACCAAAGATAGCTTCAGTATGATTGCAGTTACTACAAGTGTGCAGCGCCATATTTTCAACCACGCCAAGCACAGGAATATTGGTTTTATTAAACATCTCAATGCCTTTTTGGGCATCAAGTAACGCAATATGCTGCGGCGTCGTCACAATGACAGCGCCCGTCACCGGAATACGCTGAGCAAGGGTAAGCTGAATATCACCGGTGCCTGGTGGCATATCAATAACTAAGTAATCTAACTGTGGCCAATTGGTTTGATTATATAGCTGCATCAACGCGCCGGTCGCTTTTGGACCGCGCCATGCGATAGGCGTATTATCACCATCAAGCAAGCTGCCAATCGATAACATCGCTAGTCCATGCGCATTGATAGGCACAAACTGCTCATTTTCAAGCTCAGGTCTGACACTATTCACACCTAGCATCGCTGGCATACTGGGTCCATAAATATCAGCATCTAATACACCAACGCGGTTGCCGAGCTTTTGTAATGCCAAGGCGATATTGACAGTAGTGGTTGATTTTCCCACGCCGCCCTTACCAGAGGCAACGACAATGATATGACGAATACGCGGATGAGCGGACAACGACGCTTGGGTAGGAGCTTGCTTAGTGATAGGTGGTTCAGCATTTACCGTACTATCATCGCTCTTGGCAACAGGTTTACTATGACTATCCATCGCATTGGTGGTTTTTGGCATTGCTTTTGGCAAACTTGAGCCTTCACCTTTCATCGGCGCTGGTATCCGAACATTCATATGAATGCTTTGAATACCATGCGGCTGTAATAACTGCCCAAGCGCTTGCTGAATGGCCTCAGGATCGCTTTCATGTGGCAGACGCAACTCTAATGTCAGCTCACCACCATTACGCTCAAGCCCAGTGACCATCGTAGCAATACTGCTATCCCCAACATGATAACCCAGCAATACTTTATCAACAGCGCTATCAAGCGCAGCTTTCTGCTCTGGAGTTTCCTTTTGTGCGGTGGGTTTTTTCTTCATAAAATTAAACATAGCGACCGTGACTGCCTATACAAGTGGGTTGGTATGCTAAAAAGTATTATTAATACTATAACGAGAATAATTAACGATAGAAGCCATAAGCTTTTTAGCCAAACCTTTTATCGTGTCAGTGTAGCTCAATTGCAAGCATAAAAAAACCATGATGCCAGTAAGACAGCATTTTGCGTACAGCTTTGAGCCTACGGTATCATTGATATCAAATAACATAGATGAATTACTTTATGACACGAGACAAGGATGAGTTTGTTTAATACAAAAGGCAAGCTCGCAGCTTATCATCACCACAGACATCATACTCATTACCAGTACCAGTACCAGTACCAGTACCAGTACCAGTGCCAGTACCAGTGACACTATGGAATCACCGCGAACACAGCACGAGGGAATACCGAAGCAAGCGTCCCCTGAATATCGGTATCTATATACACAAATATCGTCGAGCGATTGGGCAGCTGCTCTAATAACTGCCAAGCAAGTTTGGGTTTAATCAGCGCGATGATATCAGCGATATCTATAGGACGTAACGTCTACAGCGCATCAATCGCGCTTAAAATCTTGTCTTTCAATAGTATCGCTTAACTTTATTGATATGCCTTTATTATTCATCACTTTATCCCTGCGCCCAAGATAGCCCAACGAGTGCTCATAAAAAAGAGCCAACATCATTGGCTCTGATCAATATAAAACTAAACCCTAGTCGATTGGTCTTTTCTAGCAAGCTCATAGCAATTAAGCTGACTGATCAAACAAGTTCTTAATTCGTACTATTAATTCATAAACCAGCCATGGCTTGCGACAATCGATTGTCCGGTAAAGACATTGCTTGGAAATGCAGCCAAAAATAAAGCCAGTTGAGCAATATCATCAACCGTAGTAAATTCTTTATCAACCGTATTAACGAGCATAATATCGTTCACTACTGACTCTTCGCTAATGCCTTTTTCAGCCGCTTGCTGAGGGATTTGTTTTTCGACTAAAGGCGTTTTGACAAACCCTGGGCATATCACATGCGAGCGTACATTATGGGCAGCGCCCTCTTTTGCCAATACGCGACATAGACCAAGTAAACCATGTTTGGCGGTGACGTAAGGTGCCTTAAATAATGAGGCTTCATGCGAATGTACAGAGCCCATATAAATCACTGTACCACCTTTGTCGTCTTTATACATATGCTGTATAGCAGCTTTGGTGGTCAAAAATGCACCATCTAAGTGAATAGCGAGCATTTTTTTCCAATCTTCAAACGCCATTTTATGGATGGGGTCAATGATTTGGATACCGGCGTTAGATACCAGAATATCAATACCGCCAAAGGTATCTACCAGTTTCTGAACACCGCCATTAACAGTGGTTTCAGACGTTACATCCATCGCAATTGCAAGGGCACGCCCGCCTGCTGCTTCAATAGCATCAACGGTTTTCTGAGCCGCTTCAAGATTAATATCTGCAATACCAACCGCTGCGCCTGCCTTCGCATAAGTTTCGGCGATATCACGTCCGATACCGCTGGCAGCGCCTGTGACCAATGCTACTTTGCCAGTCAAATCTTGTTGTAATTGGGTCGCCATATATTATCCTTAATAATAGGTGATGGTGCGTAGTGATAAGTAGTAATGAATGAAGCCTATAAATAAGCCACTAAAATATAGTGGCTATTAAAAAATTTACTAATCAGTATTTGAACTGTTAAGTGGTTTATCAAAGCTATTGAGCAATGCTCACTGGTGTTTTTTCTTGTAGCTCATCGAAGCTAACACCATCTGCTAACTCAACCAGTTTTAGACCATTATCAGTCACATCAAGTACCGCAAGCTCTGTGATAATACGATCAACAACGCCTTTCCCTGTCAGTGGTAATTCGCAATTGGCAAGGATTTTTGGCTCGCCGTGTTTATTAACTTGCTCCATGAGCACAATCACACGCTGTACGCCTGCGACCAAATCCATCGCGCCGCCCATGCCTTTAACCATTTTTTTGGGAATCATCCAGTTTGCCAAATCGCCTTGCTCTGAGACTTCCATCGCGCCCAGTATTGCAAGGTTGACATGACCGCCCCGAATCATCGCAAACGACTCTGAGCTACTAAAATAACTCGCACCTGATTCGGCAGTGACCGTTTGTTTACCTGCATTAATCAAATCTGCATCGACGTTTTCTGCAGTAGGAAACTCGCCAATACCTAATAAGCCGTTTTCTGACTGTAGCCAGACATCGACATCTTTAGGGATATAGTTTGCAACGAGTGTCGGTAGACCGATGCCTAAGTTAACATAATAACCGTCTTGTAACTCTTGTGCGGCACGCTGTGCCATCTGCTCTCTTGTCCATGCCATGGTAGCTTCCTTAATTTTTACGATATTCTATTACTATAAATTTAATAATTTATTAATTATGCTGTAATCGCAATGACTAAGCGCCTTCGACCACTTTAGTTGTCGTCTTTTCGATACGCTTTTCAGGGCTGCTGTTCAATACGATACGCTGCACAAAAATACCCGGCAGATGAATCTCATCAGGATTTAAGGTGCCAGTTTCTACAATTTCTTCAACTTCAACAATGGTAATCTTGCCCGCCATCGCACAGTCTGGGTTAAAATTACGAGCGGTTTTATTAAAGATTAAGTTGCCTGCCTTATCCGCTTTCTGCGCTTTGATTAAAGACACATCAGCGCGTAATGAATGTTCAAGCACATAAGTACGACCGTCAAATTCGCGGGTTTCTTTACCTTCAGCAACTAAGGTACCAACGCCGGTTGCGGTATAAAATGCCGGAATACCTGCACCACCTGAACGCAGTTTTTCTGCCAATGTCCCTTGCGGAGTCAGCTCAACTTCCAACTCGCCTGCCAAGTACTGGCGCTCAAACTCTTTATTTTCACCCACATAAGATGAGATCATTTTTTTAATTTGGCGCGTCTGTAATAACAATCCCAAGCCAAAGTCATCGACACCAGCGTTGTTACTGATGCACGTCAAATCTTCAACACCACTATCCCGCAATGCTTCGATTAACGCTTCAGGAATACCGCATAGACCAAAACCACCGATCGCCAGCGTTTGTCCGTCACGCACAACACCACTCAGCGCCGCTTCTGCGCTGTCATACACCTTTGATTGACTCATGCTTATCTCCTTGCACGTCTCATTTTTATTATTTACATTGATTCATTATAGGTTTTGCTTATTCAAGCAAACACTAGACTACCAATCGTTCTTACTTTTAAAGTAATACAATTTATATCACTATAAAATCTAGCGTACAGCTGTAATAACTTAACATATAATTCTAGCAGCGACTAGACAATAATATAAAGCGCGTACAAGGCAGCGCAGCTTGAGCAATATGGGTAAGGTCACCATCCTAATTGTCTAAAATAATGTTTGATAAAATACGTTAAATCGCCCGTTACGTTTAATTTTATTGACGTATTTCCCTATGCCCTGCATACTCTCAGGCTTAACTTAGCCAAGGAGGGCGATCATGTTTAGCACACTTGCTATTATTATTACTTTATTACTTTTGATGTTCTTTGCTTATCGCGGTTATTCCGTACTGATTTTAGCGCCAATTATGGCTGCTTTAGCCGTACTGCTTTCAGGTGATTTTTTAAGCAGTATTCCTGCTTATACTGATGTCTTTATGGGCGCATTGAGTGGCTTCCTACTCAAATTCTTTCCTATCTTCTTATTAGGCGCACTCTTTGGGCGTTTGATGGCAGATTCTGGGGCGGCAACAGCGATTGCCAAAACGGTGGTCGAAAAGCTTGGTGCCAGTAAAGCAATTTTGGCGGTTATTTTAGTTTGCGGTATTTTGACCTATGGCGGTGTGTCACTGTTTGTCGTGGCATTTGCTATTTATCCAATCGCCAAAGACTTGTTTAAAGCTGCTGATATTCCTAAGCGCTTGATTCCAGCAGCGATTGCCCTAGGTTCGTTTACCTTTACCATGACAGCATTACCTGGCACGCCTGCCATTCAGAATGCTATTCCGATTCCTTATTACAATACCAACGTATTTGCCGCACCTGTCTTGGGACTTATTGGTGGTACGATCATGTTTGTCTGTGGTTGGTTGTGGTTGCAATCGCGTGCCAGAAAAGCGAATGCCGCTGGTGAAGGATATGGTCAGCATGATGAGAGTGATGTAGGCGGTGTTGGTGGAGGCGCATCAGAGACCAACTTGCTTAGTACCCATCATACCTCATTCACCGTTGCGATGATTCCTCTGATACTGGTCATCAGTTTGAACGCTTTACTGACTTACTTTGTCTTCCCATCGATGGATTTTAGTGGTCTACAGACTCAGTTCCCAGATTTGAATATCGCAGGTTCGCTTGGGCTATGGTCGATCATCCTATCATTGGTTGTAGCTTGTATCGTGCTAATCGTCATGCGTCTCGGTCATTGGACCAACCTACAAAAAACCATCAACCGCGGTACTTATGACTCGATGTTACCGATCTTTAATACCGCGTCGGAAGTAGGCTATGGTGCCGTTATCGCGTCATTAGCAGGCTTTCTTCTCATTCGTGATAGTATCTTGAATCTAACGCCAGACAATCCACTCATCTCAGAAGCAGTCGCTATGACCACGCTGGCTGGCATTACTGGCTCATCATCTGGTGGTTTGAGTATCGCACTTTCAACCTTGGGTGAAGACTATCTAAGAATGGCAGTAGCAGCTGGTATTGATCCAGAACTCATGCATCGAGTGGCGGTAATGGCAGCAGGCGGTTTGGATACCTTACCACACAGTGGTGCGGTCATTACCTTGTTGGCCATTTGTGGTCTGACACATAAACAGTCCTACTTAAACTTGGCAATGGTCACCATGATTATTCCACTGATTGCTGTCGTCGTTGTCATTACCTTGGGCACGATGTTTGGTTCATTTTAATTGGGTTGAATCAGTAAAGCATATAATGGATTCAATCTAAAAAAGGGACAGCTTCCCTGTTGTAAAGTGCTCATAAAAACCCCGCTAAGCTTTTGCTTAGCGGGGTTTTTATGAGCGCTTTATAAGGGTTTACTATGTTGGACTTTTATCATAAATATCAATAAATACATTACACTTATTATAACGTACTACTGGTATGAACTTTTCTTGCTTGCTGTGCCTACGCAGACAGAGTCTACGAATAATTAATACCAGTAGCGCTGCACTCTTCTAAAAGTGAATCAACTATAGCGCTTATTACCATATTAATTCGTAAGGAATATCACAAATTTAGCCGAATTACGGTATCATAGGCACACTTTTTCAATTTCTATTGATAACCAACCCGTTTATATAAGAATATAGGTGATGAAAGTGCGTGAGATTTTAGTAACCAGTGCCCTGCCCTACGCCAATGGAGACATTCACTTGGGGCATCTTGTAGAGTATATCCAAACTGATATTTGGGTACGATCGATGAAGGCGCAAGGCCATAAGATGACTTATGTCTGTGCGGATGATGCTCATGGTACTGCTATCATGCTCAAAGCCGAAGACAATGGCGTAACACCAGAACAGCAAATTGCCAATGTGCAAGCTGCTCATGAAGCCGATTTTGCTAAGTTTTTGATTAATTTTGACAACTATCATTCAACACATTCAGAAGAAAATCGAGAATTTTCTGAGCTGATTTATCGCCGCCTTAGAGATGCGGGTCATATCTCTACTCGTGATGTGGAGCAGCTATTTGACCCTGAAAAACAGCTGTTTTTAGCCGATCGTTTTGTTAAAGGTACCTGCCCTGAGTGCGCCGCTATCGACCAATATGGTGATAATTGTGAAGTTTGTGGTACGACTTATGATGCGACAGAACTTAAAGATCCGTACTCTACGTTATCAAATGCGACGCCTATTCTAAAGACTTCAAAGCATTATTTCTTTGACTTACCAGAGTTTGAGCAATTTTTAAAGGATTGGACGCGCAGTGATAATCGCTTGCAAACCTCAGTTGCCAATAAGCTGCAAGAGTGGTTCGATGCCGGCTTGACCAGTTGGGATATCTCGCGTGATGCGCCCTACTTTGGCTTTCAAATTCCAGACACGCCAAGCGATGAGCCAGACAAATACTTCTACGTATGGCTAGATGCGCCTGTTGGCTATATGGCAAGCTTTCAGAACTTGTGTGATAAACGTGCAGGTACAGAAGAGGCTCTAGACTTTGACCATTATTGGGCGCAAGAAAACGAGCATAAAACCGAAGTGTATCACTTCATCGGTAAAGATATTGTTTACTTCCATGCGCTATTTTGGCCTGCCATGCTTGCTGGTAGTGAACTCCGTACACCAACTGGCGTCTTTGCTCATGGCTTCTTGATGGTCAATGGCGAAAAAATGAGTAAGTCGCGTGGCACCTTTATTAAAGCCGACACTTATGCTGAGCATTTGCATCCTGAGTACTTGCGTTATTACTTTGCGAGTAAGTTATCTGACAAAGTCGAAGACATTAACCTTGATTTAGAAGACTTTATGCAAAAGGTCAACTCTGATCTCGTTGGTAAAGTAGTCAATATCGCCAGTCGCAGCGCTGGGTTTTTGGTCAAAAAGTATGATGGTATGCTGACAGACGTCTGTGCTGAGCCAAGCCTATTAGAAGACATCACCAAGACGGGCGATGAGATTGCTGCGGCTTATGAAAACCGTGAATTTTCTCGTGCCATGCGCCTGATTATGCAGTGTGCTGATAAAGCCAATGAATACATCGATGACAAAAAACCGTGGGCGCTTGCCAAGGTTGAAGGCGCAGAGCAAGAAGTTCAAGACGTCTGCTCTGTGGCAATCAATATCTTCCGTCAATTGATGGTATATCTTGCGCCTGTATTACCTGAGCTGACTGCCAATGCTAAAGAATTCTTGAACATTGATGATTTAAGTTTTGCCAGCCGTAATGAGTGGTTGCTTGGTCATCAAATCAATAAGTTTAAACCACTGATGCAGCGTATTGAAGAAAAAGATATTGCAGCGATGGTTGAAGATTCTAAAGCCTCATTGACACAAGTAAGTGCGCCTACCGTTAGCCAAGACAATAAAGCAGCAGTAAAAAATACCTCGCCTGCAGCAATGCCAAGCAGTACCGAACAAGCAGACTATATCGGTATCGAGGACTTTGCCAAAGTCGAGATGAAAGTCGCTCATGTTATCGCTTGCAATCATGTCGAAGGCGCAGACAAACTGCTTCAGTTCACACTAGATGTTGGTGAAGCACAACCTCGCAACGTCTTCAGCGGTATTCGCAAATTCTATGAGCCTGAGCAGCTACAAGGTAAAAAGGTCATTTGCGTGACCAATCTAGCACCGCGTAAGATGAAATTTGGCATATCAGAAGGCATGATATTGTCGTCAGGCGACCCGAAAACAGGTCTGGTGGTAATGACCTTACCTGATGAAGCCGTTATCGGTGATTCACTTGCTTAAAAACGTTAAATTAATTAAGTAATAATAAAAGAACAAAACAAAAAACGGTCTAAATAGACCGTTTTTTATGTTAAAAAGAATAGAAAGTAAGCTTGCTGTTTATCTGGTCAAAATATCAATGATCTGCAACGTATCATTAACGACCGTCACAATTTTATTTTCTGGCGTGCGAATACGAACGTAGCGGTCATCATAACGGTCTAAAATTACCGAACGATCATAAATATCTCTATCAATGTTGCCGACTACTCTGTAACCGTATTGATCGAGATCACGCTTGAATGAGGCGTTAGAGTTAGCATGGCGATAAGCATTAATGTTAGGCTGGGCATTGCTGCTATAACCATTTTTAAATTTATATTTTTCTGACTGATGCTGCTTGAGCTGTACTTGTTCATGCTTATCTTTGCCGACATACGCAGATTTGCCCTTGCCATGATTATTACCGTGACCCTCTTTGGCCATAGCAGGTAAGGAAATCAATGAGATCGCTGTAATGCCAGCGATGGTTAATAACTTAAGATTAGTAGTGTTCATAATGTCATCCTTAAAATATTCATTTGAAAAAGATTAAGTAGATGGTAGAGTCTGTTGAACATTCACTAATGTCAGCATGATTAATAATGATATGGATTTCAGACTCACTGTAACTTTCGTATAAAAATTAGCTTGCGTTAATTATAAAGTGCGTTTGTAATCGCTGAATTGCTGGTTTGTGCGTTTTTTAAGCAGAGTTTTTCCGAATAAAGATGATTTTGCCAAATAAAACAGTCAATACTTGCTTTAATAACACTGGTGACGAATACGCTTTAATTTTTTATTGCGATAAGTTACATTACTGTCATAATATGAACATAATGATCAATGGATTGATTACTTTGATGTTAGCCCGTTATCTCAGCATTCACATAACATTGACTCGGGTAACCTGCACTTTCTAACCTACGAGCCACTATAAGATGATTTTTGCTACTACTTTACGCTTTAGCCTACTTGGTGCTGCGATGAGCGCCGCGCTTGGATTATCAGCCTGCTCTAAACCTGCAGATACTACAACGACTACCGATAACAGTACCACTACTGCTCAAAAACCTGCCAAAACATTGGCAATCACTCAAATCGTTGAGCATCCCTCGTTGGATGATATGCGTCGCGGCATTATTGATGAGTTGGCGGATAACGGTTATGTCGAAGGTCAAAATCTAAAGGTTAACTTTCAAAGTGCGCAAGGCAATACGGCAACCGCAGGACAAATTGCTAAGCAGTTCGTCGGCGACAATCCTGATGCCATCGTTGCTATCTCAACCCCATCAGCACAATCTATCGTCTCTGCAACCACAACCATACCTATTATATATACTGCCGTCTCAGACCCACTGGGTGCCAAATTGATCACTGCAGATGGTAAACCCTTTCAAAGCAATTTGACCGGACTCTCAAGCCAATTGCCATTAGAGCCGCAGCTAGATTTGCTACAAAAAATCAAGCCTAACCTCAAAACCATTGGCTATGTATACAGTCCTGGTGAAGCCAACTCGGTATCATTGCGTGATGCGCTTAAAAAAGCACTGCCGGCACGTGGCTTATCATTACTAGATATTCCAGCCAACCGTCCAACAGATATCGGTATGGCGACACGTAGCTTACAGGGTCGCGCGGATATTATTTATACCTCGTTTGACAATAATGTTGCCTCAGCATTTGAAGCCATGGCACAAGCTGCCAATGAGCTAAAGCTGCCTATTGTTGCCTCTGATGAATTCAGTGTCCAACGCGGTGCCACAGCAGCACTTGGTGTCAATGATTATGACTTTGGTCGTACGACAGGTAAGATGGTTTATCGCATTTTAAATGGTGAAGCGGTCAGTACCGTTAAGCCTGAAGTCATGAACGAATTGACACTCTACGTCAGCCCTAAACATGCTAAAACGCAAGGTGTAGTACTGTCAGATGAGCTGTTGAAAAATGCTATTAATGTTGATGAAAAAGCAAAAACTGCCAGCAAATAATCGCTAGTAGATAAGAGTGAATACGCAGTAGATAGCTTATAATTTATAACAAACACTGTTTATAACCGCAGTACGTAAGATCTTCTATTTATCTTTTATATAATGTACGGACACATTATTATTTTCAGGAGTAAGACCCATGTTGTATCAGAATCGTTTTGCCAAAGCTCTTTTATGGGGCGGTATATGTACCGCTATTTTGACTGGTTGTAATCAGCCAGCTAAAGAAGGTACCGCGACTGATGGTACTGCGGGCACCAATACCACAACAGAAATGAAAACGGTTGCTATTACCGCTATCGTTGAGCATCCAGCACTTGATGCCGTACGTAAAGGCGTAATCGATGAGCTAAACGATGCCGGCTTTAAAGATGGTGAAAACCTGAAAGTTAACTTCCAAAGTGCTCAAGGTAATACTGCTACTGCTGGTCAGATTGCCAAGCAATTCGTCGCCGACAATTCAGACGTTATCATTGCTATTGGTACCCCATCGGCTCAGTCAGTCGCTGCTGCAACCAGCAGTATCCCGTTAGTGTTTTCAGCAGTTACTGATCCGGTTGAAGCCAAACTGGTCTCAAAGCTTGATGGTTCTGGCACCAATGTCACTGGTGGTTCTGATGCGCTTCCTTATGAGCCACAAATCGACTTGATGCGCCAAATTATTCCTAGTCTCAAAAACGTCGGCTACGTTTATAGCCCAGGTGAAGTTAACTCAACGATTATCCTAAAAAATCTAAAAGAAAAACTGACGCCGCTTGGCATCAAAGTACATGAAGCCCCTGCCCAACGTAGTACTGATATTGCGATGGCAGCACGTAGCTTAGAAGGTAAGGTCGATATGATCTATACCTCAACGGATAATAACGTGGTTTCAGCTTATGAGTCACTATATCAAGCCGCTAAAGAAAGTAAGATTCCGTTAATTGCCTCGGATACCAGCTCAGTTGAGCGCGGTGCCATCGCAGCATTGGGCGTCAACTACTATGATCTTGGTCGTGAAACTGGCAAAATCGTTGTACGTATCCTAAATGGTGAAAAAGCAGGCGCAATTCCCGTATACACGCCAAAAGTTCTTGACTTATATGTCAGCCCAAAACATGCTAAAGAGCAAGGCATCACCTTGCCACAAGCGGTTATTGATAAAGCAAAAGAAGTGGTAGAGTAACTGCCTTTTACCTAATTAGTATAAAACAAACAGTAGATGATAATGTTGATTGCGCAAGCTGTCATTATCGTCTACATTAGCTTTACCTTGCTATTTATTGGTGCGAATTATTGCTACAAACAAAACCCAGCTATGTGTCAGTAGGCTGGGCTTGTTGTTTAAAGGCTTTCAATAAGCAAAGATTATGATCATTTATGACAGTGATCGGTTGCGCTTTACCCTAGCTGCAGATTATACAATCTGTTAAATTCACCGCCTAAGTGTTTGGTTTGTAGATGATGCTGATATATGCCACTCATCTCAACCTCATGGTTCTCTAAACACTTGGTTATGACTTACTGATCTCTTATGTCTTTAATTGCTTTTTTTGGTGCACTTGAAAGTGGTCTGATTTATGGCCTAGTGGCGCTTGGCGTCCTTATTTCATTTCGTACCCTCGACTTCCCTGATTTGACCGCTGACGGCAGTTTTCCATTAGGTGGTGCGGTCGCTGGCATCTCTATCATCGCTGGTGTCAATCCATGGCTTGCTTGCGCCTTTGGTATGCTAGCCGGCTCAATTGCCGGTATCGTCACTGCTTGGTTGCACGTTAAGCTTGGCATATTACAGCTCCTTGCCAGTATCTTGGTGATGGTTGCGCTCTATTCTATCAACCTACGTATTATGGGTGCGCCAAACTTGCCGCTGTTGGGTGAAACGACTGTCTTTAGTACCTTGGTCAATGATGGCAATGGCTATTGGATGCGCTGTCTGATCATTGGTATTGTCGTGCTATTGGCCATGTTATTTTTAAATTGGTTTTATAGTACCGAAACCGGTCTCTCTATGCGAGCAACCGGCTCAAACCTACGTATGGCGCAAGCACAAGGTATCAATACTTCATGGATGACCATCATTGGTATGGCAATCTCTAACGGTTTGATTGCATTAGCTGGCGCGCTTTTTGTCCAGACCCAAGGTGGCGCAGATATCTCAATTGGTATCGGTACTATCGTTATTGGTTTGGCAGCGGTCATCATCGGTGAGACGATTATTCCAGCTAAACGCATTTGGCTGATTACATTTGCAGTGGTCGTCGGTGCGGTGTTATACAAGCTGTTTATTCAAGTGGCACTATCGAGCGATACGCTACGTAGTATCGGCTTTGGTCCGCAGGATTTGAACTTGATTACTGCCCTACTCGTGGTATTGGCATTGGTATTGCCAAAAGCTAAAAATAAATTCTTAAGTCGTAAAGTTCGGGCTTAATGTCAATGTGCACCCATAAGGAATAATAATTATGATGCAAGCTACAGATTTGCGGTTGACCTTTAATCCTGGAACGCCCATTGAAAACCCTGCCCTACGTGGTATCGATTTAAATATCGCTGATGGTGAATTTGTCACTGTCATCGGTACCAATGGCGCGGGCAAATCGACCTTTTTAAACGCGGTCAGTGGTACCACTCGCGTCGATAGTGGCTCAATCTTGTTAAATGGTATTGATGTCACCAAAAAGACCGCGCACCAGCGTGCTCATTGGGTGGCTCGTGTATTTCAAGATCCAATGGCGGGAACTTGTGAAGCGTTAACGATTGAAGAAAACATGGCGCTTGCCTATAAACGCGGTGGCAAACGTGGTTTAAACTTTGCTCTAAACCAAAATAACCGTGACTTATTTCGCGAAAAATTGTCGGTCTTAAAACTTGGCTTAGAAAATCGTTTGACTGACCGCATGGGTCTGTTATCCGGTGGTCAGCGCCAAGCGGTTAGCCTATTGATGGCATCATTGCAGCCGTCTAAGATTCTATTACTTGATGAGCATACGGCGGCGCTTGACCCTAAAACTGCCGCTTTTGTGTTAGAGCTAACCGATAAAATTGTCACTGATAATCAGCTTACCACCATGATGGTCACGCACTCGATGCAGCAAGCGCTCGCTCATGGCACGCGTACCGTGATGCTACATCAAGGTCAAGTGGTATTAGATGTGGCTGGTGATAAACGTCAAGGCATGACTGTGCATGATCTACTCGATATGTTTGAGCAAACGCGCGGCGAGAAAGTTGATGATGACAGCTTAATATTAAGCTAACCGATAACACGTATTTCTTTGAATATAGATAAAAAACGCCTACTTAATCGTAGGCA
This sequence comes from Psychrobacter sp. ANT_H56B, assembly GCF_008369245.1. NCBI lineage: Bacteria > Pseudomonadati > Pseudomonadota > Gammaproteobacteria > Moraxellales > Moraxellaceae > Psychrobacter > Psychrobacter sp. ANT_H56B. The sequence continues at coordinate 451,183 of NZ_VOBF01000001.1, forward strand.
TTTTTTGCTTTTGATTTACTATAAAAATAATAGCTGATCGTTATTCCCAATTGAGAATCTAACGTCACTATAGTCAACATACCCTAAAAACGCTACGGTACTGCGGGTACAATTTTTTTGCAGCCTCTGTCTGCGTAGGCACAGCAAGCAAGAAAAATTGATACCAGCAGTACATAATATATCGATATTACTTTTCATTGACTATATCTTTTGAATCAGCTCGCTTTTTATATACCAAAGCCCTCTACTCATCAGCCACGCCTAATTTGCTTTAAGGTTTTTGTTATTGATAAGTAATGATAGCACCACTTTGCCACTAGCCATTATATAGTAAGCATTTATACATCTGCTCTTAGTAAAATAACCGTTATCTATCAGCATTCGCTTATAAGGTTTATCATGCGCAAAATTCCTGTTTATATACACCCTGCAGCGGGCTGGCCTGCACTGATTGCCTCTACGCGTACCTTAATGGATTACAAGGCTTTTTTGCGCGGCAGTATCAGCGTCTTACATAGCAATCAGCCAAAGGACGGCTTTGATTGTCCGGGCTGCGCATGGCCGGATCACAAGTCAAATAAGGCCATAGATGTCTGTGAAAACGGTATCAAAGTCATCGCCAGTGAAACGATGAACAGACGAGCAGACGCGGCTTTTTTTGCTAATAATACAGTCACAGCGCTACAAGGCTGGTCAGGCTATGAGCTTGAACACAGTGGACGCTTATCAGAACCACTCTATTATGATGCTACTCAAGACCGCTATCTGCCGATTTCTTGGGAAGCGGCTTATGAGATTATCGCTGACCAATTAAAACAGCTTGATTCGCCAGATGAAGCACTGTTTTATACCTCAGGACGGGTAACCAACGAACCTGCTTTTATGTTTCAACTATTTGTGCGCTGTTTTGGCACCAATAACTTGCCTGATTGCTCAAACATGTGTCATGAGCCAACGTCAGTGATGCTAGGTAAGCAGTTAGGCATCGGCAAAGCAACCGTAATATTGGAAGATTTTGAGCAGGCTAAGCTGATCTTATTGTTTGGGCAAAATCCTGCAACCAATCACCCACGTATGCTTGAGATGCTAGCGCACGCGCATAAGCAAGGCTGCCGCATTATTTCTATTAACCCCATGCGCGAACAGGGTCTAAGCAAGTTTAGAAACCCACAAAAACCCTCCCATATGGCAGCAGGTCAAAGTGATGAGATGGTCGATGAGGTTATCCAAATACAAATTGGTGGCGATGCGGCTTTATTAACCGGCATGGCTAAATGGCTCACCAAAAACGGTAAAATAAACAGTGGTTTTATTGAGCAGCATACCTCAGGCTATGACGCTCTGGATGCTTGGTTACATCAGCAATCTTGGACGGATGTAGAGCTTGGCTGTGGCATTAGTAAAGCAGAGATTATTATGCTCGCAAAGTTGGTTGCTGAGAGTCCAGCAACGATTTGTACATGGGGCATGGGCATCACTCAGCATGTCCAAGGCGAAGATAATGTTGCCATGATTACCAACTTGCTATTGTTGATGGGTATGATTGGTATCGATGGTGCAGGTGCATCGCCTGTACGTGGACACTCAAACGTGCAGGGTGATCGTACCATGGGTATTCATGAGCGTCCTAAGCAGAGCTTGCTTGATAATCTTGAGCGCGTTTTTAAGCAGCCGATGCCACAAGAAGATGGTCTTGATGTCATCGCCGGTGCAAAGGCATTAATAAAAGGTGACATCAAAGCCTTTGTTAGTATGGGTGGCAACTATGCGGTTGCCGCGCCAGATAAAAGTGCGATTCAAGCGGCGCTGACTACCACTGAGCTCAATGTCTTTGTCGCAACCAAGCTTAACGAAACCATGTTATATCCGGGTAAAAACAACCTTATCCTGCCTTGCATCGGTCGTACCGAGCGCCTCATCACTGATAAAGGTGAGCAGTTTGCCACTATTGAGGACTCAATGTGTCAAGTTGTGGCGACCAGAGGACGCATAAAGCCTATCAGCGACGCTCTAAAATCCGAAGCGCAAATCGTTGCAGATATGGCAACTCATGTACTTGGAACTGAATCCTCAATCCCTTGGCAAGCGATGAGTAAGGATTTTGATATTATTCGTGATTATATTGCGCAAGCGATTGAAGGGTTTGAAAACTTTAATCAGCGTATTCGTGCCGCTGAGCGTGGTTTTCATCTGTATCATTCGGCGCGCCATCGGGTATGGAATACCGAGAGTGGCAAAGCACAGTTTGAAGTGCCGAAATACCCAATTACCTACGTTGCCGCGCAAATGGCACAAACGACATCTGATTATCAAAATAATTCAGTAAACAATCAAACCTTTGATATGAACCAGTCCGCTGAGCAAAACGTCTGGCAACTAACAAGTGTCCGTAGTCATGACCAATTTAACACCATGATATTCGGCTTCCAAGATCGCTATCGGCAGACTGATCGTCGTGATGTGCTCTTTATGCATCCAGATGAAATCAGTCGCTTAGGTTGGCAAAAAGGCGATCAAATCATGGTATCGCGCCAAGACAGTCAAAGTGCTGAGCGCACGTTAGGACCTTTGATACTAACAGAGATGGATATTGCAGCGAATGCAGTGGCAACCTATTATCCTGAATGTAATGACCTCCTTGATTTGGACAGTCATGCGCCGGAATCCAGAACACCTGCTTATAAGTCTGTTACCGTGGTATTGAAGTGTCTTGAACAAAGCAGTATGGCAACTGCCGTATGATGGGTGTCTCGGCACCAAGACTTTTATTTTATTAATAACACAGGCTAATAAGCACTCACAATGGCAAACAAACCTCACTTGGCGGCAGAAGATAGCTTTAAGAAAGATGCGCCATTATCACGGCTACATGTAGCATATAAACACAGCTATGCATCAGATACATTTTTAGATGCTGCTAAGAATGCGCCGCTGGATATTGATACCAAGTCAGGAATGTTGGCTGTTGAGGCAGCTGTAGCCATTGTGATTAATGGCATTCACTACGCTGTCTTGATGGCAAGTCCTTATCAACTCGAATACCTTGCCATCGGCTTTTTATATAGTGAAGGATTGATTCAGCATAGTCATGAATTACTAGATTGGGATATTACTCAATTAACAGACGATGAAAGTTATCAAGATTTTACGCCTGATTCTTTCATTCAAAATTCTTCTAATAAAGACTCTCTTAATTCTAATGTGACTGATGAGCTTATAAGCTTGGATCAGCTCTCAGAGCAGCTACAAGACTATGATATATACGTGGTCGAGCTAGTCTTAAACCAGCGCTGTCATCAACGTATTCAAGCGCAAAAACGCCAACTGGCAGGACGCACAGGATGCGGTATGTGCGGCATAACGGGTTTAACACAAGCACTACCCGATCTAAGTAAATATCAGATAAACAAGCTATTGCTTAGTAGAGCGATGCCTAGTCTTGACGATTTACTGAGTATACAAGCACAGATCAATGCAGCCCAGCATACCCATCAGCTCACAGGCGCTGTCCATGCTGCTGCAACCCTATACGAGCAGCAATTGTACTTATTTGAGGACGTGGGGCGCCATAACGCCCTTGATAAGCTCATAGGATGGCAGTTGCATCATAAGGTAGAGGTTGACTATGTGCTAATGACTTCGCGTTTATCGATTGAGCTGGTACAAAAATCCATTCGTAGTCGTATACCTTGGCTGATTGGTATGTCTGCACCGACCAGTACCGCGGTACGTGTTGCCGAGCGTTATGGCTTAGGCCTAGCAGGATTTTTACGTGATAACCGCGTGACTTACTACGCAGGTTATGCCGACTCTTAAAAAATACATAGACCCTCTTCTACTCTAATGTTTGAACACATTCTTTGTCTAACCGCTTCCATCAAACTTTGTTTTTTAATATCTTCCTCATCTGCCGAACAGGCTTTTCAATTATCAAATTTATATATCATTATTTATATAATTAACCATAAAATTTGTGATTGATAGCAGAATAGGTTAGTCTTAAGGCACAAACATGTTACTAATATTTAACATTACTGTAGTTTTAATTATCAATGCTACGTATGTCAGGTTAAATGTTTAGACATTTATCACCTGCCATCACGATTACGGATTATGTGTATTAGACCATAGATAAGTAAAGCAATACTCGATCCATGATTATATATATCTGATACACGCTATCTAAACCTAGCATAAGTCAAGCAGTTGCGACTTACCGCTCATCCGTATTATTGCTATAGATGCTTGTACAAGCCTTTATCAGCAGCCAGCTATATCACGTATGCATCATTCGTAGCCTAATGGTTCAGCCATTTACAGACGCATATCGAGCGTTGCCCCTATGATTTTTGACATATTCTTCATAATTTATGATGAAGTCATGCAGAAGCAAAAGCCATCCGCTTTCGATTTTTTTTGTGACGGTTCATCTTGTTGCGTGCTACCGATAATTGACCTATAGGCTGAATAGGTCGTTTTTGCATACCTCATAGTTTGGGAGAATACGTTTTAATCTATATTTTACTTATAACAATTGCGAGGTAGGAATTTGAAAACTGAGTCATTGTTCCAATTTTCAGCATTAACCATCATTTTGCTATTAATGGCATTTTATGGCGGTACTTATCTGCTGTCTTTATTAATAAAAAAAGATAAGGAGACGACCTCAGGCTTTATGGTCGCCGGTCACAACGTCGGTTTTGGTATGGGCGCTGCCAGTATGACCGCCACTTGGATCTGGGCCGCATCCTTTTATGCAGCTGCCACGTCCGGTTATAAATATGGCGTCTCAGGACCGTTACATTATGGTTTTTGGGGTGCTTTGATGATTTTATTCATCTACCCTTTTGGGATGCGATTTCGTGAACTTGCACCAAATGGACATACTTTGGGTGAACTTATTCATGCCCGCCACGGGTCATCAAGCCAATTAATTTTAGCCATATCTAACCTTATGGGCAGCTTAATTAGCTTGATGGTCAATTTCACCGCTGCTGGCGCATTGGTGTCAGTCTTATCGCCACTATCATTTCAAACAGGGGTGATTATCGCCGGCGTCGGGGTGCTAAGCTATACCTTAACTTCTGGATTTCGTGCTTCAGTGTTCACCGATTTTGCCCAATTGGTCGCGTTAATGGCGATTGGTGTCATCATTATCCCAGCGGTACTGTTTTCCATGGGTGGTCCTTCCGCCATGGTCAGTGGGCTTTCAAATCTAACATTGCAGCAACAAGACTTCTTTTCATCTGAAGCCTTTTTTCAGCAAGGTGCGCCCTATTTTGTCGCAGTATTGGCTTATGCTATTGGTAATCAAACCATTACCCAACGTCTATTTGCCATTGATAAAAGCAAAATTAAAGCAACCTTTATTACTGCCACGGTCGGTTATGCTGGTATCGTCATTGGTCTCGGCATGATTGGACTTATGGCATTAACCATAGGTATTGAGCCGCTTAATGGCAATATGAATAATTTGATTCCGCAAATGGTCAGCACATATCTACATCCGGTATTCATTGCCTTATTCTTTATCTTGGTTATTGGTGCCCTGTCCTCAACGGCTGATTCAGATTTATCAGCACTATCTACAATTATGATGGCTGACATCTATGGCAAGAATATTGCCAAAAAAGGCGGCGTAAACCCAAAAACCATGATGCTTGTCGGTCGCGGAACCATGATTGTCGCTACGGCAGCAGGATTGATTTTTGCCAGCTTTAAGCTTGATATTCTCGTGATGCTAGTCTTTGTCGGTGCGTTATGGGGTGCGATTGTATTCCCAGTGATCGCCAGTGTGTTCTGGAATCGCGTGACAAACACTGCCTTTACCTCAGCCGTCATCGTCGGATTATTGTTATTCTGTATCGCTCGCTTTGAGCTCATACCTATCATTGACGTTACGGCGCTGTTTTTTGAAGTATTGGCAAGCGTTGGTGCTGCTGTGGTGATTGGACTCATGGTATTTGGCTTTTTAGGTCGAAAAATGGCTGTGGCAGCTGCCGCCCTCACACTGATACTGATGCTGATATTTGCCACTGGTTTCTTACGTCAATATATGGTGCTGCTTGCATCACTGACCGCTTATGGTGCCAGTACAATTGTCTGCGTCATTATCAGCCTCATGAGCAACGAGCATTTTGACTTTGACCTTATTAAACAGCGCGTTGGCGACTATGACAATAAACCCAACATACCGCCGACAACCAACGTTCAAAACTAGATTTATATCTTATCGACGTTTTGATGAATTTTTTAATGGCTTGATGTATTCATCATTCATTTTTAATACCTAAAATAAAGGAGTTAATATGGAAACCACGTTTTTTTATGGGCTTTATATCTTAATCTGGCCAGCAATCACGCTTGGTGTACTGATACTTATTTGCACTGCGACTTATAAAGATGTAAAAAAGGCTGTAGATAACAATAAAAGTATCGTTTAGCGACTTAATTTAGGCTAGGATTTATCGTACTATGACGCTAAATACGCCTAACCTGATAAATAATCGGTCTTTATATCAAAAAGGGCTTGTAATTTAAATTATATTTGCTAATATAGGCGTCCTTGATTGGCTGGGTGGCAGAGTGGTCATGCAGCGGACTGCAACTCCGTTAACGCCGGTTCGATTCCGACCTCAGCCTCCAATTATTTAGGTTAAAAATTTATTAGGATTTATATTAATTTTAGCTTGCTTTATTAATGTAAATGCTTATAATAGCGACCACTATCTAACAAGTAGAAAGCTTACTTATTAGATAATACAAGTTTTGCCCGGGTGGTGAAATTGGTAGACACAAGGGATTTAAAATCCCTCGCTAGTAATAGCGTGCCGGTTCAAGTCCGGCTCCGGGTACCATTATATTAAAAGGCTTCCAAGCAATTGGAAGCCTTTTTCTTATTGTATATCCTTAACTTTCTCTTACCTCTACTATCAGCAGATGATGCTGTAATTCTAATGAGAAATTCAGGCATAAAAGCCACCAAGCGCTTTAATAATATCGTATTCTTTGTCGTTACGTGTTCCATGAATAGACATAGATTATATCCTCTAAATTATTAATCGATTGAAATAGCATCACTTTATTTATCTAGAAAGCACTAGCTAATGATAGTCGTTAGATAACACAAGTCCTTATTCAACCTGCTTGTTTCATACAAGTTTTTTAGCTACAGTTAAAATTCTTATATTAAATAATGACGATGAACCGTCAAATAAAAACAATCTTTCATAAGCTGGAGTACATTATGGAGCTAAAGCTGAATGAGCTTTCCGATAAAAACAATTTAAATAGTCATCATGGCGAGCATATTATCCTGCGTCTAACTTATGTTAGCCGCTATAACACCGAAAATTCAAATATCGAAGTAGCCCGTATTCTTGAGCAGGCGCAGCGTAATAATGAGCGCAATGGTATTACTGGTGCATTAGTAATTAATGAAAACTATTTTCTCCAAGTTATTGAGGGCGCAAGACCAGTTATTAACAATCTGTTAAAAAAATTGATTGAGGATAAGCGACATTTTTCTTTGCAAATTATTGAGTGCCGTGAAATTGAGGAACGGCATTGGAATAAATGGTCAATGAAATATTTAACGGCTAATGATCAGAATAAAGAGTATGTTCTGAAATACTCAGCCAGCAATGAATTTAATCCTTACCTAATGAGTACTTCTCAAATTACAATGTTTATAGACAAGTTATCAAAACTTCAAGAACGACAAGAAAAACGCGAGTCTAAGATGAAAAAATCTTAGTTTTTGACCAGACGATTAGAATGAGTATATTTTATAGGGTAAGAACAACTTAATCGTATACTGTATAGCCTACTATATAAGACGCTATACAATATACCCAAAAAACGCCCAAAATAAAGGGCTGACAGTCTATGACGGTCAGCCCTTTATCGTTATTTGGTGGAGATGGCGGAAACTAAACTATAGATATAAGTCACTGATTTACCTAACTATCTAAAATTTAAAATAATACGATACCAACCATAATACCAACAATCGTTTTTCGTTAAAAAACACCTCTAACTCTATCGCATCAGCTCAATAATATTTTGTAATTGATTGTGATACCTCTACTCGCTTAGAAACTTATGGTTACTTAACCAAGCGCATTAAAACGCATCTAATAGCTTGTCGTAGCTTATAGGTGTGTATTGATATTGCTCAAATCTCACTAATCAGTTAAAGTTGGGTAAAATATTATAAGTTCATAAGGCAATTTATATGGATAACTATAAATTCATGGCTATTTCACTATTTTTCTTTGCCTTATCAGCCAATGCTGAAGTTAAAACGATTGATAATCCTTTTCAAAGCAATACCGCCTTAAAAGAGTCTGTCGAAGTTGATCACCCGCTATTCGCTAAAGGTGCTGGTGGTTCACAGTGCAAAGGACTTCCGCACACCTGTGGTGAAATGGTGAACTGCGAGCAAGCCAAGCAAGCGCTTAAGTGTGGTAATACTAAACTGGACCGTGATAATGACGGCGTGCCATGCGAGTCAATATGCCCAGGTGGCTAATTAGTGCCGTCGCACTTTCGTTCGTGACTGCCTGTACTCCTTCCCAAGATAGAAGTTACGCTAGTAAGTTCGTTTCTGGTAATACTGTGGTACATGAAGTGTTTTGGGGCGTTGATTATACGACGCCCTACCCTTTCACCACGTCAGGCGAGATATCGTGTGTCTATTACCCTGATTTTGGCATTGAGGTGTATTTTGAACCTGCGGGCTATAGTAAAGACTCGTCTATCGGTACGCCGCTTAATAAAGCCGCTGCTAAGGCGCTGAAGCGTGATGGTATGAAACCTAATGTGCCATATAGCATTAAGAAAGGTGCTGACTTGAGTGAGGCTATAGAGGTTGGGTTGAAGGCTTGTCGTAACGAAAATTAGGGTTAGATCTTAATAAATAAATGATTCAGTGACCTTGGTTTTAATGTGTTGCATCAAAGCATTAATACTATAAAAAAATTAACACAAAGGAATAAGACTAGGTGGAAAATACAGTTACGATCAATGGCATGGATGATGTAGTCTCTACGTTGCAAAGGTTATTAGACAGTCCCGACACAGATGTTTCTTACAGAATTGATGTACAGAACCTACCTGACTTCGAGCTTTACTTGAAGGGTGAGAAGTTTGATAATAGTATTACACCTTCAATTATGAAAGGTGTCATCGAGCTTCAGAAATCGATATATCGCGCATACCTTATTGCAAGATATGGCAGTGATAATTTGCAGATGCTTAATAATTATGAGCGCAGCGCATTAGAGCTTAGAGTTATTGTTCAACCAGGCAGCACAGACTTGATTGCCAAAATGTGTGATGTGGCTATCAAACTATTCGAGTTGATAAACGGTATGGAAAATAGGCAAAAATACATTATCATTTTAACAGTGCTTGCTATTATCGGTAGCGGCGTTGGATGGATGTTTTTTGACTCTTACTTAAAGCATGAGGCTACCAAGCTTGACATGAGTAAGGAGCTCTTAATAGAGCGTGAACGAACAAAGCAACTGTTAGAAACTCAAAAAAATACTATTGATGCTGTCCAAATGGCCATTAAATCACAGCATATAAAAGATAATACAGAGGCACCTCAAAGCAATCCCCTCAATAATGAAGAGGAAGGGCCGGTTGTAGAAGAGGAAACCCCTCCCAATAATACTGCAGCTACTAACAATGACAATAAAGCTATACATTTTAAACAACTTAAAAAAACAGACGTTGAGCTTATAGCTGTGATTGAAAAAGCCAGGAATTTTGACGAAAAAGTTGAGCTAGCCTCTATTCGAACCGAAGAATCTATGCGCAAACTTATGGCTTCTACTGCTAGCGCTGACTTTGTTAGGTTTAATAATCAGTTTGAAGCTTCTGGCAATACTATGCAACAAATAGCATCTACAGAAAAAGTGGAGTCGGAAGATATTACGATTAGAAAATTGTTTAGGGTACTCAATATCGACTCAAAAAGTACTGAGTTCATGCAGGCACGCCTTCGCCCCGAAGACCAGTCTTACCCAGATTTTAATGCAGCGTTTTCAGATAATTCGATAAGCCAAGAGAAGTTAGATAGGCTGACAACAGCTTTGACTAGTTATCATCCAATTGATTTATCTATAACTGCAAAAAAGAAAAGAGGAAAGCTAGATAAAGCATTTATTGCACAAGTGAGAAACCTAGATACGACCAAAAGCTTTAAGCAGCAAACAGAAGAAAGCACTGATGTATAAATAAAAATTAAATTACTTAACAATATAAAACCCACTATAACAGTGGGTTTTATATTGCCTATGAGTTTACCAAACCCTAACCAGTACAAGTCTTTTTAGACTGACTAATCTTGCCATTCTTACAGACGAACTTACCATCTTTACAGTGCGATACACCGCCCATGCTTTTAGAGCAAGGTGTGTTCTGAGCATTAGCCTGCATGACTGGCGCCATCATAAACATAGAGATAAGAAGTGCTGACCAAAGCTTCATAGGCTACCACCTTAATAATAGAATAGTTTAAGTTTGAACCATAGCACTGCAAATAACCGCAATCAACAACAATTTGACTTATGTTCAGCAGATTTTCTAGCTAAGTTGCTGGCAAGAATAGGGCTCGTCATTATGACGAACCCCTATAAATCCTACACTGTCCAACTTTGGGCAGTGAATCAACTAGCCACCCCTGCTCAACTTTGAGCAGGCCTTTTCACTTCCACACAGTGTGGAAGTTAAAAAAAGGGGTGTCGTAATTATGACGACACCCCCTAAATTATTCATTCACCAGTAGTGACTGGATGACCTTACTAGCAAGGGTCCCCTATTTTTTAGGAGACCCTTGTTTATTAGCCCCAATAGTGGATGTGAAAAACACATGTATAGCGTATCGTTATAATTATGACACTCCTAGATTGTCCAACCTCAAGTTGAGGATAGATATTCATGCCAGCAAGGGTATGCTATTTTTTAGCATACCCTTAACTTCCTTCATTGGCGGAAGTTGAATAACGCTACCGCCAATGACGGAAACGTCTATATAAAGATACCCTCAAGTTTGAGGACGTTTAAATAGATGCATCCAAGTTTGGATGTATCTCGTCAGCGACTTTTGTACGTCCCCCAATGAGGGTTTTTGGTGCTATAGGTTTGGGTGTACCAGATGGTACGCCCTAGGGGTGTCGTATTTCTGAGGAGAACCTATACACCAACATCCTCAGTTTGAGGATGTCGTTTATCTAACCTCAAACTGAGGATGTTGGTGTATAGGTTCTCCTCAGTTTGAGGATGTCGTTTATCTAACCTCAAACTGAGGATGGACCCATGTATTCCACACTTCAAATGCGGAGTCTTGATCATAAAGGTGTTGAAGGTCGTATCAGTGTTACCGCGTAACAAATTGCCACTCCCCAAAACTGGGGAGTGGTCTTATAACTGCTCAGCACATTCATTTTTAATAATCCAAGGGTCGGATTTGAAATCCGACCCTTGGGTGTTAAGTTTTTCACACCCTAAATATGCGCTATTAGATGTGCCCAAGTTTGGGCATATCTATCAAATTTTAGGCATAAAAAAACGCCCACCTATTATAGGTGGGCTTAAAATGAAGCATGTATTAGTAAAAACCAACACTACTATCTGGTGACGGTCTTAATCTTTTTAAAATAACTATCGATAATCTTGTCGTTATTTTAGGGCTAAATTGAACCTAACGCATCCGGCAAATCTTCGTTGACCAACTTGGCAAGTAAGTTTAATAATTTTCGCGGGTCGCCAGACTCCCACATGCCAATGATGGTTTCGTCAAAATCTGTACCAGTATGATTTGGCTTTAAGCGCAAGGTAAAGGACACGCTATAAACCTTGCCATCACGCTCACCAATCTGTAGCGAGCCAGCCACAAACTGACAGACGTAAGTAGTCATCTCCACATCATCAACCATTAAACGCCATAAAAAAGGGCGCGGGTTTTTTTGATGGCTGTTCCAAAACGCCCAAAAGTACTGCTGCTTGATTTTTTCATCAAGCATGACCGATGGCGTGACCGTATGTACGTTGTTGACAAACTGCACGCGCTGACGAGCGAAACCGCCCATCAGCCTTTGCTCTAACAGGTTGTTAGCAACTTCGGGCGTGTACCCCCTTTGCAGTGGGCATAGCGCAAAATTATTCATAAGCGATTAACGCCTCCGATGGCAGCCAAATGCACAGTTGTGGTTTTAAAGCTTTAGAAGCTCATTTCTATGTATTTCAAACACTTTTTCTATATGGCCTATATGAATCCCATTATCCGTACTTACATTATCAGACTCTATTTTCAAAGCTTCGAGTTTTAGAGCTGCCTCTGTAGCGTTGTGACTTTCCATATAGTCATCTAGATTAATAATACCTTTTTCAATTAAATGCTTAGCAAGCGCAAATACTAAGTGGCAGCCTGCCACACTATGGCTGGCTATATGAAAAGTTATTGGTTCTATTGCACTGTTTACAATTTCTTCATTAGTACTCATAACTACCTCTATTAGTGTGGTCGGTCGCTACATTCGCGATTTCAGATGCGGTTTTAGGGTCAGTCTTATAACCATGCTTTCAGTTTGGTGGTGCCATGCTTATCTTCGGCGCCCACCTCGTACGTTACGATCAACCATTTTAGAAGGATGGCTATTAGGATTGTTCAGTTCAGCGAAGCCGCGTTTAACTTCGTTACGAACGTCTGTGATTGTTATAGTTCTTCCGTTGTCACTGGATTGAACGCGAGCGCTTGAGTTGTTAATGATATTAACTTGCACCGCGCTGTTACTATTGCCGCCGCCATTACTCATAAAATTAGTTAAGTCTTTGTTCTGACGTGGTGACAATACGCGCTCGCCTTCATCCAACAAGTACGTTGATTCTTTAGGCACATAATCAAGACCACCGTGGGCAATACCTGCTACGGCTGGAGCTTGAACGTTCTTAATGGAACTAATTACCTGCGCCCCTTGCGCTACTGATTGAGCAATCAAAGGTATATTGGCTGGAAAACCTACAGCCATAGCCTTGGCAATAGACTGTTGAATTGCCATCACAGATTGTGCAATAGCAAAACCTTTTTCGATTGCAAAGCTTATACGATAAGCTGCTGATTGCTCGCCCGCGAAAGATTGAGCAAGCCCTGTAATACTACTAAACAGGCCTTGGTAAATAGCCACTCTTTGAACTGATTGCTGTTCATCAAGTTGTTGCTGTTTAAGCGCGTGATCCTGTTCCATCGCCCACATATTATCCAGATGCTCTTGCTTAGCGAGTTCTAGCAACTCGAACCGCTCAAGCTCTGGCAGCTTAAAATCACCACGTTCATCAGTATCGTTAATCTCAGATTGCCGATTAGTGTATTGATCATTGACTGATTTAGAATTTTCTCTATAATCTTGCCCAACTCGCCATGCTGCATAATCATCATCGCTCATGGTGCGCTGAGCCATACTGTCCAAGCCATTACCAAAGGCACTTGCTCCATTGGCTTTTGCACTATTAGCAATAGACTGATACATCTTGTCTTGCTCACGTTTTTTTGCACCGGCGGCGAATCTAAAGTTCTCTAAATCTTTTTCATAGGCAGCTTTTTGCAGGTCAACAAAAAGCGTTCTGTTTGGATCGCCTTCAACGAACTCCTTCTCAATAGCTGCTATTTCTTTTTTGTGGTCGTCGTGGATTTTTTGTTCTTCACTAAAATACTTCTCAGTAATGGATAGCAGTCCTGCGTTTTTGGCTTTGGTATAATCTTCTTCTACGCGAGCCATGTATTTAATATAGTCAGCGGAACCTTCAGCGTAAGCTTCTTTAACTTCAGCGACATTGTTTTGGTAATCAAGCTCAATCTTCTCTTTTTCGTGTGCCCACTTGCCAGCAACAGATGCTTGCTTGCGCAATATTTCTTCTTGCGCTCTAATTGCATCTGCCGCAGCTTTTTCTTGTGCGCGAGCTGCGTCAGAGGCAGACTTTTGCTGCATAGCGGCTGCGTTTTTAATTGCTCCATCTAACTGAGAATTACCAGTAGTCTGTCCTTTTTCAATGCCCATAACGCCAGGCATTTGATGCAATAAATCAATGACAACACCATCACCAAAAGTAACAGTAGAGACATAACCACCACCCTTCTTATCCAGCCATGTCTTAACGCCTTTTACTGGTACATTCGTTGTGATAGGAGTATTTTTAGGTACGCCAAAGTCAGTACCTTTGTGGTTGGTCGACGCGCCTTTGATACCAGTATTGCGTTTACCATAGCCTGATGTCATTTGATAGTCGGTGATAGCCTTGCCACCTGCTTGAAATCTAGCAAGGTCAGCCGCGCTAACTGGTCGGCTCTTATCACGATATTGTACATGTAGATGAGCATTACCCACACCAGTGTCGCCACTGATACCTACTAAGCGAGCTTGGGCTTCCGCTTGTTTTTTAATGGATTCTGTCTTCTTGTCATTAGCCTTAGCGGTTTTTTCTTTTGCCTTAGCTTCTTCTTCTTCAGCCGCAGCAATTGCTCGTGAAGCCACTATCTCGTCAGCTGCAGCCCCAGACCCATAAGGAATACCACCTGTTCTATAAGGAATAGCGGTATTAGAGCCGCCATTTAAAATAGAATTAAAGCTGGTACTATTATTTTTATTACCGTAGTTACCATAGGAGCTGCTATAGTTTTGCGCAGCTCTTTTATCAGCCAACTCTCTAGGAGAGCTCCAAATAGTTTGTAAAGAATTTACAGCCCTATCTCTTTCTGCGGCCATATCCTCTACCATGTACTGACCTAACTGACCTGTAGATCTTGCATATTCCTGAAGATAAGTGCCTATTTTAAAAGGGTTAGATAATACATTTGACATAAGACTAAACAGAGAGCTGATGCTGCCCATTAAGCCTGCTACCACCGTGCCTACTTGTTTGAATACTGACATCAACCCTATAAAAGGGGTGGCTATAACTGCTGCCACTACACCCATAGAAGACAAGCTATCACTAAGTCCATCTGCGTCCGTAGTGCCTGTCTTCATATATTCAATTAAGCCTACCATGGCTGGCAAAGTGGCTGTTACGATCTCGTTAGATACACCTTCAAGCTTAACTTTCAACCCTGCCAGCTCATTTGCTAAAATCTGAGATTGCTCTATAGACTCTTTGGTTCTGATCACGCCCGCTTCATTAAGGTCGCGCTCATAGTTCCTCAGCGCCTCACCGTTGTTATCCCAAAGCGGTATGATGTCACCTAGGCCACTCGCTAACGACTCAGTAACAAATCTGACTTCTTGCGTAGTTGCATCCGCTTTTTCCATCTCATTTACTACAGCTTGGATAGCATCAACACTGTCCATCGTAGATAGGCTTTTACCAAAAATTTCTAGTTCAGCATCGGTCTTTTTGGTGGCGTTTTGCATTAGCTCCAAGGTATCTACCAAACCACCGCCGCCCGTTGCGCTAAACTCTCCTAGCTTTTCCTGAGCGTCTGCTAAGATATCGCCGACGCTGTCCATCTCCAATCCATACGCGGCAGTAGCTGCTGTCAATACCTGTAGGTTCGCAGTAGAAGTATTGGCTCTTGTTGCCAGTCTTTGTAGCTGCTGGTCTGTTTCTGCGGTTTGCAACGCCAATGTCACGAGGCCCGCACCTATAGCGACGACCGATCCTATAACAGAAGCCGCACCTATTGTGGCTGCACCCGCCAAACCCCTCTCGCCAAAAGCCTCAGTGATGGAAGACAGTTTTTCGTTAAGAGAACCTACAGCGTCGCCGATAGCGGTGCCGCTTAGGTCATCTATCAACTTCTCTTTAAATTTACCAACGGAATCGCCCATCTCTTGTGTGCGATTCCTTGTCTCACGTTCTGCTTGCGACAGGCCGTCAGTAAACTCACTCAGCCTTACCGCTAAATCTAATGTTAATGTGCCAAGTGAGCTTGATGCCATGACTGCATTTTCCTTATTTTGTGTATAAAAAAAGCCCTGAAATAAATCAGGGCTTCTTAAAACTAGTTAATTATGGCGATATTTATTCTTCTAGTTTTATTCGCCATCTAAGTATAGACGTGAATAACTCAAAGGTTACAAACCTCTATGCTTCATCTCGCATAGAGTATGGTATTCGGAAGAAAACTTACTTACCGCTATGTTTTTATAAAACGAATTTTCATGCACTGGCTCTTTCATTGCAGAACTAGCCATCCTATAAGTTAAGAGCTGCGCCTCTTTTAATGGCATGCCTGTTTTATCAGACAAGTTAGCGCCGAGTTTTGTGCTATTCAAAAGCATCTCTTTAAAGGATTGACCCACCTGATGATTATTCATAGTGGTTTCAGCGGCTTGCATAACACTAACGCAAGGAGTGCTTCTATAATCACCATAACTTGTAGCGGCATTTGCACTAAAGCAGCCAAAACCAATTATACTAGCCAGTACATATAGTTTCATAACAACCTCTAAATAATTAATCATCTAGAGATAGTAGTGTATAACAAAGTAATTATCCAAACTAATCGTCAAATTGTTCCTCAAAACCAATTTCAACATCATCTTCATACGGCATTAATTCCAACGGCTCAATTTCATGCTTATGTACTGCTGCCATATAAACTGACATCATATTTGCTGCGGTTTGCTCAACCCGTCTGCCCGTGTTTAAACTGCCACGCCTTGAACGATACTCAGCCCACTGATTTATCTCAACCATGGTTAGATTGGTTTTTACCTGGTGTATTGTATTGCCGCCAATGCCAGCCAGCGCAAGCTCAAACAGCAATTCACTCTCACCAGCTATGAATCCTTTTTGACCTTGGTTTTCTCCATCGCCTTTTTTAGGCTGTCAAGCCCCCATACTTTATGAAATATGGCATTTGCTAATGGTTGAATAAAATTCTTTTCAACCTGCTGCTGTGTAAATTGCAATTTTCCTTTTTCATCAACCAAAGACTTGCTAATCCATTCGGCCGCGACACTCTCATTGTTATTCATGCGATTATGTAGTGATTCGCTTTCTATAAATGGAAGGGTCTTAAATAGAATATCAACTTCGCACAATTCGCCATTATGGTGGAACTCAACCGTTTCTTTGTGGATTTCTCCTACCAAACTACCGGCTTTAATATCTGATAAATTTAACTTTGACATCTTTTTAATCCTCTAAAAATAGTTAAGCCTCAATTAAGAGGCTGATTGTTGGCTGATTAAGGGTATTGGTACGCTTACGGCGTAGTCTTGTATGCCGTGATAGCTCGAGACTGACGCTTCATCGAAACAGTATTCTTAACCAATGAATCGGCATCGAAGGTAGGCGCGCTATTTTTCAGTAGGGCTGTGAACGAGGTCCAGGTCCGACCTTCAGGCAGTGTTACTACGCCGGTCAAAGCTTCCATCGTTGGTACTACTTTACCGTCAGACCAGCCGACAAATACTTCTACACCTTCACGATCATCAGCAAGCTGCAGTAAAGTGATATGAGTAGCGTTTTCGGGATCGGTATTAATCGTGATAGACCCTTCACCCGGTGTATTCAGTCCATAAGTCGACGTTGCTGAATCCTCTTCCTCCAAGCAAGTGTCAGGGATGTCGGTTGGACTATCATCACCCAATACAATGCCAGTAATACAAGCCATCTTAGTTAGTATCGCTGCACCAGCTTCACCGTGCTTAATCCAAACACTCGTGCCTTGAGCGAGTACACCTTTTTTAATCTTAGCCATAATTTTATTCCTGTGAGTAGTGTGTTTTCTTAACGCTCTAAGATCCAATTTGCATCGAATCCACGACCATAAAGTTTTGCCTTGCTGTCATATAGACTGATAGATGGATTTGATACCCAAGATTCTTTTTCGAGTGATGCTCGACAAGCATCGCGTAATTCATAAGCGGTCTTTGCGTCTGTTGCGTAGGCCATCAACTGATACTGCGTGTCGTCAAAATTTGCAGGCTCATCCAAATGATTGTTTGCGTGCCCTGAGATTGTTTGCCAGACAATGTATGGCGCTGTTGTGCCTGGCGGTGCAATATCTTCAAACGCTTTAATTTCAACATCAATGAGTGCCGCCAAGGAAGCATCTGCTTTAAGGGTTCGGTATATTGGTAAAAAACTCATAGCTTAGCAATCTCCTTGTCAAGCTCTTCTGAGAATGAGCGTTTGAACTCAGCTTGTACTGCATCTATATTGTTATTTAATGCTGGTCGCAAAAAAGGCTTAGCATTGTTGGTTGCGCTACCGTACTCTACCAGCCTGAAGTACCAAGTATCACCGCCGGGGTTTTTCTTATCGCCTTGGGTTTGATACCTACGACCTATTCGATTGGCGCGTCTATTGCTTGCATTGTTACCATAATTTCTAGCGCCTCCTTTGACACCAACCTTCATCATCACATTATCAACACCTTTGGTTTTGCCAGCCTTGGTAATAATGTTTTTCCAAATCCTCTCAGGGCTGTCTTTATCATCGAGTGCTTTGGCGTTGAGCACAGCCGCTTTTTTGACGATGTTCATTGCTTTACGTGAAGATCGTGTAGCAGCATTCTTAGCCTTACGTTGGTTGCCAAGCTGACGTAGCTTTGCTTGAACCTCATCGAGTCCGGTTATTTCGTTTGCCATAGCCTAGTCCTTGAATTCTTCGACCCCAGCACTTAGGTTGAAAGTAGTATGTTCCACTCCCGTGTCGTTATCATCCAAGCCTTGTGAGTCAATGGCGAAGATACGGCCCTTCCAAATAACACGCATAGTCGTATCGATGTCAGTGCGATAACGCACTTTCATACGTGCGGTTACTTCTGAATCCGCAGCTTGAGCGCTTAACAAGTCTTTGGTAGATAGCGGTGTAATCTTTGCCCAAAGCTTAATGTATTCGGTCCATTGCGATGGCAATTCATAACCATCATCATCACGACCACCTTTTAAGTACTCTTGGATAATCACTCTATGGCGTAACTCGCCAGCATTTACTGCCATATCATCCGTCCATATCTAAAAAGGTAGAGCCTGTCTGCTCATCGTCGTCTTGCTGTTCGACAAGCTCGTTTAATATCTCATCGTGTTGATCAAGCAATCGCAATATCACCCGTTCTTTTTCGGCTGACTGCTCAATCAGTACGTTATTTTGTTCGACCAGCTTCGTCACCAGCGTTATTAAGCTTGGCAATAAGTTGCTTTGCTCGTTTTCTGGCTTCTTCGGTTCTTTGTTTAATCCACTCACGGCGGGCCTCGCATCCTTTACAAGCCATTGTTGTCAATCCCCTACGTTATCTTTAGGATCGTCTTTGATTGATACGACTTTTGGTTTTGTTATTTTAGGCTTTGCGTCTGCAGGGTCTAGAGTTTTGACGGCAAGCACATCACCTTTTTTTAATAACTTATGACCTTCATTTTGGCTGACAGAAACAGTCTCGCCCTTTTGCACAATGGTTCTGCCAATCATCATGCGTTTTAAAGTAAGTACATACATAATCAGTTCCTTATAAACATCTTTTAGATAGCAGTTGGTTTGCGATACGGCCAAAGTAAAGTCCTGACTGGCGCTGGCAAATAATTACCATCGCTAGGCATATCTTTATCCATGTTGCGGTGGTAGTCGTAGTAACCAACTAGCAGTAGGGCTGCGACTTTAATATCGGGGGTGGTATCTGGCGTGACCTTATCTGTTATATATCGATTGATAGCAGCCTCAGCAGCAGCAATATAAGCCATCAGCATTGGGTCGTTACTATCATCGTCATAACGAAGGTGATGCTTTGCGTCTTCAAGCGTTACCCAAACCATCATCTTCTCCTTGTTTTGGTTCTTCATTTGTTGGAGCAGGTGTTTTGGCGAACGGATCAGCACTACTATCGCGCTTGGCGATAGCAGCAAGGCTAAAGTTCTGCTGCTGAATCATTGGACTTTCACCGCCTGATACCGCTGCATAGCCAAGCTCAGCGCGCGCTTCATTGGGCGATAGTATGGCGGCACCAATACCTTCTTTAAGGAATGACATCTGACTGTTTGAATCCATACGCAGTAGGGCTTTTAAATCAAACTCAACTTCAACACCGCCTTCTAAGTCCAAGTGCTGATTGAGTAATGTCTCAATGGATTCTATGTAGTGCTGTAGGCAGTCGCTATAGTAGATGTCGTTATGGTCGCTGACCTTGCCGCTGGGCAATGGTGCAAGCCCAATCTTGAATGCGGGAACGCTAAACGCTGTACAGATGATTTCACCCGACATCTTCAACTGCTCTACAAGTTGTGCGTCATTGGCGGCCACGGAGATTGGTACGTAATTCATGCCATCACCCATTACCGCTGTGCCACCGTTACCTTTTCCTGAATAGTTTTTTTGCCAGTTTTCTTTTAACTCGTTACTGGTCTGTTCAGTAATTGCCCCCGGCGCAACCAATATTCCGGATGGTCGTGAGGCGTTCGCAAAAAATGCTTGAGCATTGCGCTGGATGCTGATGCCTTGGCTGGCTGATAGTGCGCAAGCTGTGATCGGTGACAGGCCAACCAATGGATGATAGAAGCAGTTAAAGCGGTCATGAATAATCTCAGACGCAGGAAGCACAACATCCTCATCTAAATCAAACAAACGATCCTTACGGACTTGATAAAACACATTGCCGTTTGGGTCGACCAATGGCTTGGTGCGTTCAGGATTCAGAATCTGTAACTTCCATACTTCGCCATAGATATTGCGGACTTTCCATACATACGTGTTGCCTGATGTGGCTTTACTGGTTGCCCACGCTTCGGCAAATTGCTGCCAGTTTTGAAAGTCGTTAGGCTTGGCTAGTAAAGGGTTGATACAGCTGGTACAGACCTGACTGACGCCCTCAACCTTTCTTTTAGTCTTGATTTTGAGCTTACCAATGTCGCGGGTAATCAATGACACACAAGCAAACACGGCATGATGGCGCATCTGGTCGTTCTTGCTGACTTCAATCTCTTCGTTGCGTTGCCATGCGCCGGTAAAGGGATCGTGTATGGTATGCCAAACATCACCGCCATTAACTGGTTGGGCGGTGCTTGCAGATTTTTTGCCGGTCATCCAGTCAAACATGCCCATAATGATTACTCGTCTTTGGTGTTGGTTTTATTTTTTGGCTTAGAACTAACTTTCTTTTTATCTGGTACCGGTTCAGCCAGTCCTGTTAAGACTAAGATATTGCCGTGGAAGTCGCTGACATCATCAGTCATGCCAGCAGGACCATTGGGCGCGTCTTTAATGTATTTTATTTTCATAGTTGTCTCATTGATCACGTTGTTTTTATGGGTAGATACTGATACAACGGGATTGCCAATACCCACTCATAAAAAACCCCAACACATGGTCAGGGTTTAATCAATATAGGATTAAATGGCGCTATCCGTACTTACGGAAGTAGCGAGTAATCAATATAAGCAGCCGCTGTTGTACGGCGTTTCGCCCAAGTAATATGGCGTTCGGCTCGAATAGCAGTCATGTTCTGCTGCCATAAGTTAACCAAGGTGGTTGCACCCATATCGATAGTAGCTTGGTCACTGAATGCCACCTCGACTTCACCCTCGTCAGCCAAGAAAATCTCTGACG
Organism: Psychrobacter sp. ANT_H56B; assembly: GCF_008369245.1. NCBI lineage: Bacteria > Pseudomonadati > Pseudomonadota > Gammaproteobacteria > Moraxellales > Moraxellaceae > Psychrobacter > Psychrobacter sp. ANT_H56B. Next base: position 472,735 of record NZ_VOBF01000001.1, read on the forward strand.
GTTTAACCAAGGCAATAACTGCGCCTGCATTTTCAGACTCAATGACCGGAATGCCATCTAAGCTCTTTTCACCAGGACCATTAGCCATATCAGGATAAAAGCGATTACCCAAAGCATCACGTAAGCGACCTATTGCGCTAGCACGGGTTGCACTCATTACGTAATGAGCACCGGTTAAAGATAGATTTTTGGCAATAAAACTATCGGTTAATGCTGCAAGGTCGGCATCGTATGTCGCGGCGGTGACACCAGTAGCAACAACCTTGGTAGCACCATTCAACACGCCAGCAGGACGCACGGCTGTTTGAGCAGCATCATCCATAAACGTTGTATCAATAAGAGTTGCAGAGGCTTCAACCAGGTCATCAAGTAGCATCTGATCAGTACTAGGTGAGGACAGTTTAAGCAAGTCATCAGTACGTACCACAATACCGGCTAGTTTATGATGCTTAATCTCAACGGTGTTAAACGTTGGATTGGTAGCAGGCTTGGCGGCGCCTTCGCCAACCCAAGCTGCGATAGCCCCAGTCGCCATCCCAGGGATAGTCGCGTTAAATGGCGCAGCACGCATAAATGAAGCAAGCTTGTCGACGATAGTTTCGGCACGTAACAACTCAACAAATTCATTGGCTAGTTGGTTTTCAACAATCAATGGATTTGAGTTACTGGTATCGAGCACTACCGCTTTTTCAAGCGCTTGAATGACACGGCGGTCCATACCTTGCGACTTAGCAATATCAAGAGGAGTGATATAGTTGCCTTTCTTTTGTTGCAGCACAGCAAGAGCTTTAGCTTTTGCAAGCTGAGCAAAGCCAATACCCTTTTTGGCATTGTTAGGCTTGACGCTTGTGCGGTTGGCAGATTTCGCTGCTGGGTCCGCTTCGCCTTCTGCACTTGCGGCAGCTTCTTCTTCGTTTTCACCAGCAGCTGGCGTTGCGTCATTGAGTGCGTTTTTCGCATCATCAATAAAACCTTCAACTCGTACTAAGTTGGTTTCAAGACGTGCAATTTCTGCTTCTAATACAGCGATTTCATCTTCTTCATCGTCGTCAGCGGTACGGTCGTCGTCAGCCGCTTTTTTCATGATGCCTTGCATTTTGCCTTTTTTAGACTTAATGGTCGCAAGAAGTTGTGCGCGTTGTTTTTCCCACATAGGTCATTCTCCAGATAGTAAACGTATGCTGCCCTGATTAGGGTCAACTAAGGTGATGATTCGAGATTGTTTTAAATTTGGAACGCTGGTGCTGCTTGAGGCTTTTGTTTTCGGCTTAGATGCCGATGGCTCGGTCTTCACTTTTGAAGATGGGGTTGTATGATTTTGAGCATCCGAAAATGCCTGCTTGATTTTTTTAACGCTAGTGATTACCGCTTCAGGATTGGCAGGCACCGTGACAGCAGATAACTCATACCATTCCCAAACTTTGATATGCATACCCCAACTGTCTTCTAGGTAGTTGTACTCAAGCGGTCTAAAACCAATGGATAGACACTTGACTAATCCGGACTTAATGGACTGCCACGCCTCGTCAGTGCGATTCTTGAGAGTGCCCTCCTCTAAGATTTTGACAATGGTAGCGGTGATCTCAATGCCTTCTTCTGTGACGGTTGCATCAGTAACTTCGCCAATCGGTTGATTGCAGTTGTGCTGCCAAAGTAAAGGAATAGGCAAAGCGAATTTAGCGCCGACCATATCTAAAATGTCATTATCACGATCCTGCTTCGGCGTCGATGCGATGCCAGTGATGGTGCGCGTCTCTTCGTCTTCGGTTATCGCCTTAACCTTTAGTACGCTATAAGCTTTAGTCATAAGGTTTCTCGTTATAAAATTTGGGCAAAATAAAACCGCCCTTATTGGCGGTGTTGGTTATTTATGAGGATGTTGCGGCTTTGGCGGAGTAGGTTGTGAGTAGCCAGAACACTCACAGCAGCCTCGGCGTGCACATTCTGAAAGACTGTAATTATCTGACCCATAAACCGAACGAAAGCAAGGTGCGTACTTATTACACCCCTTCTTGGTATCTGTCGGGCTATGGCACTCACAAGAACCACAAAATATAGCCCTTAGAATTCTAATTAACATAGTTGGTCCTTAAACAAAAAACATTGTGGGAACGTCTGACTTAGGAACATCAGGGTTTTCGCTCATCAGTGCGACTGCGTTTAGCATGCCAATAACTGGGTCAATCTTGGCGGTACCACTCTCAGCTTTTGATAGCATCGTCCCGCTGCCTCTGACGACTGTGCGGCAATTACCAACCGCCCACGCCATAATGTTTTGACTAGCGTGCAGCATATCTTTACGCGCAATCTTATTCTCAGCGGTCTTAATATAGCCTGACATCTTAAAGCCCTGCGTCACACCTATCAGCATCTCACTTGGTATGCCAATCATAACGAGCTCATCAATCAGCGCACCAATACCTAGTGGATCAAGTCCAATCTTATTAAGTTTGCCACTGTCAAAGACTTGCTTGGCAATGTTGGCGAGCTCATCTGTTTCATCGCCAATGTTTTTGACAATAGATAAGTCGCCTTGCTTCTCAAAATCACGCAGCGTATCAGAGATAGATTTACGCCGCTCCAATGCTATCTCATGGCACCATGCACGGGTCCATACCCACCACGGCTTAACCTGTATCTTTTGCTTGCTGACTTTATCTTCATACTCACGGATAACCGTTGGCAGACGGCCAATAACTGCCATTCCCAACAAATTGTCAAGACCGCCGCCATCGATGCCCATGGTGATGATTTCTGACGCCTCTATAAGCTGTTCTAAAGTAAATGGGGTTGGTGCTGCTGCTTTTTCCCAAAACTCACTGGCAGCCCATCTATTAGCCCTCATCGATACACCGATTTGAACGTTCAAATGTTTTGCAGTGAAATCCTGCAATTCTTCTTTGCCTTCGTCAGCCGCTTTCTTAAACTCACGCTCAATATACTTCTCATTAACTGAAGCATTCATATTGGGGTTGGTGATATACCAATTCTCTTGCTTGAGATAAAGCTCGTCATCTAAATACTTTTGTGGAAACTCGTAAAGCAAGCCTAGAAACTGAGGATCGTCAATCTTTCCGTCTCGAACGCCCCTGGCATAATCTAACTTCTGCTTCATTGCGCCTGTTGGTGGTTCATCAGGCATGGTTGTTAGGTAGATAACAAAGCCTTCCGGTCTCGATGCAAGACCACCGGTTGCCTCACGTAGCATTGAGCCAGCATTAGCACGTTTGCCAAACAGCCATAACTCATCGACCAATATATAAGACGCCTTGATACCTGCCAGCGCCTCTGATTCAGCAGCAATAACCTTTAGTCTTGCATTCGTACCTAAGTGAGTAATGGTCCGAGTGTGCTCTGACACGTTAAACATAGCTGATAATTCAGGATCGGCGGCTATCATGTCTCGAGCTGGATTGAATGAGTTGCTAGCAACCTCTTTGGTTGGCGCAATAATTACCAAATCAGCACTGTGTCTTTCGTTCAAGATAAGCGCGGTCATCATAATGCCGGCGGCCAATGTAGACTTAGCGTTCTTCTTCGCAATAAGTAGCATGAACTCGGTAATCATGCGAATGCCGGTTTCAGGATCATACGCACCAAAGATAGATGCCACAAAATCCGATGACCACTTGAGCGACGCTTCACCCAATGTAGGCTTACCAATCACATCAACCAAAATAAGGCTGTTAAAAACCCTCAATGCAATATCAGCAACTTCTTGATTGAGCGGAGCACAAGGCAGTAATGATTTTTTTTGGACTATGCGCTTTTCCCAATCAGGTAGCGCTGTGGTCCATTTAGTAATCATTTATCGTCGCCCATAAAAAACCGCCCATCATTAAGGCGGCTTGTTATCTATTATCATTTTAATGGAGTACATTCTTTGATTTATTCGCCCATCGCTTTTATCATTTCTATATTTATGAGCGCCTGATACTCTCTATTGGTCGCGTTATAATCCAAGCACCACTCTACGCTATGTATGCGATACCGCTGCTTATTGAACACCAAGGTGTCGCCAAAGCTTGGAACTTGTGAAAGTATGCGGCGACTAAACCGCTTTACATCGTTTCTGATATAAAAATTAATAGCGTAATGATCTGGGAATATAGGCATCACTCAGCTCCTTCTATAAATTCATGACTATTATAAAAATCGCCTGCCGATATCTCATAAGGGCCTGACGCATTACCGCTTAGCATTTCAACCTTTACAGTTAAATCACTGCTAGCAACAACCTTGACCAGCTCATCAAGAGCTCTGTCCAACCAAATGCTATTTATATCTGCCATGATTAGCTCTTTATCTTTTTAAACTATTGCTCGCCAAATCTCTAGTGAGATATAAATAAGCAACCATGATTAAGGTCGCCAAGCATATAGCTGAGGCTAAAAACGCAATCACTGTTATGTAAAACATAAAAAATCCTTATTGCATTTTGTCCGACTGCTGACCAAGTGTTGCAAACCTACCGCTCTTAGTTGCTTCGATGGCCTGCTCTTTCTCGCCTACTTTTTTACCGGCCGGCGCAATTCTTGCGTACATATATGGCATCAATGTACTGGCTGCACTTAGTACAATTTTTGGGTCTGGGTCGTTTAGCAATTGCAGCAGCGCTTCTCTAGGATCAACCACATTGGCTTTAACATGTACCGCGCCAACTTCGACCTGTTTTTTTTCCGAAGTCTTGGTTTCGATATACTGAATAATATCTTCATCTTTGAATAATCTTGAACCCGCTTGCGAGGCTGTAGCCTTTGAGTACCCTGCTATTAAGGCAGCACCAGCTTTAGTTTCGCCGTCCATGATAGCGTCAGCATATAATCTTTTTTTTAGCGTGAGCGCCATCAGGACCTCCTTTAACTTTTTCGGAGTGCTTTAACATATTTTGCAAACACAGGTTTTTTTTATAAGTGAGATGGAGGGAGGTGTCCTGTGGCTTTCAGAGGAAAATAAAATCACCTCCCCCCGGGTTATTTAACACTGATTAACTAGAAATCATCTCTACTTGTTAAACCGTATTGACCATTACTGCTTTCTACTTGGCTTTTTGTCTTGTGGCAGTCAACACAAAGTATTTGCAGATTGGACTCATCGTCCGTGCCACCTGCTGCAACATTAATAATGTGATCTAACTCCAACTCACCACCTACTCGCTTGCAGTGCTGGCACGTATGCCTATCTCGTAGAAGCATCCTGTCCTTCAAGCGACGCCAAGGTCGACCACCACGGCCATGTCCCCATCGTGACTTTGGCTGATGATTATCGATACCAGTACTGCTTATCTCGTGCAGTCTTGGTTTTAGCGCTTTAAGCCCCATCGCTTTTCACCTCATGTAAAAAATGCCCTGACCAATCAAGGAGGGCAAACTGATTATTCAATATGGTGGGCCCAGACGGTTTCGAACCTTCAATCTGCCGATTATGAGTCGGTTGCTTTACCCTTAAGCTATGGGCCCGTAATTACTTATAAGACTTAATCTTATCGAGCTGCTCTTGCGCGCCCTTAGCATCCTTACCGCCTCTATTAGATCTACTCTTCAAAAAGTTGAGCCAATAATCTTTAGCACTTGGCGATTTCAAGCTTTTGTAGTAATCATAAGCTTGTTGGTTAGTTAGCTCGCACATAGCACTCTCTGCTAAATCGTGGATATAAAAAAGCCCACGCTATTTCTAACGTGGGTAAAGATTGCCATCACATCATGATGACTACACGCAACATGCAACGTGCATCAATCAGTGAAGGCTTCGGTGTGGTTGCAGTGCCAACTGCTATTGGGTATCTCTATGGCATGTGCTGGCTGTGGCTAAATCAGACAGGCATAAAAAAACCCATCAAATTAATGACGGGTTTTTCTGAATTGGGGTAGACGCACGGAATTTAACCGTATTCCAAATAACAACAAGCGCTTGTTGTTATCCATGCTTCAACATAAAGCTTCATCTACTATACGCTTGGGCTAGACGATTTCTACGTCTACTTCGCTGTACTATCCGCTTAATCATCCCTTGCTATGGTTTACGACCTTAACCGGACGCTTTGTCAGTCAATTAGGCATTTTCTGTTTACGTTAGAATTTGCACTGAATAAAAAAGCGAAAGGACCGGAGAGGTATCTTTCGCTTATAACTTGATTGGCTGTACTTACGACTGAAGCCAGTATGACAAATACTACCCCATTCGGGGGTCATGGGTCAAGCGGTATCAATTAGCTAGGATTATTTAGCTGTCTGCGATACTCGCTAACACAGTAATCAGCCCTGCCAACCATATCAAACAAATCATGGGTCATCTGCTTTTGGTAGGTCAGCCATACATTGGTGTACGTACTTGCCTTTACTGCAATGCCTGAGAACCCCAATCGCCCTTTAACTGTATAAATATCCCACAACTCATATAGTTCAAAGTGTAACACCATACGCGCCATCAGCCATGCTAGCTCCGTCAGGCTATGAGTGCATGCCTGCGGTGCGCCGCGTCCGTCTTCTTGGCAACGCCTAATCATGTTAGCTGCTAAATAATCAACCACCTCCTGAAAATGGCGTGACCAGTCCCAACTAGGGTCTTCACCCCATACCAATATACTTGCCAGCGATTTGGCTGGCGTGTCATCAATCATAGCAACAGATGCCGCTTTATCTTCCCAATTTACTTCAGGAGACAATCCACCATGACCGCCGTTAAGGTTGGAAGTTTTAGCACCCATACCATTTTTTAGCCACTCCCCATTGGTTAGTTCTAAGGACGGACTTTCGCCAAACCTTGTCTTTATTACACTAATCATTAACCACCCCTTTCTCATAATTATTTAAAGCATCGATAAGTAAATCTACTGATTCATGAACAGCATCGGCATAATGGATTTCACCCATATCGCCACTAGCAGTAAAATCATCATTGGATTTTCGTAAATCTCTAGCCGCTTTAACTAACTTAGCCAAAGTCACGTCTGATTGACCATTTGCATCTCTACTGCTTAACTTCGGTAGCTCTCTGTCTATCGCGCTGCTCTGCCAGTTGGTAGAATCATTAAAAAGGCTATGGAAGTAAAAAGCTGTTTCGATACCACATACCCATGACCGATGGTTAGGTGTTAAGTTATTTTTAGCGCACTCGAACAACCAGACCACACCGCGCCAATCCATAGCTGCGCTTTTTACTTCTGGTAGTGCATCTTTAAAAACCTCTTGTGTTATTGGCTTCATACCATATCCCCTCCGTCTCGACATCCACCCCCTTCTACTTCTGCGCGGACTTCCAAAATGGTTGGCTCTTTGATTTTGATGTTCGTCATCTTAGTGCAATGACTGCACTTGGTTCTTTTGCGATTCTCAAGCTTGCGAGCAAGCAACTTATTGCGGGCCTTCTCTCGAATCAAATCTTCTCGATAAGCATCTAGCCTTTCCTTGTACTCATCAAGCCCATCCACATACTCAATCGCTGTAGTGAAAGGGTCTAGTAGCTCAAAACAAACCATGCACCTTATCGTTCTAGTAGCTCTGTCGATATTTATGCGGGCATGTTCACATGAATTGACAACTTCGTATTCTCTTTTATTGAATTTTATAATCTTCATAAGGAGCCCTTAATCATGTATGTATCAGTATGTTCAAAGTAATGGGCCGTGCCAGCTGCTTCATACCGCCTCCTAGTGAAACTGTATAAAACCATCAACGGCGGCAAATTCAAAAGTTTGGATTAGGTCGGTAAGCAAGCCTTGATTCCATTCGTTTAACTCGCCAGCTCGTGCCGATACCGTGTGCAAGTCATTCAGTATCTTGCGGCAAGTCTTGGTGCCAATCTCGCCTTCGTTATCTGCAAAACAGATAAGCTCTGACAAAATACCGCGCTTACCTTGCTCCCAGTTGTCACAGACGCGAGCTGCATAAATACCGCGATACTGGCTGCCAGCAATTAATGGCTCATACCCTGCAATGCGTGCAAGCTCATTACGCAAGTTGCCGTAAGTAGAGTAAGAACTACGGTAAACGCTCATTACGTAACTAAAACCATAGACCTGACCAGATTCTAAGTCGTCGCCCTGCTCCCACTCTGAATTGCCAATGTTGATATAAACTTGATTGCCCCATACTTCAGGATGGTTGGTATCGCCCATTTTTGGGTTCTCAACCAATTTCACATTTTTGTATGCTGTAATATCTAATCCCATCTTATTTACTCCCTGTCTTGGTCTTGGTCTTGCGATTGTTCCGCGCCTTATGAGGTATGTAGTCCTGACCTTTGAATTTGTATGGGTCACATATACCGTGTGTTTGCTGCTTTAGCATGGCGATAATTCTGCGACTGTCTTTTAGTTTGCTCATACCGCTACCCTCCGCAACTCCGCCAGCTGTTTGTTAATCTTCCTATCTGCCTCACTACCAGGCTTAACCACGGTGCGCTCATACTCAACTTGATGTGACTTAGGGATAACGAACGTGGACCCATTCTGATGCTCACTGATCACTTGCTCATACACACCCGTGAATGTCTTTAGAAAATACTCATTAGCGTTTTTAAGCTTTCCCCAGCCGATACGATTTGCTGTTTCAAGTACCACTGCATGCAGCCACTGGCGCTTAACGTGCCGGTCTTCAATCAATCCGCATTGGTTGCATGCATTGTCAAAGGCTGCTTGTGCTGATGGATATTCACTGGCTTTCTGTGCTCGTGCTAGTGCCAAAAATTCTTTGGCATTACTTGGTACCCAATCTTCATCAAACGATAATTCACTAGCTCTATTAAATTCAGGTTGGGTAATGGCTTTCATGGTTAGGTATCGAGCCCAAACTAAAACCATATCAAAGGACCAGTCAAAATCATCTTCACGGGTTTTCATCTTGTTTTTAAACCACGCCTTCCATTGTTTAAAAAGCGTTCTCAGTGCTTCCGTTAATTGACTGCTGGGCTCTTGCTTGCTCTGCATAGTATCGTTCTGCATCTGCATCGAGCTTGGCTGCATAGCCTGCTGTGGTGCTAGTGTCGTATTGCTGAGGCTGGCTGTTAGCTGATTGATTGTTCGCATGATTGCTCCCCTGATAACTTATTGGATGTGACTGGTGGTAGCGAGATATTGCTTCATCACATCGTTGGTCACTGCTGATTGCGTTCTTAATCAATACTTGACCATTTTGCTGATGCCATGAACTTTGAATCACACTAAGCATTGCTAACTTAATTTCATCTGAAGAGAACTTTTTAAGCCTTGCTTTTACTTTGTCTAACCAAACACTAGTTTTAACGTCTGCTGATTTATTTTTACCGTGATTGTTATTCCAATAATCAATTAGGGATTTTGCTTGTTCGGTTAATACATCAACCTTTTTAGACTTACCTTTTTCAACCTCATCACTATTATTAGTATTCTTATGTAATAGTTCTTGTGTAGTAGTTCTTATGTGGTGGTCAGATTGACCATGCTCGCTAGACAGATTGACCACCCCTTCGGACAAATTGACCATGCTTTGGGACAAATTGACCATGCTTTCATTTTCTAAGGGTGGTCTATTTGACCACCCTTGCTCACCTACTAGCTCTTTGATCCTTGAGATATTTAGTGAGAATTCATGCATATTATTAAAGCTTGGTGACATAGTTATCACGCCTAAATCAGCTAGTTTTTCTACTGATCTGCGTATTGTCTTTAGACTTAACCCAGTTCCATATCGCTTATCGTTAGCAAATTGTGAGTAAGCAATCGTGTCCTCATTACGATCCCAACCACCAGTTTTGCACCAAATAAATTGAAAACAGGCGTAGACACTTCCGTTTTTTAGAACCTTTTGCATCTGAAAAATTATATTTGGCACTCTTGTGAAATCATTATTTAGTAGATCTTGTCTTTCGTCATCAATCATACTGTTAGGGCATTTATACCACTGCGATTGGTATAAGCCTTCACCCTCATTTTTCTGTTTGTCGTCGCTCATTACTCAGCCCTCCATCGATTAGCGGGCCATAAGCTTTTTGATTTATCGCATTTAGTTGCTTGAACGGATGTTATATCGCAAACAGTTATGCTATTATCTTTGGTGTGGTTATTAACCACTGACATGAATGATGTCGCTAATCCTTGCTGTGGAGTTAGCAACAAAGTATTTATCAGTTCCAATAAGCCTGAGCGAATCGCTTGGGCTTTTTTGTGGCTGTTAGTTTTACGCGGTGTGGTAGTCATCACTCCCTCCATGCTTGCGGCTTTGTTTGGAAGGCTTACGCGAAGATTGGTACTTCGTATAGTGATTTTTGCGCTTGGAGTGTCGGCGGCTCTGCTTAGGGGATGGGTAATTGTTTTTCATAGTTACACCCCTACATTGGCAGTGCTGACAGACGATATGGTGTTATTGACTGACCCCAAGGTGTCGTATAAAAGCTCAGCCCATACGTTGGTGGAATCGTGTGATAAGCGTGCCAGCGAAATGGCTTGACGTGGGTTTATCTTTTCTCTATAGATCATATTTAACAGAAGACCCACATCATGCAAGGCTTGGCTTGCGCCATCCATTTCACTAGCGATGCTTTTCAGCGTTTCGACTGGCATGGCGATGTCATTAGTTTTGGCGGTAGTTTTTTGTAGCGGAGCGCCGTGGTATAGCGTTTCTATCGCTTGGCGGTTTGCTAGAGTGTTATGAAACAATGAAGGGGTATTGTCGTCACGGCTGACTTTGCCATCAGATCTATAGTGGTAAGTTTTGCTGTTAGCAGTGAAACATAGACAGCCATTCTCTTCATCATTGAATAGTCTATAAAGTTCATTACCTACAGACGGGCACAGCACAACATCACCAATATCAAAGGTTATTTGATTGGCTATTGAAGCGATAGGTTTAGAGGTAGCGTTGCTTTTAGAGGTTTTGATTGACGTAGTATTTTTTGAATTACCCATGACGGATAGCTCCTAACAAGTTTTGAGTTAATGTCACTCTATACAATAAAGGTATAGGGTGACGGGCCTTACTCTCGGTCTTGTTAGAAACCGCCCCGCATATTCGTCCGAAGACTATTTTATTTTGCAGCGTCAACCCGTCATAGTCAGTTGGCAAATGATTTGCCATATATATGATGGTCTGCCCTCTTAATGCGCTTAGGTGCGCTCGTGGGGCTATGCTTGAACATATAGTTGCAGCTTGAGAGGCTGAGCTATTATCAGGCACAAAAAAAGCCAATAGATTACGGCTGGCACGGCCGCTAACAAGTTTTGAGAGGTCTCTATAGTAACGCTTGTTATCATGACTTGTAAAGCCTTGTTTTTCACTATCGCTAAAATCCGAAAAATGGGTAATCACCCCTGTTACATCATTTTTTTTATGCGTCATTACTGGCAGATATTTCATGATTTTCTCTGACTCCACGAGCATATTTATACTGCCGCTAATAAAACTCGAATTCGCGTCATTTACACTCGAATTCCGCACATTTACACTCGAATTCATGTCATTTACGCTCGAATTATTACCACTAAGGGGTTTTAGGTTGGTTTTGTTATTATTGTTCATTGCTTATCTACTCCTTTACGCTTGCGCTTGTTTCAGTGGATATCATCACCTTTTCTATACTTACGCTTATTTCAGACAATCGCATTGACGAATCACTGACACCATCACTTACGCCAACATCAACAAGTCGTGACCTTACTACCATTGCACCCAGACTATTAGCGGTACCATCGATAGATAGCTTTAATTTATCAAGGTATTCACGCTTAAACCATGTACCGGTGCTATTACAACTTTGCTTGGGGTTGGCGGCATTCTGTGTGAAGCGCATGGCAATATCCGATACTTCCTTCGAATAATCGTTAATCTTATTACCTTCTTCGGTGTTTTCTATATCAGCAAACTTTGCCAGTAGGTTAATATCCTTAGAACACGCGGTTAAGGTGCTTAATAGAACGTCGATATCATCGTTTGACAGCCACACATCAGCGCTCGTTCCGTGAACATCAGTAATTGTATGAGTGTTACCGCTCACGTACCGGGCACGCTCTTCTTCCTCTAACCAGTAGAGGTTAAATCGCTTGCCGTTTTTGATAATGGATTTACTTTGTATTTCCATGCCAGCCTTTCGTAGATCATGTACGCGCTGTGCAAGGCACATTATTTGGTAGCGTTCGTAAGACTCCAATTTTGATATAGTTGCACCGGTCATTAAGTGCTTCTTGATAATATCTATCTGTGTTGCTGTTACTGTCTGCTGTGGAGTAATCATCGTTATGCTCCTTCTACGTTTGCTGATTGCCCTTCAAGCCACGCAATCACTTCACTATTACGCCAAGCGGTCATGGTGGGTGATAACTTAATAGGTGCTGGAAAACGTCCGTCTTTTGACCACTCAAAAAGCGTAGTTTTACTGAAAGGCACAAATGGCAACAGCTGGCTTGCTCGGCTCATTCCCTGAGGAGGTAAATGCTTAAGAAGGCTGTTTCCCGCCTCTTGTTCAGCGCTATCTTCACCATTAGAAGTGAAAGGAATAACTGGCGTGTCTGTAATGGTCATGTTTATAACTCCGTACTGATAGGTTACGTGTCGCAACGTGGTGTGGCGGTACATGGTTATGCTAATACTAGAGGTATGGTGGTAGGCAATAGTGGCCGCTTAAGGCAATACCATTGGCGTAGGGTGGCACCTTCCTCAAATAGCACCCCAATTAGTGAGCCAATTCATCCCAAATAGGATGCTATTTTTGTATGATTTGAATTTTTGACAATAAAAAAGGCGAGCATTTAAGCTCACCTTTCTTTTGGGTTTGTGCTGGCAGGTTTTAGAGTTATAAGCTTGGTCACATTTCAAATGCAACCAAGATCAGCTGGAGAAACCTCTTTAAAATCAAGATCATCCATATTTGGATTACCTATTTAGATACGTCCAAATATAGATGTATCTGTTTAGATGCGCCCAAGTTTGGGCTCATCTAAATCCTATAGCATACTGTAGGGTGGCAGCTTAAGGTGCCACCTTGTTTAATCAGTCATTTTATCGTTATAAACAATATCAACATCTCTTAAAGTAGCAAGCAGGTCAGTCGAGGTCTTCTTTCTCTTTAAAGGAGTTAGTATCGTTCTAATTCTATCTTTTAAATTACCATCCTTTAAATGTAATTCTTTAGTTATTCGATTAAACTTACCTGTATTAAACTGTGTAATATCTTCTGTATCACTAGCTTTATAATACCTTTTCCAAACTTCGATCGCTAAATGTAGTTCAGGTGGATATTGATTTCCATCCATTGCCTTCCAGTTGTATAGCTGCCAATCGCCATCCTGACTTAATGCTTCGACATCGCTAAACTCTTTTATTATGGTCTCAAGCTCTTCTATTTTATATTTATATTTTTTGCTTTCAGCTTCCCAATGTTGTTTCAGCTCCTCGCTATCGCCCTGTTTGTGCTGATCAACCTTATTAAGAAGGCCCTTTTTTTGGCTTTCAAGCTCTTCACACCTTAAGCTAACTTCTTCATACTTCAAGCTAAGATGTTCATAATCTGCAGTCATCTTTTTAAGTTTCTCAACGGTTTGATCACTAACTTCATCGTCATTTTTTGGCTGACTAGCACCAATATCGTCATTGGTACTAAGATCGGCATCTTCTATTTCAATAGCTTTAGAGTCCGAACCAATCAGATGTCCAACTTCTGAATATTTGAAGTAAAAGCCCTTGAATAACTCCCTATCTGATGACACTAGACCCGTTTGATCACTATCGAGAACATCGTAAAAACTGCGTAATATCTCGGCAGAATTTTCATATTTAGATTTCTCCGCTTGAGAAGCTAATAAATACTCTCTTCTTTCTAGTTTGTATAAATCAATATCATTTAACGGGATATTCTCAAGTATCTCCTCAACGGCAACTCTTAATGAATTTCCTGCTCCAAAGCTTCCACCTTTTTTAAAGTCTCCACCTTTGCTCAAATTGTTTACAAAATCATTTACAGCAATATATTTTCTACGTTTATCTTCCATTCGTCTATCAATAGGATTTTCTATTTCTTCATTTTCAAAACTGGGCGTTAATTCTGATAGCTCAAAGTTTTCTATATCAAAGCTCACACCTAGAATGTCAATTAAATCCTTACTAAAGAACTTATCTTTTTCCACATAAGTGCTGCGGAAATCCTCGCTTTCGCACAAGGTATGGTAATCCTTAATACCACCAGAATAATCTATTGCTATTAAAAATTCACCATCTGAGTAATATCCGCCATAACCGTTATCACTGAATAGCTCTATTCCTTCAAGCCATTCCGCATAAATTGGCGTGGAAGTACAATGAAAAAAACGCACTACATCTTCTTCACTATCATTAGTAATATTAGCAATAATAGCTATAGCTTCAGATAGCTTTATAAAGTTTTTCTTATCTTGCTGTATAGCTTTAGCCAATAGTCCCATGGTCCACACCCCTACACCCTTTGATTAAAATAGGAGCAAGGCAGTGACAGCATAAGGGTGTGAATAGCTGTCGTTCGGGGGATCAGCCCTAGCCTTGCAAAGTGTTTAGCTGAGCATCAGCCCAGCTTGTGGCAGATACTCTTTAAGTTTTTAATAAACTCTTGAGTATCTAAAAAGTAGTTTGGATAAGCTTTTTTAATGTCCTTCAGGTTACCCGCCGCTATTAGCACCACTTCTATATTTGGCTTGTCTTGCGTTGCAATCTCACGCATTTTATAGAATTCCTCGGCAAGCTCTAACTGCGCTTTAGTAAAAGCTATAAGGCTAACCTCTCTCTTATCATCGCTGGTGTTTAACTCCATTACGTGATACTCATTACTTTTGATGCTGCTTGTTTCAATATGTTTACCGGTAATAATTAAGCCTGTAAGCTTGGCATATATCTGTAAGTCTTGCTCAAGTGTTATTAACTCGCTAGCAATATCAGGAAAACTTATATTTGCAAACTCATCAATAACCGGTTGGCTTTCATGGTGAGAAAACAACACGCTAGCCAATTTAAAGAAACGTTTAAACTCCTCCGCGCCTTCGCCTGTTTTGAATGACGACTTCTCTACCAGTCCTAGCGTTTCAACTGCTGTTGCCCATGAGTGTTGTAACTTCGTCCTAATCTGCAGCTCAATGAATAAGCCGTTAAGTTCGGGTGCTATCGTGCTTTTATATTTAAAGACTTGATGCAAACTTCTATAGCCGTCATCTTTTGGCTTTTCAATATAATCAACGGGCGGTAGTAGTGGCTCATGGTCAAAGCGGGCCTTGATCGTGATAATCTCTTTATGCAAACGATAAACATCATTAACGGTAGGCAACACAATACGTATGCCGCCGATGTCCTGCATACGTGACAAACTCATAGTTGGAAAGCGGTTAAGCTTACGGATGATTGAAGGCGTGCGCTTTAGGCGCTGCGCGATGATGGGCGACTTAAAGCCTAGTTGCTTGACCTTACCCCGCAACATTGCTTGAAAGGTGTTGATAGTGTAGCTATGCAAGGCACGCCACTGCGACAACACTGCCATAGCATCGTTAAATTCATCGGTAGTGGCATCTTCTTTAATTAAAACTTTGCCAGCTTTTTTAACCTTTTCGCGGCTTGGTACAACGTGTGTCATTGCTCTGCCCTCGTTAGTTATTATTTTTATATCATAGTCGGTGCAGCATGATACTAACCATGCTTTTGTGTTTGTTGTTTGAAACTGGCATGAATGACATTATCTAACTTGCCAGCGTAGGCATCATCGATGAAGTTTGCCCATTGGTGCATCATGTCAATTCTGTATGGTAGATGCTGAGCACCGTTATAGGCCGCGCTAATTTTGTTTTCTCTATCGTGTGCTAGCTGCAGCTCTATAGCTTCATGCATAAATTCTTTTTCATGCAAGGTCGTGCTGGCAAGACCGCGGAAACCATGGCCGGTCATTCGCCCTTTATATCCCATACGCCATAAGGCAGTAATGAAAGCGTTTTGACTGTATGGCTTACGTGTTGAGGTATTAAAGAAAACATATTGATCCGAAAAACCCAGCTCTTTGATCTGTTCTAATATAGCCATTGCTTGTGGCGCCAATGGCACAATGTGCAAACGCCTGGCTTTCATCTTCTCAGCAGGTATGCGCCATAGGCCGTGTTTGTAGTCAATCTCTGACCATTCCATAAAGCGTAGTTCGCTGGTACGGACAAACGTGTAGCACATAAACCATAAGCCCAATTTGACCAGTAAATCACCGTCATAGGCGTTAATATCTTGAAGTAGTTTAGGTAGCTGTTGAGAGGTTACACGGCTGTGGTGTACGGTTTTACGCGGTTTGATAGCTTCGGCAAGGTCAGTAGCGGGATTATGGATTGCAAGTCCGTTACGTATAGCGTGTTTG
This sequence comes from Psychrobacter sp. ANT_H56B, assembly GCF_008369245.1. Taxonomy (NCBI): domain Bacteria; kingdom Pseudomonadati; phylum Pseudomonadota; class Gammaproteobacteria; order Moraxellales; family Moraxellaceae; genus Psychrobacter; species Psychrobacter sp. ANT_H56B. Next base: position 489,052 of record NZ_VOBF01000001.1, read on the forward strand.
AATATTTGACCAACTTCTCTAATAGTGCGCTTCGCCATTTCACCAGCGCCGCGTGCTTCTACTGCCTTACCAATAGCCAAGACATCAGGCGCGGTTATATCATCTATATTTTTATGGCCAATAGAAGGTTTAACATCACGCATGTATGCAGAGTAATTGCGAGAGAAAGTACTTTCTGCTAGATAAGTTTTACGTTCGGCATACCAGTCTTGGGCGACTGTATCAAATATCTTCTTACCATCTTGATTGGCTTGCTGCTCTTTTTTATGGTCTTTAGGGTTCACACCATCCGCTATTAAGCGTTTAATCTCAATATTGCGCTGGCGTGCATTTTGAAGGCTCATTACTGGATAGGTGCCAATAGTAAGAGTTTGCTGCTTACCTTGCCAGCGGTAGGCACTGATCCATGATTTAACGCCAGTATAACGAACCCATAACTGTAGTCCGTTACCATCACTGTGCTTGTCTGGTCGCTTTGTATCAATAGACGTGCTACTGGGCTGTAGCTTATTGATAGCGGTATGGGTTAAAGGCATGGTCCTATCCTTTGTTGGTATTGTCCATGTTGGTACTGCTCAATACCAACAATAATACCAACATTCTATACGGAACGCCATAGGACGGGATAGAACTTAAAACCTAAAAAACGCCCAAAATAAAGGGCAGACAGTCTATGACGGTCTACCCTATATCGTTGTTTGGTGGAGATGGCGGGAGTTGAACCCGCGTCCGCCAGCATTACGCTCATGAATCTACATGTTTAGTTTCTGTCTTTAATTTTAGTCTGCACCGATCCGACAGTCAGGATGGATTAGCCGATTCTCTACTTTTAAACCCAAGCAATTGAGACAATCACTTGTGGCGCTTCTACATACGGACGCTTCAACTTAGTTGACCAACTGTAGATGATCAGCAACCAAGTAAACAGGGTTTAAGCTGCTAGAGCGTAATTTTCGTCGTTTGCGACTATAACAATATATGTTTGATTAACGAGAGGACATATACTCTCGACATGCATCATTGAGTTTCATCACCAGCGTCGAAGCCAGAACATCCCCAATAAGGTCGATGATTATATAGCATATATACGGCTGCTTGCAACCTATTAGAGCTCTGTATTACATTACGTTACAGCTCAACCATCTAAGCCAGTATGGTATTTAACCATTTACCGATATTTTGAATCTGCGGCATACATACCTGATGTGCCATAGGATAGGTATGATAAGCAACATTATATCCTTTCTCTGATAATAACTGCTTTGCTTGTTCGCCTAATATAACGGGAACAACTGGATCATGCGTACCATGCTCGATCAAAATTGGCATATCTGTGTTGACAGCGCTATAGCGAACGCTGTCATTGGTTGCAAAGTAGGTAGAAAGCGCCATCAAGCCAGCCAAGCGCTGTGGGTAACCGAGTGCCACATGATACGCCACTGCCCCGCCCTGCGAAAATCCTGCAATCACAATATGTTCAGGTTTCACACCGCGCTCGATTTCACGAGCAATCAAGTCATGGATTTGTTGTGCGGACTCTTCAATCTGCGCAATATCAACTTTGCGCTCAAGGCTCATCTCCAAGATGTCATACCATGCGGGCATGACCATACCGCCATTGACCGTCACTGGGCGGTTGGGTGCATGCGGAAAGATAAACCGTACTGCCATTCCATCCGCTAAGCCGAGCTGCGGCACTACTGGCTCAAAGTCATGACCGCTAGCACCCAAACCATGCAGCCAAATCACGGATCGATTAATCGCTTTGTTTGCAGGATTGTGTTCGACAATAACGGCATCTAGATACTTATTCATTAATTATCCTTAATGAGAGTCAAAATTTAAACAAAATTAATATTACAAAATTACTTTGGTTGTCATCATTCCTTAAACATAACCCTATATTTTAGGAGCTAAGTCAGTAACCATAAAATTAGTAATGATGATTTATGCACATTTATGAGGACAGTTTACATGACAATTTCAAAAAATTCAGCGAATGAGCGGGCGAAGCTGCATAACGCAGTGATGAATAGATTCAGACGCCAAGGTTTTACTTTACCTTTAGTCATTATCAGCACTTTTTTATTAATAGGCTGTAATGAAGATGACAGTTCATCAGCGATCGTACCACCTACTCTACCGCCAACGATTGAACCTATACAGACGCTAGCTTATACCTATGGCGTTCGACCGTTTTATCTGGTCAACGATATGGATGACAGCCCGCTAAAAGATGAGTTGCTGGCATGTAAGGGTCAAACACCTAGCAAGACAGGTTTCTCTATCGCCCATCGCGGCGCGCCTCTACAATTTCCTGAGCATACTTATGACGGCTATGTAGCGTCAGCACAAATGGGTGCAGGCATTTTAGAGTGTGATGTGGCTTTTACTAATGATGGTGAGCTGGTATGTCGCCATGCCCAAAACGATCTGCATACCACGACCAATATTGTCGCCACACCATTAGCGAATCAATGTAGTGTCCCACCTATAATAGATGCTAATGGAACTCTCACCAACGCCGCCGATATTGAATGTCGCACTTCAGATATTAGCGTCAGGGATTTTAAAAGCTTAACGGGAAAAATGGACGCCGCTAATCCGAAAGCCACCAGTATTAGTGCCTACATGAATGCGACTGCCCCATGGCGAACGGATTTGTATTCGCAAAATGGTGAGGTATTGACATTAAAAGAGCATATAGCACTTACCAGTAGCTTGGGCATGAAGCATACACCTGAGCTCAAAGAACCCGTGGTTACTATGCCATTTAATGGCTATAGTTTAGATACTTATCGTCAACAGCTGATTGATACTTATAAAGTTGCAGGCGTGCCCGCCAGCGATGTATACCCGCAGTCATTTAATCTTGCAGATATTGACTATTGGATTAATAACGAACCGAACTATGCCACCAATGCCGTCTACCTCATCGATGATAGCAACGAGAGCGCGGCGGGTAAAATATTTGATAAAAACGACCCAACGACGTGGAAGCATTCATTGGCTGAGCTGAAAGCGCGCGGCGTTAATATCATTGCCCCCGCAACTTGGCTATTGGTCACCAGCGATGGTAATGGCAAGCTGCTACCGTCGGCATATGCCTTACAAGCCAAAGCCAATGGCCTCGACATTCTCACGTGGTCGCTTGAACGGTCAGGGCCATTAAAAAATGGTGGTGGCTGGTATTATAGTGGGCTTAGCGACGCTATTAATAACGATGGCGACATCATGAATGTCATTGATGTGCTGGCGCAAGAAGTTGGAGTGAAAGGCATCTTCTCAGATTGGCCAGCAACGGTCAGTTACTATGCCAACTGTAAAGGTTTGAAGTAATATAAAGGGTTAACCCTACTCATATTATAAAGACATAAAGACATTAAGTAATCGATTGGACTGGTTGCTTAATATCAGCATTTTGACCACGATGACGCAGATAATGATCCAGTAACACAATAGCTAACATAGCTTCGGCGATAGGTGTTGCACGTACACCAACGCAAGGATCATGACGACCCTTGGTCAGCATTTCAATCGCCTCCCCCTCTGTATTGATACTCTTGCCAGCCGTAGTAATACTAGAGGTTGGCTTCAGTGCAATACTGACACGGATATCTTGTCCTGATGAGATACCACCCAAGATGCCGCCTGCATGATTGGCGGTAAAACCATCGGGTGTCATTTCATCACGAGAGCTATGCCCAAATTGTCCTGCCACTGCCATACCATCACCAATCTCAACACCTTTAACGGCATTGATACTCATCATGGCATGGGCAATATCGGCATCTAAACGGTCAAATACCGGCTCACCAAGTCCAACTGGTACGCCGCTTGCAATAATCTCAAGACGGGCACCACAGCTCGTACCTTCACGACGTAAACTATCTATCAAGGTCTCAAAGCGACTGACAGCATCGGCATCCGCACAGAAAAACGGATTACTATTCACAAAATCCCAATCGATTGTGCTTGAGTTTAGGACATTACTGTACTCATTACCAATTTGGGACACATGACCACGGATTTGCACACCTAAGCGCTCTAGCAAGTATTTCTTGGCGATAGCACCTGCCGCTACACGCATGGCAGTCTCACGCGCCGATGATCGACCACCGCCACGATAGTCACGAAAGCCATACTTCATACTATAAGTATAATCGGCATGACCAGGGCGAAAGGTATCTTTAATTTCACCATAGTCTTTAGATTTTTGATTGGTATTACGAATCAGTAGACCGATAGAAGTACCTGTCGTTTTACCTTCAAAGACGCCAGAGATAATCTCGACTTCATCAGATTCACGGCGCTGGGTCGAGTACTTAGAAGTACCCGGTTTACGGCGATCCAAATCTATTTGCAAGTCGGCTTCGGATAAGGCTAAACCTGGTGGCACGCCATCGACGATTGCCAACAAACCTGCACCATGCGACTCACCGCAGGTGGTGACGGTAAAGACCTGCCCAATACTGTTGCCTGCCATATTTATCCTTAAACAAATGAAGTCGATTTTTGACTGTTTGAATTATAGTATCAATCGTGATTTATTGATTGTTATCTAGTAACTGTACATAATTAGCGAATAATGAGCGATAGCTCATAAGCTCATCATAGGTAATCGCAAAGATGCCATGACCGCCATGAGCAAACCTTAGCCAATCAAACTGAATCTCAGGATAAGCTTGTTTTAACGCCCACTCGCTATCGCCCACTTCACAGACTAGCAAACCTTCTGGGCTAAGATAATCTGGCGCTTCAAACAAGATACGATGTACCAAGTCCAAACCATCTTGACCAGCAGCGAGTGCATGCTCAGGCTCATATAAAAACTCTGGTGGCAAATCTGCCATGATAGCGGCATCAACATAAGGAGGATTGGTTACAATCAGCTCATATTGATTTTCGGCAGGGATTTTGGCAAATAAGTCAGATTCAATCACATTGACTTGATGACCAAGGTCATGATGATCGACGTTGACCATCGCGACTTCTAGCGCGCCTTTATCAATATCTACAGCATCAACCAGTGCATCGACAAAACGAGTCGCCAGCGCAATAGCAATACAACCAGAACCGGTACATAAATCTAAAATACGCTCGGGCTGTGATAGCTGTTTAATTTCTAAGCCATGATCATAAAAAGCCGGCGCTTGATTATTGACACTTACGCCTATTGGTTTTGCCAGCTCGCTCACTTCAAAATATGGGTGGAACTGCTGACGAATCAATTCAGCAATAGGTGAGCGAGGAATCAATACGCGCTCATCGACATAGAACGGCAAATCACAGAAATAAGACAGATTAATCAAATAGCTTAATGGCTTACGCTCAGCGATACGCTCTTCTAACAAGCTTAGAACCAATTGCTTCTCTGAGGTGGTCAAACGACAGTCCAGAATCTGATCATTGGCAGACCAATCCAAAGACAAAGAATGCAATACAATCGCAGATGCTTCGGCAAACTCATCGGTGGTGCCTTGGGCGACAACCACATCATAGTTACGTAATTGCGTCACTGAAAAACGAATAAAGTCACGAATAGTGACCAGTTGCTCACGTGCCTCTTCAAGCTCCGCACGCAAAGTCGCAAATTCATCGTGCTCACCGACCAGCCCTGTCTCTAAATCGTATTCCATATCATCATTGATACCTTGTGACTCATCATCATTAAAGTATTGATTTTGAAATTCTTCTGCGCTCATTACTTGGTCTTCTGACATATCGCACCTTGCTGATTACATGCTCACTGACTACATGCGGATGGGTTAAATCGCTTTCAATGATTTCACTGAACAGCCAATTTATTAAATAAAAATCTCGTTCCACATTATAGACGGAAACAAGATGATGCGCCAATGACTGTGTTTTTTACTTCAACAAAAATCTCCAGCAGTATTTACAATTAAGTAGCCCATGGCTTTAACAGAACGGTTAAAAAGGCTGATTTAGCATAGCCATATATCACTACCTTAAAGCTCATAGCGTATTGTGGTAACTGTTAATTGAGTAAAAAAGGCAGCCCTAGCCTGACTCAACTCTTGCTTAATTGTAGTGAATACGTCAACTGTTGACGTTTGGCAAGTCTTAAACGAAAAAATATGTGTCAAAAGTTTGCGAAGCATCCAAATTATGCGCATAATAGCCTCATTAGCAGCCACCACAAGTATATAAATATGATGAAAATAAAACCTCTTATCACCGCTATATCTATCGCTGTTGTTAGTATGAGTGCTATTGCTGCACCTACTGATGGTACACGCACTTTACCTGTACGCACAGCTGACTCGCTTCCTAGTATTGCGAAAAAAGTCAGTCTAAATGTGCAAGAAAGTCGCATTAGCTCAGTCGTCGACTCTAGTACGTCCGTAAAACTAGATACGAATAAAGCCAAATCAGCGGACCGTATGACCCAGCTGATTGATGCCAAGCAGGACGCTGAAGTGAAAGCATCGGTCGCCGTTACCGCTGACAATATGACCGTAGAGGAATTGACTCGTAAGGATGAGCAATCAGACAGTGACGATATTAGCGAAGGTCAAGCGGTATCAGCACCTAGCTCTGCGATGGCTGATAGTGCAACGGATACTTCTATCAAAAGTATCGCCGATGTTGATGGTAAAAAACATACCACGCTGAATTTGTCTAATTATGCCAAACAAGTAAACGGTGCCACATGGACACCGAGTATGAAAGTTAACTCAGCTATGACTATCAAAATGCAGGCGCTGCTCGATTGGAATCATGCGTCTCCGGGCGCTATTGATGGCGGCTGGGGCATGAACAGTAAAAAAGCACTGATCAACTTCCAAACCATGCAAGGCTTGCCAGCAAACGGTAAGATGGATCAAAAAACATGGGATGCTTTAAATAAAAATATTCCAGCTAACAAGCCAGTTTTAGTGACCTATACCATCACTGAAGATGATGTGAATACCAATTTTGCTACTATGCCTGCAGGCTCAGAAGCTAAGTCAAAAATGAAAGGCTTGTACTATCAAGACATCAAAGAGATGTTTGGTGAGCGCTTCCATATGGATGTGCGTTATTTAGACAAGTTAAATAAAAACAAACAATATAAAGCGGGTGAAACCATTACTGTGTTAAATACGCGTGCTCCGCTTAAGCAGCGTATCAATCGTGTCGTCGCCAATAAAGCCGATAAAACCCTTTATGCTTATAATGATGACAAGCTGGTTGCAACCTATCCTACAACTGTCGGTAGTGACAGCACGCCATCACCACAGGGCACCTTTAAAATCGTTAATAAAGTAAAAATGCCGTGGTATAAAGCAACTGTTGGTGAAGGCGCAGATAAAAAAGTACATATGTTACCACCAGGACCGAACAGTCCCGTAGGTGTGGTATGGATGGGCTTATCTAAACCTTCTTACGGTTTACATGGCTCACCTAAGCCAGAAGGTATCAGTCGCCAAGCATCAGCAGGCTGTGTGCGTTTGACTAACTGGGACGTTTTAGAGGTTTATGCCAATATCGAAAATGGCGCAACCGTTGAGCTAAAATAGTTCAATAGATAGTACGCAATAAAAAAGACCTTGATCATCGTATCAAGGTCTTTTTTTATTATATTCCAAAAGATTCAGTACCAAAATTTTAAATGTAATAAATAAAATGAATAGCATATATAAAATGCTCGATTAAATGATACTACGATCTTTTTTACCGCAATCTATGCTTTGTAACCCTCTTCATTACCTGTAATGCTGCCAATTTTTTTGGTGAAAAATAATGCTGTGGGAATAGAAACTAAGAAACCGATAGCGACTGCTATTTGAATATGCGGAATCTGGTTAAAACCCATGACCAAAGCGCCGATCATAAAGAGACCGATGATGACAGTTGCTGCCATTGAATAGACAACAGAAAAAAGTGGCCAGTTCATAATTTATTCCTTACTTTTATTATGGGTATAACTACTTTATACACTATATCCACACTAATAGTAAGTCTTTTATTATTTATGCTTAGCCCAATCATAGTAAGTAATTACTATTGATAACCTTATTAAAAGTATTGATTTATAATAAGTGTTTTTACTAACCCCAAACCGCCTTTTATTTAAAAGTTTTCCACCCTTTGTACTGGTCTAATTTTATTCAGGAAGACCTATGACTACGTGCTTGTTTATCCTTACTATTGAAATATTCGACTGACAATCTAAATAAAATTGTCTGGTTTATAGCAAAAAATGAGTAGGGTTTACCATGTATTTACTTAGGAATCTTCAACACCCTTGGCACGTTTGTGCTAAAATCGCTTGCAAAATTATTTTACTTATTCTACTAAATACATCCGTCAGTAAGGAGCCGCTGTGAGCCAGCCATTTCGCTCAGCCGATATTCGTCAAGCTTTTATCGATTTTTTCATAAGCAAGCAGCATACCCCCGTCGCCTCATCGAGTTTGATTCCGCACAATGACCCGACATTACTATTCACCAATGCCGGCATGAATCAGTTTAAAGAAACTTTTTTAGGTATGGAGTCACGTGACTATACGCGTGCAGTAACCTCGCAAAAATGCGTACGTGCTGGTGGCAAGCATAATGATTTGGATAATGTCGGTTATACAGCGCGTCATCATACGTTCTTTGAGATGCTTGGTAACTTCTCCTTTGGCGATTACTTTAAACAAGCAGGTATTGGTTATATTTGGGAATTTTTGACCTCAGATGAATGGCTTGCGATTGATAAAAACCGCTTGTATGTGACCATTTATGAGACTGATGACGAAGCCTTTGATATTTGGCATAAAGACATCGGTATCCCAAGCGAGCGCATTATCCGTATTGGCGATAATAAAGGCGCGCCTTACGCCTCTGATAACTTTTGGACCATGGGCGATACCGGTCCATGCGGTCCTTGTACCGAAGTCTTTTATGACCATGGCGCTCATATCGAAGGCGGTTTGCCGGGTACCCCAGAAGAAGATGGCGACCGCTATATTGAGATTTGGAACTGTGTCTTTATGCAGTTTAACCGTCAAAAAGACGGCACGCTATTACCACTCCCTGCACCTAGTGTTGATACAGGCATGGGGCTTGAGCGTATTAGTGCCATCATGCAAGGCGTTCATGGCAATTATGAGATAGATTTGTTTGTACACTTGATGGATGCGGCGGCTGAGATTTTAGAAATTGAGAATCAGCAACAGTCATCATTAAAAGTCATTGCTGACCATATTCGCGCTGTTTCATTTTTGATTGCTGATGGCGTTACCCCAAGTAATGAAGGTCGCGGTTATGTGCTACGCCGTATCATTCGTCGTGCGGTACGTCACGGTAATAAGCTTGGTGCCGATAGCGATTTCTTTTATAAAATGGTCGCACCCTTGGTGGCTGAGATGGGCACTGCCTATCCAGAGCTAAAAGACAAACAAATCGTCATTGAAAATGCTATTCAAAAAGAAGAAACCCAATTTGCCAAAACCTTAGCACAAGGTTTACGTCTACTTGCCAGCGAATTGGAAGGCTTACAAGATGGTGACACCCTCTCTGGCGAAGCGGCATTTAAGCTATATGATACCTATGGCTTCCCTGTTGATTTGACTGCTGATATCACCCGTGAGCGCGGTATCGTAATTGATGAAGCGGAGTTTGATGAACATATGCAAGCACAGCGTGAACGCGCGCGTGATGCAGGAAAATTCGACGTCGATTATAGTAGTGTCATACAAGTAGAAAACCCAACCACCTTTATCGGTTATGAGCAGCTTGAAGAAGAAGGTGTCACGATTGATGCGCTGTATCAAGATGGCAATCCAGCCGATAGCTTAACTGAAGGTATGGAAGGCGTTATTGTACTTGACCGTACACCGTTTTATGCTGAAGGTGGTGGTCAGGTTGGTGAGCTTGGTGAGATTCGTACCGCATCAGGGGTCTTTGACGTCCAAGATACTAAAAAATCTGGTCAAGCCATCATTCACTATGGTGTCGTGACCATGGGTGACATTAATACCAAACAAACCGCTGATGCGCAAGTATTGTCGAGTATTCGCGCAGCCAGTGCCAAAAACCACTCTGCCACACATCTATTGCATGCTGCATTAAGAGAAGTATTGGGCGACGCGGTCACGCAAAAAGGCTCGCTAGTATCAAGCGAAGTATTACGTTTTGATTTCTCCTATGACAAGCCCGTCAGCACTGCTGAAGTTACACGTATCGAACGCTTAGTTAATGAGCAAATTCAAGCCAACACCCCTGCTCGCATCGAGAATATGTCTATTGACGAAGCGATGAAACAAGGTGCAATGGCATTGTTTGGCGAAAAATATGGTAGTGATGTTCGCGTCTTAACCATGGGTACTGGCAGTATCATCGATGGTCAACGTAAGCCCTTCTCTATTGAGCTTTGTGGTGGTTTGCACGTTAAACGTACCGGTGATATTGGTGTGTTAAAAATTACCAGCGAATCAGGTATCGCTGCTGGCATCCGCCGTATTGAAGCTGTTACTGGCATGAATGCGATTAAAAATATCCAGCAAAGTGAGCAGCAGCTGAGCGAGCTTGCCAGTCAGCTAAAAGTTAAACGTCCAGAGGTTGCACAGCGCGTGCGTACCATGGCGGATAAGCAGCGCGAACTTGAGAAACAACTAGAGCGTTTAGAGCAAAAAATCGCCAGCGCCCAAGCCGCAAACTTGCTTGATGACGTGCAAACCATCGCTGGTACGCCAGTACTTATCAGTACCTTAAGTGGTATCGATGGTAAATCTATCCGTACGTTGATGGACGATATCAAATCAAAACTACCAGATAGTGTGATTGTATTGATTGGTGATAAAGATGAGCAGTTAGCACTAGCCGCCAGTGTGGCAAAGTCTGTGACTGCGAAAGTAAAAGCCGGTGACATCATTCGTCATTTGGCAAGTGAGCTTGGTGGTAAAGGTGGTGGTAAACCTGACTATGCTCAAGGCGGCGCGCCAAAAGCTGCCAATACTAGTGCGGTTGTCAATGCCCTACCTGCTTGGATTGCGGACCAGCTTGGCTAATACCTTAAGCTGAGCAATATTGTACTAAATCAGAGATAAGATACGCGATTGGTTATAACGGTTATAACCAATCGCCATGTATCTAATGTCTACTGATACTTAAAGTTACGGCTCGAATATGATATAAAGGTCAACGCTTAGACTTATTTCAGCGTATGAAGTCTATTGGCATAATAAGACAGTAAACCATCAAAAAGTAAAACAAAGGGCGCAGTTCTTATAATCTGGCTTTATCGTTATTAAAATCAATCTAGCACTTAATTTAGACAGTGCCATGACGAATTGATGTCTCTCAATAACAGATAACCATTGGTGAATAATAGGTAGATTTTTATGGCGTTAATAGTACAAAAATATGGCGGCACCTCGATGGGCAGTATCGACCGCATCAAAAACGTCGCCAAACGAGTCAAACGCTGGCATGACAATGGTCATCAAGTGGTCGTTGTCGTGTCTGCCATGAGCGGTGAAACCAACCGTTTGATTGATTTAGCACGCCAAATCAGTAGCCAGCCCGATCCTCGCGAATATGACCAAATGGTCTCAACCGGCGAGCAGGTGTCTATCTCACTGCTTGCCATGGCGATTAAAGAGTTAGGTATCGGTGCACGTTCATTTACCGGTCGTCAAGTCGCTATTAAAACCGATAATGCTCACAATAAAGCGCGTATCGAAAGTATCGATGACAAAAACATCCGTGAGCAGCTAGATGCCGGCAACGTCGTTATTGTCGCAGGCTTCCAAGGTATCGATGAAGAAGGCAATGCGACGACATTAGGGCGCGGCGGCTCTGATACGACAGGCGTGGCGATTGCCGCGGCTTTAGGCGCGGATGAATGCCAAATCTATACTGATGTTGATGGCGTCTATACCACTGACCCGCGCGTCACCTCAAAAGCCAAAAAACTTGAAAAGATTACTTTTGAAGAAATGCTTGAGATGGCAAGTCTTGGCTCTAAGATTTTACAGATTCGCTCAGTAGAATTTGCTGGCAAATACGGCGTACCGCTGCGCGTATTATCTAGCTTTGATGAAAACAACGATGGTAGCTTCGACCAAGAATTTCAAGACAATGTCGGCACCCTAATTACGATAGACGAAGGAGACAATATGGAACAGGCAATCATCTCAGGTATCGCTTTTAATCGAGACGAAGCAAAAATCGTCGTACGCGGTGTCCCTGATCACCCTGGCATTGCTTCTGCTATCCTCAGCCCTATTGGCCGCGCCAATATCGAAATTGACATGATCGTGCAAAACCTATCTACCAATGGTATGACTGATTTTACTTTTACCGTTAATCGTACGGACATGGAAAAAACCATGAAAGTACTAGAAAGCGAAGTCAAAGATGAAATCGGTGCTAAAGAAATATTGGCCAATGATGAAGTGGTTAAAGTCTCATTAGTCGGCGTCGGCATGCGCTCGCACGCAGGTGTTGCTAGTCTTATGTTCCAAACCCTTGCGGAAAACAACATCAATATTCAAATGATATCGACCAGTGAAATCAAGGTATCTGTTCTTATCCAAGAGCAGTATCTGGAAAAAGCGGTAAGATCACTGCATACGGCCTTTGGTCTTGATCGTGAAGACGGTGAAAGCAAAATCGCTGGTTTATAAGAATGAGCGTATAAACACTTTACTAAAGCCGTATAAAAATAATAGGCTTTAATATTTGTTCAATAAACTGCGATTTATTATTTTCAATAATGCTTAATGCTTAATACTTAATTAAATAGGGTCTTATTAAGACCCTATTTTCTTTTTTTATTATTGCTAAGGTTATTATAAAACCAATAGTTTTGTGAAAACCCGTGACAGTATCTGTTATGCCCCCTATAATGAGGGTTTCATTTGGGCTAAATGAATTTATCTATCATTATCGCTATTAGCATCCTATTTTGGGTAAAATTTATAAAACAATGTTTATGACATTTACTTTATAACAGCTGCCTATTTTGTGCAGCGATAATGTCCTGTAATTGAGACGCAATCTGATGAGTAATAATCTGTTGATGCGACATAAGGAGTGTGACGCATGTTAATTTTGACACGCCGCGTGGGCGAAACGCTAATGATTGGCGACGAGGTCAGTGTGACTGTCCTAGGTGTCAAAGGCAATCAAGTACGTATCGGCGTTGATGCGCCAAAAGATATTGCCGTACACCGCGAAGAGATTTATCAGCGCATTCAACATGAGCGCACGGTACAGTCGCAAATGCAGCATCTTGAGCAAGGCAGCTTTGCGCCTTCATTTGATGATGAAGACTATTTTAATCGCTAACCTGTTAGCTTTCTATCCAACTATCAATAATCATTAAGCTTGTATCAAGCATGCTAGTTTTGGCTTTTTAACAGCTTTGAGGTCATTTATTTATGAGTATCCGCCAATCAGATGTATCGGCTCTACTTAATGGTTTGAATAAAAAAGCCATTGGATTCAATGATGTCATCAGTTTTATTGATGATTTTTATCGTTATGCGCCAGCGCCTTTTGTGAATGGCATGGCACATAATGCTGCTGGTGAAAACGAAGGCAGCGCCAAGATTTTTGGTTTTGCAAAGCATCACGGCTTAAATCAATTAGATACGCTAAAGTTGTTTGGTGAGCATTACCAAACAGTTCAAGCGACGCCTAAAGGAGTTGATCATCCCAATATTCGCAATTTTTTACATTGGGGCTGGCAAGGTTTTTTAATGGAGAAGAATCCATTAACACTGCGCCCTAGCGTAGATACCAGCACGCTTTAATGGTTTATGATTGACGATTATAAAAAAGCCACACTATGATGATAGCGTGGCTTTTTTTATGCTTCATTTTTTATCAGTGCATTTAGATAGTAAGTCTATTTATCGCGAAACTTCACGGGCTGTACCGCGCCTTTTGGATTTGGCATATTGGGATAATGATGTTCATGTTCAACATCACATTCAGCGCCAACGACCGAACCATCTTCTCTGACCGGCTTATGAATATAGCCAGTTCGCTCAGCAGGCGCCAGATGTTCATGTTCCCATACCATCACGGCTTGCATACAGGTCTCGCGCTGCTCAGCGGTCAGCTTACGACCGTCTTGCCATTTGCCAAGCTCAATTGCCATACGAAATTTATCGACCACTTCAGGTGTTAGGCTTGCTAATATCGTTTGTTTATCCATCGTGCCTACTCTCCACTACTATTTTTTATATCACATTTTTGTCTAATAAAGACGCTTATTCATCGTCCATGATATCATCATCAGCGTCGAGACTGAATTCCTCAGCATGCACATTCCAGTGCAACTTCGTCCGGCACGCTTCATAAAAGTCAAACCCTGGCGGATGTAGCAAGGTTAATTTATCCGGATGCTTACGAATATATAGACGCTGCTCTTGTTCAAGCGGCGTGCTTGGTTTACCGTCAGCACTGACCATCGGCTGGGTGCGGTTGTCCTCGTGAATACGAATACAAATTTCGCTGGTGCCACTGACCACAATAGGGCGACTTGACAGCGTATGCGGATGCATAGGCACCAAACATATGGCATCCATGCTTGGATGGATAATAGGACCACCACCAGAGAGCGCATAAGCTGTCGAGCCCGTCGGTGTCGCTACGATGAGACCATCACTATGCTGCCGATAGACATCATGCCCATCGATTTTCATCTGAAAATCAATCATATGGACAGACTTACCAGCGTGCAACACGATATCATTGAGTGCCATGTCTTCATGAATAATCTTACGACCTTCACGAATCTCCATCGTCAGTAAAAATCTATGGTCTAACTGATAATCGCCCATCAGTACTTGGCGCAATTTAAACGCCGCTTCATCAGGTTTGACATCGGCTAAAAAACCAAGGCGACCACGGTTAACCCCCAAGACAGGTACACGATAGCGCGCTAGTGCTTCGGCAGCATGGAGTATAGAACCATCACCGCCAACCACAATGACTAAATCACAAATCTCGCCGATAAGGCTACGCTTAACAATTTTGACTCTCTCAATATCAGTGAGATTCAGAGTTGGCAGGTTAGCGGTTTGCACATCCATAATCAACGTAAGATTCATGTCGTTAATTATCTGGGCAATCTGCCCAAGACTTTGGGTTACGCTGCGCTTTCCAGCACGACCCATCAAGCCAATACGGCGAAAGGCTGGATTTTTGATAGCGTGGAACAGCTCTGATTCATGTAGGTGCGGCAATCTTGCGGACTGCGCTGAGGTTTCCATAAAACGACTCGGCATGATGGTAAATTACAGAGCAATGATAACGAGAAATAGGCAATTAGACTAGCCTGTTTATCAATTATCGTTGTTAACAGTCGTAATTGACCCCATATAAAAGCCAACATGCGCTGTTTTGGGCATATGTATTTAGCTATTTGATATCGCTGTGTATAGGAGCAATAATCGACTCAATAGTTGCGCAAAGCCTTATACGCTGTCACGCAAACACCGTTGACAATAATGGCGATTTTGCTAAAGTAGCTGACATAACTATTATTTATATTTTATTGAGGACAACTTTATGGCCAATCCTATTGTCAGTCGCGCAGAGCTTGCCGTCGGCGGTGCGCCGATGACAGTGAAGGGCGTGATTCAAAAAACCAGTTTATTGCTTGGCTTATCGGCGATTACGGGTATTGGATTTTTCTTTTATGCGTTGATGGCAGGTTTATCACAAGGTTTTATCACGATGGCGGCTTTTGGTAGTATGTTTGCTGCCTTTGGCTTAGCGATTTTCATTACCTTTAAACCGCAAAAAGCTAAGACGCTTGCCGTCCCATATGCACTTTTGGAAGGTATATTCTTAGGTGGTATTTCCCTGTTTTTCATGAGAATGTACCCAAGTGTACCAGTCACTGCAATGTGTGCAACCTTTGTAACAGCGGCAGTTATGCTAGGGCTATATCGCTCAGGCTTGGTTAAAGTGACTGAAAAGTTCCGCTCAATCGTCACCTCAGCCTTGATCGCTATCATGCTAGTTTATGTGGCGCAGTGGGTACTTTCTTTAGCCTTTGGTTCAAGCTTACCTTTCTTGTTTGAAGGTGGCGCTATCGCTATTGGCTTTAGCTTATTTGTGATTGTTATCGCCTCCTTTACGCTGTTATTAGATTTTGATAATATTGAGCGTGGTGTGGCAATGGGTGTGTCAGAAGACTACGAATGGTTATTCAGTATTGGTCTTCTTGCAACGCTAGTGTGGATGTATATCGAATTTATGCGTCTATTAAGCTATCTACAAGATTAGTCAAATAGCTGTTCGATAGTCATTGAAATAAAAAAACCGTCTTTTATAAAGACGGTTTTTTTGTGGGTAATCTTCAGAGATTTGTTTAAATGAGTTTAAGCTGGTTTAAATTAAGCACGCTTTAGACGCAGCGCATTTAATACGACAAATAATGAGCTTAGTGACATGCCAATAGCAGCTAGCCAAGGTGGCACATAACCCAAAGCTGCTGGTATCAATACACTACCATTATAAATAAGTGCCCAACGCAAGTTTTGTTTGATAATACGTTTGGTTTTATCAGCGATACGTTTCGCTGCAATAATAGCTTCGATTTGTCCGTTTAGGATAATACTGTCACTAGATACTTGCGCCAAATCTGCTGCACCGGCAATCGAGGTTGAAACGTCTGCCGCTGCCAATACTGGCGCATCATTAATACCATCACCAACCATCAATATCACTGCACCTTGAGCTTGTAGCTGCTGAATATGATTGACCTTGTCCATTGGTGACAGACCGTTATACGCAGACTGCATACCCAAATTTTCAGCCATGACCAAGGCTTGCGGACTTGGGTCACCTGTGAGCATGACAGGCGCGATACCTAATGCTTTCAAGCTATCCAGCATAGATTGAGCGCTATCACGTACCTTATCATTAAAATAAAAACATGCCAGTGCTTGCCAGCTTGCTGATTTATCCTTTTGACAAGATAAGACTACCGCTGAGCTGGCGCGCTCGGCAACTAAATCAATCATTAAGTCATTATCCGCATTGATAACATCAATCATTTTGTCTAAAGCAAAATCTACATGACCAATACGATATAGCACACCATCGATCATTGCTTCCACGCCACCTGCTGGATAATGCTGCAGCGCTTGTGTCGCTGGCAGATGCAGCTGATAGGCAGCGGTCAGTAGCGCATGAGCAATCGGATGGCGACTGCCTACCTCTAACGCCGCCGCAATGGCCAATACATTGTCTCTTTGCTCATCTGCCTTTGTGATGACACCTGTATCAGTAAGTAGCTTAATGTTTAATAAATTGGGCTTACCATAGGTCAAGGTTCCCGTTTTATCAAATGCCACATGGGTAATTTCAGCAAGCGTTTGTAGGGTATGCCCGCGCGTCGTCAAAAACCCATAACTAGCCAATCTATTGGTCGATACAGTAAGCGCAATTGGTGTCGCTAAAGACAGCGCACAAGGACATGTCGCGACCAATACCGCCACCGTTGCCCAAATCGCTTGGCTTGGGTCAACGATATACCAGCCAATAAATACCAAGACAGATAATACTAAAATACGCGCCACAAACCAACGTGCTAGCTTATCTGCTTGCTGGGCAAGTTTTGGCTTTTCACTCATTGCCCGATTCATTAGCCTGTCAATCAAACCGATTTGGCTGTCTTCTGGTAACGCTGTGACCAACATCTCAAATGGTTGGCTGTCGTTTTGTGCACCGCCGACGATATAGTCGCCTTGGGTCTTAGTGATTAAATCACCTTCACCTGTCAGTAGGCTTTGAGAAACTGTGGCGGTTGAGCTGAGCAAGATACCATCACTGATAATCTCAGAACCTGCCTCAACCATGATGATGTCGCCCACTTGCAAACTATGGGCGGTTACCATCTGCTTTTCTTTTGCCTCATCGTTTGTATTTGAGACAGTTAATCGTTGCTGACGAGTCTGCTGCCATTCTTGAGCAATACGTGATGTTAACTGATAGACATTAGCATCCATACTTTGCGTAAAATTAGGCGTAGCGCTCTCTGTATTTTGACTACTTGTCTCATTACTAATCTCGTTAACAGTTCCATTAATAGCTCTATCATCAAGCTTATTAACAGACTCTTCGCTTTCTTGTTTAAGCGCATTTTTCTGAACGCTATTTTGTTCTAATAGCTGCAAAATACTTGCAGCAGAGTCTTTGTCTTCAGAAATTTTCTGTACCAATACTGGCTCAACTACCACCAAATCGTTTGCCATAGTTGCCGCTTTTAGGCGCGCATTGTGCTCAATATAACGACCTGCCAGCAAGAAGAAAATAAACATACTGACTGAGTCGTAGTAGGTCTCCCCTTGTCCAGTAATGGTGGCAAATAGACTGGCGAAAAATGTGACAATCAAGGCAATACTAACGGGTACGTCCATATTGACTTGGCGAGCACGAATCGCTGACCATGCTGACGTAAAAAATGGTACACCGGCATAAAAGAATACTGGCGTACTGACGAATAAAGACACCCAGCGCAAAAAATCTCGCTGAAATATCAGCATATCGCTATATTCACCGAAATAAATTGCCACGGCATACATCATCGCTTGCATTGAGCCGAGTGCCGCAATGCCAAGCCTTATTAGCATTTGGTTGTTATGACGTGCTAGCATGGCTTCGTGGGTATCTTGCCGATAAGGCTTGGCTTCATAGCCAATTTCATTGATAACCGCAAGAATCCGGCTAATCGGTAGCTTGGTCTCATCCCAAATCACCCGCATGCGTTGATTGGTCAAATTAACCTGACATTTACTGATGCCATCTAACTCATCAAGTCGCGATTCAATCAACCACGTACAAGCAGCGCAGCGCAGATTATTGACAGACAACTCTGCTACCGACATACCGTCTTGGGCGTAGACAAACTGTGATTTTATTTCATCATGGTCATAAGCTTCAAGGCGGGTCATCTGAACGGGTAAGCTTGCCGTACGGTTAATCTCCGAGCGATCAAGATAATATTGCTCAAGCCCCGCTTCCACGATACTTTGTGAAGCTAACTGGCAGCCCATACAACACATCTCACGCGATTTACCTAATATATCGGTATGAAACGGCGGCTGCGGCACGGGATCACCGCAATGAAAACAATGACCCGCCAGCGGCAATACCAGACCGTCAATAATAGAATTGTCTTGATAATGAGTATTGGTTTTTGATGACCTTGGTAATGTCGGTGATGTTGGCGGCATAGGAGATGGAAGACTGGACATAATCGCACTTATTTCCTTTAGACAGAACATTGAGTAAAACAGCTTTAAATCAAGGCTCTATCATCTGATCTACTCGATATCGAGAAAACCACTATGTTTGATGTACATTGGTTAACTGGCTACTATATTTGGGGCTACGCGTACGCGACATTGATGGTTATGCTTCTTTAAAATAGTACGTGTTAATGCAAACCATTACTCTTATTCAAAGTTGAGACAGTGTTACGACAATAAGAGGTGGCGGATACTTTCAAATAACCATCATTGCTTTTATAAAGATTATACTATAAGCACAGGCTCTCAGCAGTATAACTCCTGAGCGCTGAGAGCAAATGAATGCCTGCGTTGATGATGATAGATTGAAAAATTTGTCAATTTGCGTCATTATGAGGCAGTTTTTCATCCCAAAATGGTGTGTCATCAGTGCAAAAACCTAATCCTAAGCAACCACAGTCCTCTAAGCCTGCTATCAATACGCTACCTTCCCAGCAGCGCGGTGTGGTGTTTAGTAGTATTTTATTAATTGTTATCATCGCTGGCATGGTGTTATTAGCACTATACTTGGTCAAACTTGATCGCACCATTACTCACAAGTTTGAGGGTAAACGCTGGGATATTCCTGCCAAAGTATATTCGCAGCCATTAGAGCTGTATCAAGGCGCCAACGTCGATAAAGACACGATGAAGAAGTGGCTTGAGCTACTTAATTATCAAAGTGATAAAGCCTATGATCGCACGGGTACTTATCATAAATCAGGTAATACCTATTTTATTCATACACGTGGATTTACTTATAGCGCTAATGATATAGACCAAGAGCAAGTCATCAAAATGACTATTGCTGGTGATAAGATTGAGTCAGTACAAAGTACTGTGGCGGCGAAAACCGGCATTATCCGTCTTGAACCGGTGAATATCGGTGGTATTTACCCGGATAGTAATGAAGACCGTATGGTTGTCTCGTTAGATCAAGTACCGCAGCCGCTTATTGATGCGCTGATAGCGACAGAAGATCGTGGTTTTTATGAACATAAAGGGGTATCGATACGTGGTATCGCTCGTGCAGTCATCAATAACTTCTCTGGTGGATCACGTCAAGGTGGCTCGACCATCACCCAGCAGCTGATCAAAAACTTTTATCTCAATTCAGACCGCACAATGAAGCGTAAAGCCAATGAAGCCTTGATGGCTGTGCTACTTGAGCTGCATTATAGTAAAGATGAGATTTTGCAAGCATATCTCAATGAGATTTATCTGGGTCAAAATGGCAAACGCTCTATTAATGGTTTTGGGTTGGCATCACAATTTTATTTTGATAAGCCGCTCAATGAGCTGCGCCTAGATCAGCAAGCACTGCTTGTCGGGATGGCAAAAGGACCGAGCGTTTATAATCCGCGCCGCCATCCAAACGATTCAAAGGCACGTCGCGATGTTGTGCTTAGCAATATGTTGGCCGTCGGCTCGCTCAGTCAAGAAGACTACGATAAAGCATTAAAAAACTCACTTGGGGTAGTTGATAAGCCTGTTGAAGGTAAAAGCCAATTCCCTGACTTTTTAGATATCGTCAAGCGTGAACTAAATAAAGTCTATTATTCCGATGATCTCAAAAACGAAGGTCTGATTATCATTAGTACCATGGACCCTATTGCCCAGTTGGCAGCGGACAAAGCGGTTGAGAGAAAGCTTGGCGAGCTACGCCGTAGTGGTAGCAAAACCAAAGATTTACAAGGGGCACTGGTCAGTGCCAACCCTGAGACGGGTGAGCTGGTTTCTGTTGTCGGTAGCGGAAGCGAATTTACTGGGTTTAACCGTGCGGTCGATGCCAAACGCCAAGTAGGCTCATTGTTAAAGCCGATTATTTATATGACCGCTCTCGAAAGTGGTCGCTATAATTTGGCAAGTTCGGTTGATGACTCCCCTATTACGGTCAGTCTAAGCGACGGTACCGAATGGAATCCCAAAAACTATGACAATCGTGATCATGGCTACATACCCTTTACTACAGCGCTGTCGCAATCGTATAACCATAGTGCTGTACGCTTAGGGATGGAGTTTGGAGTCGACACCTTTGCCAAGCAATTAAAACGTATGGGCGTTAAAGAGAAAATACCCCCTTATCCTGCGGCATTATTGGGCTCAGTCAATCTAAGCCCGATGGACATGCTTGGGGTCTATCAAGTCTTTGCAACGGGTGGTTTCCGTACGCCTATTCATAGTATCCGTAGTGTGATTGATGATCGCGGTAGTATTTTGCAGCGAACAGGCTTAAATACTCAGCGCAGTATTCCGCCTGAGACCAACTTTTTGATTAATTATGCGTTGCAAGACGTCGTCAGGAACGGTACAGCTAGACGCGTGCAATCGCTTGGTAGCAATCTAAACCTTGCGGGCAAAACAGGTACTACCAATGATTACCGCGATGCGTGGTTTGCCGGTTATAGTGGTAACTATGTCAGCGTGGTTTGGGTTGGACGTGATGATAATAAACCGATTGGGCTTAGTGGCGGCAGCGGTGCTTTGCCAGTTTGGGTTGATTATATGAATCGTCTAAAACTGACACCTGTTGCGCTACCAGAGCCAGAAGGCATCGAATGGCTATGGTTAGAGAACAACTCAGGCAAGCTGTCTAATGAGCGCTGTGCCAGCGCACGCTACTTGCCTGTTATGTCAGCATATTTGCCCCAAGAAGCCAGCAGCTGTGCGATTGGCTTATACCAACAGGATCGTGCGCGCGAGCAGATGCAGTGGCAAAATCAGCAAGGCAATATCAACAAGCAACGTCGACGTGAAGGATTAGAGATTCCAGATGGTGAAGTTATTGATAATAACAGCAATGATGCCGAGCAAGACGGTGATACACCCAATCGTGTAGATACTTGGTATGATCGTGCTGTTGAATGGTTTTAGTGAACTGCTTCTATTTCAGTCGTGATAGCTGAAAATTTGACTTTAAAAGTTAGTAGCTGAACGATTTTAAGATTTTTAAAACTTAGAAAGGGTTTTAATATGGCGTTATCTATATTGCAAGCGTTATTGACTCAGCAGACGATTGAAGCTCAGTCCAAAAAACAGCCAAAGCATTTGCATACAGCTCTTTTAATTAGCGCTTGTTTTGGCATGCTAAGCTTGAGTGCTTGTCAGACTGCACCAACTTCAATAAAAGCGCCTTCTGCTCAAACCTTACCATCAACCAGTAGTCAAAAAACGACGCAACCTGAACAATCCACAATAGTGACGCAAACCCCTAGCACTGATCATAGTAGTTATGAAAGTGTTGAGAGTACTGAAGCTGATAAGACTGACGATAATTATCCTATCGAGCCTTATCATCCACCTGCATCAATAGAGTCGCCAACGGAATCGGTAACAGAAAAGCCACCTGTAATCTTGGGGTCTAATCAAAGCACGAGTCAAACTCCGATCGTAACTCAGCCTGATACCGTGATCCTCACGCCTGCTCGTGAAGATGAAGTGATATATGTGCCATCTATCCCGTCGCATAATGAGCTACTAGAGCGTGCGCGGCAGAACTCGCAGCGCAGTCAGAAAACCACCAACAATAATAGCAACTTGCCTGCCTTTCGTAACCTGATGCAAGTGGGTACTGAGCAATTAAAGGCAGGCAATTTAAATGGCGCTGAGAGTAGCTTCACCCGAGCTCAGCGCCTAGCACCCAAATCATCAGCGGTATATTTTTATCTTGCGCAAGTGGCGCTTAAAAAAAACCAGCCGCGTAAGGCTGAAGCAATGGGACGGCGTGGGCTTAGTGTTTCTCAAGACAGCAGTCGCCGCCGTGCACTATGGCAAATTATTCTACAGTCTGGACAAGCACAAGGTAATGCACGGGTGATAAAAGAAGCCAAACAAGCATTACGCTAACAGTATTATCTTTTTGATTAATCATGACGACTGACTATATAAGCGCTAAAATAGGCTTTTATAGTCGGTCGTTAATTTTTATTATCTATTTTTTATTTTGAAACAAGGTTACTTTTATGGCATGGCAACAACTTCACTTACAGTGTGAAAAAGACAACGTAGATCTTGCTGAAGCGCTATTATTAGAAGCAGGCGCGCTATCTATTGCACTTGACGATGCAGGCGACCAACCTTTATTTGAGCCACTTCCTGGTGAATCACCACTATGGGACGAGGTAATTTTAACAGGGCTCTTCGATGCTACGATAGAGACTGGAACTCGTGATGTTATCGAGCAACTCAGTCATGAGATTGCAGCCCAAGTACAGGCGAGCCGTAGTTGGGTAAGTGCTGTCGATGACAAAGATTGGGAGCGTGAATGGATGTCCAATTACAAACCCATTGAGTGTGCCAATGACTTGTGGATTGTACCTAATTGGCTAACACCGCCTAATCCTGAAGCGACCAATATTATTATGGATCCAGGCTTGGCATTTGGTACTGGCTACCATGCGACCACTCGCCTATGTCTTGATTGGCTAACTGAGCAGGACCTTACAGACAAAGTAGTGATTGATTATGGTTGCGGCTCAGGTATCTTAGGTATTGCCGCCTTATTGTTAGGGGCGCGCCACGTTTATGCCGTAGATATTGATCCTCAAGCGGTACTGGCAACCAATCAAAATGCGGCACGCAACTCGGTCGACAATCGTTTGCAAGCGTTTTTACCAGAGGACTTTACTGCCTTTTGGCAACAGCAAAATATAGCGCCTGTAGAAGTGATGGTTGCCAATATTTTAGCCAAGCCACTGATAGGTCTAGCGCCTTATTTTGTCACCTTGATGGCACCAAAAAGTCGTATCGTCCTTGCCGGTTTGATTGAATCACAAACTGAGCAAGTGACCGAAGCGTATCAGCCTTATTTTGCGCTTGATCCTAAGCACGCTTTTACTGCACAAGAAGATCAACATTGGCAGAGATTGTCTGGTACATTTACAGGCTAGCAACATTAAATTACATCTGTTACGATAGAGTAGTAGTTAAATGTTGTGTATTTGGCGCTACTCTAGAGTTGCCTGTAGTTTATAGTTAATAATACTTCAACAATGACATTGAAGTATTTGGCAGCGGTTGGTGAGTGGCTATACGGTATTCCTACTGATACCTTTTTGGATTCAACTCTATGACCACACCCATTAAAACCCAGTGTCCTCATTGTCATACCATTTTTAATATAAAAAATACCCAGTTAAATCAAAAAACCGCGACAGTCTGTTGTGAACATTGCCAGCAAATGTTTTTGGTGAATAACAATCTTATCGTCACTGCTGATATAGACAGCAATCGTAAGCTGACAAGTACAGAAGTTTCTAGCGAGCGTGATAAGAAAATTAATGACATAACCTCTCATAAGAAACATTCTATTTTAGCAGCTGCAAACTCAAATGATACAGATATCCTAATTCATGACGATATGATACATGATGACATGATTCATGACGATATCGATATTGAGGCATCTGCTGACAAGAGTCTAGAATACGACTCACTAGATAGTATGGATGCGTGGCTTACACAAGCCACTGATAACAATAATGCTACCCAAAACGCTCTATCAGCAAGAAGTACTGCGAAAAAATTAGATAAACATTCAGATACATCCCTTAATTTATTTGAAGAAACTTCTACCTCTACTAAGCCTTCAAACCGCTCTCCTTCATCCGCAGAAATGGCTTTAAGCTCAACGGCGGCTAACAGTATTCATGCCAATATTGATAATGATGCTGATGACTCGTGGCTCGAAAAACTGCTGAAAGAACAGCACCCACCCGAAGATACGCCAACCAATGATACTGATTTATCGCAATTACTCATTAGTATGGGCGTCGACTTTAAAGAAGAAGACCGTAATAAAGCGGCACATGCCAAAAGATTACAAGCGCAAGCCAAATTCTCACCAACACCATCCCATCGTTCAGTAGCTTCATTACTATGGACAGTAGGCTGTTTGGTGCTAGTACTACTACTTTTTGCTCAGTACATTATGTTTAACTTAAATAACTTAGTTAAAAATCCTGCACATGCTCAACGCTTACAGACGATATGTACGATTGCAGCTTGTAGCCTGCCCAGTGCTGACTTGACTGCCTTAACTATGAGTGATATCAGATACCGAGCCGGTCGAATAAACAGTGCAGCTGATTCTAGTGATATAAGCGCTACTCTAAATAATCAAAGCTCACAAGCACAGCTATATCCTCATATAAAAGTCAGTGTATATGGTGCCAATGCGCTGATTGGTGAGTTTATCGCTCCACCAGATAAGTACTTGGTTGGTAAACAAAGTCAATTAGCTTCTAATGGTCGTAAGCAGTTACTTTTTACGGTACCTATTGCCAATACTCAAATTAGTAAAATTGCTATTAATCCCATTTACTGATATTCGCTGACTGATATTCGCTGACTGATATTCGCTCATTAACCTCATCTTCTTAAGATGATCGCTGCTGATTTTGATATAATAGCCAACGAGAGCCTCATGGTTTTACTCTTTAACCCCAAGGATATTATCTTATGACACCACAGGCACAGTATAATGCCAGTCATGTTAACAAAAGCGCTGGTAATCTTGATTATTATGAAGAGGACTACCATCGCTCAATCCGTAATGTGGAATCTGCTTTAGATGACACAGATCATGCGCATGAGCCATTACGGATACATGTTGAACGCGTGGTGCGTCAATATTTTGCAATGTTAGGTGATGAGATACCAACTGACTTATATGAGCTTATTTTAAAAGAGATAGAGCAACCTTTGCTGTCTGTGGTACTAGAAAAGAGCCTTGGTAATCAAACCAAGTGTGCACAGATTTTAGGTCTAAATCGCGGTACACTACGCAAAAAGCTCAAAATATATGGTTTAATGTAATACTATAAATAATGTTTTTGATAAATCTGACTTATTAATAAGTACCATCAATCCTATTTATGAAACGCTTACCTACCCTAACTGATATTATGTATGGCAGTTTGTAGTTTATGATCTTATCACTCACGATATGCTCTATACTGATTGTCATTGTTACCTTGCCAGACGTTTACGTCAGGCTTTTTTTATGGAAATTTTTTTATGAGTAAAGCCCCATTAGCACTACTGTCGGTCTCCGATAAATCCAATATCGTTGAGTTCGCTCAAGGTCTGATTAAAGCAGGTTTTGGTCTGTTGTCGACTGGCGGTACTTTCCGTTTACTCACAGAGCACAATGTCGCTGTCACCGAAGTATCAGACTATACGGGTTTCCCTGAGATGATGGATGGTCGGGTTAAAACGCTTCATCCCAAGATTCACGGTGGCATTTTGGGACGCCGCGGCACAGATGATACTGTGATGAGTGAGCACGCGATTGAGCGTATTGATTTAGTAGTCGTAAACCTTTATCCATTTGCAGAAACGATTGCCCGTAGTGACGTTACCATGGATGATGCCATCGAAAATATCGATATTGGCGGACCTACGATGGTGCGTTCAGCGGCAAAAAATCATGCACACGTTGGTATTGTGACTGATCCAGCTGATTATACGCGTGTACTTGAAGCATTAGGAGATGGGACAACATTAACCCATGCCTTACGCTACGATTTAGCGGTTAAAGCGTTTGAGCATACGGCACAATACGACGGGATGATTGCCAACTTCTTAGGCAGCCGTGTTAACGAGAATCAAGAGCCGGAAGATTTTTCACGTACCTTTAACGTTCAGC
Source organism: Psychrobacter sp. ANT_H56B (assembly GCF_008369245.1). Lineage (NCBI taxonomy): Bacteria > Pseudomonadati > Pseudomonadota > Gammaproteobacteria > Moraxellales > Moraxellaceae > Psychrobacter > Psychrobacter sp. ANT_H56B. The sequence continues at coordinate 515,952 of NZ_VOBF01000001.1, forward strand.
TAGAAAAACTGCAAGACCTGCGCTACGGTGAAAACCCGCATCAAAAAGCAGCGTTCTATGTTGAAAACAATGCTTTAAAAAGCAAGCAAGCATCTATTGCTACTGCTAAGCAATTGCAAGGCAAAGCATTGTCTTATAACAATATCGCCGATACTGATGCCGCGCTTGAATGTGTGAAAGCTTTTAGTACGCCTGCCTGTGTGATTGTCAAGCATGCCAACCCTTGCGGCGTTGCTGTCGACACTGATCAAGTAGCAGCATATCGCACTGCCTTCAGCACCGATCCTGAATCTTCTTTTGGCGGCATTATCGCTTTTAACCGCCCGTTAACACTTGCCGCCGCTAAAGCCATTATCGACAATCAGTTTGTTGAAGTCATTATTGCCCCAAGCATTGAAGACGGTGTCCTTGAAGCGACAGCTAGCAAGAAAAACGTTCGCGTTTTGGTCTGCGGCGACTTGCCAGCACCTGAGTTACGTGACCGCCAGCTTGATTATAAGCGCGTCAATGGTGGCTTACTGGTGCAAGAGCAAGATTTAGGATTAATTACTGCCAATGACTTAAAAATCGTCACAGACGTGCAACCAACCGAAGCGCAGATTGCTGACTTACTGTTTAGCTGGAACGTTGCAAAATACGTCAAATCTAACGCCATCGTTTATGCTAAAGGTCAGCGTACCATTGGTGTCGGCGCAGGTCAGATGAGCCGTGTTAACTCAGCTCGTATCGCTGCTATTAAAGCGGAGCATGCTGGACTTGCAACCGAAGGCGCGGTTATGGCATCTGATGCTTTCTTCCCATTCCGTGATGGTATCGATAACGCTGCCGAAGTAGGTATTGCGGCGATTATCCAGCCGGGTGGCTCTATGCGTGATGATGAAACCATTGCTGCGGCAAATGAGCACGGTATCGCCATGGTATTCACCGGTATGCGTCATTTCCGTCATTAATTTGTGATTGAGCGCTATCCTCATTAAAAACTCATCCTCTTGAATAAAAAAAGCCACTGTATGATTACAGTGGCTTTTTTAATGGTTAAAAATAGATTTATTTAAAATGGATAGCGCACAAAGTACTTATCGCCCTTGTGCATTTTCCATATTGGCTTTATTAATCTCAACCTTATACACCAAACGCAAATAGTCTAAGTAATCTTGCAACTGATCTTGGCCTAAATTATCACGGATAATCGCTGCCGTTTGCGCTCTTTGGGCGGCAGATAATGGTGATTGCTGCTCTGTTTTGATACGGTCACCAACCAATACCGTTGCGCCCATTTCTGTTTTACTTGCTACGGCAACTACACCGTTCTCAGGTGCTTGCTTACTAAACGCTAAGCCGCGCTCTTTTTCTGTCAGCTGCGTAGTCTGACGATTGATCTCACCAAGCGCTTGGAATGTTACCCCTTGCTTATTGATATCAGCAGTAGTCTTAATACCAGCCGCAAGTTTTTTCGCATCATTTAATGCCAATTCACTAGCCTTTTGCTGACGTAATAACTGCGTGATTCTAGGCGTCGCAGCAGTTAAAGACAATGTTTTGGTCGGACGATAGTTACTTGGCTGTACCCATACCGTGCCATTACCAACTTCGATACCAGCGGTGACCGCTTGGTCTTGAATGGTAAACTCATCAAACGCTTGTTTAATCACCGCTGGCTGGGCAAGGACAGATTTATTATTCTCTTTGCGGTAATCTTTAAGACGTTTTAATGACACATTTTCTTGCTGAGCAATATCTTCAATACTAAACCCATCTGCGGCTAAATCGTTAATCGCCGTTACTTTGTCAGCATAGATTTCTTGACGCTTGTACTCTTTTGCTTTGGCTATCAAATCATCACGCATACTCTCAAGGCTTGGTATCTTGTTACCATTATCTTCAGTCACGGTGAATATCTGATAACCAAAGCTGGTCTTCACTGGTACGCTAACATCGCCTACACTCAAACCTTCTAACGCTTTTTCTACTGCTGCTGCATCATTGCCAAATACTGAGGGATTAAAGCGTCCGATATCGCCGCCTGTTTCGCCTGATGGATCATCTGACTCAGCTTTAGCAACCTTCGCAAAGGCTTCACCTTTGGCAAGACGCGCTTTAATTTTATCAGCACGTGCTTTGGCATCGCTACCAGTTAATAAGATTTGGCTGACCTTACGCTCATCGACGACGGCAAGGCTTTGCTTATAGGCTTCGTACTGCTGCTGTAAGTCCTCTTTAGTGACCTCGTTTACTTGGATGGTCTGAGGGCTAAGCTGCAAGTAAGCCAAATCGACCATAGCAGCGCTCTTTAGCGTGTCTTTATTGGCATCATAATACGCTTGGATGTCATTTTTACTCAATTTAACTTTTGACACATAATCTTGCCAGTTAAAACGATGTAGCCAGATATTGCGTGCCTCTAGCTGCAAATCAATCAGTTGACTGACTGCTTTCATCGGATAGGCAGCAGTACCAACGATACTAGCATTCAGCTGATCTAAGCTCAACTGATTGCGGAACTCATCAAACAGCTGATTTTTTGTCATATTGCGTTGACGTAAAAAGCTTGCAAACTGATCATTTGAAAACTCGCCATCTGCACCTTTAAAGATCTCTTCTTGACGCAACAGACGATTGATGGTGTCATCAGAGACGGTCATACCAAGCTTGCCAGCCTGCTGCTCTAGCAAGGTGCGGTCAATCAGACCTTTTAACACTTGCTCATGTAGCACATCTTCATTTAATAAACTGGCATCATCAACTTGGTCTAAAAGCTCAGTACGGCGATTGTTTACTGCCGTTTGATACTCTGATAGGCCGATACTCGCTTCCCCTACCTGAGCGATCTGATTGGGATCGACATTACCCCCAAAGTAGCTTTCGACGCCCAATAGAGCGAGCGGCGATAGGCATAAAATCAATAAAATGCGACCCGGCCAGCTTTTTAAAAAATCGCGCAATTTATCCATAGTTATCTCTGCTTTATTAACCTATATTGATGAAAAACCATTGTAATACTATTAATAATATCAACGCTCTACAAGCTGGCAATGGTAAGAAAATGGTAAAACTAACAAGGGGTGCATTTTATTATGGTCGCTCAAGGCGGATAACACCGTCTTGGTTTGAACAACATCTCTATCGCGCGCCCTATGATACGTGATTTTTGATGCAGACTCAAAATATTCAGGTGATATAATACAAACTATAGCACTAAAAAAAGCACCTAATATCTAGGTGCTTTTTTGATGAGTCGCTCATAGCTGTTATGAGGTGTCACCTTTTATTGCTTTATCATCAACAAACGCAGTTTTTATTCATGTATCACGTCATAAGCTGCGACTGTCTTTAAATAGATACGGCTTAGTTCAAGCGCTCTTTTAGGTTTTTACCAGCTTTAAAGCTTGGTACTTTGCTGGCTGGGATGCTTAGCTCTTCACCAGTCTTAGGGTTACGGCCAGTACGTGCTTTACGGTCTTTTACGCTAAAAGTACCAAAACCAACTAGTGAAATGCTATCGCCAGCTTCTAGAGCTTCGCCAACGCTTTCCATAACTGCGTTCAATGCATCGCCAGCTTGAGTTTTATTTAGACCACTTTTCTCAGCAATGCTATCAATTAATTCTGACTTATTCATAAAATTTCCTTCAAGTTTTAGGGGGTAAAAAAACGCTCACGCCAAGCATTGTATCGCTCTCAGAGCACTTAAGCAATAAAAACCACTTGGCTCATGCATAAACAGGTTTTGCTTTGTTATCGCCTTTATAGCAAGGCAACATAAGGAGCGCAAGCAATTTTACATATTTTTGTGCACTCTACAACGTATTTGACACCCAATGTTACCTAAACCTGCTGCAATATGATGACAAAAACGCTATTTTAGCTTTTGTTTGCTGAGCCCTTATCTAGACGCTGATGTTTATCAACGCCAACTATAAACTATGATAGTTAACGCATGAAATAAAAGAATTATTGTCAGGTAATAATTTTGCAACTGACAGAAACCCGCGTTACTTTTTATCATAAAGGCGTTACTATAAGCGCAATGTCATTGCATACTTTGGGTCGGTTTTAACCCTTACTTATCTTATTATGTTTTATTTGAACAATAAAAACGGATTATTTACATGAAGCGTTCTACGTTGTCTCACTCTTTTCTTAATGTCATCTTGGTGTTTATCGAATCGACGCTGACCCTATTGTTACGTTTAGATCCAGAACTCCGTAAAGCCGCTTATCCACTTGCTAAGCAAGAAACTGTCGTTGCGCTTAGATTATATCTACCACACGTAGAGGTGTTCGCTACTTTTAGTACCAAAGGCGTGTTATTAGATGACAGGCTACCTATTGGTCGCAGTGAGCCTGATGTCGTGATCAATGCTTATAGCCTGCAAGTGATTAATGCCATTACCACGCATGATAGTGAAACAACTGAAAAGCTGCAAATGCGTGGTGAAACGGTACAGGTTCAGCTGGTTAAGCAATTTATTATGCAGCTTGGTCTAGGTAGCTTAATTCAAGGCTTAATCAAAAAGATTAAGGGCGGTAAAAGCAAGCCCAAGCCGACCGAAGCGGAAATGGCAGATAAAAAAGAAAGCTATAAGCTACGTATTAAAGAACAGCAGATCGAAATTACTACTTTGACCATCAAAAATCGTGAGCTCGAAATCGCTGTCAAAGAGCTACAAAGCAAACAAAAGACTTTTATCATCACGACAATAATTGCTTCTATCATTGCTCTTGCTGCCATCATTGCACTCTTTGTAATGAATTAATGTTCAAAAAATAAGCTGATGTATAGATGATTTTTTGAAAATATCTCTTAAAAGCGTTTGATATGACCTATCGTCTATCAAGCGCTTTTTTCGTTTTATCACCAGTCATTGTTTTTATCAATCATCGTCATTAATATCACTAACCATTCAACCACACTTTAATCTTGACTAAATTACTCGGGATTGAGTATAATTACCTTATCGTTGCACACATCGGGTAAACCATCTGTTGTTTAATAACGATAAGACACACTTAGTCGACAGATGATTTGTCTTATTAGCAGCATAGCTATTTATATGTGACTGGCTATCTCTTAAACATCTGACCGATACTAAGATCGTTGTTAAATAAAATTATCCTTAAAAAGTTTGGAGATAACACATGCGTTTAACTACTCGAGGCAGATATGCCGTGACCGCTTTGCTAGATTTGGCATTACAAACCAGCCAACAAGAAAGCGCGGTGTCTTTATCCGACATTGCCAAGCGACAGTCCATTTCTATATCCTACCTTGAGCAGTTATTCTCAAAACTTCGTAAGCGTGGTTTGGTCACTAGTATTCGCGGCGCAGCAGGTGGCTATTATTTAGCAAAGCCACTTGATCAGATTGATGTCATGAGTATCATTTCTGCTGTCGATGAATCGGTCAATGCCATGCAGTGTGAAGGACGCGGCGACTGCCAAGGTGGTACAATGTGTCTGACCCATGATTTGTGGTGTGCATTATCAAATCATGTAGAGCAGTACTTGAAAAATATAACATTAGCGCAATTATTAAACATGGAGCACGTGCAGTCTGTATCAGATCGGCAGCACAGCGATGCTCTAAAAGATATTTCTACAAAAGACATTAACACTATTACTTTATCGACCAGCGAGGCAAACCCAGCATGAGTCAACATAACACCCTTATATATTTAGATTATGCCGCCACGACGCCAGTTGCTAAGTCAGTCGCTGCCAAGATGAGCGAATATCTGACGGTAGATGGCATCTTTGGTAACCCAGCATCACGCTCGCATGGCTACGGCTGGCAAGCAGAAGAAGCGGTAGAAACGGCTCGTCAGCAAGTTGCTGAGGTCATCAATGCTGATCCTCGCGAAATCGTCTTTACCTCTGGTGCGACAGAATCTGATAACTTAGCCATCAAAGGTGCTGCTCATTTTTATCAGTCTCGTGGTAAGCATATTATTACCAGTAAAATTGAGCATAAAGCGGTATTAGATACCTGCCGTGAGCTTGAGCAAGAAGGTTTTGAGATTACGTATCTTGAGCCGCAGCCAAGCACTGGCATGATTTTACCAGAGCAAGTAAAAGCTGCCTTACGTGAAGATACTATCTTAGTGTCTCTCATGATGGTGAATAATGAGCTTGGTACGGTGACTGATGTTGCAGCGATTGGTGAAATCACGCGCGAAGCGGGTGTTGTTTTTCACGTTGATGGCGCACAGTCTGTTGGTAAAGTACTTATCAACCTTGCAGAGATGAAAATTGACCTAATGAGTTTCTCAGGTCATAAAGCTTATGGTCCTAAAGGTATTGGTGCCCTATTCGTTAGTCGCAAGCCGCGTATTCGCCTAAAAGCCGAGCAGCATGGCGGTGGTCATGAGCGCGGTATGCGTTCAGGTACTTTGCCGACTCACCAAATCGTAGGTCTTGGCGCAGCATTTGAGTTAGCTAATCAGCGCTATCAAGAAGACAATGCACATGCGGCAAAATTACGCCAAAAACTGTGGGATGGTCTACAAGATATTGAAGAGATCTACCTAAACGGTGATTTAGAAAACAGCGTACCTAATATTGTAAATATCAGCTTTAACTTTGTTGAAGGCGAATCACTGATGATGTCGCTAAAAGACTTAGCTGTCTCATCAGGTTCAGCTTGTACGTCAGCGACTCTTGAGCCATCTTATGTCTTGCGCGCTATTGGTCGCCCAGACGAGTTGGCACATAGCTCAATTAGATTTAGCTTTGGTCGTTATACTACTGAAGAAGACATTGATACGGTTATCACCCAGATGCATCAAGCTGTTGATAAATTACGTGCGCTATCGCCACTTTGGGATATGTATCAAGAAGGCGTTGATTTAGATTCAGTAGAATGGTCTGAGCACTAATACTACATTTAAGCTTTATAATTTAAAAAATAATGGCAACAGCGATATTTTTATTTACTTTTTCTACTAAACATAAAAATATCGCCATAGCTAATGAATCAGACAATTATACATTAAGTGTTTGACCCCAATTATCGATGAGCCAGTAACCCATTAACAAAGACAGTCATTAAATGACAGCTCATCATCTAACCAGGAGAAAACCCCATGGCCTATAGTGACCAAGTTATTGATCATTACGAAAATCCACGCAACGTTGGCAATCTTGATAAAAATGCCAAAAACGTTGGCACTGGTATGGTCGGCGCACCAGCCTGTGGTGATGTTATGCGTTTACAAATCCAAGTCGATGATAACGGTATTATCGAAGATGCACGCTTCAAAACTTACGGCTGTGGTTCAGCCATCGCGTCAAGCTCGCTCGTTACTGAGTGGCTAAAAGGCAAAAGCTTGGATCAAGCTGGTGAAATTAAGAACAGTCACATTGCTGAAGAATTGGCATTGCCACCAGTAAAAGTGCATTGTTCAGTCCTTGCAGAAGATGCTATTAAAGCGGCTATTAGCGACTATAAAGGCAAGCATGTTCCTGCTTGAGCCCAGTCGTCGTTAAAATGACCAGCTATATTAAGTAGTGTACAAGCTGTTTAATATATATTGTTTAGCAACTTGTTCTCTGTATGAAAGCGCAAGCTGCCAAAAAGCGGCTAACGCCAAGGAGGTGACAATGACGCTTATGTAATTGTCACCTTTTATTTATTTCGTTATTTATTTTGAATTTTTATCCCTATTATTGATAGTCAATGGGAGTTGGCATGATTGAAATGACAGAACGCGCCGCTCAACATGTGCGTGAGTTTTTGGACAATCGCGGTAAAGGCGAAGGCATACGCGTGGGTATTCGTACGGCAGGATGTTCAGGCTTGGCTTATGTTTTAGAGTTCGTTGATATTCCTGACGAAAATGACACCCGTTATGAGAGCCTTGGTGTTAGTATTTTTATTGACCCTAAAAGCTTGGTATATCTCGATGGTCTATTAATGGATTATGAAAAAGAAGGTCTCAATGAAGGCTTTAAATTCAGTAATCCTAACCAGAAAGGCGAATGTGGCTGCGGTGAGTCTTTTACGGTGTAACCGTTTTTACTATACAAAATAGAAGTCCTTAAAATAATAAATAAAATAAAGGCAGACGATATGACAGACAACGTATTAGAACCACAGTTTGATAATTTTTTTGCTTTATTTGAGCAGCCTGTACAGTTTGAGGTTGTACAAGACAATTTGGATCAGCGTTTACGTTTTTTGCAAAAACGCTATCATCCTGACAATGTCGCAAAAAATATAGCCAATATTGCAAGGGCGAAGCAGCAATCTGAGCAAGCATCAGCGCTTATTAATCAGGGCTATCAAACTCTGAGTTCGCCTGATAGTCGAGCCAGCTACTTGTTAGATATGGCAGGTCAAGCGCAAAGTCTAGAGCATTCCATCGCAGATCTGGACTTCTTAGAAGACGCTATGGAAATGCGTATGGATTTGGATGACGCTATTGGTGCTCAAGACATAGCAACGCTAAAGCAGTTACATCCACAGATTATAGAACGTCTAACAAAGCAGTCAGCAAGCTTTAAAAACGCTTATGAGACTCAAGACTGGCAAACCGCTATTGATTCTACCCAAAAGCTGAAATTTCTGGTGAAGTTAAATGCTGACGTCGTGACAGCCATTGATGGAATTTCGGCAGCTACACATTTAGATGATGATGATTTATATGTGTAATTAATGCGCTTATTAGTAGCGTTATTATTGAATATAATAATAACGGCTCAATTTATAATACGTTTCAGAAGTTTTAAAAAGCGACGGTTAAAGTAAGACCAATTATCTCGTATAATCTTGACTCTAAAAGCCTTTAATGGCTAGTTTCTATATTCAAGCATTTATAGCAAAACTATTTTATGTTGTACTAACGATAGTCTATTTATCGTCTTTGTATCATTTCACTTATTCATTTTATCTTTGAGTTATCTTATGTCCTTAATGCAAATTGCTGAACCCAATCAAAGCACCCGACCTCACGAGCATCGTTTTGGCCTAGGCATTGACCTTGGTACCACGCGATCATTGGTCGCCGTGGTACGCTCAGGCAAAGCTCAAGTTTTGCAAGCAAGCACAGCGACAGATACCTTGTTGCCTTCTGTGGTGTATTATCCAAGTGAAGGTAGTCCATTGGTTGGTTCGGACGCCCTCGCCCACGTAGTAGATGATCCAAAAAACACCATTATTTCAGCCAAGCGCTTTATGGGTCGTAGCCAAGCTGATATCAAATTCTCTCATCCTTATGAGCTAAGCGGTGGCAAAGATGAAATGCCAGCTTTTGTCACTGCGCAAGGAGCCGTATCTCCTGTTGAAGTGTCAGCGCGTATCTTAGCAGCGCTAGAACAGCGTGCTGCTCACGCATTGCCCGAGGATAGCATTCAAGGTGCGGTCATTACCGTGCCTGCCTATTTTGATGAAGCACAGCGTCAAGCTACTAAAGACGCCGCTCAAGTAGCTGGTATCAAGGTACTGCGTCTGTTGAACGAACCTACTGCAGCTGCGGTTGCTTATGGACTCGACCAAGCAACTGAAGCAGGTATCGAGAAACATTACCTTATCTATGATTTGGGCGGCGGTACATTTGATGTGTCGATTTTAAAGCTAAACGATGGCGTTTTTGAGGTGCTAGCGACAGGTGGTAATAGTGCACTTGGTGGTGATGATATCGATCGCTTATTGACCAATTGGCTGATCAAGCAGTTGAATATCGATCCTAAAGACGTCAGCCTGCATGATAAATCAATCCTTGCTCAGCAAGCCAAAGCCTATAAGCAAGCGTTGACGGATGCTGAGCAAGTTGAGATTGATATCATCGTGAATGAGCAATCCTTTAAGGGCATATTGCGCCGTGAAGATTTATTAGCGATTGCAGACCCAGTGAGTCGCCGCACCTTGAGCGTTTGCGAACAAGTATTACGTGATGCCAAACTTTCAACATCTGACTTAGATGAAGTTATTTTAGTTGGCGGCTCGACCCGTATGCCTGCTGTTAAACAAGTGGTTACTGATTTTTTTGCAAAGCAGCCACTTTGTCGATTAAATCCAGATGAAGTCGTTGCTTTAGGTGCGGCACAAACTGCGCATCAATTGGTCAACGGTGATAGTGATAATAATTTATTGTTGTTAGATATCACTCCGCTATCGCTTGGTCTTGAAACCATGGGCGGTTTGGTTGAAGTGCTTATCCCGCGTAATACCCCTATTCCAGTTAAGAAACGCCAAATATTTACCACTTATCAAGATGGTCAAACCGGCATGGTGATTCATGTGGTACAAGGTGAGCGCGAGACTGTCGATAACTGCCGCTCACTGGGACGCTTTGAGCTATATGGTATTCCGCCTATGAAAGCGGGATTTGCGCGAATCGAAGTGACTTTTAGCATTGATGCTAATGGGCAACTGACAGTGAGTGCACAAGAAACCACTACCAAGACCGAAAGTAAAATTGAGATTGTGCCCTCTTATGGCCTGTCTGATGAACAAAAAGAACAGTTACTCATTGCAGGATTTAAATACGCTGAAGAAGACAAAAACGCACGCTCATTGATTGAAACCAAGGTTGAATCAGAACGTGAGATACTGGCACTGCAATCAGCATTGAAAGATTTTGACGCTTTACTTTCAGAAGATGCTAAGCAGTCTTTGGCACACACTATGCAAGACTTGCAAGTTGCGCTTGATACCAATGACTTAACCCTTATTGATGCAAAAAAGCTGGCGCTTAAACCGCATAGCGACGCTTTTGCTGCTCTTATCATGAATCAAAGCGTCAAGACCAGTATGGCAGGTACCAGCGCCAAAGACTGGTAACAGAAATAAGTTACCATATTACTGACGTGTCAAATTAAGCATATTTTTATACTTTTAGATGTTATTTTAAATGGATTAGCACCGGATAGACTACCTTATGCCAAAAATCACTGTACTACCCCATCATGAAATTTGCCCTCAAGGCATCGAAGTTGAATTAGCAGCAGGCGAAAACTTATGTAAAGCCTTACTAGAAAAAGGCATCAAGATTGAACATGCTTGCGAGATGTCAAAAGCTTGTACAACTTGCCATGTCGTCGTACGTAAAGGTTTTAATAGCTTGGATGAGATGGATGATATCGAAGCCGACTTACTCGATCGTGCTTGGGGACTGGAGCCTGATTCACGCTTGTCCTGTCAGGTGATGCTTGAGGATGACGATTTAGTCATTGAGATTCCTAAGTACACTTTGAACCATGCTAAAGAAAATCACTAATTATTGATGACTTTATACTCATAAAAAAGCCAACTATGTCTTATAGCTGGCTTTTTCCTATTCCAATATCTGATACTTTAAGTAATCACAATCTATTCATGAGCAAAGAAAATTATTTACTATCATTATAGTATTGCTACAAATTATTTATGCTTCCCTTCTTTTTTGCTGGCTGCATCAATTTTAATAGCGGCAGATTGTTCTTCTTGCTCAATACGTGCAAGTGCAAGATTAAGACGACTTCTAATATCTTGATAATCGTTATCTTGCATGTCTCTAAAGTTCAAATGCAGATTAAAACCTGGAAGCGTGTGGTCTACCCATTTCGATAACTTGCCTTTATTTTCATCTGGATCTAATACTTTCCAAGCACTTACTTTATCATCAAAACCTTTTAGCGGGAAAGCACCTGCGTATTCGCAGTCAAAATCATGAGCGATATAGTCGTGAGTGCTCTCGCTAATGTATATTTCGCCCTTACCAGCGACAGCTTCAAGCCTTGAAGCCAGATTGGCCTCTTTGCCAATCAGCGTATAGCTCAGACGATTATTACTACCAAAGTTACCAACATGACAGTAGCCTGTGCTAATGCCTACGCGTATATATAATCCCTCAAAGCCCATCAGTCGCCATTTTTGCCTCAATGTGCGCATTTCACGGCGCATATCTATTGCCATAGCTACGCAATCTAAGGCATCTTGACGCGGACCGCGGCTATTTGGCTCTCCAAAAAAACACACCATGCCATCACCAATAAACTTATCTAATACTGCCCCATGTTTATTGGCGATCAAAGTCATACAATGCATATAAGTGTTTAAAATATCAGCCAAATTATCTGCACTTAAGCTATCAGACAGCTCAGTGAAACCAACGATATCTGAAAACATAATCGTCAACTTAGCGCGTTTATTAGCAACAGTAACTGGACCGTCCGCTTTGACAATAGGCTCCCATACTTGCGGTGGTACGAAACGTGTCAACTTATTGATTACCGACACCATCGTACTTAAGCGCCCAACCACTTGCTCAGCCCGTGCCTCATAATGGATATACTCATAATATATATGGCGAAAGTGACAAAGCATTACAAGCATCGTTGCTAGCAAGATGATAGGCGTTATCCAACTGGTGTGACAATCTACCTCGGCACTACTCAAGATGACACTAACGTAGTAAAAAATAATGATGGTAACGATGGATACAGAAACCAGCTTTAGATGATTCTCAGGGCTGCTAATAATAATACGCAATCCGATCAACGACGCTAAACTTAATGAGATAATGGGACAAAGCTGAATGGAACCAATAACAGAAGACAATAAAATAATAACTATATTAGACGTCCAAAAGCTTTTTTGACGACGAAAGTTATAAACTAAAATCATGAGGCTAGGTAAGCAGACGACGATTAAAAGGGCCATCGAAGTTGGACTGAAGTCAAAATGGATAGCGAGCAGTATCACGCTGAGTATGAGAACAAAGATTTCAGGATAATCAAATCGACAGACATCAGTACCCTGTATAGATTTTTTTGGGCTAAAGGTGTCCAAAAGTGCCATGAGAGCTATTCGCTTAAATCAGTAAAATCATTGAAAGTACTCATAAAGATAGTATAGATAATGTACCTTATCCTTATAAAAAATATTTATGCTTATAAATAATATAAGAGAAATTAAACAGTTAACTTGCATATTATACGTTTTAATTTTATTAACAGCTATGTCATTGAGTCCTCAAAGTATACCGTTTGTCATTTATTTTGTTACCAAAGCCAATGAAATCATCATCTCAAGACCTTTGTACTAAACATAAATATCAAGTTCGAGCTAATGGCAAAAAAGCCAGATAATATATCTGACTTCTTTTAATTGACATGTACCAAGCAATGTTAAACCTATCACTAAGTAGTGAGTTACATCTGCCAATCAAACGGCATTTGATGATGGCCGCGCAGTGCCATCATCAAAGTCTGTTGCATTTGCGCCAATACTTCTTTGCTATAAGGCACTGCAGGAACGCCCCATACCGGATTTGGCCACTGCATATCGTTTTGATAGCGGACAATATGATGAAAATGAAGCTGTGGTACTTGATTACCGAGTGCTGCCACATTCATTTTATCTGCCTGAAAAGTTTTAGCGAGCTGACTTGATAACCAGCTCGATTCACGCAAAAACTGCGTTTGGTCTGCCTCAGACAATTCATACAATTCTTTGATGCCTGATACTCGTGGCACCAATATCAACCATGGAAACTGGCAATCATTGATTAAGCGACAGGTTGATAGTGGAAAATCACCCACTAAAAAACTATCGGCAGCAAGTTTATGATGAAGTTGGAACATAATGGCGGTTCTCTTGTTATGAAACTCAAGTAAAAGAATAAGGAAGAAAGATTAGGCTTAAAATTTAAAACAGATATTTAAGGTAAAAATACAGTGACGCTATTTTATCAGTTATCCAATCGATAAAATAGCGTCATGATTTATTGTCTAAATGTCCTGCTTTTTAAATCTCTTAGTCTATAAGGTAAAGGTTAAACAGCTATTTTCCATGGTATATAGTGATGATTGAATATCCTAAACCGACTCTACCACCATATGCTTGCTAAAATAGCTTAATAACTCTTGAATCACCGTGACACGCTGCTGCGGTGTTGCCAATTTATCAGCATCCTGATAGCGAATGCCAGAAGCACCATTCATACGATAGTGCTGCCCATTTGCTTGAATTAGTTTAATAATCGCCAAAGCATCGACCGGGGTATCGGGTGCAAACTCTAATGTCATGCTATTACTATTGGCATCAATTTTATTAATTTTCAAAGGCTCGGCTTGTATGCGTAGACCATGAACCGCAAATAACTGCTTGGTCTGGTCTGGCAAAACACCAAAACGATCAATCATTTCAGTTCGAATATCAGTCAATGCTTCTTTATCATCGGCATTGCCAATACGTTTATAAAATAACAAACGCTGATGCACATCATGCAGATACTCTTCTGGTATCAGTGCCGAGCTATGCAGATTAATTTCGCTGGTTAGCGATAATGGTGTACTTAAATCAGGCTCTTTACCGGCTTTAATCGCCTTCGTTGCTCGCTCCAGCATATCCATATATAGACTGAAACCAATTGCCTGCATATTACCACTTTGCTGCTTACCAAGTATTTCCCCAGCACCGCGAATCTCTAAATCTTCACTTGCCAGCATAAAGCCTGCACCTAATGTGTTAGCGCGCTCAATAGCATGCAATCGGCGCTTGGCATCCCCTTTAAGCCCCTTAATAGACGGTACAAGTAAATAGCAATAAGCTTGATGATGACTTCGACCCACGCGACCACGCAACTGATGTAATTGAGCCAAACCAAACTTATCCGCGCGCTCTATAATAATGGTATTAGCATTCGGTACATCAATACCGGTTTCGATAATGGTCGAACAAATTAGCACATTGAATTTTTTATGATAATACTGCTGCATGACTTGTTCTAGTTGACGCTCTTGCATTTGCCCATGAGCGACCCCTACTCGCGCTTCAGGCACCAGTTCACGTATGGTCTCTGCCATGCGCTCAATACTCGCCACATCATTATGCAATAGATAAACTTGTCCACCACGCAACAGCTCACGCAAGATAGCCTCTTTCATCAAAGCGTCAGTCTTCTGCATGACAAAGGTCTTAATCGCAAGACGACGGGCTGGTGGCGTGGCAATAATCGACATATCACGCATACCCGAGAGCGCCATATTGAGCGTTCTCGGGATGGGCGTCGCTGTCATCGACATACTATCGACATCAGTCTGAATCGCCTTAATACGCTCTTTATGGCGCACTCCAAAGCGATGTTCTTCGTCAACAATCATTAGACCTAGATTAGAGAACTTTACATCGGGCTGTAATAACTTATGCGTACCAATGACGATATCAACCTTGCCTGCCGCCAGGTCTGTTAGCACAGTGTCTTGATGTTTTTTACCGCCAAAGCGCGAAAGCGTTTCAATACGTACTGGCCAATCAGCAAAACGATTGCGGAAATTGTCTTCATGCTGACCGGCTAGCAAGGTAGTCGGCACCAGCACCGCTACTTGATAACCAGCACTGACCGCAATGAATGCCGCGCGCATGGCTACTTCCGTTTTACCAAAACCTACATCACCACAGATGAGACGATCCATGGGCTGATTCTGCTTCATATCTTCCATGACTGCATGAATAGCGCTGGCTTGATCCGGTGTTTCTTCAAAGGCAAACTGACTAGCAAACAGCTCGTATTGCGAGATATCTATTTTAAAATGAATACCGACCTTTGCCTCACGCCGTGCTTGTATATTAAGCAACTCAGCTGCGACATCATGGATTTGCTCGAGCGCTTTTTGCTTGGCTTTGTCCCATTTTCCACTACCAATCTTGTGCAATGGTGCAAGCGCTGGGTCGCCGCCGCTATAGCGATTAATCATTTGCAGATTGGCAACCGGCACGTAAATACTGGCATCATCAGCGTATTTTAAGTGAATAAATTCTTGCTCACCATCTCCGACATCTAAGGTTATTAAACCATTATAACGTCCAATGCCATGCTCAATATGGACGACTGGACTGCCATCAGTTATTTCAGTCACGCTTTTAACCAAGAATTCTTCTGATACACCGCTTTGGCGACGACGGCGCGTTTGCAGCACTTGCCGACCAAATAATTGTGTCTCACTAATCAACACCAAGCGCTCAGGAACATAGACGCCACGTTCAATAGGTGCAACCGTTAGACCAACCTGTGGCAACTTGCTATCTTTAAAACCAGTGCTTTTATCGGCGGCTAAAAACGTTTCAAAGCTGTCATAAGCCTTGATGTCGATTTTACCTTTAAACAGCTCAATAAGAATCTCACGGCGACCCGCTGTTTCAGCGACAATCAATACTGGTGTTGCTGTTTGCGCTTGTAGCTCTAAAAACGCTAGCAGCTCAGTAAGTGGCTCTGCTTTTTGATGATTGACGGCCAACTGTGGCGGCTCTTGCGCACTTAAGGTGACCAAGCCTTGTTGCTTATTCTGAACAAAATCTAACTGTGGTTGCTCAGATAACTGTAATGGACTCTCCAATACTGTCTCGTCAATCGCAGATGCATCATTCATTGTCGACAGTTCATTACGTGCACTGAGTATCACCCGTGGATAATGATTGAGATGCTCGTTAAGAGTATTTGACAATAAATACAGCAACTCAGGGGCGACAATAGGTTTATCAATATCGTGACGACGCTCTTCATAGCGGCGCTGGATTTGCGACCAATAATCCGCTTGTTTCTCGTTAATTAGCTCATCAGTGATAAATAGCGTATTGCTTGGCAGATAAGCAAATAAACTACTCTCTACCGTCCAATCTTTTAAATCAAAAAACAGTGGCTGATAATATTCCAGTCCGCTACTCGCAATGCCTGCCATTACATCTTTATGTAATTCGAATTTACGGCTATTGCTATTGGGGAACATGGCAGCAAAATTGGTACGAAAGGTTTCACGCCCTTCATCAAGTGGAAACTCTTTTGCGGGTAGGATCTGAAACTGTTTAATAGGCTTTGAGATATCTGGCAGTTTATGCAGTAGCGACAATGACTCTTTGCCCATACTACTATCGTTACCACTCATCATTGACTTTAAATCATCAACGGTCAATGTCCGTTGGGTCTGCGGATTAAAAAAGCGAATGGTTTCAATTTCATCGTCGAATAAATCTAGACGTAGCGGGAATGGCTGACCCATGGCAAAGATATCAATGATACTACCACGTACCGCAAATTCCCCCGGCTCAAAGACATTATCTACCGCTCGGTAACCTGCTTTTGCTAATAAGCTACGTTGGGTATTGATATCAAATTGATCGCCAACACTTAAATCAAAATGCTGTCCAATTAACCAGCTTGGTGGCGCAACACGGTGCATTAATGCTTGCACAGATATCAATAGCACGCCTGACGTTGGCATATCAGTTAATAAATTGATACGCTCGCTGACAATATCTTGATGCGGTGACAACTCATCATAGGTCAGCGTCTCCCAATCAGGAAATACATGAGCATCTACGCCGCAAAACGCCAGTTCTGTCTCTATTTGATTCAGCTGATTTTGGTCACGCGTCACTACGACTTTTAGACGCTCGGCAACATTCCATATAGGTGCTTGTACTAAACTTGCCAGCCATAAGCTGCTGACTGCACCATGTACAGGTGCAAGCCAGCGGCGCTGGGCATTTTGGATAGGGAATAATTGCTGGTTAATCGGGGCAAAGGCGTCAGTCAAAGCAGTGATAGGCATAAAGAGTAAGATCAAGGTTAAGAGTCAGAAAGCTATTATACGAATATTTGCGCAATTACCAAAATTTATGCCGTAACGGTTTGTCACATAGCATTATTATAGAAAATATAAAGAGCAAAACACTTTATAAAATAAAGATTTATGGATAAGAATAGCGCCGATAAACGAAAAGACCTCGGCTCGCAAGCTGAAGTCTTTATAGGGAGTTCTTCAAAAACAGACTTTGCCTTTAAATTAATGGCTTGTCACTAGCGATAATGCCGTTATTGTCTGCGTAGACAAACATACCAGAATTTAGCGTTAAATCACCAAAGCTGATTTCAAGATCGGTTTGACCTTCATCACGGCGATTTGATTTACGCGGGATACAACCAAGCGCCATGACCCCGATATCCATTGCTGCCATATCATCAACATCACGAACACAGCCATACACCACAACCCCTGCCCAGCCATTATCAATAGCCGACTGTGCAATCATGTCACCTAACAACGCACAGCGCATAGATCCGCCACCATCAACGACTAATACTTTGCCATTACCGTCTTTGTCTTTACCATCACTGTTAAGCAACGATTTGACGCGACTATTATCTTCAAAACATTTGACGGTCACAATCTCACCGCAGAATTTGTCTTTACCGCCAAAACTATAAAACGATTTACCTTCGATATTAGGCAGGCATACCTGTGATTCAGGATTGGCATCTAATAAATCACAAGTTACAAAGTTTTCTTTGGTCATTGTTGCTGATTCTGGCATGGTGAGACTCCTTGTCTGTTATGGTTAAATTGTTTTGACTTATTAAACTTAAACATTACTTAGGCTATTTATTGTAGTAGTAATAAATGTAAAAGTTATCTGATTAATAGCTTAATGTTTTACGCGGGTCATCGCAAGCATCTGTTTATTTTCGATAATATCAGTGGTTTTAATCGCGGGTTCGCTGCGGTATTTACTGCGATGATAGATATCATGGGCGCTCATCGCCATGGCACTAGCGACACGCTTAGCTGAAATAGGATGTAAAGATAATGACTCGGACACCAATGGCGAGATAAGCTGAAAGGCTTTTTGTCCCAGACTTTCAAGCGGACGACCCTTATGTTTACCAAGTAGTAACGACGGACGGAAAATAACCAATTGGGCAAACCCTAATGCCATTATGGACTCTTCCGTTTCAGCCTTTACGCGATTATATAAAAAGCGACTGTTGATGTCCGCATTCATCGAGGACAATAAAAAGAAGTTTTCAACGCCTTTCTCTTGGCAAAGTTTGGCGAAACCAACATTATAATCATGGTCAATCTTGCGAAAAATTTCATCACTACCTGCTTGTTTTTTGGTGGTGCCCAAGCAACTAAAAGCATCCGTTTTTCGATCAGCGCCAATGCTTGTAAAGATTTCGGCTAAGTTGTCAAAATCATTCACCTGATAAAAACGCATGCTCGCATTGATGTAGCGAGGAGGACGCCGTGCAATCACAATTAATGTGTCATAAATCTCACTCAGCTGCTTTACAAGATGTTGGCCGACCAATCCCGTTGCACCTATTACCATTGCTTTTCGCTGCATATCCTATCCATTTATAGAGTGTTGGAATACTTATGATCGTCAAAAATGTGACTTTTTAAAGCCCGTCGGTGACGCTGACCACTGTAGTATCATACCTAAATTAATCAATCATCGAGGCTATTATGCATGATTTATTGTAAGAGATTTTATCAGCAAACAGTTTCACTCAGCTCATACGCTCGTTTAGACTCAAATACTCACTCAATATTATGATAAATACCTTTATAAATACCTATTCAAGGCATAAAATCCCCCTCATCCACGTAATGCCGTAACTTCTTTAAGCATTAATCATCAAACTTATTGTCCTAAGGGCGATAATTTGCTAAGATAACCGGCTTTACACGTCAACGCTGTTTAATTATTCCAAACAGTTTTGGCGCTTGCGATGATTTATTACTATCAGATACTTTAATAGTAGGCATCGACATCATGTTCGGCGAGACGGCTGCTCGTTATCGATGATGGTTAAACCCTTTATTGCAATCCACATTCATAATTTTATCTGTCTTTATCAAGGAGATTCGCGTGGCTAATACTGCACAAGCTCGTAAACGCGCCCGTCAAAACACCAAACGTCGTCAGAACTCTGCGTCACAACGCTCTATGGTTCGTACTTATTTGAAACGTGTTGACGCGGCTATCGCTGCTAAAGATTATGACGCGGCTACCGAAGCTTACAAAAAAGCGGTACCGGTTCTTGATCGTATGGCTGACAAAGGTATTCTTCATAAGAATAAAGCTGCTCGTCGTAAGAGCCGCCTAAACAAAACCATCAAAGGCTTACTAGCTTAAGATTGGTTGCGTTTAGACCATATGATGCTTCGATAACATCATAACTAAAACCTTGTCACTGGTTCTAATACTGGGGCAAGGTTTTTTTATGCCTGCTCAAAAGTAATTAATAATTTCGTAAATAGCGCTTATGTCCATTTTACTTCTGGTGGCAATAATAGTTTATTTGGATGAAAGCCAGCAGTACGGTAGGCTTCAAGCAAAGTGTGTATTGGACGTACATAAACTTCACCGCGCCAGACAAAATATGCACTTGCCTGCTCGAATGGCTTGTCATCAAACCATAAAAATACCCCTTCCATCATTTTTGGCCAATCGTTCCAATCAATCTCAACAACATCAAACATCACCGCTAAGAATGCAGATAACAAAGTGTCATGGCTGACAGCGAGCATTAGATGCCCGTGTTGCGGCTGATTTTGATAAAAAAGCGATAGAATATCGAGACCGCCCTGATAAGCATTTTTGGTGCCTTCAAGATTGCCTTGCAAGAATCGATTGATAAAATTGAGAACACCAATCTCTTTAAAGATGGGATTTGCAATATTAGGTTCGGTCACTAAGCTACCAGGCTCAACCAGCAATGACTGGTGCGCGATATCACGCCGTAGTCCTGCCCCTTCTTGCATCAGCTGCGCCGTATCAAGACAGCGACCAATCGGGCTTGAGATGCTATCAACATCGAGCGAATACGGCAGATGTCCTGCCAACCAACGACCCCAAGATTTTGCCAATACACGACCTTTGGGTGTCAATGGCAGCTGATAACTGGCAAAGCCATTACCATCAGAGCGCTCACGCAGGGAATGTCTGGTAAATAAAATCAGGCGCTTATCCTCAGGCAACAACCTGACCGACGACATCATACTATCAGGAAGATGTGAGGGCGCTGGTGCACTTGGAGTATGACTCGCAAGTTTCTCAGCGGATAGGCTCGATGTGGTGTTGTTAGGAAGTTTACTCATCACACAAGCCTATCAGATTTTTCGACAGGAATGAACCAAATATAAGTCCAATTGCAATATAATCTAAAGCAAATATATTGAGAGCAGACCCGTTAATTTTATTAGAAATAAGACGCTATGACACGGTGAAATTAAAAAAGAAATACTCATATTTATTACGTTTGACTAACCGATATCAATTACTCTATCCCATGTAAACGATAATGCCGTACTACTAACCTCATTTGGATAAGCACGCGGATTGACGATAACGCGCGTATTATGAATGTGGTAATCAAATGCTTCATGCGTATGCCCATGCACCCATAGTGCTGGTGCCCACTCTTCATACATCCAGCTTGATAAATCACTGATAAATGCGGCATTACTTGGTAGCTCAGCATACTTCTCAGAGACAGATAATGGACTGATGCTATGATGACTCATTACCACGGTTTTTTTGCCCAGTGCTTTTGCCGTTATCAACGCTTGTTTAAGCCATTGACGCTGCTTAGCATGAATCTGTATCGACATTTCAGGTGAAAACAGCTCGCTGCCGGCATAGATCTGTTTGTAGTCACGCATAAAGCGCATTGCTACTGCCCTAGTCTCTTCATTGGCTTGATATTGATAATCTGTCCAAAGCGTACAACCTAAAATGCGCACCTCTCCGATATCAATATGCTGACACTGCAAAAATCGTACGCCCTGCTTGGATTTACTATCATAATTGTCCCAAGTCGCCAGCTTTTTATCAAAATGCAGCACGTCTTCATTAAAGTACTCATGATTACCAGCGATAGTGATTAGAGGGACTTGTAAGCGCGCTGCTTGCTCTTGTAGCCATGGCATACCAATATCGCTATTTGCTGTATCTCCCGCCACCAGTACGATGTCTGCGTCGGTTTTGGGGATATGCCCTATCGGATGGGATTGACGTATATAACTGTCAATATGTAAGTCACTCAAAATCTGTAATTTCATAGCAGCCTATATCATTAAATAAACATAAATAGTTTAGCACCTTTTCATCTAGGTACAAAAAGTAAAAAGACAGCGGATTAGGCTGTCTTTTTACTTTTTGACTGAAGTATCTGATTGAAAAGTTAGAGACTTTGGAGTATTAACTGTAATTTCGCTGCAGGATCTACTGCTTGAGTAATTGAGCGCCCAATCACCAGATAATCAGAGCCATCAAGTAATGCCTGTTTTGGCGTACAAATACGCTTTTGATCATCAGCATTATCATCTAGCAGACGAATACCAGGCGTAATCAGTTTAAAGTCCTGACCACATAATGCCTTTAATGCCTTTGCTTCTTGTGCTGAGCATACTACACCATCGAGACCTGCTTGCTTGGTTAATTGTGCTAAGCGGCTCACTTGTGCCTCTAAGCCGTCGGTGATGCCCGTTTGTATGAGTGCTTCATTGTCCATAGATGTTAAGACAGTCACTGCTATCAATAGCGTGTCAAAATCATTATCTAGCAAGCGCTGTTTTGCCAATGACATCGCATCGTGGCCGGCACTTGCATGAACGTTGACCATCCATATACCAAGCTCAGCGGCAGCCAATACTGCTTGTGCAGTGGTATTGGGGATATCATGAAATTTAAGGTCTAAAAAAACCTCAAATTGGCGCTGATGCAATGCTCTGACTATCTCAGGACCACAGTGGGTATACAGCTCTTTACCTACTTTCAATCGGCATAATGCCGGATCTAATTGGTCAGCTAATGCAAGAGAGGCATCCTTTGTCATATTATCTAATGCAACGATGACAGGAGAATTAATTGCGTTGTTCATTGTTATGCTTCTTTATATCAGGTTTATCAAATTATTATATTTATAATCAGCAGTGAAAATGCATATTACAAATTATTAGTAATCGCGTTTTTGCTTGGTCAAACTTGACCCATCATGCACATTGGCGTTGGGATGAGCATTGGGCATTGTCATATCCTGTACATTGACCGCTGTTGCACCATAAACAGCCTCTTCTACAGTAGGCGCATTCGCTTGACGATCAATCACCATATTGGCTTGGGTTATCTGCTCTTGCAAATTGGTATTTGCCTTTTGTAGACGCGATATTTCCCACTTATTTTGCAAAACACGGAAAATTAGCAGTGCTAACAAGATACCTATAACGATACCAAGTATGAGACAAAGTATCATTAGCAAGCCTAAATTCATCGTTGGTGCTTGCGAAAACAAAAGATTGACGCCAACTTCAGTATTATTTGCCAATACCAAACCTAGCGAGTAGGCGAAGCTCAAAAATAGCAACACTAATAATAAAATACGCATCAGACGTCTCCTTAAGTTTTTAATAGAACAGATAAATGGATAAAAACTAAGCCATACTGATTGATATTACTACGTTATAAAAGATTTGGTATAAATAAGAAAAATCGGCTCATACTTTAGTAGTAGATCGGTAGAATATCTTATATTACTTCAACTGGCTTACTGTCCGCCTGCTACTTTTTCGTTTACGGCTTCGCGTAATGCTTTGCCTGGCTTAAAATGCGGAATTGCTTTTGCAGGTACTGGTACGCTTTCACCCGTTTTAGGATTGCGACCCATACGAGCACGGCGATGATGAAGACAAAAACTGCCAAACCCACGCACTTCTACTCGACCATCATTGGCGAGCGTATGAGTCATCAAGTTTAATATCTCGCGTACGGCGTCATCGACAACGGTATCTGTCATCGTGTCACAATTTGCACTCAGATTACTAATAAATTCGGACTTATTGATTGTTTGCTGCATTATCACACTTGCCTTGTTCATTGATAGATAAGATGATGGAAATAACTAAAATGATTACCACAGATACTATAAAATCTTAGCTGACAACCACGCGATTGTTGACTAAATATCTGTTCATTTATAATGACTTGGATCTGATTTTACATCTCGTTACTCGATGTTGTAAATGATAGCGGATATTGAAGGAAATTGGAAACAAGAGTTCCTCTATCAAGGAAAAAACTGTATCAATTATCGTTAATACTAAAATTTAGCCATAAAAAAAAGCGACCGGAGTCGCTTTCTTTTATAAGATCATAACATTAGCGGTAAATAGCTTACTGCATTTGTTCTTTGATCAAGTCACCAATCGTTTTTGGTTGTGCATCAGAACCAGCAGTAGTACTAGTCGTAGTTGTGCTACTTAACTCTTTAATCGCTTGACGCTCTTCAGCTTCGTCTTTCGCTTTGATAGACAGGCTGATGTTACGTGTTTTACGATCAACACTGATGATTTTCGCTTCTACATCATCACCAACAGTTAGATGCTTAGTCGCATCTTCAACGCGGTCACGTTGAATCTCAGAGGCACGTAGATACGCTTCAACTTCATCAGCAAGTTCGATAGTAGCACCTTTAGCGTCTACTTCTTTTACTTTACCATTAACGATAGCACCACGGTCATTGTTGACTAGGTATTCGTTAAATGGATCTGACGTTAATTGTTTCACGCCTAGGCTGATACGATTGGCTTCTGAATCTACAGACAATACCATTGCTTCAACGGTGTCGCCTTTGTTGTAGTTACGGATAGCATCTTCACCAGTTTCATTCCAAGAAATGTCTGACAAGTGAACTAGACCATCAATACCGCCATCTAGACCGATAAAGATACCGAAGTCAGTGATTGATTTGATCGTACCAGTGATTTTATCACCGCGCTCATGTTTCTTATCAAACTCATCCCATGGATTAGCTAGAGTTTGCTTGATACCTAAGCTGATACGACGACGTTCTTCGTCGATATCAAGGATCATTACTTCAACTTCATCACCCACTTGAACAACTTTCGACGGATGGATGTTTTTGTTGGTATGATCCATCTCTGATACGTGTACTAGACCTTCAATACCTTCAGAGATTTCAGCGAAACAACCATAATCAGTCAAGTTGGTTACGCGAGCTTTAACAACGCTACCCACTGGGTATGTACCGCCAACGTTATCCCAAGGATCAGTACCTAGTTGTTTTAGACCTAAGCTGACACGATTGCGCTCACGGTCAAATTTAAGTACTTTAACTTTAAGATCTTGACCAACTTCAACAACCTCAGATGGGTGCTTAATACGGCGCCATGCCATATCAGTGATGTGCAATAGACCATCAATACCACCAAGATCAACGAATGCACCATAATCAGTTAGGTTCTTAACGATACCTTCAATCTCGATACCTTCTTCAAGCTTGTTCAATAGCTCTTCGCGCTCAGCTGAGTTTTCAGCTTCCATAACGGCACGGCGACTAACGACAACGTTGTTACGTTTTTGATCAAGTTTGATAACTTTAAATTCTAACTCTTTACCTTCTAGATGCGTCGTATCACGGATAGGACGTACATCTACCAATGAACCTGGCAAGAAAGCGCGTACTGAACCGATATCTACAGTAAAGCCGCCTTTTACTTTGCTAGAAATAATACCTTTTACAATCTCATCATTGTCAGAGATTTTTTCAAGGAAATTCCAAGTTTCAACGCGTTTGGCTTTTTCACGTGACAGTAAGGTTTGACCCATACCGTTATCAACCGCTTCAACCACTACGTCTACTGTATCGCCAACTTCAACTTCAAGTTCGCCTTCTTCGCTTAAAAACTCTTCACGAGCGACGATACCTTCAGATTTTAGACCCGTATCAACAGTGATCCAGTCGTTATCGATGGCGACAACAGTACCGGTGATAACCGAGCCACGCTCGATATCCAGACCTGTTTCTTCGATGCTCGCTTCAAATAGTTCAGCAAATGATTCCATTATGTCTACCTTTGTATAGCCGTATCCTGTCCAGCACAGTACGGATCAAATTTATGACTGTATAAAACGAGAATACTGGTTTTATATCCTATGCAGTCATATATAAAAACGTTTGTTGCTAATAAGCGAATGCGTCAGCAAACTCACTAACAACAACTGTCTTATATTAAAATGCGTTATATTTTTTAAATTATGACCTTTAAACAGTAGATTCCATTATTTTCTAAAGATTACTGGCGTCTACTACTGTAATTTTATACTAAAATCAATCCTATAGGAAACCTTTTCATACTTACTACCTTGTTATTATTAGCTATTGAAGCAAATACCTTTATCCTGACAATATTGTTTTACTTGCTCATAAACCGCATCAGCATCTAAGTCAGAGCTGTCTAATAATAGCGCATCTGCTGCAGGCTTTGATGGTGCCGTTGTACGGTTTTCATCACGATCATCACGGGCTTTAATCGTTGTTAATATTGCATCAAAGTCTGCTATTTGACCTGCATTTAGTAGCTGTGTGGCACGGCGCTCGGCACGCGCTTCAGCACTGGCTGTCAAAAACACCTTAACGTCAGCGTCTGGAAACACGACTGTACCCATATCACGACCATCCGCAACCAATCCTGAACGATTTGCCATATCTTGTTGCAGCGTTAGCAATGCTTGACGAACTTTTGGAAATACTGCTATCTGTGATGCGTAACCGCCAACCGTTTCATTACGAACTTGATCACCTACTGCATCACCATTCACGATAATATCGACACGTCCTGATGCATTGTTAGGTAAAAAGGCAATCTCTAAGCTTTGAGTTAACGCTAATACAGCCATCTCATCAATGGTCTGACTTGCATCAGCAGTAATCAATCCAGCTTCAAACGCCTTAAGTCCAACGATACGATATAACGCACCTGAATCAAGTAGCTGATACCCTAAAGCTTGTGCTAAGCGCCATGTAACTGTGCCTTTACCTGCGCCACTTGGCCCATCAATACAAATAACAGGATAATGCAATAAGGGCTTCTCACTGTTAATAATCGCATTAGAGTTGGCAACAGTCATAATACTCACTTAAAGTCGGTACTTTCTATAACCACATAAATAATCATAAAAGTATAAATAAGGCATTTTTCACTTACTTATCAAAGCATTATAAGAAAATCACTCTATTAATAAGTAAATAGGGCGATATTATAGCAAACAAAGCGACCTATCACTAGCAGCAAGAATCATATCTTGTTAATCGCTTATCTTGCGATTGGCTTTTGCCACTTTTCTACGCTGCCGAAAAAAATCTTTGAGCATCTGGCTGCTGTGCTCACGGCACAAGCCTGCATCGACTTGCATACGATGATTATAAAAAGGCTGTTCAGCCAAGTTCATTTGACTACCAAGCATCCCTGCTCTTGGCTCATGTGCTGCATATACCAATCTATCTACACGTGCATGAATCATCGCACCCATGCACATAGTACAAGGTTCTAAAGTCACATATAAGGTCGTCTTTAGGGGTAAGCGATAATTCTTTAAGCGTGTACAAGCATCTCTTAACGCTACGATTTCAGCATGAGCCGTCGCATCACAGCGTCCAATCGGCTCATTAAATCCCTGACCAATAATTTGCTGGTTATGTACCAAGACAGCTCCTACTGGCACCTCTTCTTTCTCAGCGCCTTGCTTGGCAAGTTTTAGCGCCTCTGTCATCCACTTGATATCCTCAACTGACCAAAATAGAGCTGTTTTGATCTGCTCACCTATCAGCGGATTACCATTAGTAAATGGACTATGTATTAGCTGGTAAGGCAATAAATTAGTGTTTAGAAAATTTTTCATTTACTGTGGTAATTGCCAGTCGATAGGCGTTTGACCATATTGCACCAGATAATCATTGGTTTTTGAAAACGGCTTAGAACCAAAGAAACCACCACGATTAGCAGCAAGTGGTGATGGGTGTACTGCCGTCAAAATCAGATGTTTATCAGTATTGATATACTTGCCTTTTTTCTGAGCTTTACTGCCCCATAAAATAAAAACAGTATGTTCAGTCTGCTCATTAATAACATCAATAACCGCATCAGTGAACTTCTCCCAGCCTTGATTTTGATGACTGTTTGGATCGCCTTCTCTTACTGTCAAATAGCTATTTAACAATAATACGCCTTGCTGTGCCCAATACGTTAAATCACCATGTGCTGAAGGTTTGATGCCAATATCGTCCGCCATCTCTTTCAATAAATTGTTAAGTGACGGTGGCTTTGGGATAACTTTAGGGACAGAAAAGGACAGCCCCATTGCCTGTCCAGGACGATGATAAGGATCTTGTCCTAAGATAACAACTTTCACCTGTGATAAAGGTGTCAAATTAAACGCATTAAATATCAGCTGTGCTGGGGGATAAATACCATCCTCTGACTGATAGGCTTCTTTTAAAAAAGCTCGCAAGCTATCCATATTGTCCGAGGTTAACTCTTCTGCTAACGCCTGCTTCCAATCTTCTGGCAAGCGTACATTGTCGAGAATCGCTTGCTTTTGCGCGACTGTTTTTGTGGGTTGTACGTCAAATAATTCCATGATGAATCCTTTTTTATTTGTTATCAGGATGCGTTAAGGTTGATATTAACAAAATATTAGGGTTGCGTGGTCATATATATTAGCAATAAAAAAAACGGTTACCGCAGTAACCGTTTTTATCATAGTGCGAAAAATAACCTAACTGGCTAATGATTCGGAGTCTGGACGTGGCTCATGAGTCTCAACAACAGTCAATATAATACGGCTATCCGCTGACCCTTTATCTGACGACTTATCAAGCTTCACAGTATCACCATCTGATGCCTCTGGCTCCAAGGTTAAATGTACAACCCCGCCATTCACTAAATCACCAAATAGAATCATATTTGCCAGAGGCTTTTTGATTTCGTCTTGAATCAGGCGCTGCATTGGACGTGCGCCCATTAAGCGATCATAGCCTTTAGCTGCCAGATAATCACGTACCTCATCATCAATCTCTAAAGTAACTTGCTTATCGTCAAGTTGTACCTGTAACTCAACCAAGAATTTATCAACCACGGATACAACGACTGAGGTATCAAGCGGATTAAACTGGATAATAGCATCAAGACGGTTACGGAATTCCGGAGTAAACACACGCTTGAGTGATTCTGTATTGTCACGGCTATGATCTTGCTGGGTAAAGCCCATAGAAGATCGACTGATACTCTCAGCACCGACGTTGGTCGTCATAATAACAATGACCTGCTTAAAGATAGCAACCCGACCATTATTATCCGTCAATGTACCGTGATCCATCACTTGTAATAACAAGTTGAAGACATCCGGATGCGCTTTTTCGATCTCATCAAACAATAACACACAATGCGGATGCTGATTGATTTTCTCAGTCAATAGACCACCTTGATCATAACCCACATAACCTGGAGGCGCACCAATCAAACGTGAGGCAGTATGTGCTTCCATATACTCTGACATATCAAAGCGCACCAGCTCAACACCCAACAGATTTGCCAATTGACGAGAAACTTCCGTTTTACCAACCCCTGTCGGACCAGCAAACATGAACGAGCCGATTGGCTTATCTGGTGCTTTCAGACCAGCACGAGACAGCTTAATCGCATCTGCTAGAGTCGCAATCGCTTCATCTTGTCCAAATACCAGATGCTTAAGATCACGATCTAGATGCTGAAGAATACTCTTATCATCACTAGATACTGACTTGGGCGGAATACGTGCAAGCTTGGCAACAATCGCTTCGATATCTGCTACATCAATTTTTATCGGAGCGCGCTTCCCTTTTGCATTCTTATCAACAGACGATTTTGCACGATCATTGGCTTTCGCAACATCTGCCTCATCCTGCATTTCGTTATCACTATAAGTATCACTGTCGAGACCGTCAATATCAGCCTCAATCTGTGCATCAAACTCTTGCTCTATATCAGCAATGAAACTTTCTTCCGCTTCTATATCGTCTGCATCAGCCACGACCCCTAAACGCTTATAAGCGCCAGCCTCATCAATAACATCAATAGCCTTATCCGGCAAAAAACGCTCATGGATATGTTTCGCTGACAATTGAACGGCAGTAACTAGTGCTTCATCAGTATAGACAACATTATGGAACTCCTCGTACCGCGGTTTCAGACCACGCAAAATATCAATCGTATCATCAACACTTGGCTCTTTCACGTCAATCTTTTGGAAGCGACGCGATAAGGCATGGTCTTTTTCAAACACTTGACGGTATTCAGTAAAAGTGGTTGAACCGATACAACGCAGTTCACCATTGGCAAGTGCTGGTTTAATCAGGTTGGACACATCCATATTACTGCTCATTGATGAGCCAGCGCCAATAATCATATGAATCTCATCAATAAACAAGATAGCATTGGGTTTTTTCTTCAGCGCATCTAATAGCGATTTCATACGTTTTTCAAAATCGCCGCGATATTTAGTACCCGCAATCAATGAGCCAATATCAAGACTATAAATTACACAACCATTGAGTGGTTTCGGGGCTTTATCATTGATAATCAACCACGCCAACCCTTCAGCAATAGAGGTTTTACCAACACCCGGCTCACCGACCAATAGTGGATTATTTTTGCGGCGGCGACACAAAACTTGCGCGGCGCGTTCAATCTCAGGACCTCGCCCAATCAATGGATCTGTTTTACCTTCAGCAGCACGCTGATTTAAATTGGTCGCAAACTCAACCAACGGATCTTTACTGGTTTTTTCTGAGGCACTACTACGGCGCTCACCCGTCATAGAAGCACGCGGCTCAGATGGCTCATCTTTATCTTGACCATGTGATAGATACTGAGTCAGCTCAAGACGACTGATGCCCTGTTTTTTGAGCAAATAAACCGCATAAGTATCATGTTCTGAAAACATCGACACCAGAATATCCGAACCTTCAACCAAACGACCGCCACCAATAGACTGCACATGAAAAATTGCCCGTTGTAGAATACGATCGAAGCTTTGGGTCGGCTGCGGGGATTGCTCAGTATCAGGATCGACCGTTGGAGTATGCTTATTAATATAAGCCTCAAGCTCAGTACGTAGTGCTGAGACATTTGCATTACAGGCCGTCAATGTGTTGGCAGCGTGCGTATTTTCTAATAGTGCCAGTAAAAGATGTTCAACAGTGAGATACTCATGCGATTTTTGGCGCGCAAGTGTCATTGCTAAACGCAAAGAAACTTCAAGATGACGACTTAACATAACGACTTCCTACGGTTATACCTATCTTTATAATTGATAGCTTTATGAATGAGTTAGTAAGTAAATCAGGGCGGTGGATGGATTGTTCAAGGGCAATATGAGTATTATTAAATGACGCTGTTAAATAATGGCTTCTATGGCTTGGCTATGATCCTCACTTTTCTTTATCTCAACATGATACTCAGATATAGTCAATCTATTAACACATACTAAAATGTATCGAAGTGTCCCTAGACCATTTTTCAATGATAATATTCATTCAACAATAATAGAGCGCATGTACTAAAGCTACAGATAATTCAAGAATTTGAATAATGCAAAAAGAGAATAAATACAGGCAATAATGAGAAAAGCGGTTATATAAGAAAGTCTAAGCTAGTTTAAAAAAGAGAGGTGTAGAGCAAGTTTGTGCTTAAATAAACTTGCTCTAAAAACACTAGAAGAATATATTTTATTGAAAATATTAAAGATATATAGTTAAAATATAGTGAACTTGAGATAAACATACGTCATCAAAAATTAGAGTAAGGCTTTACTCGCCTTGATGCGGTTCGATTTGGGTCAATAATGGATAGCCTTCGCGATGTGCCAGACTGTTAACTTTTTTGGCCTTGGTCTCAGCAATATCTTTAGGATAAATACCAGCAATACCTTTGCTGCTATTATGAATCGTCAACATAATCTCAACGGCCGAATCCATACTATGACGAAATTCAGATTGTAAAATATAGACGACAAATTCCATCGGCGTGTAATTATCATTATACATCACCACAGCATACATAGGCGGCTTGGCGACTTCCGGCTCTGCTACCAATACATCAGCCTGCGGGGCTGTTTCACCTTCAGGCTCACCCACTTGCGCAAGACGCATGGGTATATGTGGAAAGTGCCAATCTGATGTGATTGGCGTCGCTCTTGCTATCGTTTGTTTTATCATAATTGGAATACAGATGAATCAGTAGGTTTAATGAATGGTTATCTTTAAGAGACTATAAAATCGTTAAAAATAAGGAGTAGCACTAGATATCTGGCTAGCAGCTACGACAACTAATGCTCCATAAGACTTAAGGCTCAATAGGGCTTTCATCGACGTCTGGCAAATCTAACAGTGATAATGGCATATTATCAACTTTAGCACCAAGCTTCCAATCATACAGCTGCTCGACTTCTTGACCAGCGGCTTTTAGATTTAGCTTGATTTGCAACGGCTTGAAACCCGCTGGCATTGTAAAGCGACCACGTATACGCGTCACGCCTTCAATCGTGTAGCTGACGGGCTCTAATGGCACTTCTACAAAATCATCATCATCAAGCAAAGTCAGCGTTGGATTCAAACGTTTGGCTTTACCATCACTTGCGAGCATACCTATATCGAAACCATATTCAAAGGCATTTTCAGGTAAGGGTTCAATCTTTGCACCTAGTATCTGTAAAGGCATGCCGCCCTTCTCACTCACAATCTCAGCATAGAGGTCATTGAGCTGCGCTACCTGTCTATTTTCAACCATAATGGCTTGCTGATTTTCGCGTAACTCTTTTAAGTTTGCCAAACTTATTTCTAATTCTTGTTTAGAAGTAGCAACTTCATTGGTCGCTATTTTATGACTGACGCGTAAATCTTTTAGCT
The DNA here is from genome assembly GCF_008369245.1 of Psychrobacter sp. ANT_H56B. NCBI lineage: Bacteria > Pseudomonadati > Pseudomonadota > Gammaproteobacteria > Moraxellales > Moraxellaceae > Psychrobacter > Psychrobacter sp. ANT_H56B. The sequence continues at coordinate 548,461 of NZ_VOBF01000001.1, forward strand.
CTTGGAGCGACTCTTTGCTGGTAATGACTGCTTGCTGGGTTTCATGTTGCATTGAATAATAGCCACGTTGATAACCAAGTTTGTGACCAAATATTAATGCCACAATTGCTGTCACCAATATCGCAATCACAAATAACGCTAACACCAATGTGGAAGCGCCCTGCTGCGAGCGAGCAATGCTGTAATGCTTCATAACACTACGCTGAGTTTCAGTATTCAGAGATGAACAATGTAAGCTACGCTCCAATTTATACGAAACAGAGTCTTGGCACGATGGGCGTGCTGGCAGTGAGCAAAAGCGTAGTACACTCTTAAAACGCATTTAGGCAGTATCTCTTAACAGGAAAGGCAAGTTATTATAGCGGAATTTATAATCAATACCTAGTATCATAAATGAGGATAATTTAGTCATAAGTAAACATCTGTTAAGGAACGATGGGCGCAAAATTTAAACCAAGAGACTCATCAAGTCCAAACATGACATTCATGTTTTGCACTGCTTGCCCAGCTGCCCCTTTGACTAAATTGTCTTGTACGACAATGACCGTTAATTCGGCACGCTCATTGTCTTGATGAACAGCAATACGCAATCGATTGCTGGCACGTACACTACGAGTATCGGGATACAGCCCTTTTGGCATGACATCTATAAATTGTTCTGATGCATAGCTTTGCTCAAATACTTGTTGCCAATCCACTAAAGCACCTGCATCGGTCAGCTCCATATGGATAGAGCTCAACATACCGCGTATCATAGGTACCAGATGCGGCAAAAAACGAATACGATGGTTAAACTGACTGTCTAGTAATTGGGCAACACCTTGCTCAATCTCTGGCAAATGGCGATGACCTTCAACGCTATATGCTTTAAAATTGTCTGTGCTTTCTGCATAATTCAGTGCAAGACTGGCTTGGCGACCAGCGCCAGAAACACCAGATTTGGCATCGATAACAATGCGTGATTCAATCAACGCTACTGCCTGCTGATTCTGCAAATCTATAATGGGTTTTAAGCCTAAGATAGCTGTAGTCGGATAGCAACCTGGGTTGCCAACCACCAATGCCTCAGCGATTTTGGCGCGATTGACTTCAGGCAAGCCGTAGACGGCAGCTTTTAATAACTCAGGACAAGCGTGTGGTTGTTGATACCAGTGCTCAAACTCGCTCAATGACTGCAAACGAAAATCTGCCGCCAAATCAATGACTTTTACCCCAGCTTGAGTCAAAGCCTCTGCTTGTTTCATTGCAACGCCATGCGGCGTGGCAAAAAATACCACATCGCACTGTTGTAGTGTCGCCAGCGTATCGTCACCTAAGTCGCTAAAGACGATATCTGATATACCGCGTAAGCTTGGGAATATCTCATCAGCTCGTGTACCAGCTTCACTACGAGAGGTTAGCAAATCAATAGATACTTTAGGATGGGCAGATAATAAGCGAATCAGCTCAATACCCGTATAGCCTGTGCCACCAACAATCGCTGCTGAAATCATAAGATATCCTTTTCTGCTACTTTACTATTACTTAATAAATATGAGATATAGAATCTGCCCAATAACAGAGACTATATCTCAAATTGTACTTTTTAGATTTTATAATCATGTACCGCATCGATGAACACTTTGGCATTGTCAGGATTGACCCACTGGGTAATACCATGACCTAGATTTGCCACATAACCGGTCTTTTCACCGTTAGCATAAGCACTATCGAGCATCGCATTGACTTCAGCACGGATAGTCGCTGGAGAGCCGTATAAAGTTGCTGGGTCTAAATTACCCTGAATGGCTTTGCTACTTTGTAGTTTTTTATGATGCTTGGTTAACTGACGCTGACTTTCGGTCAAAACTTGACGGGCACGATCAATCGGCATTGTCCAGTCTAAACCCAATGCATCCGCCTCACTATCCGCTTGAATATCAAGCCATAGCCCGCCGCCTTTAGTAAATAATACTACTGGTATTTCAGGATGGCGTACCTTTAACTCAGCGACAATGCGCTTATTATAAGCATGTGAGAAATCAATAAACTGGCGATGACCAAGAGCGCCGCCCCAACTATCAAATATCTGTAATATCTGCGCACCTGCCACAACTTGGGCATCCAAATAATCAATAACAGATGTCGCCAATTTATCTAACAATTGATGTAAAAACTCAGGGTTATTATACAAGAAGCCTTTAGTATAGCGATAATCTTTTGAGCTACCACCTTCAATCATATAAGTGGCAAGTGTCCACGGACTACCAGAAAAGCCAAATAACGGCACTTGCCCATTGAGCGCAGTACGAATACTGGTTACTGCACGCATTACGTAGTCAAGAGAATCATTAACATCGAGCACAGGCAATCTATCCAAATCAGCTTGCTGGCGAATAGGATGTTTAAACTTAGGACCTTCACCCGCTTCGAAATAGAGACCCAACCCCATGGCATCAGGAATGGTCAATATATCACTGAACAAAATAGCCGCGTCTAAATCATAACGACGTAATGGCTGTAAGGTGACTTCTGTCGCACGCGCGGTATCTTTACACAGGCTCATAAAATCACCTGCTTCAGCACGGGTCGCTTTATATTCTGGTAAATAACGACCAGCTTGACGCATCATCCAGACAGGTGTGGTATCGATCGGCTCAAAACGAAGTGCTCGTAGCAATCTATCATTTTTCAAAGGCGCAAATCTTTGCTCAAGCGAATTATTATTGTCTGAAGCACTCATGTACAAATCTCCAAAACAGCACTATATGTCACCAAAGCGCATATAACACTGGATAAATTACGTTAAAGGAAAGAATAGCAAAGCGCTTATTATCAAGATATTTATAGCTCTATAGATATTAATCTTTTTACATCGTCAATGCTAAGTTATCACGGTGTACCATGACGACACGTTCTTCATTGTTACCAAGGATACGATCGAACTGCTCAGTACGTTCACGAGCAACGCGGCAGGCATCGCGAGAAGAAAAGTTGACTTGACCAACGGCGATACGCTCACCAGTATCCTGATGGACGATTTCGACCACATCGCCTTCATCAAAATCACCACGCACTTCAGACACGCCAACTGGCAGTAAGCTCTTTTGATGCTCAACTACCGCTTTTGCTGCACCTGCGTCAACAATTAAAGAGCCCGACATACGCAAATGCGCGGCAAGCCACTGCTTGCGAGCAATGATTTTGTCTTGATCATTGGTCGTCAATAAGGTACCAACTGCTTCGCCTGATACTACTCGAGTGATCACATCATCAATAGCGCCACTCACAATCACCGTCGGACAGCCACCCATAGCAGCAAGACGACCAGCACGAATTTTGGTTAACATACCGCCGCGCCCAAGCTTGCCGCCATCACCTGCAATATCAAATAAATAATCAGCCATCGCACGCTCTTGACGGATCATTCTGGCATTAGGATTATGGCGTGGATTGTCAGTAAAGACACCTTCTTGATCGGTTAAAATAATGTACAAATCGGCATTGACCATCGCCGCTGCCATCGCCCCCAGAGTATCGTTATCACCAAACTTAATCTCATCAATAGTAATGGTATCATTTTCATTAATGACCGGCAGCACACGCCATTCTAGTAGCTGCGTAAGCGCACCAGTAGTATTAAGATAGCGACTACGGTTAGACAAATCATCATGCGTTAGCAGTAACTGTGAGCTTTGAATACCATGTTGAATCAATGCTGACCACCAGGTTTCAATCAAACCCATCTGTCCGACAGATGCACAGGCTTGTAATGCCGCCAGTTTTTTAGGACGCTCCTCAAGATTCATACGCACCACCCCTTCAGCGACAGCACCTGAAGATACGAGCAGTACCTCTACGCCTTGCTTATGGAGTTGCGCGATCTGCTTTGCCCATTCGTAAATGGCAGTTCGATCGAGCCCTCGACCATTATTGGTTAATAACGATGAGCCAATCTTGACAATAACGCGCTGAATATCAAAGTTACGAGCTTGCTCAACAAACCTTGCTTCTTCTATCGTGTTCTCTATGCCAACTGCCATATAAACTCCTGTTGCTATGGTAAATTAATCATGGGGATACATCTAAAAAATATGTGCAAAGACCAATCAGATTAAGGAGCGTAAACTACTTCGACGCCATCATCATCGTCATCGCTATCATCAAAATCGTCATCCGACAAATCCGTACCTTCACGCGCCGCTTTACGAGCAGCACGATACGCTTCACGCTGGGCTTCAGTGTTTAGACGAACTTCTGCCTCTAGACGCTCAAATCGCGCTTTTTGTGCATCAGCAAAGATAGGATCTTCGATTTCACGTTCGCGTTCACGCTCGATCTCATTCATCAAGTGGTACTTGATAGCATCGACACCCTCACCTGTTAAGGTGGCGGTACGGAAAACGATACCTGTCCAGCCAAGCTCTGCCACAATATGGGTACAAAGCTCATTTAACTCTTCTTCAGGCACTTGATCGATTTTGTTTAATACCAAAATCTGTGGCAAATTGGCCAGTTCAGGTGAAAAACGCTCAAGCTCATTTAAGATAACGCGAGCGTTTTCGACCGGGTCGCTGCCATCGATAGGCTTGATATCAACCAAGTGTAACAGACGACGCGTACGAGCGACATGCTTTAAAAAGCGAATACCAAGTCCCGCACCTTCTGAGGCACCTTCGATCAAGCCTGGAATATCGGCCATAACAAAGGAACGATGACGACCAATATCAACCACACCCAGATTAGGAACCAGCGTGGTAAATGGATAGTCAGCTACTTTTGGTCTAGCAGCAGAAACTTGGCGGATAAAGGTCGATTTTCCTGCGTTAGGTAAACCAATTAAGCCAACATCAGCCACTACTTTTAGCTCAAACTTAAGAACTTTTAGTTCACCTTCAAAACCTGACGTCGCTTTACGCGGCGCTTGGTTGGTAGAGCTTTTGAAATGGGTATTACCCAAACCACCATCGCCGCCTTTGGCAATCAGTAAAGTCTGACCAATTTCAATCAAATCACCCAATACTTCATCTGTCTCGGTATCAACAACCGTCGTACCAATAGGCACTGGTAAGAAAAGATCATCAGAGCCTTTGCCTGAACAGTTTCTACTATGACCGTTCTCAGCACGCATAGCGTCATGACGACGGGTATAACGATAGTCAACTAGGGTGTTGGTATTATCCTCTGCAATGACATAAACATCGCCACCCTTACCACCATCACCACCATCAGGACCACCGCGCGGGACATATTTTTCTCGGCGAAAACTGGCGATTCCGTTACCACCGTCACCTGCTTTTACCGTTACGACGGCTTCATCAATAAATCGCATCTTACTTTCCTTTATTTACACTCTAGTTTATAAGCTTAATGACAGTCATAGACCGCTTCTTTTGCCTATAGTTATCTTTTAAAAAAATGGCAGACTTTCGTCAATATTGCTCTACATCATTGCTTTATTCATGACAATAACACCCGATGACCAATCGGACTATCGGGTGCTGTAGATATTACCGCTAAAACCATATCCGTTTGTTTATATAACTAATGACCATCGCTCTACTCTTTGAATCAAAGCATTATGACCGAGTCATTGCTGCTATACAAACGTATTAAGCTGGAATCTGCGCATAACTGATACCTGCCATTTGCGTTGCCAAACGTAATACTTGCGTGCTATAACCAACTTCGTTGTCATACCAAATATAAACGATAGCATGATTATCCGTCAAAATAGTCGCTTGGGCATCAACGATACCTACATGTGTATCACCGACAAAATCCGTTGATACCGCTTCTGTAGAATCCGTGTAAGCTATTTGTGTTTGCCACTGGCTACTATTTGAAATTTTGCGCATAAACTCATTTAACGCATCAGCACTAGCTGGCGCAGTTTTAAGATTTAAATTCAAAATCGCTAAGCTAACGTTTGGTGTCGGTACACGGATGGCATTGCCCGTCAATTTACCACTCAGCTCTGGTAGCGCTTTCCCGACTGCCTTTGCTGCACCAGTACTGGTGATAACCATGTTCAATACCGCACTACGACCACGGCGATCTGCTTTATGATAATTATCAATTAAATTTTGATCATTGGTAAACGAATGAATGGTTTCAACATGCCCATTTTCGATACCGTACTCATCATTTAATACTTTTAACGTTGGGGTAATCGCGTTAGTAGTACAGCTCGCCGCACTAACGATAGTGTCATCGCCGACCGTATTATTATTAACGCCATATACGACGTTTTTAATTTCGCCGCCAGCAGGTGCCGTTAATAGCACTTTTTTCACACCAGTCGATTGTAAATGCTTACCAAGACCAGCCTCATCTTTCCAGATACCCGTATTATCAATGACCAGTGCATCGTTAATACCATAAGCCGTATAATCAATCTCGCTTGGGTCTTTGGCATAGATAACTTGCACAAAGCGACCATTAATGATCAAACCATTGTTTTCATCGTCAACAATCACGCCGCCTGCAAAACTACCGTGAATCGAATCGCGCTCTAGCAATGACGCACGCTTAGCCAAGTCGCCTGCTGCTGCGGGACGTACTACGATGGCTTTTAGCTGCATGCCCTTGGCACTTGAGGCTTGCGATAACAATAAACGAGTTAGGATACGACCGATACGACCAAAACCATATAGCACCACATCTGCTGCGCCATTGATAGCCGCTTTAGTATTATCAACAGACTGTAATGCCGATTGGATATCACTGTCATTAGAGATTAGCTGACCAACATCAATACGGACAGCTGGCAGATTTTTATTCTCTGCTAACACTTTAACCATCGCTAAAGTATCAGCGATATCAATCGCATGAGCACCTTGATCACGCAAAGCAACTTTTTGATGCAGCGCCAATATTTGACCCACGGAATTGCTATCTAGCGTATCACCGAATAAAGTCACTTGCACATCTTGCTCATTGTAGAGCTTGTTCAATAGCCCCATGAGCTCAATCGCTTGTTGCTCTTGGGTGTTATAGTTGCTCAAATGGTCTTGATGTAATTGGCGTAAGGTATCAGCGTTACTCACGAGAAACATCCTTATGGTCAGTATTGGGGAATCAGTAAAATAGGAAGAAATATTATTGAATAGGGTATATACAGTCTATGTACTCACTCAGATATGCTAACAGACGACTGCTGTCATCGATTATTATCATAGGAGTCTGTAGATAAGCTAGATTTTAGCTTAAAACGCCTTATTTTGCTAGTGATAACAAATTTGTATGAGTCATAAGCTATTTGATGACTACCGATTTAGCATAATAAAACGGGTTATTACGATAAAGGCAGCATATTATGCTGCCTTATTATCAATCCACTTAAACAATGATAAATACAAGAGCCATGATAAATAAAGGCAATATAAACCATTATCAGACTTTTATGGAATCAAATCCACCGTCTGCTTACTCTGCGACGTTAATTTAAATTCTTTCAAATCATAACCCTGTTGCTGGGCAATTTGACGGTATTTGGCATAAGTTTCTTGGCTTACGTTTGGCGAACGAGCCAGCAGCCATAAATACTTTTTATCAGGTGTGCCAACCAGAGCAGTTTTATAATCTGGATCACGTGCCAGTACCCAATAGTCAGCTCGCCCTACCGGTAACCAACGAATCCACGATGGCAAAAAGGTAACTTTTAGTTTGCTTCCTGTCGCATCAGCAGGTTTTGCTAAGCCTTCAGCAATAATGTTCGAGCCATCTTCAGCCTTACACTGATTGATAACTTTGATACCTGAACCATCAGTTTTTTCAACATAGTTAGCCGTCACATCGCTGGCACAGTTGCGCTGAAAATACATCGGCAAACGACCGATCTCATACCAAGTACCAGCATATTTATTGAGATCAACGCTATCTACCGTAGTCGGTGTACTAGCAGATTTATGAATAATACTGCTAGGTTTAACCGTGAGCACCTCTGCCGTTACATTGGTCATGTGCTTGCTAGCAACCGCTTGAGTCATAGACGGTGTCGCTGCATAAGCAGAAAATGCTGCTAACGGTATGATAATAGCTAAGGCTATTCCAGTATGCTTAATAAGACCATTCATAAATATACGCTCTGGTATCTCTGCAACGCTTGCTGCGTTTTTAGGAGATATGATGTGAGGTGGCTCGACTATGGATTGCTCAAATTCTTTGAAGATACTTGTCTTAATACAATCAACTTCAGCTGTACTGGCGTTAAAGGTGCTGTTATCAATTAAATTAGAGTTAAGTACACTTACATGAGTTTTTTTGACACATTTATAATCAAAAAAGCTGGTTTGTTGTGACATATCTTGTGCCAGAGTTTCTAAATATTCTTCACTAAAACCTACATTATTATAGCTGGCGTCATTACTGGCACGGTCAATATTACCTGCTGGTGTTGCCTGATCTTTATTCATCTGATACTTAGGTAGCTGGTCAGTATGCGGTGATTGAGAACCAGCTGCCTCAGAATCAGACCATACTGACTTCGGTAACTTATTGGTTTTCATAGGGATACCATTTTATTAACAGTGATTATTAGGAGCGATCTATTTACTTATAGACATTTATTCATACCATTGTTATTTATAAGAGCGGCACAAAACGATTTTCACCCACTGGCCCTACAACAAAAAATGAATGGAAGTTAAATTGGCTATTACTTTTAACATCGTAGTCATTAAAAGTCTTAACAATTAATAAGTCTATAAAAGCTTGATTTAGCGCCCTTCGATAATTAATGATTCATAGTAATGGCAAATCCCTAATCAAAACAGTGTAGCAATGTAGGAAAACGCAACTGTTTGTAAGTAATTCTGTTTATAAGATATGGGAAGTTACATTTTTATTAACCGATAAAGAATATTCAAATCAATTACTTATCTAGTGCTATTTTTCCTCTGAGAATTTTTTTATTTGACCTATCATGCTCTGGTTTTAGCGGTGTTCAAATGGCAGCTTGATGCCCAAAATTGTTATAAAAATGCGGGTAACAATAGTACCAAAAACTATTTTAAAAACTGGCGAATTCCAGCAACAGCAACGCCTCCATGTAGTACGGCTTGTTTATACATCATAGGCGATAGTCCACCTAAACCGATAACTGGCATATCCGCTAATTTTGCTAAATTTGACCACGCCTCCCATCCTAATGCCGGTGTATCAGGATGGGTTTGGGTACACTCAACAGGTGCCAAGAAAATACCGATAACGGGTGGCAACTGCTGCTGTAATCGAATATACGCCAGTTGATTTGCAGCATTGATGCTATCTACATCATGACAACTAACGATTAATGGCAAGCTTGTAGACAAGGCAGAGTAAGACATGGGCTCCTTAGCTACTCCGCTTGACCATTGCATAAGCTGTATCTGTGTTAAATGACTTGCTATTATTTGATTATTTGCTTCTACATTGTCTGCTTTGTCCATATCTAAGTGGTCAGGAGTAATCGCTTGAATATCAGGACGTAGTTGTAATAGCTGCTTGATACTGTTTTCTGTCCCTGCTGCTTTTGTTCGCATATAAACCCAAGCACCAGCCGTTATATGCTCATGATGATACTGTAACCATGCTGCCATAGGATTAGAGGCAGCATCAAAATGCGATAATGGATGAGTAACTGTTATCTGCATTGGTAATTGTAACCATGCAAGAATCGTCTTATTGGCAGCAGGCAAGTCATAATGTCCTGCTAGCAGCTCGGCCTTCTCTACCCATGTTAGCTTTTGTCCTTCTAGTCCATAGCTGAGATTTTTATATTGCGCATATTGTTGTGCAGTCACTTCAATACGGTAGACCTGTAAGCAGACCTGCTTATCACCATAGTCATGATGCAATCGACCCAGTTTAACTGCCGTATTATTAGCAATATTGATGCCTGTCTCTTCAGCAACTTCTCGTATCAGCCCTTGTTTTGCTGTTTCATGAGCGTCTATCTTTCCGCCTACAAACTCATAACGGTTGCCTTGATGCTGAGAAGCCGCTCTAAATCCTAGTAGATATTGATCCTTATAATGAATAACGGCAACCGCTACATTGACTGTCGTTATTGAAGTGTTTTTTATAGAGTTACTTTGTTCGACTGTCATCTTATTTTCCTTTAATGCTACTGAGATTGATGGCTAAGATTGTTCGAATGAAAAAAACGGTTAGATAAGTTTACATAATCGCTGTTATTTATTTTATAAATTTGCTTGCAAAATCATTCAATCTAAATGATAATTATTATCGTTAATAAATTATATTCTATTAGTATTTATTGTTTTGAATATTTGCTACTTTGCTATCAAAAGGAATTTACCATGAGTCTTGTTATCTCTCGTTATTTGAACTTCCGTGAAAACCGTCTACCTACTTTACAATCACAGCACTTGTTTGCTTTGACTAAGGAAGTACGTATTGAACATGAAGGCGAAGAATATCGCCTACGCTTAACACGTAATAATCGATTAATTTTAACCAAATAAATTCTCTTAATGCTCATAAAAAAACGCCTTTTTATAAAGGCGTTTTTTATTTGATCAAATAGTGTTGATAGATTACTTTATAAGCCGTCACTTCCGGTCAACTAATCTGCCCAGCTGCCCATCTATTAAAGTCACAGCAAATATGAGGGTAGATATCTAAGTACAACCTTTAGAACTGCCAACTATAAACCACATCCACGGCATTTTCTGCTGCTGACGTTGCCTCTACATAGATACGGCGGGTCAACTGGTAACGTATCGACAAGCTGTTCTGCGCATTAAAAACGCCCACACCATAGCGGATATATAAGTCAGGGGTCACATAACCGGTGACATTGACGTTGGTATCTTCACTGCTGCCTGAAGCATCAACCGTTAAGCTTTGGAAGCCAAACGCTTGACCGATTTGATTGGTCAAATTACGTGTGCCGCTCAGCCCAAAGCTGAGTCCAGCGGCCGCTAAGTTATTGGTGACTTGAGATTTAAAGCCTTGCTCACTGATTTGAGTGGCGCTTTGATTATTAATACGACCCGTGACCAAGGCATTCATTGCTTGCTGCTGCGTAAGCCCCGCATTATTGAAAACGATGATATTAGGGCTTTCAGTATTACCTTTGACACGGACACCGACTGTTTTACCACTGATATTTTTGACCGCTTCGATACTTAAACTCGGTTTCATCACATCGCCGTTAAAGCGCACTTGACCATAGTTAAGCTCTAGGTTTTGACCAAAAGCATTAATATTGGTACGACGTGAGACCTGTACCACCCCTTTTGCACGCATGATGCCTGTACCGCTTTGCGTAACATGAATGGCACCTGCTAGAGGAATCACGGCACCAAAACCACGGAAGTTGATGTCATTACCCAAATCGATACCGATATCAGCATTGATTGACCAAGGTTTTGAGATAGCTAAAACCTCATCAATATTGCCGATAAGACGACGATCAAGTACGACAGCGTCTTCGGTCTGAGTAATAATATCTTCACTGGCCTCTGGCGGACGAATGGTCGCTGATGGCACACTGACTGCCCCAGTGATATTGACGTAGCGATCGGAAGGACGCACGATAATATCGATATCAGGATCAACACTCGCCACCAATAATGGCGGCTGGGTCAATATCAAACCTTTACCATCTATACTCAGCTTAGCCTGTAGCTTTTGCTGCCAATTGACAGTACCAGCAACCGTCCCTTTCCCTGTACCACTATTGAACCTACCATCGATCGTTGCTTGAGTACCACGGATTTTGGCAGTGGCATTCACTTTGGTCAAATTGACCGGCAAATCAAGCATCGCCATGCGACCATTCGCTAACTTCACATCGCCATAAAACTGTGGCTTATCCAGTGTGCCGCCCAAACCGCCTGCCATAGTGATGTTGCCTTCGAGCACGCGCATACCAGGGAAGAAAGGTTTAAAAATAGCCAAATTAAGCTCATTGAGCACCAGCGCACCTGATATAGGTTTGGGCGTCTTATATGGATCAACGATCACTTCTGCATAACCACGAGCACCATCACCCGTATTGATATCTGAGCGTATTTTTAGACCATTTGGTACAGACACCGCAATGAGCGAGATGCGCTTGTAAGGTAAGGTGACAGGCAAGCTATCACCATCTTGAATCAAGCCAATTTTACCGTTGTCAGAATACAGCGTGGTATTAATCGTTGGTGGACGACCACGTTGCCAGCCAACAATCGCTTTACCGTTAATCTTGCCATGCCAATCGATATCTTTTGGTAAAAATGCTGAAAATAGCGAGGTATCTAGTTTTTGTATCGCCAAATCAACTTGACCACCAGCAGCTGAAGCAATAAGGTTTTCACGTAAGCAGAGCTTTCCTGTTTGGTCAGTCGCCTGCCAACAATGTGCCGCCAGCTGTACTTTTAGCTCTGTGCTATTTTTACCTTGCTTCTTAGGCAAATTAACAATCAGCTGCGCTGGCTGCAATTGGTTTAAGGTTGCATATTTGGACTTAACTTGACCCTTGCCAATAACACCTGACCAGCTGAGCTTATCTCGATTAAAACCACCCTTAAGCCTTGCTGAGATACTGAGCTTCTCATTAAGCAGATCAAAATCAACTATGTGAGCTTGTTCAGTACCATTAAAGGTTGCATTAAAGTTTTTAAAATTTTGCCCCGCCGCTTCTAAGCCTTCGGCAGTGATAATAAACTGGCTTGGACTGTTTGCCAAGTTAACCAGTTTACCGCGTATGCGACCTTGACGTAATATAAAGCCTGGTAGCGTAATACGCTCACCAACCAAATCAACATAAATCGTCGGCAATGCTTGTCCTGCTGGCTGTGACAAGGTAGCACCGCCAGAGACTTTACCACCAAGCTTGTCTGAGAGCTGGTCAAGGCTTGTGATATTGATTTTGGCTTGTAGCTGTTTGGCATTACCATTGGCAGTGATGTAATTATTGCCCCAACGCAGTACTAAATTATTGGCATTTAAGCTTTCGATCAAAGCGTTCACTTGCTTATATTGTGCCTGCGCATCTTGCTTCTGCAAACGTTGAAAATAGCTTGCCAAGTCTTTTGGTAGATGTAGTTTGGCTGTCAAGCTGCCTTTGGCGCTAAGCGGTTGACCCTTTAGCATCCCATTCAAATTCACTTGCTTGATATTAATCGTCTGTTGGGTATCGCCCCAACGTCCACTGGTATCAATAGTGCCGGTAATCGTACTCGGTATGTCTTTGAAGAAATAACCCAAATTAAAGCGATCCATGACCGCATCAATATCCCAAGCAAGACCTTGGCGCACATCAACGGTGCCTTTAGCATCAATACTGCCTGCTGCGCCCACATGTCGGAAACGCTTGATGCGAATGAGCTGTGCATTACCACTGGCATCAATAGTCAGTTTACCTGCTGGCAATTGCTCAGCGTCTAAGACACCATCAAAGTTTACAACGAAGTTTTTCAGTACGCCTTTTGCCTTAGTATTATTCTTTGGCGGACTTTGCCACTCGCCAGTGGTTTTTAAATCACCAGTAATAATGGCGGCATTATTGGGCAAGAAATAACCCAAATTAAACTTATCAAAGCGCCCATCTAGCGTCCAGCCGATATTCTTTCTTAGGTCGATGACACCCTTGGCTTTGACCGCACCTGCTTCGCCATTATAATTTAACTTGCGAACACTGATCAGATTTGGCGTACCAGCGGCATCGATTGATAAACGACCTTTTGGTACATCAGCCGTGTCAATTTGACCATCAAAACGTGCATCAAAGACCGATAGCTTACCGCCGATAATATCAACACTGGCATCGCCGCCGCCAGTAATGCCGATAGCACGACCTTTTTGCGTGGCATCCAACTGCGCCTGCAAAGCGGTATTATTGAAACTAATAATATGCCGCTGACCTTTGACACGGTTTTTAGTGATATTCAGCAATCGTCCGCGGGCACTGATACGCCCAGTTAGGCGCTCAAGCGGTATATCACTGCGGTATTGCTTGGGCAATAAGCCATTAGTACGTGCATCAATCTGCCAAGTAAGCGGACGTTTTTTAGTGGCTAATTGAATCTGACCTGTCCCTGACAAATCGCCCACTACGCCTTTATAGTTTAGGCGGTTGATATCAATGATATTGCCAGCCTTACGAAGCCTTACATCGTAGTTACCTTTAGGCGCTGCATTCAGCTCATTAATAATGGCTTTGCCATCGACAGAAAGATTTGAGCCGCGAACAATCACCTTTGCTTGCCCACTAGGGCTATTGATGTTGCCGATATTAGGGATATTTTTACGCACAAGATTCTGCCATTTTGCATCAATATACAAAGGGGCAACTTGTTTAGATTTGGCTGAGGTTTTTCCACGGACAATATTGGCATTGACTTGCTCGCCATCACGCTGACGTAATGCGACATCCATTTCCATATTACCAGCAGTATTTTTATGCTGATAATGAACGGATAAGCGCCCGTTTAACTTTTGCGGGGCATATACTTTAAAGTCCGTATATTGTTTAGGAATGACGCGTCGTACATCAAAATTACTGCCGCTCGCTCTTATCTTTGCATCAAAGCTGCTGTTCCAATCCAAGATACCTTGCAATATCAAGTTGCCAGCGGCCACATCTGCATCTAGGCGATCAACACGTAGCTGACGATTGGCAAGAATGGCGCGTCCTTGGTAATGTCCTGAAGGAATGTCTTTAGCGGTCAATTCAGTGTTGATACGTAGGCGTATCTCTGAGATAACACCTGATGCAGTCGCGATGCCACTCTTTAAGTGAATGTTTTGACGGTCCGCATAAGGAACCAGAATGTCATCCCATTCAAGTTTTGCTTGAAACGGTGCATCAGGATCCAATCCCTGCACTACAAAGTCGCCGCTAACCGCACTATCATTGTAGCGGCTAATAACCTTGCCAACGGTGCGCTTTAACGTGCCTGTTGCGGTGATATTCAAGGGATCAATATAGGCTTTTTCTAAAGCACTGACCTCTACAATGGCACTCAAATCTAAAGGATAGTCGCCTTGCAAATTGGCATGACCCTCTAATGCACTGACTTTAACAATATCGCCATATTGCAAACTACCGCGACCAACCGTCACCATACTGCCAACCCACGTCAAATCGCGAGCTTCAATATCATGCACAACAATGGGGTCACGAGTTACTTGCTTATAAATGATGGTTTTTACTTTTGCATAATCAAAACGTAGATTAACCGGTAAGCTTAAGGTTCTATAATCGAATGCCTCACCTGTTGGTGGTTTTTTATTGATAATTTCAATGGTTTGTATATCCGCATCACGCAAATGTACTTCTTTGGCAAAGACGGCGCGCCAGCCTATTTTAACGTAAGCTTTATCTACCAATATCTCAAGATCTTCATTGGCAACAATATCGATATCAGTGAGCCATAGACCTTCGCGCAGATTGCCGCTACCGTATTTGAACTCAATACCTGTTTCTGCACTGATTTTCTCTAAGATAAACTTAGTGCCTGACTCAGTACCCGCCGCATATAAGAAGATAGCAAACATAATCGCTAGCACGATAAGAATCAGTACCAGCAATTTGAGCACAAAAGACAAAGGATACCAACGTCTTACGGCGCGGGCATCTCGTTGTGCTGGATCTTCATCTAATGGCTTATTAGGCAGGGTATTTTTGGTCGACATGACACTCAACTACGTTAAAGAATGATTACCAGCAATCGCTAGAATAATAATAAAAAGACAACGGTTTTGTTTATATACTTTTATAAAGGAGAGCCAATAAACAGATGCAACCTGACTGGAATACTCTCTTCTGTCACACCAGCTGCAACATCGACGCGCACCACGCCAACAGGTGACGCCCAGCGGATACCAACGCCGACACCAACTTTGGTATCTGTCTCAAAATCTTTGTCATAAGCATTACCAATGTCAGTAAAAACAGCACCGCGAAAGCCGGGTTTAAACTCATAGTTATATTCTGCACTACCAACCGCGAGGATTTGTCCACCGGTCAGATAGCCTTTATCTAGTGGCGATAAGCTTTCATAGTCATAACCACGGATACTTTGGTCACCACCAGCAAAGAAGCGCAGCTTATAAGGCACCTCATCAAAGTCATCTGCCCAAATATAACCAGTATTGATACTGCCAAGCACTTGATGCTTGTCATCAGCACCAAAGCTATAAATACCGCTGACGCCAGCGCGAGCAATTGCTAGATTGGTATCGCTAAGCGCTTTATCAGCACCCGCTTCAATCGAATAGTATTGGCGGATACCGCTAGTGGGATTGGTGACACTATCTACATCTGTCTTACTGATACCATAACCAAGTAATAATGCTTGCTGTCTAGGCTGTGAAGACGTAAAGCGAATAGGAAGATCGTTTAACTGCGCTTCATCATCAATACCCGTTTCTAACTCATCTAAACGGTAGCGCAGAGAGTAGCTGCGATTCCAACCCGTTTCACGGCGGATATTACGCGCTAGCGACCCTTTTAGGGTTTTGGTAGACAAATCAAAATTGCCTTCACCTTGATTAATCGCCTCTTCCTCATAAGTCAAACTTGCTTCAAGCTTATCATTCAAAGGGTGTTTCCAAGGCCTGCTAGCATAGACACCGACATTTTTAGTAATTCTCGAAACTTCTGTCTCAAGTCCTGCCTGATAGCCTTTACGATTGAGCAGATTATAATCTATTTTCGCGGTTGCGCGGACACCCGTATCGGTACCATAACCAATACCCACCTGAGCATCACGCGGTTTATTTGCCGCCACAAACACGTATAGGGGTACTTTCTTACTCTCTAACACTTCTTGCGGTGTTTTACGCCCTGCCAATGTTGGTGGTACGAAGTTCTCATCCGCCAATATACTTTTCTCATCCGGGAATATCTTTTGTGCAATGTCGCTGATAGCATCACTGATTTTACCTAAAATACTGTTTGAATCTTGGTCTTTTTCATCCAATACCCGATCATTTGGCAGACGGCTTAAGCGTTCTGCTTTTTGCTTAATCGCCTGCAGCTTCTCAAGCGTCTCTTCATCGGCTTCAAATTCGATAGCAGCAATGTCAGCCGCATTTACTTTCTCTCCGCTATTGGCATAAAGCTCGCCGTCATTACTAACACCTTCTATTTGGCGCGCATTAACATCAGAAGCATTGTTTAATTCGTCATCCATTGTTTCAATAAAATTATCTACATTTGGTGAGTTATCAAAGGCCAAAGTAGCACTTTGTGTGCGCTCATCTGGCGGCAAAATCGACTCAACGTTGATGGTATTAAAATAACGGGTCGCCGATAAATCGTTACTGAATTTGGTGACAGCGGGACGATAAAAAGGATCGCCTTCTTTAAAGTCAAATAACTGCCTTAACAATGATAATTCAACGGGCAGTTTTGCAGGATCACGGGTCAGTGTCCCTGATTCTCTATCATAGGTAAAAAATACCACTTCATCAAACTCATAGCGATCGCCAGTATTGTAAACCAGTGAAACATCTGCTGTGTTATCAGGCAAGATAATATCGACGGATTTATTTAACCAATATTGATCAAAGTAACCGTAAGTATTACTGAGCGACTCAAGGGCAGATTTACTGTCTTTATAGACGCGGTGGTTAAAGATATCGCCTTCTTTTGGTGGCAGATCTTTTTGAAGCTCAGCGAACTCTTTTTGCTCACTGCCTGCACCGCGAATGTCGACAATCCGGCTATCGACACGTACGGGTTCACCCAGCTTTTCAATAATGACATCGATCGTGTCTGTATAAGGCTGGCTTAGACGCAAAGTCACATCATAGTAACCAACTGCTTTTGCAGCATCTAATGCGGTTTGACGTAAACGCGGTAATGCCGCTGTAAAATCAACGACAGACTGCACAGTGGTATCATCAAGGGCCGCCTTGATATTCTTAATAGGCTGCACATTGTCATCAGCTTTGACTAGTATCGGCTTGGTATTGACAGCATTGCTATTGTTAGCTGCGGCTTGTTGTAAGTAAATCGTAGTATCTACGTGTGGTAGCGCCAGTGAGCCTGAATTAAACAATCGATTATAGAGACGCTTGACAATATTGCCTTTGTTGCGCGCCATTGGACTCGGCGTTTTGGCTTGCTCGATACTTTCGCTAACGGCTTCGGTATCGTTTTGATAATCTGGCAAATAGTCATCAGGATTGATCGAGTTTTCTGTATTCTTTGATTGATTGACGTTGGCTAAAATATCGTTATCCATCACCTCACTGGCATTACCACTGCTGACAGCATCGCTAACCGTAATAGGACGCGCCATGATCTCTGCAGTCTCAGCTCGCTCAGCAATGCTTTCATTGATGCCTAATGTGTCTAAATTACTGGGTGTCGGCAGATTGGTCGCGTCTAATTCCACATCCAGCCCAATCGGCGGCGTACGATCGTCTAAAGTGGCGACAGGTGCATCAAAACCACTATTATTACTAGTGCCAATCCTATCGATATCTTGCGCGTTTTGCCTGTCCATCGCCGCAAGCTCACGATCAATTTCTTCAGGCGTCATCATCTGATAGCCCTGCTGCTGTATCGCTGCTGCTTGCTGCTCTAGATCTTGATTTGTATCAAAATTTTGCGCATCCTCGAAATCATTATTAAAGCTATTGGCATTTTCTGGAGTAACATTACTGTTAGTCTTGCCAGCTGAATTTTTCGCGTTTGGATTCTTAATACCTAACGTTTGCTCACTATAGTCATCCAATACCGATTGCTCAATAATACCTTGCTCGACCGCTTTTTTTAGGCGCAGCGCATCTAACGCCATATCCAACTGACGGTCATCATCAGAAATCGCTGCTTTGGCGGTTTTCGGTGACGCTGCTGTAACAGTTTTTGCTGTTATCTGGCTGCTTATAGCGCTATTATTTGAATCAGTAGTAGCGGCAAAAGCAGCAGGGGCAAGACTACAGCCAAAACCGACCAAGCTGGTGGTCAATGCACTAAAAAGCGCTGTGCGGGTAAAATAAAGACGCGGAGTGTCGTTAGCACTAATAGTAGCACTAGATTTGATTGAGCTATTTTGGCAACCTAAGAGGTCAGGCAACTTAACAGGTACGTTATGCACTGGCGTTGAAGGCTGATGTTTCATATTCATTCCTATTCCCTCACGCAGTGCAAGGTTGCTGACGCTGACGACTGCTAAGTCTTGGCGGTAAATACAGTGATGACAACAATTATAATGAGCTAAAACAATTTTTTAACTTGCAGCTTTACTTTTTGTTTGACTATTTAGCCTACGATTGAAGCATTACTATGTAATTAGTATATAAAAAATTACTTACATCAGACCATTTAAGCATCGGTAAACCTTTGCTATTGGCCACTTTATTAGGATTTAGTCGGCTAAAATTTACAAATCATAACTTAGTTAATTATGAAATCATAGCATTGGACGTATGTATTTTTGCCAAAGCCTTGCTATTATACGGCTTAACATTGATAAAACCTATGCCATATTTAGTTAAGTTTTTGATAGCGTTGATAATTACCCTAGTATTAATGACTATCTTCTCCGTCTTGCTTTACTTTTACTTGTCTTCACCCATTTGTAGGAATTTTCATGGCCAATCAGTTTCAATTATTTAAGCGTCGCCGTTTTAACGCCATGTTTTTTACCCAATTTTTGGGAGCATTTAATGACAATATTTTTAAGCAAGCGCTGATATTAGTCTTGACTTACACGGCGGCGAGCCAGCTTGGTGTTGAGGTTAGTATTTTAAATAACTTGGCGGCCATGTTATTTATTTTGCCGTATTTTCTATTTTCGGCGCTGGCAGGGCAAATCGCTGACAAGTTTGAAAAGTCTAAATTGACCCGCTTAACCAAGCTGCTTGAGCTGTCCATTATGGTGATTGCGGCAGTGGGCTTTGTGTTTGAGTGGTACGCACTCTTATTTGTCGCGTTGTTTTTAATGGGCACACAATCTACCTTTTTTGGACCCATCAAATATGCCTACTTACCACAGGCGATGCAAGAAGATGAGTTGGTCGGTGCCAATGGTCTGTTTCAAATGGGTACGTCATTAGCGATATTACTTGGTATGATTATCGCTGGCGTCTTAACCCAAGTGCCACAGCCGCTATATTGGATTAGTCTGACCGTATTAGTCGTTGCGATATTAGGTTATTTCGCCGCCCGATCTATACCCACCATGCCAGCGATGCAGCCTGATTTGAAGATTAATTGGAATATCTTTACCACCAGTGTGTCAACGGTACGTTATTTATATTCCTTACGGTTTTTGTTCTTCGTTATCTTGGGCAACAGCTGGTTTTGGTTTTATGGCGCGACTTTTTTGACCCAAACACCTGAATTCAGCAAAGTCATTCTTCATGGCGATGAATCAGTGGTAATTTTCCTGCTGACTTTATTCTCAGTCGGTGTCTCTATCGGCTCATTATTATGCAAAAGGCTTACCAAGAATCAGGTCAGCTTACGGTTATTACCCTTTGGTATCGCTGGTTTGAGTATCTTTGCTATCGACTTGTATTTTTCGCTATCAGGATTGTCGATTGATGGGAATACTGAGACGTTAATCGGAGTGAGCGGATTATTCGCTATCTCTGGCAGCTGGCGCGTCTTTGTCGATTTATTCTTTTTGGGCTTTAGTGGCGGCTTATATATCGTCCCTTTATATGCGTCTATGCAGGCGTATGCACCCAAAAGCCATCGTGCACGTATTGTTGGTGCCAATAATATTTTCAATGCCATATTTATGGTTGGCTCTGCTATCTTCTCTATCGTTGTCTTAAATAGCTTGGGTATGTCACTACCGCAGTTGTTCTTAGTCACGGGCTTGCTCAATATTGCCTTTGGGGTATTTTTATATACCAAGCTAAATAAACATATTAAGCATGCCAGCATACAAACTCATGATGATCAGTTAAACAGACATGATTAAAGGGTTTGAGAATTTGAATCAACAGTATTAATGACAACTGTCATTATAAATCGATTGCTGAAAGCCTCATTATTATGATGCCGACCATTGATGTTGTTTGCTATAGTAAGCTATAAGATTAAATAGTGGCCGTTGCAGCGTTCTAAAAGGCTCATAGCAGCCCGTCATTTATAATAAATAATGCCATCAGGAGTGAATCATGGCTTTGCGTTCCTTATCTAAAATCGATCAATTACTGCTTGGGGTAGACAAGGCATTGCGAGCAGTCGTACCGCATTCTAATCCGAGTACTCGCCCTCTGCCTGTGAGTAGTGATGAGATTCCTGAGCTGAGTATTACAGAATCGCGGCACGTTGCAGGGCTGATGCGTATCAATCATACCGGAGAAGTATGCGCGCAAGGGCTGTATCATGGGCAAGCATTTACGGCAAAAGATAATAGTGTCAAACAAGCCATGCAGCAATCTGCCGAAGAAGAAGTCGACCATCTGGTCTGGTGTGAGACGCGTCTAAGCGAGCTTGGTAGTCATCCAAGTGTGTTTACACCTTTATGGTATGGCATGTCTTTTGGTCTCGGCGCAGTAGCAGGCGCCATCTCTAACGAGTTTAGTTTGGGGTTTGTCGCTGAAACAGAAGCACAAGTTAGCGAACATCTGCAAGATCATATTGGACAATTACCACCGCAAGATCAGCGCTCAAAAGAGATATTGACACAAATGGATAGCGAGGAATTACATCATCGTGAGTTGGCACTTGCCAATGGTGGCGCTGCATTGTCGCCATTCATGCGTCATACCATGCGCTGGATGGCAAACCGCATGAAAGCCACGGCTTATCATTTTTAATTGATTTACTTTGACAAACACAGGGCAGCAAAAAATGCCTCAGTAATGACTTTTAACACTCCTACTACTGTTCGTATTGAGATTAATTTGCTAGGGTATAAAAAATTGTACGATTTTGCCGTAACTATATGAGTACAACGTCAATGTCTAGCATATATCAAGCAGCTATTAAGCAATGGATTTATCAATAACGACCAAATAGACAAAACAACGATTAAATAAGGTAACTATCTTTATGAACGCCATCAGTCAACCGACCCACTCTCAAAGATCGCCTAAGTTTGCGACTTTAACCGCATTGGCCGCAGCTTGTGCCATGATGTTATCTGCGCCTGTGAATGCTGCCGAAATTGATGCTTCAGCGACTGCAACTACTTCTGTACCGAGCGCGATTGACTCAAGCAAACGAGTGATTCGTCTTGCTAGACCTAATGCAGCTGTCGGTGCTACTCAGGCAGCAATCACTGTTCAACCAGAAGTGGCAACAAGTACTGCAGCACAAGTGAGTGCTCAAGCAAATATCAACGCTAATCAACAAAGCAGTGCCCAAGTTACTAATACTCAAATAAACAATACACAGCCCACTCCCACTCGTGCGCCTCAAAATACTATCCAAAATCAAGCCATTCAAACCAATCAGAATAATGAGCTTACAGGGACAACACGGGTTTATGAGCGTGGACCGATGGTTGCCACGGGTATCGATTTACGTGGTGGTCAGCTGTCAAACATTCCAACGCCGCAAGTGCAACTTTCAGACATCAGCTTTGTACCTACTATCTTGATAGCGCAGCAAACCGGGCTTGGTACAGATAAATTGGATGTCAGTCTACTCGATGATTTTATTAAAGACACATCACCATATGCACGCCATTATCCACCAAACTTCCCTAACCGCACCCAGCGTCATTACGCTCGTGAAAAAATCAAAGTACTAACTGACTGGATTGAACCTTATGCCAAATCGCCTAAGGCTTCTTACGATGTGTTACTGCGTGCTGCTAAGCTCAATGGTATGGGACGTAACTTAGACTTAGGGTCAGAATATACGGTACGTGGTGGGCAATATATTGACCGTGCCATCAAAATCAAACCGGATAGCGGCGAAGCCAACTTTATATATGGCATGATGCTCTCAGAAGGTGGTGGTTTTAAAGAAGGTCAAAAGTATCTTGATCAAGCGGTTAGCTTAGGTTATACCGAAGCAGAGCAAAGCTTGGCACAATCGGATGTTTTGAGTGATCGCCGTGAAAAAGCGCTAGAGCGTTTGCGTCGTTTAGAGCAGAAAGTCCCAGACAATACGGTTATCCGTCAGCAAATCAAGCTAATCGAAGACGGTAAGTTTTATATTTGGGATATACCAGCATCAAATATCAAACCAAATATGTAAATCAAAACCTTATAAAGATGATGTATGACAAATACGTCATCAATATTAGATAAACATAGTTAAAAATTAAAAATCTAGCGCCTTTTTTTATATTGAGAAATTAACGATATAAAACTAAGGCGCTTTTTTGTACCCAATATAAACGCATATTATAAATGTCAAATAAAATGTCATCACGCTCTTACATTCACTTTTATTTGAAGCGCTGTCCTTCTTTATTATTCTATCTTTTCAGTAGTGCTGTTTTCTCCAGCGTCGTAGCCAATAAATTTAGCAAAATTTGAATATAAGACGATAAATACGATAGTCGAAGCACCAAACTTCCGCTACACTCATCCTAATATAATTGCTATTTGATAATACATGCCTGTCCATTATTCACTGGAATTACCTATGATTTTCGCTGACCCTGTCAATAATGCGCCGACAGCTATTCATAAAAATAAAATGCCTTTAGCTGTATTGGCACTGTTATCAGCTATGGCAATATTACCTGCCTGTAGCACTGTCTCTGTTAATAGACAGGCCTCTGCCAAGACGATTTCGGCGCAGCGAGGTAATATTGTCACTGATAACAAGCTCAGTAGTGATACCGCATCATTATTATTGTCAGCAGGGCTCAATGAGCAAGCCTGTATGCAGCAGTTTGAGCTTTGCTTAACGCAGCTTGCTGATAGCATGCTTAATAGGCACTATCGCCCAGCACTGGCTGCCTTTTCAGAGTTACACTATGCAAAAGCGCGCCAACTCGCTACCTCAAAAAGCTGTAGCAATGCGCTTGCCCGTCCGCCACTTGATCCCTATTATGCCAATGCACCTTTGGATGATGCTGAAGCTAAAGCGCAGCAGAGCAAAACCGAGATATGTTTAATCGACTATCAAGAGCGTCTCTTTGATGCCATCAAATCCAGCTATACCTACTTATTCTATGACAGTCTAGAGCATGATTTTGAAGGAGCCGATGAAAAAGTAAGTGGCGGACGGGCAAAAAATCGTATCCCAAGCGATATCGATATCCAAACTCAAGATATCTATAATGCCGCGAGCAATGATGTTATTACTCAGCTTTATCAATCAACAGGCGACATGAACCAATTGATGCGCAATGTAAAAGTAGAGCATCTTGCCACGACCGCTAATACCAGCAGGCGTGATAGTAGTGAGCTTGCCGTCAATGCAGCCATTGCCAATAGTTCACCCGTCAAAGGACAGCCAACCGATCAAGTCAAAGTAATGAAGGTGCAAGTAGACAACTATCATTTAAATGTGTATTTGCCAAATGAAAACAACTATCTTAAAAATGCCAATGAGAAAAATTCTGCGCTAGCAGACTTAGTGTCTACTTATGAGCTGCGCTTGTCGGGGCTAAACTCTATTAGCAAGCGACCGGGTTTAGGTATCAGTTTGGTGGCGTCATTGGACGATCGCTATACCACCACTATTCGTCAATTATTACTCTCTTCGCTCTCAGGTCAAATCGGTCAAGAAGCGGCTAATGGCAGACTTGGCAACAATAGCGCAAGCAACGCCGCAAAAATTGCTCAAGAAGAAGATGCCAGCTCACGCATTTATCCTACTGGGCATCTATTGATGACGGGGCTGATTAAACCTACGGGCACTAGTGTACTCGACACCCTAAGTAGCGAGCAGCTAGATATCCATTTATATAACCCTTACCGCAGCGAGAGCGCCTCTATCTTAGGCGATGACTATCCACTGGCCGCCAACTTCTCTGCCGGTTATGGACTCTGGTTAGCAGAAAATCAGCTCGATGGTGTCGGCTATCTAAACCTTATTACCCGTCAAAAAGAAGCCAGTTTACCCAAACTTTTTATGCTTGAGCCCTATGACCCTAATAAACGCGTGATTATCATGCTGCATGGTCTGGCATCAAGTCCGGCAACGTGGGTCAATTTGACCAACGATATTTTTAATGATGAAAAATTACGTAATAACTATCAGGTATGGCAGATTTTCTATCCGACCAATCTGCCTATTTTAGAAAATCGCTATCAAATCCAAAAATTAATCACTGCCACTTATCAGCAAACAGACCCTGCAGGGGAAAACCTTGCCAGTAAGAACAGCGTGATTATTAGCCATAGTATGGGCGGCATCATTGCTCGTATGATGTTATCTGATGATAATTTGGCGAATAATCTGGATGCATTAGACGATAACAGTTTATTAGCCAACAACAGCCAGCGTCAGGTTGACGCCATGCTCAAGCAAGCACTTACCAATAAAGAGCTACGCAACCGTTTTGAATTAAATGCGCTACCGCAAGTTGATACGGCAGTCTTTTTATCTTCGCCATTCCAAGGTACGGACTATGCCGATCGCTGGTTTACCCGTGCGTTACGCCGCATTATTTATCTGCCGGTGGGCTTAGTAAAAACCGTTACGGACAATTTGGCAACCATTGCTATCAAAGGCGACTTGGCGAATAACCCTCTAGGGGCGTTATACCTGCAAAATGGTGCCAGTCAATTGAGCAACAAGTCTTCCTTTATTCAATTAACCAAAGACATTAGCATCAATAAGCGTATTACTTATCATTCGATCATTGCCAATAATGATTCTGATATCACAAGAGGTCTGGCAGCAATGCAACCGGAAGGCGTCAAACTTGATTTGTCACAAGCAGTCATAGAAGATGACGATAGCGTGATTGAGACTGCCGATACCAGTAGTACCAGCAATGTAGAAAACTCAGATGTTTCAGCTGTTGTGGTTGAGGTAGAGACTGCAAAAGACACGCCTGCTAAGACAGATACCTTGCCACCTGAAGCGCTAGTTGCTGCTGTTATCGTCAATGAAGAAATTAGCCAAGCACTAACCGATCGTCTATCAGATGGAATCGTGCCCTATACCAGCGCGCATCTTGATGGTGCAGCGTCTGAAACTGTGATCAACGGTGGTCATAGTATCCAAGAAAATCCGCAAACTATTTTGACATTACGGCGTATATTGCATAAACAATTACAGCAATAGCTAAAATTGAATCACAGGCTGGTTATTTTCACAGTAGATTTTTTACAATAGATGGCGAAAAATTATTATTAAAAAATGTTGTTTTATATTACCGCTCTGTATCTATTGATAACCTTACTTAAACAATAGCTATGATTTGAAAAGCACTCAATTACATTGTAAATCATTTATGACCAATAGGTGTGTAATATGGCTGGATAGCAACTTGCGCGTAAGCAGACTCAGGCGCATAATGCTGAAATAGAAAATATTTTAATAATACCATAAGAGACATATCTTATAGTTTATAAGGACATAAATTATTTACTTTAACTAAATAGTAGTGCTTAAATTATCATAGATAAGGTGTTGTCTAAATGACAACGATAGCCAGTTTACATTGACTATTGTTCGTAACACTTATTATCCTACTGACATCCGTATCGACGGACAGCTACGAACAATGATTTCAGCGTAACATGGAAGCAAGCGCTATTCAGCTAAAATATAAGGGTAACCGCTTATGTTCGCTACATTTATGATTGACCAGCTTGATGCGCTGATGCTTGCGCGTATCCAGTTCGCATTTGTTATTTCATGGCACATTGTTTTTCCAGCTTTTTCTATCGGACTTGCCAGCTTTTTGACGGTTTTAGAGTTTCGCTGGTTAAAAACTGGTGAACCTATTTATGCTGAAGTCTATAAACACTGGGTAAAAATATTTGCCGTGGTGTTTGGGATGGGCGTGGTATCGGGCGTGGTAATGTCTTACCAATTCGGTACTAACTGGGCAGTGTTTTCCGATAAAGCGGGTAACGTGCTGGGCCCCTTGCTTGCTTATGAAGTCTTAACCGCCTTTTTCTTAGAAGCATCATTCTTAGGGATTATGCTCTTTGGCTGGGGTCGTGTCAGTAAACGTATGCACCTTGCCTCAACGGCGATTGTCGCTATCGGTACGCTGATATCAGGGTTCTGGATTTTGGCTGCCAACAGCTTTATGCAGACGCCACAAGGCTTTATGGTTGGCGCAGATGGCCTACTGTATCCCACCAATTGGTTAGAAATCATTTTTAACCCTTCATTCCCTTATCGCTATGCCCATATGATGACCGCGGCTTTCTTGACGACTGCTTTTGTTATTGGCGGTATCGGTGCGTATTATCTGCAATCTAAAAAACATGTCGAACATCGCAAACATGGTCGTGTCATGCTCGGTATGGCAATGGTGATGGCGATTTTTGTTGCCCCAGCACAAGTACTTATTGGCGATATGCATGGGCTTAATACGCTAGAGCACCAGCCTGTGAAAGTCGCAGCAATGGAAGGGCTCTGGGAAAATGAGCGTGGTGCGCCGCTGGTATTATTCGGCATTCCAGATCAAAAAGCGGAAAAGAATCACTATGAAGTTAAAATACCTTATGTGTCCGGTTTAATTTTAACCCACTCATTTGATAAAGAAGTGAAAGGGCTTAAAAACTGGGCGCCAGAAGATCGACCATTCGTTCCCATTGTATTTTGGGCGTTTCGTATCATGGTTGCCATCGGTATGCTCATGGTATTGGTGGGATTATTTAGTCTGTATAAATACTTTAAAAAGCAGCAATTTAATTCTGATAGTATCTGGTTCCATCGCTTATGGATGATGATGACCCCGATGGGTTTTATCGCTCTACTAGCTGGTTGGTTCGTCACTGAAACTGGGCGTCAGCCGTGGACGGTATATGGGGTCATTCGAACGGCAGAAAGCATGTCTCCAGTTGCGGCACAACAAGTGGCAACGACGCTGATTGGCTTTATCGTGCTATATGTCTTCGTATTTGGCGCAGGCAGCTTTTATATTTTACGCTTGATTGCAAAGGGTCCACAGCCGTATGAAGACCCTGCTGATGATAACTTCTATGAGCACTCTATCACTGAAGGTCAAGGTCGCACGTTAAGCGGCGATAGCAATGCCAGTGAGAAAGTAGAAGATTTGGATCAGCCTGCCGATGACGTCGAAGATGGAGGATTACGCTAATGTTTAACTTTGGTGACGTATTAGATTTACCCCTCATCTGGGGCGGCTTAATTGCTTTAGCTGTCTTCGTTTATGTGTTACTTGATGGATTTGATTTGGGCTGCGGTATTTTATTCCCGTTTGCGGGTTCCGACAAAAATCGTAGCCGCATGATGAACTCTATCGCCCCTTTTTGGGATGGTAATGAGACATGGTTAGTATTGGGCGGTGGTGGTTTATTTGCCGCCTTCCCAGTCGCCTATGGCATTATTATGACAGGGCTTTATCTGCCGGTAACCTTTATGCTGTTCGGTTTGATTATGCGCGGCGTGGCATTTGAGTTCCGTTTTAAAGCAACCTCACACCGCTATGTATGGGATACCTTTTTCTTTATCGGCTCTGTGGTTGCTACCTTCTTCCAAGGGATTATGCTTGGCGCTTTGGTACAAGGACTTGAAGCAAGTAATCGTTTGTATACCGGTGGTCCTTTTGATTGGCTCACGCCATTCTCCATAGTTTGCGGTATCGCCTTGATTATCGGTTATGCGCTGCTTGGCTCGACGTGGTTAATTATTAAGACTGAGCACAAGCTACAAGTGTGGGCACGCAAAGTTTCTGGTTGGATGCTATCAGCATTGGTAGTCGCAATGATTGTCGTGACTGCCTTTATGTACTTCTCAGATATTGAAGCGCTTGAAGGTTGGTTTAGCTTACCAGGGTTATTGTACCTTGCACCGATGCCGATTATCGTCTTGGCGTTATTTTTCTTTATGCGTAAAGACTTGACCTCAGAGCGTGAATATCGCCCGTTCTTATTGACCGTCGCGCTGTTTTTGATGGGTTATATCGGCGTATGTTTTGCGATTTTCCCTTATATTGTGCCGTATCAGATGACCATTTATGAGGCAGCAGCAGCGGATACTTCATTGTCATTTATGCTTATTGGTGCTGGCATTATGCTACCCATTATTTTGAGCTATACCGCGTTTGCCTATTATACGTTTAAAGGTAAAACTGGTCACGAGCACATGTATTAATAGCTATTAAGCAGTATTCTATATTCTAAGTTTTCAGGAGAAAACTGTTTAGGAGAATATCATGAAAAATCTTAGTAAAAAACAATCTCAGTGGGCATGGTTTATTGGTTTATATATCGCAGGTTTTCTGACGATTTTTACCATTGCCCAGCTGATTAAATTGGCAATGGGCGTATAACGTATAAATAGTTACCCCATGCGCTATTCATAAAAAACCGCAGCCCTAATCAATGATTAGCGCTGCGGTTTTTTATGGCCTATTACTACTAGATATTATAGATTAAGCACCGCAATGTTCGCTTACACCTTTATTTTCTATAAAGGTATTTACCTGCTCTAGGCGCTCAGGCGTACCAACATCTATCCAATTATCAGGCATGATCTCAGCCGTTACTTGGAATTTTATCATTGCTTGTCTAAGTAAGGGTCCAAGGGCGGCAGATTGACCTGATACCAAGCCATCAACCAATCGTGGCGACACCACACTGATGCCAGCAAAAGTATATTTATCGGCGTCACCAATGGCCTGCTCGCTTGCCAAACCATTATTAATAGCAAAGTCGCCACCCTCATTATGTTCAGGATTATCAATCAACAATAAATGGGCGCGCTGGTCTGCGCTTAGCTCATACGTGACCAACTGACTAAAATCAAACGTCGTCCATACGTCAGAGTTGACTAAGATAAATGGTTCATTTTTTAACTTTCCAGTTTGTAGCGCTTTAAAAATACCACCTGCTGTCTCTAATGGCGCGTCAGCTTCAAGTGACCAATGCAACTGTATGCCAAACTGTGTGCCATCGCCAAGCGTGTCCATCAACTTATCAGCCAGCCAAGAGGCATTAATCGTAATATCAGTAATACCAGCAGCTTGTAGCGCTTTAATATGCCAAATAATAAGTGGCTGCCCACCTACTTCCACTAACGGCTTTGGTGTCTCTAAGGTTAATGGACGCAGGCGCGTACCCTTACCGGCTGCCAAAATCATGGCTTGCGTTATTACCGACATAGATAATCCTTATTCTTGGCGAAATTTATACGAGGCGACTGATGATCAATAGCTTTGAATACATTGACATTAAATATATGAGCGTTAAATATATTGCTGCACAAATTTGGTTTGATAAGCAGGCAATACTGTATCCAGTATCCATTGATTAAATGGCAAAACGACTTGTTGCAGACGCGCACTGCCTTTTGTACTTAGCCATTCTAATTCAAAAAGAAAATCACGCATGACTTTAGGAATATCCGCTAAATAACGACTTTTACCATCGCGCTCATAAAGCCGGATAAAAATACCAAGCACTTTTAGGTGCCGCTGTACGCCCATGATATTGACCTGACTTTCAAGTTGCTCAGCACTGTCTGCTGTTAATAGCCCTGCTTGTTTTTGCAATTGCCAAAAATCATAAATCCACTGCGTTACTTGCGCTTCCGACCATTCGACATAGGCATCACGCAGCAATGATACCAAATCATAGCTATGCGCGCCAATCACCGCATCTTGAAAGTCAATCACCCCTAATCGCGTGTTATCCGCCTGATCCTGCATCAAATTGCGGCTATGATAATCACGATGGACGATAACTTGCGGTTGTAATAGAATCTCTTCTATCAAGGCTGATTTTAGGTTTTCCCATAGCGTAACATCAAGTGTCACGCCAATATGCGGGATAAACCAGTCGCTAAATAAGTCCATTTCACGGTTG
This sequence comes from Psychrobacter sp. ANT_H56B, assembly GCF_008369245.1. Classification (NCBI taxonomy): domain Bacteria; kingdom Pseudomonadati; phylum Pseudomonadota; class Gammaproteobacteria; order Moraxellales; family Moraxellaceae; genus Psychrobacter; species Psychrobacter sp. ANT_H56B. The sequence goes on from NZ_VOBF01000001.1 coordinate 579,277, forward strand.
AGCATTGCGGCATCATAATCAGGCAATTGATGTTGAGATTTTGCTAGCTCTACCGGTATCTGCTGCAACGCAACCAGTGTCTGCATCGCTGATTGATAGTAGTCACTTACTTGCGCAGGCGTAGCACCAACCAATAAATGAGCGAACTCTACCGCGCCAAAATCTTGCAAGACCAAAAAGCCTTTTGTCACATCTTGCGCGATCAGCGTCGGCACATTGATGGCTTGCGACATGAGCTTTGCCACATTAATAAACTGCTGCATCGCGTCTTGCTCATCAGCCGAATCCATGACAATATAGCGCGCTATTTTTGTCGTATCATCTGTACCACCAGCTACTAGCTGAATACGGTGATAACGGCGAGCACTGGCATCACCTGGTAAGCTCTCAAGGGTAAAGGTTTGATTCTCAAACACTTGCTTTAACCAGCACTCTAATGACTCTTGGCGCGTATTAATGGCAGGCATCGCAAGTTCTAATATTCGTTCGTCGGTAATAGTTTTTTCGGTCATAAAAAGCATCGCAGGTTAAATATAAGTCGTAAATGACTAAATGAGTGATAAGTAGGACAAATACTTGCTAAAATAGTGAGCGCTTATTGCCCAGTCGCTGTTGTCTTAAAAATAGCATGGCTATCTAATAAACTTTGATAATTTGATAAATAGTGTAGCTGATTTGGTTTTTTTTGACTATGATTAGTCGTCATTATATGTAAAACGTCCCAACTTTTAAGATTATATTATTTATTATTCGTTTATAAAGCGCTGTAGCTGTCTAAAACAGACTTGATAGACGATATATTGCAATCCAATAGGCTCTACAAATCATAGGTGTGCCCTTGTTATATTCTCCGCTTTACCAAAGCATCCGTTTGATTTTATTTGGCGCGCTAGGCTTATCAAGCCTGACCGTTAGTGCCGCTATCAATCAGACTGACTCGATGATGCCTGAGCCATTGGTGACTGATAGCTCAAACCAGTATGCCGATAACGTAGCAACTGATGCTGGTTTTAATAATGAAATCAATCAAGACATCAGCTATCAAAGCGACAGTCAGCAGGCAGCAGCCTATAAAAAAGCCAGTTTGAGTAGTGATGCTACTCTAGGTAATGACGCGGCTGTAAATAACAATAATATCACTGCGATTAACGATCGTACCAAGACGAGCCAAGATAGACGCGTTGCTCCAGTAAATACAAGCAACGCAGCAAAAGCTGGTAATCGTCGAATTGATACCAATGATGAGAGTATTCAAGAAAGCCTTAAACGTTTAGCAGAATTTTATGAGCTGACGCCAGATACGAATGTTGCAACATCAAACAATACTACAGCCACTAGCGTAAATGACGAACAAAATAATATTCAAAACAGTTTGACGCCTGTAACGACTAATATCCCAACCGTAGGTAGCAATCTGCGCTTGCTGCCAAACACTGTCGATAGTGCGGCGCGCTGTGAGGGACAATGGGTCTATCCTAAGAAAAACCCTAACTATCAACGGGCTGTTAATGAAGCAAGCGCCAGTAGTGGGCAACCAGCACCCAATTTAAATGGTCTGCCCAATAATCAAGCGCCACTATTTGCAGAGTCAGATTATGGCTACTATGATAATGTCGATTATGCCGAGCTATCAGGTAATGTCATCATTGACCAAGGGACTCAGCATATTGAGGCTGAAAAAATCGTATTGGACTTAAGCAACGGGGTGGCAGCGGCGCAAGGTAAAGTGATGTTTACTGACCAAGCTACGGGCAATGTCTCTGTAACTGGGGCACAAGACCGCATTCAGCAAAACGGTAAAACCAGCCTTACTGATAAAGCAACGCAAGGTGGTCTCATTGGTGTTGCTGACAATTTGAATTATAATACTGAAACAGGGCAATCTACTGCTACAAATGTTGCCTTTGCCAGTGTTGAGCTACAAGCACATGGTTATGCCAAGCGCTTAAACCGACCGAATGAGAGCCAATATGAATTGGATGAGGTCATGTATAGCACCTGCCCTCCGACCAATCGTAAGTGGCAATTTGATGCCAAAAGCATAGATTTAGACACTGAGACAGGACGCGGTGAAGCTTACAATACCACCTTCCGTATTGCTGATGTGCCCGTATTTTATCTGCCCTATTTTAACTTTCCGATAGACAGTCGACGCGGTAGTGGCTTCTTATTGCCTAATGCAAGTATCAGTAGCGAAAACGGACTTGAAATTGATGTGCCTTATTATTTCAACCTAGCTCCCAACTATGATGCCACGCTAAGCACGCATATTTATACCACTCGTAATCCTATGCTATCTGGAGAGTTTCGTTATTTAACAGAAAATTATGGCGAGGGTATCTTTAATGGTTCGTACTTGCCTAATGATAAAGAATACGATGGCGAAGACCGCCGCAGTTTGTTCTATGATCATTATTGGTCATCTACCAGCATCCCACGCCTAAGCGGTGAGGCCAAATACAGCTACGTATCTGATGCCGACTACCTTAATGATTTTGATACGCTAGGTTTATCAGATAACACCTTAAACTTGCCGCGCCGAGCGCAACTGAATTATTATAATGACTATGTCGACGGCGAGCTAAAAGTAGAAACCTTCCAAACACTTGATGCGTTGAATAACAATGGGCAGATGTTGCAAGATAAAGACAAGCCTTACTCGCGCCTACCGCAGCTCAAACTTGATTACCGTCTACCTTGGGCAAAGCATTTTGATATCACTGGCGTCAGTGACTCCGCTTATTTTAAAAAATCTATCGATGATGGTTCTGAGAATGAAAAAAGTGGCACACGTTTTTATAATAAACTCAGTGCATCTTATCCTATGGAGAACTCATGGGGTTATATCAAGCCAAAGCTAAGCTTACAACATCTGTTTACCACTTATGATGAAGACAGCTTAGTTGACAATTCACTGGATAAAGATGATGGCAGCCAGTCAGTGTTTGTCCCGCAAGCCAGTATTGATGCAGGTTTACATTTTTATCAAGCCGGCTCACCGTTTGGCGCATTTGATGACACGTTAGGTGGTTATCGTTTACTTAGCCCGCGCCTGAAATATACTTACTCGCCTTATAAAGACCAAAACGATATTCCAAACTTTAATACTCGTATTGCCTCTATTAACTATGAGCAGTTATTCTCAGACAGCTGGTTTTTAGGGCATGATCGCTTACAAGATTTACATGCTTTTACCCCAGGTATTAACTATCGTTACATCGATGCAACGGGCGTGACACGTTTTGATGGTAGCATTGGTGAACAATTTTATCTCGATGATGGACGCGTTACGCTTGATAATACAAAACCTGTCTTTACCTCATCCTCTTCAGGGTTAGTTTGGGATACCAGCACACAGCCGTATAATAATGTCTGGGTCGATGTGAGTGGCGCGCTGACAAATAGCTACGATTTAAATTATATTACTACTGAGTTACGCTATCAGCCATCTGATAGAAGCTTATTTAATGTAGGCTTTATCAAACGTCAACGTGATGAAAATACCAACCAGTTACCACTGTCTGCATTGACAGTGTCAGCAGTTTTCCCAATCAATAATAACTGGCGTGTACTGGCTCAAGGTCAATACGACTATAATCGCAACCAAATGCTCGATTCATTGATTGGGATCGATTATGAAGATTGCTGTTTTGGCTTTGCGGTTTATGGTCGTCGTTATTATAATGACTTGAATATTGCTGAAAAACCCACACAAGCGATTATGGCAGAAGTGAGATTAAGTGGTCTTGGCAGTGGTAGTAGCCGTTTGACACGCTTACTTGCTGATAAAGTATTAGGTTTTGAACCTGTTCAAAATGCATGGAAAGACTAATAACATGATAAGAGACAAGCCTAATTTATAGCCTAGTATGTATGGTATAAACTGGTTTGCATTCTATTATAAACAACCCTAGCCAATACTTTAGTATTAACATTATTTGATGCTAAAGTAGTGGCGAGTGGATTTAACCGATTACCATCCGATGCAATGACATTGATGAGGAGCATCATGAGATTTTTTTCTTTACGCCAGACAAGCCAAGCAGTATTCCTATCAATGGGCTTAATGACTGCTCTTGGTATGAGCGTTAGTGCCCAAGCAGCAACGGTGAACTCTGCAAAAGCGCAAGCGACGACGACTCAAAAAAACAACGTGGCCCGTTTAACGCCTGCCAATAGTACAGATGGCATCATTGCATTGGTGAATGAAAATGCGATTTTAAAAAGTGATCTCATTGCTGCCATTGCTCAGACACAGGCACGTGCAAAAGCGGCGGGTGAACCTATTGCCAATTCAGCACAGTTACAGTCAGAAGTATTAAACGCCCTTATTTTGCGTGAACTACAGCTGTCCTTGATCAAACGTGTTGGTTTAAATCCCGATGAAGCGTCTATCAATAAGCGCTTAGAACAAATAGCAAAAGCAGAAGGTTTAAATAGCATCGCCGCTTTACAACAGCGTTTAGACTCAGCGCAATCGGGCAGCTACGCGACTTTGCGCGCGCAGTTGATTGAAGATGCCGCGATTCAAGCCTTACAACAGCGTCAAATCACCAATCGTGTGCGTATTAGCGAGCAGGATATCGATGCATTTTTGGCATCACCTGAAGCCAAACGCTTGAACCAAAGTGAGTATCAGACAGTCCATGTCCGTGTTCCATATATGGATGACTATAGTCGCCTATCAGAAGCACAGCGTAATGACGCTTTAAAAGTGGCACAAAAGTTACGTACACGCCTTCTTGTGCCAAATGTCAATGTCGCTGAAGCGATTGCAGCCAGTCAAGGCAGCTACCCTATCCCATTACAAGGTGGTGATATGGGCTTTCATAAAGCCGCTGCCCTGCCAACTGAGCTATCGAGCGAGATTACCAAACTTGAGGTTGGCGCTGTGAGTGCGCCTTTAGTCACCCCTGAAGGTATCGATATCATTAAGCTTGCCAATAAAAAAGCCAGTGATACCATGCTTGTTCCTCAGTGGAATACTCGTCATATCTTGGTTAAAGTTGATGAACTACAAACAGATGCTCTTGCTGAGCAAAAAATTAACGACCTATATAGTCAGCTACGTAATGGTGCTGCTTTTGATAGTCTAGCGTCAACGTATTCAGACGATCCTGGTTCAGCAGGGCGTGGTGGCGATCTAGATTGGGTTGGTGAAGATCAAATGATTGCTCCGTTTGAAGCAATGATGAAAAACACAGCTGTCGGTGACTATTCTGCCCCGTTTAAAACGCAATTTGGTTGGCACATACTCAAAGTTGAAGGTAAGCGTCAACAAGATGTCAGCGATGAGTATCGTCGTACTATGGCACGTCAAGCTCTATATCAACGCCTAGCACCACAAGCCAAAGAAGACTGGCTACAAGAGCTACGTGCTGGCGCTTATATCCAAGTGCTTGGTTAATGATTAAGTGAACTAAATAACCAGTCAAAGTATTTTATAAAAAAGGGTATATGCCAGTGCGTATATCCTTTTTTTATGCCTTTTGACTTGTTATTTAATTGAAAATAATTGTAGATACATAAACGATCAAGCATAAAAACGACGAGTAAAAATATATAAATCAATAACTTAAGCACAAAGAAAAGCCCCGAACCTAGGGCGATTGGTTCGGGGCTATGGTTTTTCATATTATTATTGTTATCTCTTCCGTGTTGACTCATCCTAAGCCATAAACAGTAATCTATGAGACAGTGGGCTGTCCTGTCCTTTTATTGATACTGTCTCAACACTACATCCTTGCGTATCCTTGTGTTGATGGATGTATTCTAAGACAATTGATGTGCAGCGACTAGAGGCTAAAGACCTTATTTAACGTAAGCATTTGCTTACGTCTGAATTGTTTAGCTAATAGGTATCCTTCGCTTATTAGGATTCTTCTCAATCTCACTTCTATTCCGATTCTTCATGCTCTTTAGACACCTTGCAACCTTCTTTTTTGCCTGCTTCGATCTTATTTTCCGCCTCTTTAAAGTCGGCTGCTTGTGCTGTAGGAGCATTTCCTTTTTGATTACTCTCCTCTTCCGGCTCATATTGCAACGTTGTCATTACAGGAAAGTGGTCAGAGCCAATCGAAGGTAAACGTTCAATATCAATCACTGTGAAGCAAGCACTATGGAAAAGATGATCCAATGCCCAACGTAAAAACGGATAGTTAACATGAAAAGTATTGATAAAATGTCGCCCAATACGGGGATCTAGTAGCCCTGAAATACGTTGAAAACGACGTGTGGTCTGTGACCAAGCAACGTCATTCAGATCACCTGCCAATATGGCCGTTTGCTTATTGTCTTTAATATGCTTACCAACCATCAATAGCTCAGCATCACGGGTCGTAGATTTATCAGCTTCTGTTGGACTGGGGGGCATAGGATGCAAGCAATAAAGCCAAATGACGCGCCCACCTTGCAACTGTATCTGAGTGTGAATAGAAGGTATATCATCAATGATCAAATATTTAATCTCAGGGTCTATCAGCTCAAGCTTAGAATAGAGATGCATACCATATAAATTATCTAAAGGCACTTTTACTGTATAAGGGTAATCAGACTCAACTTGGTTAAGCGCTTTTTCCCATTTTTCATCACTTTCTAAAGTAATTAAGATATCAGGTTGTTTCTGTTGTACTAACTCAACCAATTTATAAGTATCATCATTGGTGGTCAATACATTTGAAACCATGATTTTTAACTGATATTCCTCAACATCCGGCTTATCTTTGGCATTTTGTACTTCTTTCTTCCATAGCAGAGTATAGGGCAATACCATTCTGAGCTGAAAGGCTAACGTAATACTCAAAGCCGCAAACAATAGCCATTGTTCTAGCTGCCACTGAGGTCCAAATACCACCATGCCAAGCCAAGCAATGATACCAAGTATCATGATTTGAATACGAGGGAAATCCACACCGCGTACCCACCAATTATCAAGTGGTAGCCATCCCCAAATAGTGATAAATGCAACGAGCCCTGCCAGTCCTTGCGCACCGTAATATAGAAAGGAGAAATCCATCATGTGTATCGACCATTTATCAAATCAACAGTTATACCATTGATTATGTTCGTTATTATTATGGCTTAGCGTCTATAATAGCTAAACGATAAATTCTCTTAATAAAATGCATATAAAAATATTTAAATAAAAAACATAAAAACGAAAAGTGCTTAAGGTAAGCATTATATATAAAGGCTTACTTTAGCATTCCAGACAACCTGCGCCTACTATTGAACACTAATTACCTAATAGATACTATAAAACATTACAAAGATCAGGCTTACGTCTGTGCTTATTCTGTTATCAAAGTCGATATTTCACTCATGATGAATATCATTTCTCATTCATTAGCAGAGCTAGAAGAATGACCATAACTCAAAGTTATAACTATCATAGTTAATAGTGCTAGTAAAACCCGCGAAACCTATCAAAAAACCTTGCTTTTTGGAGCTATTCACGGCATTGTTATTGGTTGGCGATGCAACAATTTATTGTAAAAAAGGATTGAGTTTGATGAGTGATTTAACAGTAGGTTTGGTAGGCTGGCGCGGTATGGTCGGGTCAGTATTGTTACAACGTATGATGGAAGAAAAAGATTTTGACGGTATTACGCCAGTATTCTTTTCAACCAGTAATGCAGGCGGTGATGCGCCAAGTTTTGATGGTATTAAGACCAGCCAACTACAAGATGCTCATGATATTGAAGCCCTTACCGCTTGTGATGTGATTATTACCTGCCAAGGTGGCGACTATACCTCAAAAGTACATCAACCACTGCGGGATAGTGATTGGGCTGGTTATTGGATTGATGCGGCAAGTACCTTACGCATGGAAGATGACAGCATCATCATTCTTGATCCGGTTAATCGAGTTGTTATCGATAATGCACTCGCTGAGGGTAAAAAAGACTTTATCGGTGGCAACTGTACTGTGTCACTGATGCTGATGGCAATTGGTGAGCTATTTAATAAAGGCTGGGTAGAATGGGTCAGCGCCATGACTTATCAAGCCGCTAGTGGTTCAGGCGCTAACAACATGCGTGAGCTTATTGAAGGCATGGGTGTATTACGTGATGCTGTTAAAGATGAGCTTGCCAATCCTGCTAGCGCCATTCTTGAGATTGATAAAAAAATCGCTCAGACTCAACGCTCAGACGATTTTCCTAAACAATATTTTGGCGTGCCATTAGCCGGTAGCTTGATTCCTTATATCGATTCACAATTAGAGAACAAGCAGTCTCGTGAAGAATGGAAAGGTGGTGTTGAAACCAATAAGATCCTTGGCAACTCTGAAGCAAATAAGATTGCTATCGATGGTATGTGTGTTCGCGTTGGGGCGATGCGCTGTCATGCACAAGGCTTAACAATTAAGCTCAAAAAAGACATTCCATTAGAAGAGATCGAAGCAGCACTGAAGAATAGCGGTAATCAGTGGTTAGACGTGGTTGAAGACAATAAAGAAGCCACTATGAACCGCTTAACGCCTGTTGCAGTAACCGGCACCTTAACGGTTGCACTAGGTCGCCTGCGTAAGCTTAATATGGGTCCTGAGTATTTAGGCGCATTCACCGTGGGTGACCAACTGTTATGGGGCGCGGCTGAGCCATTACGCCGTATGCTGAACATCATTCGCGAGCAAAATAGCTAAAGCTAATATTCTGAATTTGGATATAAAAAAGACAGCAATTGCTGTCTTTTTTTATGAGTTATTTTTGCTGATAAGCAATCATGATTTCATTGCGGCGCATAAATGGCAGTGTCCATGGTGGATTGTAACGTGCTAATTCGGGTTCACCTGTCATCTTTAATTTTTGCGCCTGCATCCAAAACTGTAATTCTGCCGTTTTCGCAGCCACCTTTTCACTGCCAGCAAGCCCTGAAAACTTAATAATACCGTAAGTCTTAGCGGGTACTTTCACAATTTCAATATTTGAATTATTTGGTTTTGGTAGCGTTTGCAGTGTGTATTGGCTTGGCATGGTAAATTGCACACGCCACTTTCCATCGTTTTGTTGCATACTTACTGGCGCTGTCATGGCTATTTTTTGTGACTTATCACTGCTATTTTTATTTTCAGATTGCATCGTCACAGGGGCAGTCATGCTGATTTTGCTACTCTCGCCACTTGGCGCAGTATTGTTACCAAATATATAATCTGCTAACACCTTAAACCCTGCACGACTGGCCATATTTTGATTACCGGAAACCCAAGTTTGCGCCACCAATTGCTCATCATAACGACGCAATTCAAAATTTTCAGTTTGCGACAAGACAGTATATTTCGGCTCTTCGGTAGCCATAGCTGCTCCTGATATCGATAATAAGCTACTTAACAATAAGCTGCTCATTAAGTAATTTCTTTTGGTCATGACTTATCTCCATTGTCCAAAAGCATATAAGGTATTAATATTTGGGTTTTGGTCTGTTTTCTACTTTAACAATGACTTGATCACGATGTCTGTAGCTTTTAGTTATAGTCGACTAAAAACACCCCATGAAATCTAAGCTAAATAAACATCAATAACCAAAAAAAGCCTAACAATGCTATAATTAGCGCCATTTTCATAGCTCATATAGCGGTTACCTTATGCAATTTGTCTTACATAAAACAGCCAGTGGTGTCACTCGCGCACGCCGTGGTACAGTCCACCTCAATCATGGCGATGTACAAACGCCAGCCTTTATGCCAGTAGGTACTTACGGTACCGTTAAAGGTATGCTACCACGCGATATCGAAGCAATTGGCGCAGATATCATCTTGGGCAATACTTTTCATTTATGGTTACGCCCTGGTACCGACATTATTGATAAATTCGGTGGCTTACATAAATTCATGCATTGGGATAAGCCTATTTTGACTGACTCTGGCGGATTTCAGGTATTCAGTCTTGGCGCGATGCGTAAGATCACTGAAGAAGGTGTGACTTTTAAATCACCTATCGATGGTGCTAAGGTCTTTTTATCACCAGAAAAATCGATGCAGATTCAATATAGCTTGAATTCAGATATCGTGATGCAGTTTGATGAGTGTACGCCCTATCCTGCCACTCACGATGAAGCTAAAAAGTCTTTAGAGTTGTCACTACGTTGGGGACAACGCTGCGTTGATGAGCATAAAAAGCTTGGCAGTACCAATGCGTTATTTGGCATCATTCAAGGCAGTATGTACGCTGATTTACGCAAGCAATCACTAGAAGGCTTGCTTGAAATTGGCTTTGATGGCTATGCCATTGGCGGTTTGTCTGTTGGCGAGCCAAAAGAAGAGATGATAGACGTCCTAGATTATATCGCAGATGACATGCCTGCTGATAAGCCGCGCTATCTGATGGGTGTCGGTAAGCCTGAAGATCTCGTTGAAGGAGTACGCCGCGGTGTCGACATGTTCGATTGTGTCATGCCAACCCGGAATGCGCGTAATGGTCATTATTTTGTCACAGGCGACGCCGATAATGCGGGCGTGGTACGTATACGCAACAGCCAATACCGCACCGATGAAGGTCCATTAGACCCTGAATGCGATTGCTATACTTGCCAGAATTTTAGTCGTGCTTATTTATCGCATTTGAATAAATGCAAAGAGATGCTTGGCGCGCAGTTAGCGACGATTCATAACTTGCGTTACTATCAACGTTTGATGCAAAATATCAGAGATGCCATCGAACAAGATAAATTTGATGAGTTCGTGAATGAATTTTATAGCAAACGCGGACAGACGGTGCCAGAGCTGAATTTGCGTTAATAGTAATGGTAATTTGACATTAGCTATTCATATATAAAATACAAAAAAGGCTTAAGATTAATCTTAAGCCTTTTTTGTTCACTAAATTTTGATAAGCTAACTATCAACAGGATACATATCAAGAATAAATGATTAGCCTACCAATGCAGCCACAAATACCACGATGACCGCGATTGGCGCTACAAATTTAGTAACGATTTGCCAAATCTGCCAAGTACCGTTTGATAAATTAAGCTCTTGCTGAATGCTACGTTGGTCCATTCTCCAAGCAAAGAAGATAATGCCTGCAAGACCGGTTAGCGGTAATAAGAACTTACTGGTAAGTTTGTCTAGTGCATCAAAGATGCCATTACCCATGATAGTAAAGTCGCTCCATAAGTTAAACGACAATAGCGCAGCGATACCCAATAGCCAAATCACAGTACTAGCAGCAATGGTAGACATCGTACGGTTCATCGATGTACGCTCTTCTAAGAACTCAACACTTGGCTCTAGCAGTGATATCGACGATGTCACAGCAGCAAAGGTAATCAATAAGAAGAACAAGGTACCGATAATCGTACCACCAGCCATGCTACCAAAAGCAATCGGTAGACTGACAAAAATCAAACCAGGACCTGATGCAGGATCAAGACCATTGCTAAAGATGATTGGGAAAATGGCCAAACCAGCTGCTAAGGCAATAACTGTATCTAAAATAACCACCGTACGAGCAGTTTTTAGTAAGTTCACTTCACGACCTAAGTATGAACCATAAGCCACCATGATGCCCATACCAATAGATAGGGTAAAGAAAGCATGACCCAATGCCGCTAGCATTACATCAACGGTCAACTTGCTCAAATCAGGTGCAAACAAGTAATTAACCGCTTCACCAAAACCACCATTTATCACGTTATAACCAACAATGATAAATAAAATCACACCCAGTAATGGCATCATAATTTTAGCAGCGTTTTCAATACCGCGTGTCACACCGATACCAACGATAAGTGCGGTAATGATCATAAATACCGTATGCCAAATCGTTAGCGTACCTGCTGATGCTAGCATTCCATCAAAGGTTGCAGCGACAGAGTCACTGTTTTGACCGGCAAAACTGCCCGTGCCAACTTTAGTGATATAGTTCAGCGCCCAGCCACCGATGACACTATAAAAAGAGAGAATTAAAAAACCACCTAAGATACCGGTTGCGCCGACAATACCCCAGCTACTTGACTTACCTTCACTAACAGCAACATCTTTAAAGGTATTAATAGGATTTTTTTGACCACGGCGACCAATGAGCCACTCAGCGACCAATACAGGAAAACCAACCAAAGCAATACAGAATAAATAGGCAATAACAAAAGCTGAACCACCGCTCTCACCTACCATATAAGGGAATTTCCAGATATTCCCTAAGCCGACTGCCGAGCCTACTGCTGCCAGTACGAAGCCAAAACTCGAGCTCCACTGCGCATGATCTTGTTTATTACTAGCCATTTTTCCTTCCTCATACTTCAATTAATATTGCTTATAATCATCCTTGATTATTATAAATAGCTGTCCATAATATTTGACTATTTACTCTATGCATCAATGTGATGCATCCAGCAACATTAAGAAAGAATTGTTTACATTGTTGTAGAGGCTCAGTTTCTGCTAAGCAACTAAAAAAGTCAAGTAATCATAAATATAAAAAGCCATAACTAATAGTTATGGCTTTTTATATTTATGATTACTATTTATAACATTTAGTTTTGATGGTAAAAACTATTTAAAATGAGCTACCGATGTATTAAAACAGAATTTAGCGCACGACTCCACGGCGACTTTTCTGTAGCGAATCAATTAAAAATTCGATTTTTGACTCTTTTGGCAACAGATCTTGTTTCAATACTTCAAGTGCTTGCCCTGTCGTTAAACCAGATCTGAATACCACACGATAAGCTTGACGCAGCACATCGATGCTATCTTTAGACCAGCCTTTACGGCGCATACCTTCGATATTAAGACCATGTGCCTTAGCAGGATTACCTGAAACCATAGTAAACGCCGCTACATCTTTTAAGACCAACGTTGCACCACCAACCAAACTATAATCATCAATTGTACAAAACTGATGAATGCCTGAATTGCCACCGACAATAATATGATTGCCAATGGTAACGTGACCTGCGACGCCAACATTATTAGCCAATACATTATGGTCGCCAATTAAGCAATCATGAGCCACATGAGTGTTAACCATGAGCAGGTTATGGCTGCCAATTTTTGTCAACCCACCATCTTGCTCAGTACCACGGTGCAAGCTACAGGCTTCTCGAATGGTATTATGATCGCCAATCTCAAGCCAAGTACGCTCACCTGCGTATTTGAGATCTTGCGGGTCTTCGCCAATGCTCGAAAATTGATAAAACTGATTGTATTCACCGATACGAGTCAATCTAGTGACCACCACGTGGCGATGCAATATAGTATGTGCACCAATCGTAACCTCATCACCGACAATACAGTAAGGTCCAATGGTTGCGGTTTTATCAATCGTAGCAGACGGTGAGATGAGTGCTGTGGGATGGATCTGACTCATAATAGAGGCCTTTGTATCATCGAATGCAATTAAATTAGTAAAACAAATACAGACAGCTTAGTGAAATTAACTAACCTAAAGCTGCCTTTGTCAAAAAATAAGATGATGCTAATAAATAAGCATTAACATCATGGTTTAAATGTTTCATGCATTATTCAAAGTGACTAATACGGTTTATTGCTCCTGACGGGCAATCATAATCTGCGCACTAACCGCAAGCTCATCTTCAACATGTACAGTACAATCAAACTTATAAATACCCTGCTTTTGCATCACAATTTTAGAGCGGATAATCAGCTGATCACCAGGGATAACACGGCGCTTAAAGCGCACTTTATCAACCCCTGCGAACAAGTATAAATAGCCATCTTCTGCCGTCAGTCCTGCACTAATAAAACCCAGAACACCTGATACCTGAGCCATGCACTCAACCATCAATACGCCTGGCATGATAGGCTCATCAGGGAAATGCCCATTAAAAAACTCTTCATTAATGGTGACGTTTTTTATGCCCGTGATACATTCGCCTGGTGTACAAGCAACTATCTTATCCACCAATAAAAATGGGTAACGATGTGGCAAATAATGCTTTAATGTATTGTAAGTTAATGGCAACGTTAACCCTTGTTCAGCCAAGCTTTTGATGTCTTCTGCCGTTGGGTTATCAATATTGCTAGTGCTCATAGTAGCGCTTCCTTGCTGTATTTAAAGTCTTGCTTGAGAGTAAAGCTTTGCTGAGTTTTAATATTATAAATAATCTAAGTATCAATTTTCTGTAACTATGAATCTTTAAACGCTAATCACGACCAAGCTGGCGAAAACGGACAGCCGCACGGCGCCAGTTAGCAGTTGGCATAGCAGCCGTTCCAGAAGAGTACGATCCGGCAGTGGTGATTGACTTAGTGACCATAGTCATACCAGATAAGGTAACATCATCTGTGATATCAATATGTCCGGTAATACCGACCGCCCCGCCAATAATGCAGCGTTTGCCAATTGTAGTACTACCTGCGATACCTGTATGAGCAGCGATAGCCGTACCATCACCAATACGGACGTTGTGTGCCACTTGTACGAGGTTATCAATAATAACATGATTTCCAATCACCGTATCATCGATGGCACCGCGATCTATACAGGTTTGACTGCCAATGCGTACATGATCACCTATCAGCACACGCCCTAACTGTGCAATACGCTCCCAACCTGTGACACTAGGATTGGCAGTGGGGGCAAAGCCAAAGCCTTCCGAGCCTATCGTCACCCCAGCGTGCAACCTAACATGACTACCAATAATACAGTCATGTCCTATCACCACTTGTGATTTGATAACACCATCTGTACCAATGGTAGTATTATCCTCGATGACTACATGAGCCTCAAGCACGCTGCGATCACCAATCTGCACTTGCTCACCGATGACACAAAAAGCGCCGATAGTCACTTTATTGCCAATAACGGCACTGTCGGCGATGACGGCTGTCGGATGAATACCGCTAAATGAATGTTGGCGAGCAAAAATTTGACTCACGCTAGCATAAGCCAAATAAGGGACCGCAACAATTAAAGCTACCGTATCACTTGGCACTTCTTTATGATGCTCTTCAGTGATAAGTACTGCCCCAGCACCAGTATTAGCTAGACTAGAAAGATAATGAGGATTAGCCAAAAAGCTCAACTGCTGCCGATTGGCCATCGTTAAATTACCAATACCCTCTAAGGATAGACGGCGCTGCTCAGCGCTAAGCTCAGCCTTGTTAAGAACAGGCTGACGCTGCTCAATCTGGGAGATGAGTTGCTCAATCGTTATCATAATCAGTATTAGTATTGGCAGGAATAAGAGGGTCGTCAAGTTGAGATATCATCTTGACGACCGGCTAAATCTAACGAACGATTCAATTACCTAAAGGGCTGAATAACAAGAATCAAACCCTTTACCTAGTAACAGGCAATTAGCAAGCACTTAGAAAGTGTTACCAATTTGGAACTGGACTTTTTCAGTCTCATCGCCTTCTTTGTCACCGATAGGTACTGCATAGCTCAAAGAAATCGGACCAATTGGCGTATACCAAGTGACGCCTAAACCGGCACTAAAGCGCAATTTATTGTCCTGTGTTAATAGGGGTACACCAGTATCGTCGCCCGTAGCTGGATCAATAAAGGTGCGATTTTCTTTGTCAGTGGTATCAAATACCTGACCACCTTCAGCAAATAGTACTGGACGTACTTGATCCGCCCAATCACCTTTAAATGGCATTGGTAAAATTAATTCAGTACCAAAGCTGACTAGCGCATTACCACCAACTTCTTCGTCTTTAAAACGCACATCATCATTTATCGCATCATTGTAGCTTTGTGATTTAGGTCCAAGCGTTGATGCTTCATAACCACGTACTGAACCATAACCACCAGCATAGAAGTTTTCATAAAACGGTAAATTGTTACCATAACCAAGCTTGGTATAACCGCGAGCAACCCAATCTTTATAGATAGGTTGATAAATATTACCACGATAAACCAGTTTCTGATAACTGGCATCACCTAAGCCAATAGTCGCATCGACTGTATGACTCATGCCTTTATTCGGAAATACGGGACGATCTAAAGTGCTGTAATCCCAACCGAATAGTAAGTTGTAGCTTTGATATTCGTTTTTAAAGCCCGTACGACCAGAGAATTCATCTTGATCATTATTGAATTTCTCGAACGTACCACCGTCATCTATAATCTGCTGAACGCTTGATACACCTAGACGGCTACCGCCACGTACTGTGGTGTTATCAATATTTAAGCCCGCACTCACACGTTTGGTTTCATCAACCGGATAGCTATAGTTCAACGTTGCACCATAAGCATCGGTAACATAGTTACTAACGTTTCGATCATCGTACTTGGTTTCACGGTAATAAGCGCTGATACCTTGTGATACACCATTTTCCGTGAAGTACGGATCGGTATAACCCAAGCTATAAGAATCACGTGTCTCTGAGCGTGACAAAGAAGCTTTAACGCGGTCACCAGTACCCATAAAGTTGTTTTGGGTAAGATCTAACTGGAAGGTAACACCGCCACTTTGTGAATAACCAGCAGCAATGGTTGAGCTACCAGATGGCTGCTCTTCAACTGCATAGTTTACATCGACTTGGTCTGGTTGATTAGGAACTGGCTTCACATCAACGTTAACATTTTTAAAAAAACCTGTGCGCATCAAACGCGTACGTGACAGCTGAATCTTATCACTAGAAGCCAATGACCCTTCCAACTGACGCATTTCACGGCGCAGTACTTCATCTTGGGTTTTTAAGTTACCAGTAAAATTGATACGGCGCACATAAATAGGACGTGCAGGATCAATATAATAATCGATATCGACTACTTTGGTCTCATCATTGATACGGGGTACTGGTCTGATTTGCGCTAAATAATAACCCTCATTACCATAACGACTCTTAAGAGCGGCAGTGGTGGCATCAAGCTTGGCTTGTGAGTACTTTTCTTTAGCATCAAAAGTGACAAGCTCTTTTAATTCACTGGTTTCAAAAGTTGGCTTACCTAAGAAATTAATTTCGCCAAACTGATACTGTTCGCCTTCGCTAAGACTGACTTCGATAAATACGCTGCTCTTATCTTCACTGATATTGAGCACCGCATTGTCTACCGAAAAGCGTACATAACCATCATTTAGGTACAGGGCTTTTAAATTTTCTAAACTTGCCGCGAGCTTCTCTTTCGCATAACGATCAGATTTAGATAATAGACGTGTCCACGAGGACTCTTTTACTGCAAAGACTTCTTTAATTTCTTTATCACTAAAGTGCTTATTACCAATGATATTGATATCAACTACTTTGGCCGGCTTGCCTTCGATAAAGCGCACATCAAGTTTGACGCGGTTGCCATCAAGCAGCGTCTGATCGACTTCAATATTACTATTGTAATAACCTTGGCTGATATATTGCTGTTGTAGCTCGTTTGCAACGCCTTGTAGGGTTGCTTGCTTAAGCACATTACCCACAGCAAGACCTGCATTATTTAAGCCTTGCTCAAGCCCTTCTTTGGGAATAAGTTTGTTGCCATCAAAATTAACTTCTGCAATCGTTGGACGTTCAACGACATCAAAGCGCAGCTTGCCGCCTTCAATACGGCTTTGAATGTCAGCAAAGTTTTCGGTGGCATATAGTGCTTTGATACTGGCAGCCAGATTTGCATCATTGACCGTATCACCTATTGCAATAGGCAGTACTGGATATAAACTATCAGGTGTTAGGCGTTGTAGACCATTAAAGCCAATATCAGTGACCACAAATTCTGCAGCCTGAACCGGCATACTCATCATTGCTACAACTAACGGCAACCCAGCCGCGCTCATAAATAAAGGCGTACGCATAAACACTATCCGTCAATAAAAAACTTGCTTAAGTTAAGTTGAAAAGCACATCTTATCTGGTCTCTTTTGTGTCATATCGTAACCACTTAGGGAACAGACTCAGAACACTTTATATAAAACGCGTCATAAAATAAACTAAAATATAAAATTAGTACAGCAGCACGGCGATAAAAGAAATTGCTTATCAGCCTAACAATAGATACAGGATAAGCATAAAACCATTAGCCTATCGCATCTTACCGTGCAAGAAGTATGCTATATCATCAAAACAGCCGACTGATATCATTACCAATTGCTAACACCATGAAACCTGCCAGCAAGAGTAAACCAATATTTAAGCCTACCATTTGCACGCCTTCAGAGAGTGGCTTACCACGTATCAGCTCAATCAGATAATAGACAATATGACCGCCATCTAATACTGGAATGGGCAACAAATTCAAAACCGCAAGGCTCAAACTGATTAAGGCTGCGGTAGATAATACCATTTGCCAACTGATATCAAAACTTTGCTTAGCGACTTTGGCAATAGTAATCGGACCTGATAAGTTATCAAGACCTATCATACCTGATAGCATCTTGCCCATTGAGCTGACAGTCATAACAGCTAATTGCTCAGTTTTCTCAAACGATTTGACTAACGATTCGCCAGGACCATAGACCACCGTAGTTTTGTACGCATCAGGAATGACAATCTCAGACTGTGCCACCATAGCACCAATTTGTCCATAATCGTTACCTAAATTGTCTTTTTTACCTTGCGGCATAATCTGCAATTCAATTGGCTTATCATCACGCAATACGCTAAATGTAAGCAAAGTCTCAGGATTGTCACGGATAATACGAGTGGCGCTAATCCAGTCATTAATGGCTTCATCGTTAATAGCAGTGATGCGGTCGCCAGCCTTGAGACCTTGACGACTTGCCGCGCCATCAGGCGTTACATCACCAACTATCGGTGCAATATTTGGTTGCCACGGTATCATACCAAAGCTTGATAAGGCATCTTTACCTTGTGCGGCACCTTGCATAAATTCTTTTACAGGTGCTTGATAAGTTTTGGTTGCATTATTATTGGCTTCTGATTGCAACGTCACGCTTATATTGGCTGTCTCGCCCATGCGCCCAGCAAGGCGATAATTAATCCCTTCCCACATCTGTACGTCATGACCGTCAATCGCAACGATTTTATCACCGGCAGGCAACTGTGCTATCGCGGCAGGCGTATCCGGTAATACTTGACCAATCTTGGTGGCAAGCTGCTCTGAGGGGGTCATAAATAACACCCAGAACAATGCAATAGCAATAATGAAGTTCATGATAGGACCAGCAGCCACAATAGCTATTTTCTTAAGCGGATGCTGACGATTAAATGCTAAATGCTGCTCATCTTTTGCCACCTCACCTTCACGCTCATCAAGCATTTTGACATAGCCACCAAGGGGTAATGCCGAGATACGATAATCAATGCCACTTTTTTTGCTGGTCCAGCCAAAAAGTTTGGGACCAAAACCAATAGAATACGTAAGTACTCTAACGCCGCAAAGACGCGCTACAATATAATGACCCCACTCATGCAAAGCAATAAGCGGACCTAAGACAAATATTGCCGCAAGGAGTGTTAATAGAAACGTCATGATCTTTTCTCAGTAGGTACTCTTAACATCATTATAAAGGCGATAGCGCTTGATATATCTAGACCAATCTTGCCACCAGCTTCTCAGTATGCTGACGCGCTAGGTTATCAATTGCCAAAATCTCATCAATATCAGCCGTCTCAGTTAATGCCGACACTCGTATCTCATTCAATGCTTGCTCATTAATATCAGCAATATCCGTCAGACGAATTTGATTATTCAAAAATGCCGATACTGCAATCTCATTCGCCGCATTTAATATGATAGTAGCATGAGTACCCGCTTGCATCGCCTCTCGTGCCAGACGTAAGCAGGCAAATTTTTGCAAATCAGGCTCGATAAACTCTAAACCACTTAAGGCAAATAAGTCTAATGGCTGCGAGCCACTGTCAATACGGTCAGGGTAGCTTAGCGCATGAGCGATGGGCGTTTTCATATCTGGGCTGCCAAGCTGCGCCAAAAAGCTGCCATCGCTATATTCTACCATTGAGTGAATGATACTTTGTGGATGAATCACCACATTTATCTTATTTTCAGGCAAATCAAATAAATGACAAGCTTCAATCAGCTCAAGCCCCTTGTTCATCATCGTGGCAGAATCGACCGATATCTTTTGCCCCATCGACCAGTTTGGGTGTTTGACCGCTTCAGCGACACTAGCTTGCTGCATCTGCGCAAATGACTGCTGTAAGAACGGTCCACCAGAAGCCGTTAGCCATAGCTTACGCACGCCATGATTTGGTCGGTGAATTTGGGTATTATCCTGCTGAATGGCAAATGGTAAACACTGAAAGATAGCATTATGTTCAGAATCAAGCGGCAGCAAGGTTGCATGATGCGTTTTGACCGCATTGATCATCACTTGCCCTGCCATCACCAGCGCTTCTTTATTTGCCAGTAAAATACGCTTGCCTACGCGGGCAGCAGCTAGAGTAGAAGGCAAGCCTGCGGCGCCAACAATAGCAGCAACGACAGTATCAGTTTGTGAATCGGTAGCGATATCCACGAGGCCTGTTTCGCCGCCGACTACTTCAATATCAAGTCCTGCTATACTCAGACGCTTGGCGAAGTCATCAACCGCAGCTGTCGGTACGCCTACCCGCTTAGGAGCAAACTGCTGACAAAGCGCAAGCAGCTTATCTAAACGGTGATATCCAGATAAAGCATAAACATCGTAATGCTGTGGTTGTGCCGCCAAGATGGCTAACGTACTGTCGCCAATCGAGCCTGTCGCGCCTAATACGGCGATACGTTGGGTCATAACCATGGGTGCCTATAAATGATACGGTAGTAATAAGATGAAAATTAAATGAGCAGCTAAGCTTATGTTCTGTCAGATAACTACATAAGCGATTTTGATAGTATTAGGCAAGTCAAACGACTATCAAACCAAACTGCTGTATTGCCCAAAAACCAAGCGCAAATATCGGCGTAGCAGATAGCAGTGAATCAATACGGTCAAGTATTCCACCATGGCCCGGTAGAATCGTTCCTGAATCTTTAACATCAGCACGGCGTTTGAGCATAGACTCAAACAAATCGCCCAGTACGGAAGCTAAAATCGTCAGAGCCGATAATGCCACAAAGGCGAGGAGCGCTGCACCCGTCAATTGTAATTTAAAGACACTTATAATTACTACGACCAGTAGTCCTGTAACTAAGCCACCCGCCAGTCCTTCCATACTCTTATTGGGTGAAACGTTCGGTGCCATTTTTCGGCGCCCAAGCTTGCGTCCGACAAAGTAAGCACCACTGTCTGCACACCAGACCAATAAAAACACATACAGTAGCCACCATGGCGACAATTGCCATAAGTAAAACATAGCCGTAATTGAAGCCGTTAATATCACTGCTCCCATTAGCGCCAACTGCTTACCGTACCATTTGGTAGACGTTGGGAAAACTCTTACCCAAGACAGCGCCATTAACCATATGACGAGAGAAGCTGCCCACCAAAAAAGCCAAGTGACTTTAAACATGAGTGACACTAACGTCAGCAGCAACACCAATACTACGAAGACCACGGGCTGACGCCACTTTGGCATCAATTTAGTCCATTCATGGGCGGCAATAATCACCCCAATCCCTAAAAGTGGTGCAAATAATATAGGGGTTTGGCTCGCAAACATTGCAATACCAACGATAATAACGAGAACAATTGCCGTCTTAATTCGTTGCCACATATTTATTGAGCCTTATAATAGTGAAGAACATTTGGTCAAATTGCGCGATAAATATTTACTATAGATAATGACGTATCATAGCCAGCTGCTGACTATAATAGCGTATTGATAGTGACGCACGCTATTGAAAGTGCTCCAAATTGACAAAAGTCGTCTAATGCTCTTAACATAACTTCTAAGATATTTGCTGAGCCGTCACTATTTGCTCGCTGGTCTTGCCAAAGCGGCGTTGACGTTGAGCAAAATCCTCTAGCATTGCTGCTAGCTCATCGACGCTAAAATCTGGCCACAATGTTGGGGTAAAGAACAGCTCTGCATAGGCTGATTGCCACAATAAGAAGTTGGAAAGACGGTACTCGCCGCCGGTACGTATCAGCATGTCTACTTCTGGTACATCTGCCAATTGCACATACTCTCCAAGTTTTTCCTTATCAATATCATCGATTGATAACTGACCTGCCTGCACTTGCTGTAATAGCTGCTTTGCTGCATGAGCGATATCCCACTGTCCACCGTAACTGATGGCGATGACCAATGTCATAGCATCAAAATCAGCCGTTTTTGCTTCAGCATCTGCCATCAATAATTGCAAATCATCACTAAGCTGACTGCGGTCGCCGATAAAACGCAAACGAATACGGTACTTAACCATGCGAGGCATCTGCTCATTGATGGTTAAGCTCAGCAAATGCATCAGCAGAGCCACTTCAGTCGGTGGGCGCTGCCAATTCTCACTGGAAAAGGCAAAGACGGTCAAAACCTCAATACCCGTACTGACGCAATACTCAACAATAGGGTCTAGCGCATCTTTGCCAGCGATATGCCCCTGACCTTTACCTAAATTATGGACTTTACCATAGCGGTTATTGCCGTCCATAATAACAGCGATATGGCGTGGAAGAAGGGCTGGAGCTAAATTCTCTGACATAGACATAGGCTAACTTGCTTGTTGTTTAGGTAAAATAATCATAACGCGCGCCATACTTTATAAAAACCCTAACTCATAATTTATATAAAAAGATTCATATAAAGTGCTTATAAAAAAGGACAATATAAACAAGCTATAGAGTAAGCTTAATTGTCTACACGGCAACAAACAGCCAATAGCACTTTGATATTGGCTGTTTGTTTTTAGCGACTTGTTATATAAAATATTGATAGCGCATCATTTTTGACAGCAGAAAAATGTACTTATACTGCCATCAAATCGGTTTCTTTTTTGCTTAAGCGACTATCGATTGTTTCAATATATTTGTCAGTGATTTTTTGAATGTCGTCACTGGCGCGGCGCTCGTCGTCTTCTGAGATCTCTTTTTCTTTTGCTAACTCTTTGATGTCATTCATCATATCACGGCGGATATTGCGAATAGAAACGCGGCTGTTTTCTGCTTCGCCACGTGCCAATTTTTGCATATCTTTTCGAGTTTCTTCTGTCAATGCTGGCATAGGAACACGAATCACATCAGCAGTCATTGGATTAAGACCCAAATCTGCTTCGCGGATAGCTTTGTCAATCGCTTGCACCATGGTACGGTCAAATGGCTGTACCAGTAGCGTACGCGAATCCTCAACGTTAACACTCGCTACTTGATTTAACGGCGTAGGCGAACCGTAGTAGCTGACCATCACACCTGTCAACATACCTGGATGCGCGCGACCCGTACGAACTTTACTAAAAGTACTTTCAAGCGCTTCCAAGGTTTTTTGCATGCGCGCTTCGCCGTCTTGCTTAATTTCTTGAATCATGAGGTATCCTTATTTATCGCTACCGACAAATCATTTATTGTTTATTATAAAAACTATTCAGATGTTGTCACAGATAAGCAGCTGTCTTACTTCTGCCTATCTTTTATCATATTTTTGGGTACGTTATTAATGATAGACGCGTGTGCCCTCATTCTCGCCCATCACAACATTTAATAAAGCATTAGGCTTATTCATATCAAAGACTTGTAATGGCACATCGTGCTCACGACATAATGCGATGGCAGTCAAATCCATAACTCCAAGCTTTTGCTCTAACACCTCATCAAAGGTCAGACCATCATATTTTACCGCATCGCTATGTAGGCTTGGGTCTTTATCATAAACACCATCTACTTTGGTCGCTTTTAGAATCAAGCCTGCTTCAATTTCAATACCACGTAAGCAAGCAGCCGTATCAGTAGTAAAGAAAGGGTTGCCCGTACCCGCGACAAAGATACATACTTCGCCATTCTTAAGATAACGAATCGCATTACGGCTGCTATAGCTTTCAGTGACTTCACCAATCGGCAGGGCTGACATTAGGCGCGTTTTGATATTACGGCGCTCAAGAGCATCACGCATTGCAAGGCCATTCATAACGGTTGCAAGCATGCCCATTTGATCGCCAGTGACGCGGCCGACCAAACCCTCTTTTTGTAATTGGGCACCGCGATATAAGTTACCACCACCGACCACGATACCCACTTGGACACCAAGCCCGCGCAAATGGGCGATAGATAAGCTCATCTTATCGAGCACTTCGGTATCAATACCCATATCTTTCGTACCCGCTAAGGCTTCACCGGAGAGTTTTAGCAAGATACGAGAATAACGCGGGTTTTTGTCAGACATGAGGTCACCTTGTCAGTATTGAATTATAATTAAAGTTATCGGTAATATACAAATAGAGTTTACTTTGAGACTTGACGGCATTGCCCAACTTAAGGATAAGCAGGTACAAAGGTCAAATTGCGCTAATTGTAGCAAAAACTGCCCACAATTGGGCAATTTTCATGCGCCTATTACAGTGACTGCTTAGCCTTTGTAACTGGCAAACAAATCATATTCACTAGCATCGTCGATAGTAACCGTTAAGAACTGCCCAACTTTGACCTGAGCGTCAATATCATCGACATAGACATGACCGTCAATCTCTGGTGCGTCAGCATAGCTACGGCAGATCGCAACACCTTCTTCTCTATCAATTTCGTCGACCAATACCATCAAGGTTTTGCCAATTTTCTCTTGCAGTTTTTGCGCTGAAATATCTTGCTGTAACGTCATCAAACGCTCGTAACGTTCTTGCTTGATGTCCTCTGGCACATGATTTGGCAAGTCATTGGCAACCGCACCTTCAACTTCTGAATAGGTAAAGGCACCAACGCGATCTAGACGGGCTTCTACTAACCAATCAAGCAAGCATTGGAAATCTTCTTCTGTCTCGCCAGGGAAGCCAACAACGAAGGTTGAGCGAATAACGATATCAGGACAAATCTCACGCCATGCATGGATACGCGCCAAGGTGTTTTCGCTGTGCGCTGGACGCTTCATTGCTTTTAAAATGCGATGGCTGGCATGTTGGAATGGAATATCAAGATAAGGCAATAATTTCTTCTCGCCCATTAATTCTACGACTTTATCCACATGCGGATACGGATACACATAGTGTAGACGCACCCAAATACCCAAATCGTTTAACGCTTGGCATAAGTCATAAAATTTAGACTTGAGCGGCATACCATTCCAAAAGCTTGTCTTATACTTTAAGTCCAGACCATAAGCAGAAGTATCTTGCGAGATAATCAATAACTCTTTCACGCCAGCCTTTTTCAGCGCCAGCGCTTCATTCATCACACTGTCAATCGGACGCGACACCAAATCTCCGCGTAAGCTTGGAATAATGCAAAAAGTACAACGATGGTTGCAACCTTCTGATATTTTTAGATAAGCATAATGGCTAGGCGTTAATTTGATACCTGCCTCATTAATCAAATCTATTTTTGGGTCATAACTGGCATCCAAACCACGGTCAGGCTTTGGTACATGCAACGCGACGGCTCTAATGACGTCATCATAAGCATGAGCGCCCGTCACTGCTAGTACAGCAGGATGCATTTCACGGATTTTATCTGCCTCTTTACCCAAGCAGCCTGTCACAATCACCTTACCGTTTTTGCTGATAGCTTCACCGATTGCATCGAGCGACTCTTGTACCGCTGATTCGATGAAGCCGCACGTATTGACCACTACTAAGTCGGCGCCTTCATAATCACTGGCTACTTGATAGCCATCACGGCTAAGCTCTGTGATAATGCGTTCACTATCGACCAAGGCTTTTGGACAACCTAGAGACACAAATCCAATCTTTGGCGCGGCATTGACAGGGGCATTGGTCGTTGCTGTTGTCGTTTTAGCTGAAGCCGCTGAAACTACCTCGCTGCTTTGTTCGACACTACGATTTTGATTATGATTGGCTTTATGATGGTAAGGTTGAACACTGTCCGTCGAGCTTTGCGCAGGCATTGCTGTCGGCTTAGCAGGATTAAAGAGAGTGGCAGTGTCTTTTGATATAGAAGCTGGCTGTGAAGGGGCTATAGTCGTATTAACGGACTCGGTAGAAATATTGGGCATGGCTAACCTTGCTAGAGATAAATTGGCTGTGCGCATTGTACGTTTTTTTTACAAAAATCGCCAGTTTTGCCGCTCTATAGTGTTGATTTATGGTTAAATATTATATCGAGCCTCTATTTATCTAGGTATTAATCATGACCGCTGATTTTATAAGCACAAAACCAACGCCTGACTTAACCTTTATATCGCAGCATTTGTTCACGGCTATCTTGTGGGTCAATGATGAATTGTCTATTACTTGGCTAAATGCCCAAGCTGAGCAGCTACTGGCGATCAGTAGTGGACGATTGCTTAATCAGTCGGTATTGATGCTGCTTGCGCCCGAAGAGTTGAAAACCAAAAGCAGCACACTTATTGACAGTCCAAAAGACAAAACCTGCTCTTTGACTGAACGCTTTTATCAGGCGAAGCAGTATCAACAACCTTTTATTGACCATGACCATCTGATAAACAGCCCATTAAATGGCAACTTATCACTCTCGATTGACTATAGCGTGACCCCTGTTATTTATCAGCAGCAAAATTACTTTATTATAGAGATATGGGGCAAAGACCGCCAAAGTCGTATCTCAGAAGAGCAGCGCCAACAGCAGCAGTACAATGTTGCGCGTCATATGCTGCGCTCAGTTGCCCATGAAATCAAAAATCCGTTGGCTGGTATTCGCGGTGCCGCACAATTATTGCAGCGTCAATTTATCAAATTTAGTGAGCGCTCTTTTAATACTCACACTACTGATACTGACTACCCTAGCCTTATATCGAGCCCGACTTTAAACCCTGATAACCATCTACAGAAAACCGCTAACAAATTACGCAGCTATACCGATATCATTATCTCAGAGACAGATCGCCTAACTCAGCTGATTGGGCAGTTTCTTGGTTCTAATCAATTACCACATTGGCAAATGCTCAATGTTCATGAGCCAATAGAGCATGTTTTGGCATTGATCATCCATCAATATCCGCAAGTTTTATTACAGCGTGACTATGACTTATCGTTACCTGAACTCTGTGCTGATAAAGACCAGCTGATTCAAGTCTTCTTAAACTTAATTAATAACGCTTGCGAATCCATGACGGAATTTGCACAAACACTGCAGCAAAGCGTGCCAGCCGTATCCAGTCAATCAACATCAGATATTCCACTTAATAATCTTGATTTTGACGATGGCTATCAACCCAAACTCCATATTCAAACGCGTGTTGCCTTTCAACATACGATTGCTGGGCAGCAACATAAACAAGTACTACAAGTTGCTATCACCGATAATGGTTCTGGCATTCATCCTGATATCATTGGGCAGATATTCTTCCCAATGGTGACCAGTCGCGCGCTAGGAACTGGGCTTGGTTTATCCATTGTGCAAGATATTATCAGCCGTCATCATGGTA
Source organism: Psychrobacter sp. ANT_H56B (assembly GCF_008369245.1). Classification (NCBI taxonomy): domain Bacteria; kingdom Pseudomonadati; phylum Pseudomonadota; class Gammaproteobacteria; order Moraxellales; family Moraxellaceae; genus Psychrobacter; species Psychrobacter sp. ANT_H56B. The sequence goes on from NZ_VOBF01000001.1 coordinate 606,560, forward strand.
TGATTGATGTCAGCTCTACTCAATCGCAAGGCACCAGCACGAACACTAATGTCGATAATAAAAACAGCCATTATAGTCAAACCCGTTTTACTCTTTATTTGCCTTTTTATCAGCCAATTGCTGAAAATTAATGCCTTCACCTCAATTCTTCTCACTGCTTATTAGGCTAAATACATGACCCAGTATAATGACACCCAATCTCTTACAAGCAATGAGCGAACGCCAATGGTCACGGTCAATAACAGTCCTGATAATGAGCCTGCCACTTTATGGCTCATCGATGATGATGCGGCGCTGCGTATGGTACTTGCAGATACTTTTGAAGACGCTGGATTGACAGTTATCAGCTTTACCCAAGCACAAGCAGCATGGACACGCCTCAATGATATTCTAAAATCGTCAGAGTCAACCGCCTTGTTACCCGATGTGATATTGACCGATATTCGTATGCCGATGATGGATGGTCTATCCTTTAGTGACTGGGTACACAAGCACTTTCCTAAGCTTCCGATTGTCATTATGACAGCGCATTCAGACCTTACTTCTGCCATTAGCAGCTATCAGACTGGTGCATTTGAATATCTGCCTAAGCCGTTTGATTTAGATGATGCAGTCGCAACGATTTATAAAGCCATTAATTATCAGCCGAATCTAGTCATATCAAACCATTCAATCGAGCCTGACACGAGTATAATTACTGATATCGTATCCGTTGCTGCTGTGAAGCCTAAGATTAAAGACCACTTTACTATTAAGCCAGATGCAGCTAGAAAAGACCCTAAAGCTGCTGAAAGTAAAACTCATGAAAAACCCAAACCCCAAACTAATAACAATCCAAGCGGCATCATTGGTCAATCACAAGCCATGCAAACGGTATTTCGTGCCATTGGTAGACTTGCGCACTCACCGATTACCGTTTTAATCACTGGTGAATCAGGTACAGGTAAAGAGTTGGTCGCTAGCGCCTTACATCAGCACTCACCGCGAAACAATAAAACCTTTATCGCGCTGAATATGGCAGCAATTCCCCATGATTTGATTGAGTCTGAATTGTTCGGTCATGAAAAAGGCGCATTCACTGGCGCCACAACTTCACGCCAAGGTCGTTTTGAACAAGCGGATGGCGGCACGTTATTTTTAGACGAAATCGGCGACATGCCTTTTAGTACCCAAACGCGGCTGCTACGAGTGCTGGCAAATGGTGAGTTTTTTCGCGTGGGTGGTCAGCAGCCCGTCAAAGTAGATGTACGCATTATTGCCGCTACCCATCAAAACTTGGAAGAATTGGTCAAGCAAGGCAAATTCCGTGAGGATCTATTTTATCGCCTGAATGTCATTCGCCTGCCATTACCGCCCTTACGGACTCGCCGCGAGGACGTACCAGCATTAACCACTTATTTTATGCAGCGCGCTGCTGAGCAGATGAATACGGCACCAAAACAACTACATCCGGCAGCAATGCAAATGATGCAGTCTTTTGAATGGCGCGGTAATGTCCGCCAACTTGAGAATGTCTGTCTCTGGTTGACAGTAATGGCGACTGGCGACACCGTTATGATCGATGACTTGCCTCCAGAGTTGCTCGAAAACATATCCTCTACTCTCGACAATCAACAGCAGCATGTATCCTCACAAGACACTATTGAAAATAATCATCTACAAAGTCAGGATACTTTTGGTACCCAAAGCTGGCAACAAGCTTTAGGTATTTGGGCGAAGCAGTCACTACAAGCTGGCGCAACCGATATTTTACAGACAGCAACACCTGAGTTTGAACGGGTCTTGCTAACCGCAGCGCTCCATCATAGCGGCGGCAAAAAGATAGCTGCTGCCAATTTACTTGGCTGGGGACGTAATACACTGACCCGTAAATTACAGCAGCTGAACCTCTCATCATATCAAGAGTAATATTAGTGTGAATAAAGTGATAAAAAATATGAATTAAAAAATCAGTAATATCAATTATTTATGATATTCAGCAAAAAAAATGGTTAAATAATTAAAAATAAGTGCAAATAGGGCTTGCCAAACTATTCAAACTCTATATAATAGCCAACCACTGAGACGCACTACCGAATCAGTTATTTATCTCGATGGGGTTTGAATATCAACACCAAAGATGATAAGGTAACGAAAATGGGGCTGTGGCGGAATTGGTAGACGCACCAGATTTAGGTTCTGGCGCCGCAAGGTGTGAGAGTTCGAGTCTCTCCAGCCCCACCATTTTCGGATAGTACATCTTAGACCAAGTATTAAAGCCTGCTTTTAGCAGGTTTTTTTGTGTTTGGGATTTACTAGATTTATCCCTTCAACCTTAGTTGTTGGGCTCAGTTACCTTGCCATTCCATACTTTCTAAATCTAAAAGCATCTCACCCATACTCTGATACCTTTTCTCTATCCGCTTCGCCAATGCCTTATCAACAACGTCCTGATAGCGACTATATTCTAATGGCAAGGTCGGAACAGACTGTTGGCAATGTTGTGTCGCCCAATCAATCATTGGATCACTACTTTGAGCATCAACAGCAAATGGTCGCTCGCCGACTAATATCTCATACAACATAATCCCAAAAGCGTATATATCGCTTTGAACCGTTGAGCCATACCCTTGCCAGCGCTCAGGCGCAAGATAGGCAGGCGTGCCAGCAATATTTGCCACACTTGGCTGATAAAGAGTGCGCGCTAAAGTAAAATCCGTCAATAATAAATCAAAGGTGATACGGCTATCATCCGCATTATTTGTCAAAAAACCTTCTAGTAAAATATTACTGGGCTTAATATCATTATGTAGCCAGCCGATATTATGTAAATGGTAAATAAGATTGGCAGATTGTAGGATAAATTGATTTTTTTGTGCTTGTGTAAATAATAAATGCCTTTGAGCGCTCAGCTGATTTGCCAAGCTGCCATTTGGATAATAAGGCATGACCAGGATAGTCAGCTGCTGCAGCTGCGCTAATATTTTCGAAGTAATATTTTCATAAAACAATAGTGGTGGCACGATAGCAGAAAGGCTATTTTGGAGATTGCTTTGATTATTTGATAAGTTGTTTATAGATGTTAGGACGTCAGCTTCATAGATCAAATCAGACAGGTCTTGATGAGCATTAGCATATAACTGCCATTTAATCATCACATTCCCAAACTGTAAATGTTGGGCACGCGTCAAGCCCTGATAATCAAGGTCACTACCATTATGTTGCTGACTAAGTCGTTGATGCGAGATCTCGCTATAATTTAGGCTGAAAAAGAATGCCGTTAATGCTGGCAGGATTTGCTGCGCTTGTGTTCGTAATGCTTGTTTTGCATCTGCTTGTAATACACGAGGAATACTGGCACTATTTTTCATGGTAAAGTGATGCCTTTATATATCTAGTAAGCCAAACGTCATTTTAATTTTTATAAGCGACTGAGTATTATGCCCCAATCTACTAAGCCCGTTATGAATTATGCTCTGCCAGACCATTTATTAGATCTGCTCAGTCAGTATTTACAAGAGCAGATCACGCCAACCATTGAGATTGATCCTGCGCAGCTGGCTTATCGCTGGGTCGGTGGGCAGACTGGACATTTAGAGCCGTTGGCGGTTAATTTGTTTTTAAATTTAGACGACCTACATGGTATCGACACGCAAAAATCAAAACTGGTACAGAACACGCGTCAATTCCTCAAAGGCTATCCTGCCAATCACGTCTTGATGACAGGGACACGCGGCGCTGGTAAATCATCGCTGATTCGGGCATTGCTTCAAGCCTATCATAATGAAGGTCTGCGCATTATTGAAATTGCCCGCGACGACTTACGGATGCTTGATAAAATACGGGCAGCGATTAAAGCCTTACCAGCTGACTGCAAATGTCGCTATGTGGTGTACTGTGATGACTTGGCATTTAATGGTCAAGATGAAAGCTACCGCACCTTAAAAAGTGTGTTAGACGGCTCGCTGGATTCAGAGCAAGACAAATTATTGGTTTATGCAACCAGTAACCGCCGCCATCTACTACCGCAGCTCATGAAAGACAATGTTAATATTTATAATGGTCAAACCGATGAGGTTAACCCTTATGAGACCATTGATGAGACGGTGTCTTTATCTGACCGTTTTGGTTTATGGCTGTCCTTTCATCCAATGGATCAAAACACGTATTTATACATTGTGCATCATTATTTATCTATTCAGCAAAAAACTGATGCTAAAACTAGTCATAATTACATGCACGGTGATATTGAGAATAAAGGTGCAGGCAGCATTGATGAGTTACCCACCCATATCAGATCAGCCGCATTACGCTGGGCAGCAGAACGCGGTGGACGCTCTGGTCGAGTGGCGTATCAGTTCAGTCGTTATTGGATAGGTCAGACTCAATTAGCAGCTGAAGACAGTCAGTCTTAAAAACTCATATCATGTATTTTTATAGTCGCGTGCAGAGCCTAAATACTGTACGCGACTGCCTATACTATCACCCACCTCTTCCGCTGTTCCATTCACCAGATATTGGTCAAAATCTGCTGCCAGCCATAGATTACCTTGGTAAACACTTTCGGTATCCAATCGAATATGCGCCATATTTGGCGTGCCGCTATTTGGATTGTCAAAGCTCTGATAACGGGCGCTAAAATGGGTGAGGATTAAGTTCTTAAGCCCATTGTCTTGGGCAAATCGACCCAATAACTGCGCGCTACTATGCATTGGATCAAAATTTGGATTTTTTGCCTGAATCTTATTTAATACCTCACGAGTATATGTAGCTTCATGAATTAGTAAATCTGCATCGGCTATAGCATTGTTAAGACACTCTGGCGTATCGTTATCTCCAGCCACCACTACCCTTGTACGCTGACTCTCATTATCGACATAATCTGTTGAACGAAGCTTGCGACCGTCTTCGGTCATAACATCTTCGCCCTGTTGTAGTCTGCCCCACAGCGCGCTGGCTGGAATATTATCTGCTATCAGCTTGTCCTTATCAAGGTGGCGACGACTTATTGTCTGGGTGATACCAAAGCCATAAGAGGGAACGCGATGCGATAACGGCGTGATATCAATCTCAAGCTGATGTTGATTGTCTAAGCTGATAGTTACCGGAGCTTTATTTTTACTATCTTGCTCAGATAGCAAATCTTCTATCGCCATAAAGTTAATAGGAAATGGAAAGTGCAATTCGGTAGTCAAAATAAGAGCATCAAGCAGTGTGGCAATCGCTTTTGGCGCAAGCAGTATCAGCGGCGCAGTACGTCCTGACATTGCCGCACTCGCTAGCAACCCCGGCAAACCATAGCAATGGTCGCCATGCACATGAGTAATGCAAATCGCTTGTAACTGATGTAAAGATAACTTGGTATGTAAGAGCTGATGCTGCGTACCTTCACCGCAATCAATCAATAACCACGGCCGTGATTTCTTGTTTTGCTGTTGATTTGTCCCTGAGCTGTAAGGGTTGAGGCACTCGATGGCAAGCGCCGTTACATTACGTTGCTTGGTTGGCACGCCTGCTGAGGTACCCAAAAAAGTGAGTTTTAGCATCGCTTATCTCTGCTGGTTATCATTACGAGCCATTATGACAACTGACATATCATGGTTTTTTTACCTTCAATCATCTGTCCACCATTTGCCGTACATTCATTGACCATATTGGATTCATACGACTTCCAGCCACCATAGAAGCTGGCAATGCATAGAATCACTACCAACAGTTTTTGCGACCATGCTTTAATGGAAACTTGCTGACTATTCACATTATTATCAACTTCATTAAGTGGTTGTTCATTAGCACTGTTGGTATGGTCAGTATTATTCGACTTATTCAAATCTGTCATTTTTCATCCTAAAAAAAGGGTTTGTCTATAAATAAACAAAGCCCTTTATTGTTATATTAAATCAATAATTAATAATAAGCGTCGCACTTAAAACCGTAGACGACCGCCCTTTTCTTCTGCACGCTTAAAGGCGTCACGTTCTTCACAACGCTTAAGCCAAGTTAAGATATTGGTATATTTACTACTGTCTAAACCTGCGCCTGCATTGGCACCGATCACAGCCAGATGCATCTGAATATCAGCAGCGCTAAATTCTGCTCCGGCAAACCAATGGTTGTCTTGTAAATGCTGCTCCATCATATCGAGTATGGCAGTCAAGCTTTTGCTTATCATGCTTTTTTCGACTTGCTTCTTGATGCTTTTACTCACAGGTTTGATCAGCATCGGCGACTGCTCAACCACTTTAGTAAATACCAAACGCATGACCAACGGCGGCATCACTGATGCTTCGGCAAAGTGTAGCCAAAACGTATAGGCCTCCCACGCCGCTTCATTGTCATCAGCAGGCTTAAACTGCTTTTCTTTATCATAGTGCTTTAATAGATACTCGATGATAAAGCCTGACTCAATCAGCACACGACCATCGACCTCTAGCATCGGTGCATGACCGAGCGGGTGTATTTGCTTTAAGCTGTCAGGGGCACGGTACGCTTTGTTACGCTGGTAGCAGGTCAGTTGGTAGTCGGCATTCAGCTCTTCTAATAGCCATAAGATACGAAATGAGCGTGAGTTTGCCAAGTGATGAAGGTGTAGCATAAACCATCCTTATAATAAGTTTTGAGTATTCAATAGCAGATTTTATAAGTCAATTTTTCAATATTCTGTTTAAATAAAGGAGTTTAATAAATCAAACAACCCGATTTAAGTTAATAACAATGCTTGATAATAACTCACTTACTGTTTTTATTATAGCTTTACTATGTAGCTTGACTTATCAAACCACTTTTATCGGGCCACACTACTTATCATTACATCAATAACTACTTTGAATCTAACGCTTGGATTTTACGAGTGATTTTATCTATTCGCTGTTGGTATTTCCTGATTTTACGAAAACGGTGCGCCTTTAATACCCCTTCTATACGATGGTCGATAAAACGGCGACGCGGTGGAAAACTTCCAACTTGCGGCTCTCGGTAACCATGCAAATGATTGTCACGGCGTCGGATAAGAAAGCCTTTCATACTATCAGCAATCATAATAAACAATGCCAGTGTAATCATGCCATACATGAATAACGAACCTCCTTCATCCAGACTTTGATTTAACACAGTAATAGATAATACAAATAGCAGCATAGGCTCTATGTAGCTGAGCGCGCCAAATAGCGACACTGGCAGCTTACTACTAGCAACCATAGTTAGAGACATGGCAAGCGCACTAAAAGCGCCTAGCAGGGGTAATATGTACCAAAATTTGGTATTTTGCGCCGCCACACTAAAGCCGCCGCTGCTATAAAGCATAATCAGCACCACTGGCGTCAGTAACGTCAAATCTGATAACAGACCTGTAATAGGCGGCACAGCAAGCTTACGACGTAGCAAATAATAAGGCGGATAACCCAAGCATGCAAATGCGGTTACCCAAGATATACTGCCATATTGCAATATATCATAGCCGATACCGAGCGCAGCACATATCGCTGCTAACCATTGCAAAACACTCATATGTTCATGATAGAAAAAACGCCCAATCACAATCATGACCAACGGCAATAAAAAATAGCCCAAGGTCACATCAAGACCAAAGCCATTGACCGGTCCCCACATAAACAGCCAAATCTGCCCACCTAAAATCGGGGTTGGCAGTACAAAAATAATCCACTCTTTTGCCGTCTTTAATGTTTTGAGATAATCAAATACATGCTGCCACTGTTTTGTAAGACTGACCAATAGCACTAGGCTCAGGAGCATCATCAATACACGCCACGAAGCCACCTGCGTACCCGTTAATGGCAGCATAAATAGCCCAAATAGAAACATCAAAGAAAACAAAAAACTTGATGATACTGAAGCCAAAGTTCCCTGAACGGTTTGATTGGTCGTAAGCATAACAACAGCCTTAAAAAACAGAAAAAAAAACAAAGCCTCCAACGATAACGTCAGAGGCTTTTTTTATAAAAGGTAATAAAAGAATAGACCAAAAAGCTAACTAATAAAAGCGTTATTCGTCAGTGTCAGTTTCTGTATGACTAGTATCATCAAAGTCTGTCTCTGTAGCATCACTATTCGCCGCATCAACATCCATCTGTTCTTGACCTTTTACTTCAAACGTTCCATCTTCTCTCATTGCATCAATCAGCTCATTGTTACCCTCTTCGTGCTCAACACGCGCCATAGCAACCAGCTTTTCATCTTTTGATAAACGAATCAGCGTGACGCCTTGGGTATTACGACCAGAGCTTGCTACATGCTCAACTGGGGTACGCACCAAAGTACCTTTGTCTGAGATTAAAATAATATCGTCTGTAGAATCCACCTTGGTAGCACGAACCAGCGCACCATTACGCGTGCTAGTTTTAATAGCAATCACACCGCCACCGCCACGATTTTGGGTGTTGAACTCCTCGATAAAGGTGCGTTTACCAAAGCCATTTTCACAAGCAATCAGAATCTCGCGGACATCATCTTCGATAACAACCAATGATTTGATAAATTCATCAGCAGTCAGACGCATACCACGGACGCCTTTTGCCGTACGACCCATCGCACGAGCATCAGTTTCATTAAAGCGAATCGCTTTACCACTTGACGCAAATAGCATGACTTCTTGGCCACCATTGGTGATACGAGCGCTCACCAATTTATCGCCTTCTTCTAAGCCAACCGCAATCAAACCGTTCGAGCGAATATTGGCAAACTGTTTCAGCTCTACGCGCTTCACCGTACCATTCGCCGTTGCAAAGAATACAAAAGGCGGCTCTGCTTGCGTGCTATCGTCTAATAGATCATCATCACTATCTACTAGAGCATCTGCTGATGTTTCGCCTTTGACCGATAACTCTTCTACTATTTTTGGAATAGGCAATATCGTTGTGACCGTTTCATCAGCATTTAAGCCAATCAAATTCACTAATGGACGTCCACGGGCACCGCGGCTGGCGATTGGCACTTCAAAACCACGTAAACTAAAGACACGACCTGTATCAGTAAAGCACAGTACGGTTGCATGCGTTGAAGTCACAACTAAGTGATCAATCACATCGTCCTCTTTCATCGCCGTCGCTGATTTGCCTTTACCGCCACGTTTTTGCGCGACATAATCGTCAATGGGCTGCGTTTTCGCATAACCAGTACGTGATACCGTCATCACAACCGTTTGCTCTGGGATCAAATCTTCACGGTTAAAGTCCATACGCGAATCAATAATATCGGTGCGACGCTCGTCACCAAAATTATCACGGATTTCAATCATCTCATTTGAGATAATGGTCATTAATTTATCAAAATCGCCAAGTATAGATTCTAGATGAGCGATTTCACGCAACAAGTCTTGGTATTCTTCAGTTAATTTATCTTGCTCAAGACCAGTTAAACGATGCAGCTGCATATCCAAAATCGCATTGACCTGCTCAAGCGATAAGCGATAGCTTTCTTGATTATTAATCAGACCAAACGGCGCTTTTGGATCTTCGCCCTCGATAAAGTCAGGACGTACCGACTGGCTGCCTGCAGCGGTTAGCATCGCTACAACACTACCTGAACCCCAAGTATTACCCAGTAAGTTTTCACGAGCTAAGCCGCGGTTTGCAGACGCTTTAATCGTCGCAATAATCTCATCGATATTAGCAAGTGCAACGGTCAAACCTTCAAGCAAATGACCACGGACACGGGCTTTATTGAGCTCAAAAATGGTACGGCGCGTTACCACTTCTTGGCGATGGCGTACAAATGCTGCAATCAGCTGACGTAATGTCAATAGCTTCGGTTGACCATTGTCAAGCGCCACCATATTGATACTAAAGCTCGATTCTAACGGTGTTTGCAGGAACAAGTTGTTAACGATCACTTCCGCTGTTTCGCCACGACGTAAATCAATAGCGATACGCATACCGTCTTTATCAGACTCATCACGAATCTCGGTAATACCTTCGATTTTTTTGTCACGCACAAGTTCTGCAATACGCTCAATCAGCTTGGCTTTATTGGTTTGATAAGGCACTTCGGTGAAAACAATACGCTCACGGTCACGGTTGACACCCGTCTCACTCATCGGCTCAATAATATATCGACCACGTACATGCAAGCGACCTTTACCAGTACGATAAGCATCTAAGATACCGGCGCGACCATAGATAATACCGCCTGTCGGAAAGTCAGGACCTGAGATATGCGACATCAGCTCTTCAGCAGATATTTGCGGATTTTCAGCATAAGCTAAGCAAGCGTTAATCACTTCCGTCAGATTGTGCGGCGCCATATTGGTCGCCATACCAACCGCAATACCGGTAGCACCATTAATCAATAAGTTAGGAATACGCGCAGGCAACACGCTTGGCATACGCTCAGAGCCATCGTAGTTGTCTTCCCAATCGACGGTATCTTTATCCAAGTCAGCAAGCATTTGGTGGGTCAACTTGGTCATACGCACTTCGGTATAACGCATCGCTGCCGGAGGATCATCATCAATTGAGCCAAAGTTACCTTGACCATCAACCATCGGGTAACGCAAGCTAAAATCCTGTGCCATACGTACGATGGCATCATAGACAGCACTATCGCCATGTGGGTGATACTTACCAATGACATCGCCAACCACACGTGCAGATTTCTTGTAGGCTTTGTTATAGTCATTAGACAATACATGCATCGCATACATCACACGGCGGTGTACGGGTTTGAACCCATCACGCACATCAGGCAGCGCGCGCGAGACGATCACGCTCATCGCATAATCCAAATAGGACTGCTTTAATTCGTCCACAATGGCAATAGGACTGACCGATTCGCTCATATACACTCCCTCACTCACATCTACTCTCTAGCATTGGCATATCTAAGCCATAATGGGCAACAATAACGGCACCAAAGCGCCGTTATATAATAAATACAGTGACCATCAAAAAAGGCTTAGCAACCATTCAAATCTATAGAGAATTAGCGATAGTTTTAATGTTGAATAAAAGAAACTATTTTAGCACAAATTTGTTGATTTAGGGGGTTCTAGGTGCTATTAAAATCAAGCAAAACAGTTCATTAATCGCTACTTTTTGCATCAATTACCATGATTCACAAACCTTTCCCAACAGCATTGATATCACTGGCTAATTTTGCCATTGATATATATAAAGACCGTTATTTAGCAATAACATTTAATGCCCACTTTTTTCAAATAGCGCGTAATCAGAGTTGGGTGTTGATGCAATTTAAAAACAATCCTAAAAAGACGTCAACGCTAGATTAGCGCCCTGCTTTATTGTACGATACGCCATCATAAATCCTCCGATATAGACAACCCTTTATGCCAACCAATCCTCAATATATTAATAATAGCGATGTGGTAGACTCTACAAAAAATGTGACAGTACAAGCGTTAAAAGAAGATGTGCGTACTGACCGCAGTTTTGATGCGATTGCCGATCACTTTGAAAAAAAGGTCTATGGTGGCTTAAAGGGAGACATTCGATTAGCAGTATTGCGCCGTGATATTTTTGACTACTGCGCGCAGATGAGCCTCACGCTTGGAAGACCGTTACGTATTTTGGATGTGGGCGCAGGGCTTGCGCAAATTGCGATTGAGCTTGCGACTCAAGGACATACACTGGTCATCAATGATATCTCAGCCAATATGTTAGAGAAGGCCCAAGAGCGCGCTGCACAAAGTAGTGCAAACGATGAAAAATTGAATATTACGTGGTATGTATGCCCGTATCAAGAGCTTGAAGAAAAGCTGGCTGATAAGACGGAGAAATTTGATTTAATCATGTGTCACGCGCTACTTGAATGGTTGGCAGAGCCTGCCGCGGTAATGGACTTTTTTGACCAGCAATTATGCGATAATGGAGCATTATCGCTGTGCTTTTATAATCCAGCGAGTTTTGATTATCGTAACTTGATAATGGGTAATTTTAACTTATTAGATAACACTGAATATAAAGCCGACAATAAAAAGAGCCTAACGCCCAATCATCCGGTTGCAAAGGAAGAGGTTGAAGCTTGGCTAAAGGCGCATGAGTATCAGACTCTGATCGCCAGCGGACTGCGCGTATTCCACGATTATTCGCCGCTAAAACGTGGTGGGCATAATGATCCTGAAGCGGTCATACGTATGGAGTTACGCTACTCTCAACTGGATCCCTATAAGTGGCTTGGACGCTACTTACATCTACTAGCGACGCGTGTCTCTTAACAACTTTAGAACTGAACTATCAGGCGTCCTTTTGGTAAAGACAACATAATAAACACTATCATATGTCCTCGAACCGCTCTGACCTATCGTACTCCGACCACGTGGTGGCATTGATATCCTTTTCGTCAAATACCACTACATGCTCGAGTATCGGCAAGATACCGATTTGTGTGCCGACCTCATGATTATGATGACTGGCAACTAAGGACAATACGGTTTGACCATCATCTAGTTGCAAGCGATAGAGATAATTGGCACCGCGAAATACCCGACCAACCACTAAGGCGGTCTGCGTACTGTCATCATCATGGATAATGTCATCGGGACGCACCAATACCTTAATCGGCGTACCATTCGGATAATCGTACTCACAATACTGCGGCTGACCGGACGCATCGTAGACTTCCATCCGTCGATAAATATCACCAAGCGCCGTCTCAACATGACCTTCTTTGATGATGCCGTCTATCATCGCGCCTTCACCGACGAACTCAGCGACAAACGGGCTGACCGGTTCATGATATAGCTCACTTGGGGTTGCCCACTGTACCAGCTTACCTTTATGCATGACGCCGACTTTATCAGCGAGCGCAAACGCTTCATTTTGATCATGAGTGACCAAAATCGCAGTGGTATTGGTACGTTTGAGGATATCACGAACATTCATGGCCAGTGACTCACGCAATACCACATCCAAGTTCGAAAACGGCTCATCGAGCAGCAATAGCTTAGGCTTCGGTGCCAATGCACGAGCCAATGCCACCCGCTGCTGCTGTCCACCTGAGAGCTCACTTGGACGCTTATCAGCGTGTTCAGACAACTCTACCAGCGCTAGCATCTCAGCAACACGGGCTTTTTTGTCGGCAGCCGACCATTTATTGAGACCAAAGCCGATATTTTTTGCCACGCTTAAATGACCAAACAGCGCATAGTCTTGAAATACCATCCCCATGCCGCGCTTGGCAGGCGCAACAGCAAATGAGAGTCGCGCTGCTTGCTCTGTCAGTCGCTGATTGTTAAGCGTGATTTTGCCGCTACGACTCTCTTCTAATCCGGCAATCGCTCTTAATGCCGTGGTCTTACCACAGCCGCTATAACCTAAAAAGCAACCAATTTCACCTTGCTGTAGGTTGAGTGACAAACCATTGACCACTATGGTGTCGTCATAGCCAACCACCAAGTCCTGTACACTAAAATACGGCTGAGTGGCAGCGGTTTCATGATTCTGAATGAAGGTACTATCTAAGTTAGCAACACCTTGTTGTAATTGTAACTCTCTTTCCGCTACAGCTTGCGCCATTTGCGCTTTGGTTATGATAGTCATAGGTGGCTTTTTTACATTACTGTGTCGTGCTTTACTCTGAGGCTCTACAGAATCAGAGTCTGCTGGATTTATTGAATCGTTCATCAAGTCAGTATACATAGACAGTACCAATAAGCTATTAGTGAAGAAAATCCAGCGTCACAACATTCAAAATATTAGACGTTAAAAACATGAAACTTTAAAAGTGTGAATAACGTGAAAAGCACCAATTAGAATCCGTTGATCATTTAAGCACAATACTTTAATTAAAAAATACCTTAACCCTGCTTATCGCTTTGACGCAGTAATATCCAAACAGGAATAAGACCGACCAATACAATTAACAAACTTGGTAATGCAGCGCGACCCCACATGCCTTCACTGGTCATCTCAAATACCCGAACGGCTAGCGTATCCCAACCTTGACGCCGCGTCATCAAAGTAATCGGCATCTCTTTCATCACTTCGACAAAACCCATCAACAAACCCGTTAATACCCCTGGGCTCAATACGGGCAACATCACTTGCCGCCAGCGCTGAAAAGGACTATCGCTAAGCAATTTAGCAGCCGCTTCTTGATTGACGGTCAAGCGCTGAAGCTGACGGTCTACCGGCTGAAAACTGACCGTCATAAAACGGGTCGATAGAGCCAGCAGCATCACGATCACACTCCCAGATAAAAACTGCTTGGAGGTTATGCCATAAGCAATCAGCTGATTATCCAGCCACGCAATCGGAATAAAGATCCCGACCGCTAATACCGTACCCGGCACCACATAGCCCAAATTAGCTAAAGTAGTCATAAGCTTGGTAGATTTGTCCGGATATTGACGCTTAATCCACGCAATCGTAATCGCTAAGACCGCAATAAACGCAGTGGTAATACTAGCAATCATGAGGCTGTTGGTAACAAAATCAATATAGCGGGCATCAAAATCTTGCTGAAAATTTGCCGCTGTCCAATAGATAAGCTGTGCAAACGGGATCAAAAATGCTATCAAGAATACCAGCGTACAAAGCAGCGTCATAGCAAGCTTAGCTGGTTTACTGACTTCAAAACGTTGGCTACTACCTTGGGTAATAATATTACCGCGTTTTGCTTGCCAATATTGTTCAAACAAGACAACAATGAAGACCACACCAATTAATAGTGCTGCCAACTGTGCCGCTGTCGTCAAGCTAAAAAACCCAAACCAAGCTTTATAGATGGCAGTAGTAAAGGTATCAACATTGAATACTGACACCGCGCCAAAGTCTGCTAGCGTCTCCATACTTGCCAGTAGCAAACCACCGATGACCCAAGGTAATGCTTGCGGTAATGCCAACCGAAAAAACACTCGACCACGACTTAAGCCAAGCATCTGCCCAGCTTCAATAGCTCGCCTACCTTGAGATAAAAACGCTTGGCGCGCCAACAAATAAACATAAGGATAAAAAGCCAATGACAAGATCAGCCCTGCACCCCAGACGTTACGTACTGACGGAATGGCAGTCGTAACCCCAAAATCTCTTAATGCGGTTTGTAATGGTCCACTAAAATCAACGATACCAACTGTGACAAATGCTAAGACATAAGCTGGCATAGCAAGCGGCAACATCAGCGCCCACGAAAAAAACCGCTGTCCAGGGAAGCGGTACATACTCGTAAGCCATGCCAATGCCGTGCCAATCGTGCCAGAAATTACTGTAACCATTAATAGTAAAATAGCCGTATTTTTGAGGACTTGCGGCAATACGTACTCACGCATATGCCCCCAAATATCAGCGACGGGCTGTGTCCATGACAATAACACGATTAAAATCGGTACTAGCATAAACAACGAAATCAGTCCTAAGACTGATTTCGAGATGACACGTTTACGGGTAGCATGGTCTTGGCGAATAGATTTACTCGTATTGCCTGTCTCATTACTTTCATTGACAGTATTGTTCTGACTTGCAGACGATTCTGGCATTGTTATCATAAGTTGTTACCGTGTCATACGCATCATAACCCCATTAAATGACTGGCAGACTTTTATTTATAGCCTGCTTTGTCCATCATTTGAATAGCTTGGGTTTGTAATGCACCAAATTTCTGTACATTGATATCGTCTGGTTTGAACTGACCCCAAGATCTAAGCATCTCTGACTCATCAATCCCAACTTTGACTGGGAATTCTTTATCAGCGCTAGCATAAAGACCTTGTGCGTCATCAGAGGACAACCATTCCATCAGTTTCAATGCGCCATCTGCATTGTCTGAACCCGTTACTACGCCAGCACCTGAGATATTAACGTGCGTGCCTGTCGTACCTTGGTTTGCCCAAAATATTTTTACTGGGAAATCAGGCTTTTCATCAAGCAGGCGACCATAGTAGTAGCTATTGGCAATACCCACTTCACACTGACCAGCAGCGATAGCTTCTAGTAGATTGGTATCATCACTGAAAACATCAGTAGCTAAGTTAGCAACCCAACCGCGGATGACCGCTTCTGTTTTTTCAGCACCTAAATGCTCCATCATGCTTGCAACCAATGACTGGTTATAAACCTTTTTCGAGGTGCGTAGACATAATTTGCCTTTCCACTTTGGATCCGCCAAATCTGCATAAGTGGATAATTGATCAGCGCTTACTTTACTTGGGTCATAAAAAATCGTACGGGCGCGCAATGACAAACCTGTCCAGCGACCTTCTGGATCACGATATTTAGCCGGTACATTTGCTTCCAAAACGCTAGAAGCAACAGGTTGCAGTAGACCTTGCTCAGCTGCTTGCCATAAGTTACCGGCGTCAACCGTCAAAAGCATATCGGCTGGGGTATTCTGACCTTCAGCTTGCAGACGCGCCATCAGTGGACCATCTTTGTCTGTAACCAGCTCAATCTTCACACCCGTCTGTTCAGTATAACGATCTAACAATGGCTTGATTAGCTGCTCATTACGTGATGAGTAGATAGTCACTGTCTGTCCATCAGCACTCGCTGCGTTGTCTTTTGCTACTTCTTGCTCAGTGCTTGGTGCTGGCGTTTCCGCATCAACACTTTCTTCTGGCGTCGATGATTTACTACAGCCAGCAAGCGCTAACATCATGCCAAATACGGCAACCGGTAAAGTAAGTTTAGCAGAAGATAAATTTGCACTGATTACATTCAATGACATGGTTTTCCCCATAATAGCGCGGCAGATAGGTGGAATAAAAAGACATTAAAAATCATGGATTGATAGGATTAAAAAGACCCTAATGTCTGGAAAGCATATACTAATGGAAATGATATTAATTATCAATACATTTATTTAGCTCGATTATTGAGTTAAATAATCGGTAATTAATGCTGTATATAGTGGTTTTTTAATGGGGTTTTGATGCCGTTGTAATAAATCTTGCCGCATTTCCAACTAAGACTTATATCAGTTATTATCTTACAATAGCCATTGCCCCAGAATAGCATTGACTGCCGCTTCGGTGCGCAATATTCGTGCACCGATATGTACCGTTTGGCAGCCTTGCATCACAAGTAGCTCAACTTCATAATCAATCCAGCCTCCTTCTGCACCGATAAAAACCATGCTTGGTAGTATCGATTTCTGAGGTGATTCAGAGCTTTCTAATTGTTGTTGCACATATTGTGAAAACGATAATTCAGCATAAGGGTGAGCGACAATAGCGCGATTGGTGATTAAATTTGCCAACTCATCTTCAACAAAGGGCTTAAAACGTTTTTGCAAACTGATACGCGGCGCGACGGTATCAACGCCTTGTTGCAGACCTTCTAATACAAACTCATCAAGGCGACTCAGCATCGGGCTTTGCCAGTAGCTTTTTTGCGTACGATAGCTGTTAATCAAGATGATATCGCGGACACCAAGCGCGGTCATGTCCATAATCAGACGGCGCAATACTTTGGGGCGTGGCAATGCCAACACTACCGTGAGATCAAGCTTAGGCGGCGGTGCTGTGAACAAACTTACCTCACATAAATCAATACGCTCAGGCGTCATATCAGCAATGACAGCAGTGCCAAGATTGCCTTCTAACTGCCCAATTTTTAGGGTGTCGCCTACTTTCGCTCCCAGAACTTGGTTGACATGCTCAATTTGCGCCACTGCATTGATATATGCAGATTCATTAGAAAAGTTTGCAGCCGGTAATAAAATACAGTTCATAGTGGCTCTTAATTTAAATCTTGGCTAACACTTTGAAGAGCATGCTGCTCGATGACTTTTTCTATCATTGATAATTGACGACTCAATACTGCTTGCTGCTGATCGGTCATCTGCGCGCCCGCCTCCCCTGCCTGCTTAGCCAATGCTAAATGACTCATCCAATATTTTAGCTGCTGATAAATCAGCGTCTCATCATCGGCAAATTTTTGGTTTTCGTTCGCTTGTTCATCATGATTATTAGTATGATCAATCGCCTGATAAAAAGGGTTGTTTGGCTGATATAACGCCCCTACGCTTGCTAATTTATCCACGACGCTTTGGCAAGATTGCGTATAAATGCCCATTAAAACTGGTGTCGCCACACTTGCCGGCTCAACTGGATTATGTCCGCCCACCTCGACCAATGAGCCGCCAACCACTGCCACATCGGCAAGAGCATACCAATTCATTAACTCACCCATGCTATCCGCCAGATAGACTTGAGTGTTTATATCAATAGCTTCTGCTGCACTGCGCCGTGCCATGGTCAAGCCTGAATTTTGAATCAGCGCTGCCACTTCATCAAAACGCTCTGGATGGCGCGGAACGATAATAAGTAGTGCTTTTGCCAATGCAGGGTTTGACAGTAATTGATGCTGCCATGACAGCACAATGCCTTCTTCACCACCATGAGTGCTTGCTGCCACCCAGATTGGGCGATTGACTACGCCCAAATCACTCGCCGTCACACTTGTTTTTTCTGCTAACTCTGCCTGCTCGCTATTTAAAATATCGACATCAATCGCCTTATCATCATCTGGCTCAGACACATTAGACAATTTAGGCGTATTGATGACCCATTTTAGTGAGCCTGCCACACGGATTTGGGCGCTATGCGCACCCAATTGTCGAAAGCGTTTGGCGGAGTCATTATCCTGCGCAATGATTAAACTCAAATTTTTCATCATGCTGGTGCTGACTGCGCCAATTTTTTGATAGCTTTTAAAAGAGGATGCTGACAGTCGCCCATTCACCAAGATACTTGGCATATGATGCTCAGATAATTTGGTTAAGATGTTTGCCCATAGCTCTGTTTCTACAAATAAAGCAGCAACAGGTTGTACATGAGTCAAAAAGCGCTCAATCACCGCCGGACTGTCAACCGGTACATAACTGTGACTCAATCGACCTTGCGCAATGTTTTCTGCAAATCGACTGGCACCGCGCGCAAAACCAGTCTGGGTAGTATTGGTCAGCCATATCCGATAACCACGAGACAATAGTGCATCCAATAATGGCGCAACGGTATTGGTCTCACCTAACGAGACCGCGTGGCACCAGATGGTTTTATTTTGCTTATTAACATTGATGCTGCTGTTTAAATTCGCAGCTGGCAGATATGTTTCTGTGGCTATAGGAGGCGCAGGATAACGCTTACCAAAACGCTGCTCGACTTCTTGCTGATAATTATCACGCGCATGCGAGCGGCGCCATACTTGCAGGCGATATAACGGCTTTAATAAGCTTATGCCGACTTGATAATATACAGGCGGCTTATATACCGCTTGGCTTTGCAGAGGCTGTGCCTGAATGGAAAGGTTTTTTGAGGTGTCAGAAGATGGCATGCAAAAGCCCAGATAATTAATGGAGCAGATAATAGGAGTCGCGCACAAAAAAACGCACCAATTCTACCTGAATTTATTGCCAAACAATACGTTTTTAAATTCAAGGATGTTGGTCATCGTTTTTTAGACCAAAATAATAATGAGTAAGGCTATTACGATAATGACTGCAAACAGTAGCTGATAGCGCTTAAGGCTATGCTGCTCTTGCTTTTGGGTGTTGATTAACGTTTGTGCTTGTTGCCACTGATCGACCAAGCTTGCCGCTTCGATGTGCCCATTTTCTGCCGCTTGCTCGAGCCAATATTTACCGACCTTAAGGTCTTGCGTAACCCCTACGCCTTGATAATACATTTTACTCAGTAAGCGCTGGGCTCGACTGTCATTTTTACTTGCCGCTTGTTGCACCCATTCAACCCCAGCCTCTATACCAGCGACTTTATCAGCGCCTTCGTTTGCTATCAGACCTTCGCCGAGAAGCTCATACATCGCCAAGCGCAACATCGCAGCACTGTTGCCTGCATTTGCAGCGTTTTTTAATCCTAGCAAGGCCTGCTGCTTTGCTTGCAGATGCGCCTCTGAAAAGACGACTTGCTTACGGGGTTTTTCTTGCTTGGCAATATGACGTTCAAACTGATCTAAAACCTTGCACGCCTTCTCATATTCAGTTTCGCCCGTGGTCTGTATTACTTCTATCTCATGTAGCTCTGTTAATAGTTGGCTAAAAATCTCTGGCGTGGGTGGTTTTTTTGCGACTGCCGTGGTTTTTACTGGTTCTACTATAGGTGCTGCCGTTGCGTTTGTTATTTCTATATCTTCTACTAATGGCATTGATGTAATTGTAGTAGCTGCTGTAGACGATACATTACCCACTTTGTCATCTGAAAGTTGAGTTGCCGCCATGTCTATGGACGACTTACTATTCGAGTAAAGGGATGTGCTACTATTTTCAGGGCTTACTTTCTCAATAAATGCCTTTTCATTTGCTGTTTGAGTGTTTGGTTTATCTGCTATGGTCGTATCAACCAAATGAGGCTGATGATTTACAGATTTTGGTAATCTGGCGCTCACCGCTTGGTATAAGCCACTAGCGACTTGACCACCTTGCGCCGATTTAAACGCGCGGTCGATATGACCAAATAAACGCATCCCTATCGGTTCTAAAGCAAAGAAAAGCGGGATATTATCTTTATCACTGCTATCTTGGGTATTAACATCAGTATCAGCGCCATAAAACATTGCCATATGTTGATAAAAATCATCGGTCGTCAGTACTAATTCAGGATAGCGGGCATCTAGCTCAAACTGACCAAACCAACGCGGCGATTGTTGCCATTGCCGCGCCAATACTCGTCCTGCATAAAACGCCAAAAACACCATAAAGTTACGATAGCGCTCATCTTTTAATAACGTTGCTTCATCCCAAATGCTTGTTTTGACCATATCGCGGCGTATCTGAGACAGTAACGTATCTATGCGCTGTAAGCTTGCCAGCGATTCATCCAAACCACAGTGATGCAAATCCACTTCGTAAGCGATACCGCCTGCGACAGCACGCCTTGCCAAAAAATCTTGCCAATAACCTGTTGCAATATAATCAAGGGGCGTTAAGGGCGATGCAGACATAAGAAACGCGTATCCTTTAAAAAAGCAAATTAATCATAGAGGCAATGAACTAAAGGCAGTTGTGCAAAATATAATGCTTACCTTAACTTAAAATATGTAGGGCTACAATAATGGACTAAATAAGCGTATCACATTATCAAACAAGCGTTCAGCCTTATGACGCCGTTGCCACTGATCCAAGGTTAAAAAACGACAGCTTTGTAAATACGAGTCTTGACAAGCGGCAACTTGCGCGACCATTTCAGGCGTATAAATCGCCAAACTGACTTCCATGTTCAGATAAAAGCTGCGCATATCGATATTGACGGTGCCAAATATACAGTAATCGTCATCTATAACTACTGTTTTGGCATGCAGCAGACCACCCTTAAACAGAGCAATGGTAACGCCCGCTTCTAACAACTCTTGGTAATACGCTTGCGAGGCGTGCTGAACTAAGAATGAATCAACCTTTTCAGGGATAATCAGCGTAACTTTGACCCCGCGTTTGGCTGCCGTCACTAGCGCGCCTGACAAAGCTTCATCCGGTACAAAATACGGCGTTGTGATACAAATACAGTGATTAGCACGATGTAAAACGGTTACTAAGGTATTATAAATAACGTGAGCGGTCACTTGTGGCGCTGAAGGAATCAGCTGCGCGACCACGCCTTTTACCACCGGCATCTGCGGAATCACTGTCGACATCGCACCAGTACAGGGGTTTTCTACATTTTCTAGCCCATCATCCAATACTTTGATGCGACTATTGATGTCATTAATCGTCGGATTGCGCACATACAGCTTACGTGTGTAGCTGTTGACTCGTTGATGCAGCGCATCTAGATTGTCACTGTTTTCCGCCCCGATATCGGTCACCACCACTTTTGCCATTGCAGTCGCAATGCTAATGTCATTATCACTGACACTGCGTATCGCCACATCAATCCATTCACCGACGTCTTTATTCTGCTTAAAAAACTTAGGATCAACCAAATTAAAGCTACCGATATAACCGATATAACCATCAATAACCACGATTTTACGATGATTACGCAAATCTGAACGCTTAAATAACGTTTTAAACAACCCTACTGGCAATGACTGATGGACAAAAACGCCTGCTTTTTCTAATTTTCGATGGGCTTTACTGTTAAAAAAACTAAAACTCCCCACACTATCAATCAGAATATGACACTCAACTCCGCGTTGAGCGGCTGCCATTAACGATTCTATAACATCAAGCACCTGCCCCTTAGGATAAATGATATAAAACTCCATCAAGATACTGCGCTGAGCGGCATTGATGTCATCAATCAAACGTTTAAAAATAATATTGGCGTGTGTCAACAATTGCATATCATGGTTTGAGAATACCCCAAACCCTGTCCAGCGCGTACCGATATGACTGACCCCACGGTAATGAGTCGGCAATACCTCTTGCCCTTCATCAAACACCAAGCGCTCCCGTTGTGCCATCTCATTCATCAGTAGTCGCGCTTGATCCATTCGCTGGCGATAACGTCGACCTATCATCGGCTCACCCACCAGCACATAGGCAATCAAGCCAAATACGGGCAAAGTAAACAAAACCGCTATCCATGCAATTGCCACCCCAATATTGCGCTGTACCGAGACAATACGCAACGTCATCACAATCATAAGAATAATATGAAATATCAGACCTAGCCCAGCAAAGTCTGTCCAAGACCATGCTGCCACTTGCTGCTCAGTAGTAGATAAAGCTTCTATTGTTTTCGCCTCCAACTGGTAATAGCACAATATAATCAAATACGACCAATCAAGTATAGTAGCTTTTATCCGCCGCGCAATAGGTAACTATTCGTTGACTAGGTAGTTGTCATATGGGCTATCACATCATCTAGCCATACTCTCAAAAGCCTTTTTAATAATCATTTTTTAAAAAATGTAAAATAGTGTTTGACAGCCATGTGTAAATCTATATAATACACACCCACAGCAGCAGAGCTTAGTGACAAACTTAGAGCTCAGCTGATGTTGAATAAATTGCTTAGCAATTGTTCGAAGGGTGATTAGCTCAGTTGGTAGAGCGTCTGCCTTACACGCAGAATGTCGGCGGTTCGAATCCGTCATCACCCACCACTATTTAGTATAGCGTTACTCTAAAATAGTAAGCTAAGTGGTTAAATAAACTAAGTACGACCTAAGCAGCGGTAGTTCAGTTGGTTAGAATACCGGCCTGTCACGCCGGGGGTCGCGGGTTCGAGTCCCGTCCGCTGCGCCATATTTAAAACTTAGTTTTAATACAAAAGTTTCAACCTCAAGTATTTATATTTGAGGTTTTTTTGTGTTTATTATTTACCTAAATCTCTATTATATATGTAATCCCCGCCTTTTAAACCTTCTGTCCTCCCATGGCTCACTGGCTCCTTACTCTCCTCCGTTATCTATCTTCAATAATAAATAATCACTATTCTTAAAGTCGCCATTTGAATAGTCGGTGACTAAATGGTGACCATCTTTACACGTTTACATGACATACTCATGATGTGGTCAATTTTCATGGAAGAGAGTCTTATGCTAAATGTTGCTAAAAATAATTTTTATACTGGTCAATCGTCGACCTTATTCATGAGGACAATACTTGGAGTCGGCTAACCAATACTAAGATCATATGCCCACCTGTGCTCATATGGCTGCCTCAGACAAATACAGAATGAGTAGTTATTGAGCATACTGTACCGTGACAAATAATGAATAAAGTATAATCTATTGAATCATTACGGGTTTTTATTATGAAACGCGCCAATCAATTACAGCCTTTATCTCGCCAACATCACCTTGGACTTAACCTATCTCGCCATGCTAAAGAATGTACTGATGAGCCTGCTGAGATTGCCAAGCATTGGCATTATCTCATGGCTTATATTAAAGATATGCAAGCTCACTTTAATATTGAGGACACCTTAATCGCTCATGTTTTAGAGCCTTACCGTGCCTCTCATACTGAGGTTGCCTCAGTGCTTGAGACTTTAGATGCTCAGCATAAACAGCTATATAAACTAATGGATGAAACTGAGCATTCACAGAAATCCATCAATAAAGAGGTAACCGCTGCGCAAGTTCAAGCATTGGGCACGCTTTTATACGACCTTATTCGTTTTGAAGAGCGTGAGTTATATCCAGCTGTTGAAAAACACCTGACAGAAGCAGAGCTCAATGCCATTTATGAAGCGAGCCCTGACAGTATCAAACGTACTGATGAGCTGCGTTAAAAACTAAGACAGCCTTATTAATCATGACTCCAATAACACCTCTAGATTATAATTTTGATTATTTAATACAAAAAAGCCTTCAAACAAATTAGCCCAATCATAGCGCTTGATTCATCTGAAGGCTTTCTTGATACCTTTTTTTCTAAGGTGCCGATTTTAAGGTATCAGCTTAAAGAAATGCTGACGATAGTGCTTAAGCTCACGAATTGAGTCACGAATATCATCTAACGCTAAATGACTGCCACCTTTCTCAAAATTCTTGAGGACATCAGGACGCCAGCGGAAGCAAAGCTCTTTAATAGAAGACACATCAAGGTTTCGATAATGAAAAAACCGCTCAAGCTCAGGCATTTGACGCGCCATAAAGCGGCGATCTTGGCAGATTGAATTGCCACACATTGGCGACTTACCACTATCGACCCATTTATTCAAAAATTTAATGGTTTCAGCTTCCGCCTCAGCCAATGTCACCGTACTACGGCGTACACGGTCAACCAACCCTGATTGCCCATGCTGCTTGGTATTCCAGTCATCCATGCCGTTTAACTTTTGATCTGATACTTTAATCGCAAAGACAGGTCCTTCGGCAAGGACATTCAAATCTTCATCGGTGACAACAGTCGCTATCTCGATAATCTCATCATTTAGAGTATCAAGTCCGGTCATTTCTAAATCAATCCATACCAGCCCTTTTTTGCCTTGGTTTCTGATTTTAATTTTATTGGGATGGTCGCCGGTGGTCATAAAATATCCTATGGTCAATAAAGTTTGAGACAACTTACAAGCAATGCTTTAATAGCAATGTGAATAAAATAATGCGCCTATCTAACTATCTCAGTGCAAAAAATATTTGTAATTAGGCAACTGTGAATTTCACTTAGAATTTATGAATACTAAAATATTACAAAATCTCTGCCCAGTGCAGGCGCTTTAGGCTGTATGTTAGCAAATTTTCACGCTACACTGAGCAATATTTTATAATAGGTCACCAACCCATGGCATTAATCCGACAACGCAAACTAACGAAACAACAGATTCGGCGCATCGATAAGCAGCAATTATTAAGTCAAGACAGTATCGATGACAGTTTGATGGATGGTGTGGTCATGGCGCATTATGGCAAGCAATTGGAAGTGCAAGTGACCAGCTTACCATCATTCATACCTGTGCAGCCTGAGGTTGCACCTGATGACCCTGAGCCGTTTTGGCAAGAGTTGGCACTCGGTGATATTTGGCGCTGCCACGTACGTACCAATCTACCAATGCTAGCAGCAGGTGATCAAGTGCGCTGGAATGCTGACTCTAATACAGGATTTGGTCGGATAGAATCAGTCAAACCACGTACGTCATTGGTATCCCGACCTGACCGCTATCATAAGCTCAAGCCTGTCGCCGCCAATGTCGATATTTTGGCGATCGTATTTGCACCCTTACCTGCTGCCGCCCCGACACTTATAGATCGCTATTTAGTCGTTTGCCATCATGCTGGGGTCAAGCCTTTATTAGTGCTGAATAAAGCCGATTTATTGGCTCAAGAAAAAGGCGTCGATACCAATGAGTTATTGGCGCAATATGGTGCACTTGGTTATGAGAGCGTTTTGACCTCAGTTGACTGTCCTGAAAACGTCGCGGATAGCGATGAACAGGAAGGACTTGACGAGCTAAAACGCTATATAGATAAAAAGCTGGTTATTTTTGCAGGGCAATCTGGCGTCGGTAAAAGCAGCTTGATCAATGCGCTGCTACCTGAATCAGCACAAAGCGTGAATATCATCTCTGATAATTCAAAACTTGGTCAACATACCACTACCACCAGTCGCTTACTGCCCTTTAATCCAGCCGATTTGACCCAAGGCGGCATCGTCGATACCCCTGGTATTCGCGAGTATGGTATTTGGCACTTGACGCCTGATGACATTATTTCTGGCTTTGTTGAGCTTGCACCATTATCTGGTGACTGTCAGTTCCGCGACTGTCGCCATACTCATAATAGTAAAGGCTGCGCGTTATGGGAAGCAGTTGCTGATGGCAAAGTATTGCAGCGACGCGTTGAAAACCTCGTGACGCTAAGAGAAGAGGCAGATACTAAGCCCTATTGATCCTTATTAATTCTTATCTACTGTTAATCACGATGATGACCATCACACGTTTACTATGGATAGGCTAATCGGTATAATAGCGCCTTGTTCAATCCATTAGGCTGTCTTCTCAGCGTAATAGAACACTTATTTTTTTGGAGGTATGGTTTGGATCGTGCGCTGGAATTTGTGGGCAACCACCCGTTTTTATTTGGTATATTAGCCGTACTAGCCGTGCTATTTTTTGCTATTGAAAACAAACGTAGCGGTAAAAAGATTTCACCCAATACCCTTGGTATGATGGTGAACTCGCAAAATGCGCAGCTTATCGATATCCGTGCCAAAAAGAAGTTTGTCACCGGTTATATCCAAGGCAGTCGCAATATCCCATTTACTGAGCTAAAAGACCGCATTGAGGAAATTCGTGCGATTGAACAGCCAGTAATTATTATCTGCGATATGGGCGTACAAGCAGGTGCTGCCATTCAGATGATTGGTAAAGAAAACGTCTATCGCTTAGAAGGCGGTGTTGGTGGCTGGCAAGCTGCTGGAATGCCACTTGTTGGCATAAAGGATGCTAAGCCGAAGACTAAAGTCAAAGCAAAACCGAGCTTGCACAAGTAGTTTGATAGCGCGCTTTATTAAACTATGAGTTACTATCTATCGGTAGTGAATAAAAAAGACACCTTTTTATAGGGTGTTTTTTTTATGTGGGATTTGTGATACTGACGACGCTTTTGTATTTATTTGGCTTGAATTTATATTGCCTATCCCCACTTTATAGTGAGCATAATAGAATATAGGCTTGTGATTTACTTGATTGCAGCCTCTATAGGCAAATTTTATAATACTACTTTCCATCCTATAACCTATCCGATAACAATTGCTCTATACATTTATAAATAAGGATTTATCATGACTGTATCTGTTAAAGTTTATACTACTCCTATCTGCCCATATTGCTCAAACGCTAAGCAACTGCTGAAATCAAAAGGCGTTGATTATGAAGAGATTGGCATGCACGATATGAGCAGCGATGATCGCCGTGCTTTAATGCAAAAGACCAATAACTATCGTACCGTGCCACAAATCTTCGTCGGTGAGACTTTTGTCGGTGGTTTTGATGAGCTCAATCAAATGAACCAACAAGGCAAACTTGACGAGCTATTAGCGGGTTAATTTGCTATCTTGCTATTCTGGCTGTCTTTATTTATTTTACTAGTCTATGTGAGTCATATATATAAGTAACGATAGGGACAGCTATAAAGGGCTTTGATAAAAAATATCGAGCTTTTGTCTCGAATTATATTACAATGCTATTTTACTAAAATAACAGTTTGCCCAATCACTTGATTAACTTTTAGAGGAATTATCATGGCTGAAGAACAAGCACAACCGCAATTAGCACTAGAACGTATTTATGTCAAAGACATGTCACTTGAAGTCCCAGGCGCTGGCGTATTCACCAAAGAGTGGAACCCTGAGCTTGATATTAATCTATCTAGCAATGCTGAAAAACTGGATGATGACCATTATCAGGTTGTATTAACCGTTAGTGTCACTGCGAAAAATGCTGAAGAAGCGGCGTTTATCGCGGAAGTTCATCAAGCAGGTATCTTCTTATTAAAAGACATCCCAGAAGATCAGATTGGTCAAATCCTAGGTGCTTATTGCCCGAATGTTTTGTTCCCATATGCTCGTGAAGTCATCAGCGACATCGTAACGCGTGGTAGCTTCCCGCAGTTATTGCTTGCCCCAGTTAACTTTGACCAAGCTTTTGCGCAAAGTCAGCAGCAAGCACAAGTTGATGCTGAAGGTAATGCTTAAGTTTTGAATTAAACGCTACTGGCTGTATCAATAAGACGTTTTAATAAAAAAGCCGTTTACTTATCATGAGTAAGCGGCTTTTTTATGGAAATTTTTAGAGTTTATTTTTAATCATTTAGATTTATGTTGCTATTGTTTATTATTTTTGACCCATTAAAAAACCCTGCTGATTGCTATTACTAGCAGCAGGGTCTTTCATAAAAATATTCGATTAATCCGCTATATTCTAGCGTCAGTACAAATATTAGCCTTTTAGGGCAGAAAATATTTGTTGCTTAACGTCATCAATACCTTGGGTACCATCGAACTTGTCATACTTAGGCGCATCGCCGCCTTCTTTAGCTTTGTTCTGATAAAAGCCAACGAGGGCTGATGTTTGCTCATGATACGTAGCTAAGCGGTCGCGAATGGTTGACTCTTTATCGTCTTCACGTTGGATAAGCGCTTCACCGGTGACATCATCAATGCCATCGACCTTTGGTGGATTGTGATCAATATGATATACACGACCAGAGCCAGCATGTTGGCGACGACCTGATAATCGCTTGACGATTTCATCATCAGGTACACTGATTTCAATTACATGATCAATCGTAACGTTGGCATCTGCAAGCGCTTGCGCTTGTGGAATGGTACGCGGGAAACCATCTAAAATACAGCCGTTAACACAATCAGGCTTAGCGATGCGTTCTTGCACGAGGTTAATGATCAGATCATCAGAAACCAAACCACCAGCGTTCATCACGTCTTTGGCTTGTTTGCCAAGCTCAGTGCCTTCTTTGATTGCTGCACGCAGCATATCACCCGTTGAGATCTGCGGAATATCATATTCTTTAGAAATAAACTGAGCTTGGGTACCTTTACCGGCGCCTGGTGGACCTAGCAAAATAATACGCATCATTACACGATTCTCCTTAATAAATAGGATTTTGGGACTAATAAAACTTAGGGATTGGTGGTTTGCAGAGCTTACCTTACCTTGTGGCTTTCAAAACCTCAAGTATTTTTAGTATTGATGCAGCAACATATGATGACTTATCTGTTCATGAGAGAAGGTTGCGCGCCATAGATGAAACGATAGCGCGCACTAAATGTAGGATGATATTCTGGACTCAGCGAGTTAAGGAACCTGCTGATTAATGACCACATTGACTTGATTCTGCTCGACGCTTATCACCACAGGATTACCTGATAGATCACCTGACTCGGCAATGGCAGTACCACTATGACTGATGCGAGCAATGACAGCGAGTTGAATTTTTTCATCACGCGCAGATTTTAATGTGCGCTCTGGCATCATCGCATCTAAATCACTTAGACTAACAGTTGCTTCGCCTTGCTTAATCACGCTAATCGGTAAACGCTTGGCGGCAAATGGCGGACCACCTTTCACATCACGTATCGCGACAAACAATACATCTTCAGCTTTCACTAGTGGCAACAATGAACGATCAATAGAGACGGTAACTTCAATACCTTCAGATGCTTGCTGCTCTTGTGCCGTGACATTGGCACTTAGCTCATCAAGACTGCTCAATGCTTGGGTATGGTCACCTGGTTTGGCAGCAATACTCTTACGTAACCGCTTAATCCAACCTTGCGCTTGTTCAAAATTATTACCACGCGCCTCGCCCATTGCCATCAGCATTTGCGCACCTTCGTGCTGCGGATTTTTGGCAAGAACGTCTTGCAGCACACGGCGGCTATTGGCATCAAGCTGACCTTTATTAGCAAAAAAGCTAATCTGCGCATAAGTGGTGGCGATTTCTTCGTTGTCAGGCGACAGACGATAAGCACGAGACAAAGCTTCAATCGCTGAGTCAGTGGCTTCCAAAGATAAGAACAGCTCTGATAAACGCATCCAGCGATCAGGGTCATCGGCATGACGATAGACGTTGGTCTGCATCGCGCTGATCAATTGAGTACCATCTTCAATCGCCCAAGCGGGTGGCTGGTCAATCTTACCGGTCAATAAGTCATCTGCCACTTGAGCAACTTTGTCTTCTGCTGCCCACAAATCAAAGACTGGTGTACGATCACCGACTAAGAAATAAGCCAACGCTGCCAGCACAGGCACCCATACCATGATAATCAAACGACTCTTGATACCAGGCGCGACCATTGGGGTGACTTCACGCTGTGCATCCAATAGCTGACGCTCAAGCTCGATCTTTTGATTTTGATAATGGGCGTCATCAATCGTGCCGTTGTCTTTGTCTGATTGTAATTCTGTCAAACGCTCACGAAATACAGCGATATTGATGTCTAGTAGCTGATTGTCAACAGGATTTTCTCGTAACCTTGAAGCTCGTAGCCAAGGTGTGATAACGATCACTGCCAGTATGAGTGCAATCAGTAAGCTTAGGGCAATAAATAAGCCAAAAGTAGAAAATAGGATCATTTTTTGTCCTCTATGCTTGTGATGTCATGATCTGTTTTATTGCGATCAGCTCGTGATAACAGACGATCAAGTTCCGCTTCTTCTGCTGCTGATAACGCAGCAGCGCTGTCTACCAAGATGCCACTTTGACCACGGGCAATACGCTGACTGCGTTTGCTTTGCCAAAACCAGCCAGCAATTAATACAATTAATAATAATGGCGGGAAGAACCATAATATCCACGTTGAAGGACGTACTGGCGGCTTATAAGTAATAAAATCGCCATAGCGCTCTTGCATATAAGCGCGAATCTCACCATCACTACGACCTTCTTTAATCATGTCATAGGTTTTTTGCTTTAAATCTTGGGCAATCGGCGCATCAGAACCTGCCAAGTTTTGGTTTTGACATTTTGGGCAACGCAGCTCTTCGATAAGACCACGGTACTGGGCTTCCTGCTGCACTGAGTCAAAGTCGTAGACGTCAATGGCGGCATAAGCACTGATACTAAGCACGCCAAAAAGACAAGCAATGATCAAACTTGCCAAATTTTTCGTGATAGATTTTAATGGCATCATAATCATTTGCACGCCTCCTTAACTTGGTCAAGATCAGGGCTGACATTACTTTTATCAGCCTCATTGAGCACCATCAGACAAGGCGTGATACGGCTCTGCCAATTACTTTCATTAATCTCACCAACAATGTGCTGACGAATAATACCTTCACCATCAACCACAAAGGTTTCAGGTGCACCGGTCAAACCCAAATCTAAGGCAAATTGACCAGATAAGTCTTGGATAGACATCGAAAAAGGGTCACCGCCACGGTTTAAATAACCGAGGGCGTCGCCAATATCATCTTTGTAGTTGACGCCCACCAGATTGACGCCACGTTCCTCTAACTGCATTAAAAAAGGATGCTCAATGATACAAGTTGGGCACCAAGAGCCCCAAATATTCATCAAAAACGGCTGATCTGGCAAGTTGTCATTGGTCATAATACGACTGGTATCAGACAATAACGGCAACTCAAAAGCGGGCACCGGACGCTCAAGAGCGGTATTGGTTACGATTTCGGTCGGCTGACCTAAACGAAAATACAGCATGACTATAAAAGCGGCAAAGATGATCAGCGGAATCAAAAACCATATCCTAATTTGGCTTTTTTTCATCGTTTGATTGCCTTTTTTATCAGTACCTTTTTGAGGAGACTTCTCTGATTGAGTCATCTTATTTCTCCCCTATTGTTGCCGTGGCATCTGTCGCATTGTTGCCATCTAAGTCAGCAACGGTCGCGAAACCTGACTTGCTTGCTGTAATTTGAGCGGGCGTCTTAGTTGTTTTGAGACGATAGCGCCTATCAAGCATACTCAATAGACCACCCAATGCCATAATAATAGCGCCGAGCCATATCCAGCGAATCAATGGCTTCACGTAAATACGTACTGCCCATTGATTGCTACCCTCAGCGATAGGCTCACCAAGTGCGACATACAAATCACGCATGAGGTTGGCATTAATTGCCGCCTCAGTCGTCGGCATCGTACTGATGATGTAAGTCCGTTTTTCAGGATGAAGTATCGTGACATCTTCACCCTTCTTGGTTACTGTGACCTCAGCTTGCGTTGCATCAAAGTTACTGCCTCTCGTCTCTCTTAAATCCGTCAATGCAAAGTCATAACCTTGGACATTAACCGTTTCGCCAATCCTTAGTGCCACATCGCGCTCGATGCTTAAGGTACTAGTAAAAGCAACACCGATAGCGGCTACGATAACGCCAACGTGCGCTGTTTGCTGACCCCAGTAACTTAAACGGAGCTTAGCTAAGCCTTTGAATAAGCTTGGGGCATTTTTGGTTTTGTCTTTAAAATCAACCACCATCCAGAACAATACCCAAAAGCTCACCGCTAGCGTCACACCAATATTGAGCATGGCAGATGGGCTAACAAAATAGGCAATGACTGCAGCTAAAACAAGGCTACTTGCCGCAATGACCATGCCAGCGCCTAAGAGCGGGCGACTGTCTTGTTTCCAGCGGATATTGGAACCCATGCCCATTGCTATCATTAATAGCCAAGTCAGTGGCACAAACAGTGCATTAAAGTACGGAGGACCTACGGATACCTGACCTAAATTGAAGGCGTCGGCAATGATAGGATAGAGCGTACCAAGTAATACCACTAAGGTCGCAATCAAAATGATGACATTGTTAATGACTAAAAATGACTCACGGGAAATCAGCTGATATTGACTCTCAATAGTCAGACGCCAGCCACGCACAGCGAACATCAATAAACCACCGCCCACAATAATGCCAAGAATCGCTAAAATCACTAAACCACGTGTAGGATCTGCGGCAAATGAATGCACAGAGGTAATAACCCCAGAGCGTACTAAGAATGTCCCAAGTAAGCTTAATGCAAAAGCAAAAATGGCCAGCATAATCGTCCACGCTTTAAAGACACCGCGTTTTTCAGTGACTGCCAGTGAATGGAGCAACGCCAAACCTGCCAACCAAGGCAATAGCGAAGCGTTTTCTACTGGATCCCAAAACCACCAACCACCCCAACCAAGCTCGTAATACGCCCACCAAGAACCCAGTGCAATACCAATAGTTAAAAAGCCCCAAGCAGCCAATGCCCATGGACGTGACCAACGTGTCCATACCGCATCTAAGCGACCTTCCCACAGTGCTGCCATACAAAAAGCAAACGGCACTACCATACCGACATAGCCCATATACAGCATCGGCGGATGGATAATTAAACCAAAATCCTGTAAGACAGGATTTAAATCAGCACCATCCACGGGCAAGTTTGGCAAAGTGCGGTCAAACGGTGACGAGGTAAAGATGAGCATGGCCAGCATCATCATCTGTACAGCAGCTAATATCACCAATACACGCGCCCGCATCGACAATGGCAAACCACGACTAAAGTATGAGACCAAGGCACACCACGTTGCCATGATAGTCATCCATAGTAGCAGCGAGCCTTCATGCCCGCCCCACGTCGCTGATAACTTATAATACCAAGGCAGCAAGGTATTCGAGTGCTGCGACACATAGACAAGGCTAAAGTCATTAAAATAAAAGCCTGCCATCAATGCGCCAAACGAGGTAATCATGGCGGCAAACTGCGCCCATGCCAAGCTCGGTGCCAAACGCTGCCAAGCAACATGGTCACGCATAACGCCTATCGTTGGTAATACTACCTGCAAAATCGCCAACATAAAGGCGGCTAGCACGGCAAAATAACCCAATTCTGTGATTAACATACGGTCTAACCTTGTTTACCTTAATACGGTCATTGTTTATTTTAGGGATTGGTATTGCAGGATAATCGAAAGTATCCAGTACTTGTTACTGCTTGTAGTTTAAGCGATTGTTATTATCTAGATAGCGCCCTAAGCCATTGCAGCTTAGGACGCTTACAACATGGTACATTAGCGTCAACTTGTCACGTTTCTGTATCCACTCTGTATGCGATGTGTGTAAAGAACCTAAAAAGTGCTCATCACTGCATGGATGGGAAAAACACCAATACCAGATGTAGCCAACCTGCCAAAAATCCCGTTAAGCCGCCAAGCACAATTAGCGTCATCTCATCTTCACGAAAGGCAGGACGTAATAAGTTTTGGAATTCATCAGGCGTCAGCGCTCGGATGCGATCACGAAACAGTCCAAATATCTTACTGGCACGACTTTCATTGAGCTCAGGGTCCCTTAGTGGCACCATCGTTGCAACGATAGATTTATCAATGATGGTATTTTTTAATTGCCCAAACTCGCGGCGACCCAGTCCTAATCGTAAAGTCGTATTAATCACTGGTGACTCTAAGACTTTATACAGATGCGACTTCATCAATTCACGCGTCTCAATAGCGCGGTCACCATACATCATCTCATTCATGATGTTCTCAAGCGTCACCAAATCTTTGACCACAATCTCAGCAAATACTTCAGATACCTCTTCTTGGCGCTTCATAAAGCCGCCTTGGAGTCGATATCGAGCGATATGCGGTAATTGTGGCTTAATAAAAGGAAAACCGCTCTGTAGCGCAAAAAACTTCACATAACGGATAAAATGCGGCTCTACAGGATTAAATACCATCCAAATCGCAATCCAATTGGTCAAAAATCCCCAAATGGCCGCAAAAAACGGTACTGTCCAATGTTGCGGCACTACCAAGAATATAAACATTTGGATAATGCCAAAAATCAGCCCAATCAAAGCACTAATATGCCAAATAAAATTGATTTCTTTTTGTCCGACTTTTAAGAACATATTGACCATCAAACGACGATCACTTTCCATCTTATTGACAATCATCTTGCGCATATCGACCAAATCTTCGACATGATAGGTCAAGTCAGTCACCAAAGATTGCATAATGCTTGGCAGCTCTTGGTGCGCTTGGGCATAGACACGGCGCTTGAGCGCATAAGGCAGATTGCCCCAAAGTGCTGGCGAATGATCAAGCATAATTTCATCAATCAAGTTTTCAAGGTTTTTATCAACCGCCTCAGTGATGAACAGCGCCATCTGATCTGGTTCCATAGCCTGAAAAAACTCATCAAGCGAGCCAAGCTTAGATAGCGTCTGATCAACAATTACACCAGATATCTTACCCGCTTTTCTTGGCACAATACCTTGCCAGCCAAGACCTGGTAGCCCAAAGAATGGGAAATTAGGAATGCGTATACCGCGAAACTTAATCGGGTAAAACAACATCTTGAGCGCCATCCAGACATGAATCCATGTCACAAATGCTGTCACTGGCGGAATGGTAAGCATGGCAAAAAACTCAGGGTGCTCAGCGATTGTTTGCCACAATGAAGTTACATCCATGACTTTATGTATCCTTGCCGTGATGATCGATGTTGACCAAATATTCTGAGCACATTAACAATGCTTAGCAATAAGAAGCCCTCTCCCCAATAACTACTACAAAATAAATCGCCTGATTTTAGCATACTTGCCATTCATTAGCACATGTAGACCCTAGGCAAGTTGTGACTAGAGATGACACGTTTTACACTGCTACTGCGGCATAAAAAATCCTTAAAATAATCTACTGGCGTATGACCAGTAACCGATTTGATAAATACTTCTTTTGAATTTACTCGGTGATTAGATCCGTTGTGAAATGGGTCACCAACCACAGTCGTATGCATAATGATGCCACCTTTTATAGCGGTGATAAAATAAATGACTGTCTACTGCGTCATTGCTTTTGATCTGTTATAATTTGCCGTTGTCGTTTGCGAGATGTTTGTAGGTCTATGATGATAATATTTCAGATATTGAATGCTTCTTATATCACGCTATGTTGTTGAAAGTCCTTAACTTATCCTTTATGCTCACCTCGCTTTGTCTACATGATATTTGACATGGTCGACTGCTACTTCATAAATACCTCCTTTGATAACTTTTTGATTTATTGTCTCACTGACTGTTTGGGTACTGACTTTATATGAACAAACCGCTCACTCCTGATACCGAACAGGTCAATCGCATTTTCACCAGTCGCATTCTTATTCTTGGATTAATCATATTTGTGGGCTTGCTAGGGCTAATAGTACGTTATGGATTTCTGCAAGTTTTTGCTCACGATAAATATACGACCCAAGCAGACAACAATCGCATCAAATTGATTTCTGCCCCACCAAGTCGTGGTTATATTTATGATCGCAATGGCGTTATCCTCGCTGACAATCAGCCGGTTTTTACTGCTATGCTCAGCCCTGATGAAGTCGAAAACCCTGAGCGTACCTTACAATTACTCGCGCCCATCTTTGATTTGACGGATGAAAATATCACCGATATTTTGGCGCGTGTGAGTAAAAGTAAAAATGATCCGGTAACCATCAAGATTGACTTAACCGAGGCGCAGCTGGCGCAGTTTAGTGAACGCAAACCCTTTTTTCGCGGTGTTAGCATCCAAAGTAAGCTCACACGCTCATACCCGTATGATGAACTTTTTGCCCATGTTATTGGCTATATCGGACGTATTAACGACAAAGAATCGAAGAGAATTAATAAAGATCGCTATGCCGGTACCGACCTTATCGGTAAGATTGGGATCGAAGATTATTATGAAGATATTTTACTTGGGCAACCCGGTTATCAGTCAGTAGAAACCAACGCGCACGGCAATGTGCTGCGTCAACTCGATACTAAGCCACCAATCGCTGGCAACGACATCACCTTAAGTTTAGATTATGGGTTGCAGGTTGTGGCGCAGCAGCAGCTTGATGGCAGGCGCGGTGCCATTGTGGCAATAGACCCCAAAACCGGCGATGTACTAGCCTTTGTCAGTAATCCAAGTTATGACCCAAACCCCTTCATCTCCGGCATCTCATTTAAAGACTATGATGATCTGCGTGAAGATTTGGATCAGCCGCTTTATAACCGTGCCCTACAAGGTACTTATCCACCGGGTTCAACCATCAAGCCCTTTGAAGCCCTAGGCGGTATTCATTATGGTCTACGTAACTGGGAAACCACTATCTACGACCCAGGTTATTTTAGCCTGCCAGGTGACTCCCACCGCTTTCGTGATTGGAAAAAAGGTGGTCATGGTACCGTCGATCTCAAAAAATCAATCGTAATGTCAGTCGATACTTATTATTATAAATTGGCGTATGAGATGGGCATTCAGCGCTTACATGACTGGATGGTACGTTTTGGCTTTGGCGAAGAAACTGGCATTGACTTGCCCAATGAAAAATCCGGAATTATGCCTTCACCAAAGTGGAAAAAAGACACGTACGATAAGGGTTGGTTACCGGGTGAGACCATCTCTGTCAGTATTGGTCAAGGCTATTTCTTAGCGACGCCACTACAGATTGCCAATGCAACGGCCATGACAGCGAGTAAAGGTCTTCATATTACTCCGCATCTCTTAAAAAGTAGTGACGGTGCGGCAGCAGTCGATGTCATCACCAAACCGGATGGCAAGATTGATTATAATGGCAAACCATCTGACTGGCTGCGTATGCATGATGCTATGGAGCAAACGGTCAAGGCAGGTACTGGACGCGGTATATACACACCGCGCTATCGTATCGCCGGTAAAACGGGCACCGCGCAAGTAAAATCCATTGCTCAGGGTAAAAGCTATAACAAATCCGCGCTGGATAAGCGCCACTGGGATCACGCTTGGTTTAATGGCTTTGCGCCAGTAGAAGATCCACAAATCGCCCTAGCGGTATTGGTCGAAAACGGCGGTGGTGGTAGTGTCGTTGCTGCGCCTATTGGGCGAGCCTTGTTTGATTATTGGGTATTACAGCGCGACACCAATCCTATTTTGCCGCCCACTGCTGATCAGCTAAAGGTTATTAAACGGCAAAAAACATTTGAGAAAGCCATGCGTGATGCGATACGTGAAAAAGAAGACAAAGCACTAGAAGCCGCAAAAGAACAGGCTCAAACCGCTACAACGACAGCGACTTCTGACTAACATATTCAGTATAGAGTAGATAACTAAGCTAATTTTATGAAAAAATCTTCAAGCGCGCGTAAGCCTAATAAAAATCAAAAAACCAAATCTATCACGGCTGGTGATGTACGTATTATCGGTGGTCAGTTTAAACGCCGTATCGTACGTTTTATTGATGCAGAAGGATTACGTCCGACCCCAGACCGGCTACGTGAGACCTTATTTAATTGGCTGATTTCTGATATTCATGACGCTCAAGTGCTCGATAGCTGCGCCGGTAGCGGCGTCTTAGGTTTTGAAGCCTTATCGCGCGGTGCTGCTCATTGTATTTTTATTGAAATGAATGCCGCCCAAACTCAAATGCTACGCCAAAGTGCCGAGATGTTACGTCTTGATAGTGATAACCATAAAATCATTCAGGGCACAGCCGAACAAGTTCTACAACAAAAGCAGCTTGTACCGCGTCCCTTTGATATCGTGTTTATAGATCCACCTTATGCTAAGGATTTATGGCAATCTATTTTGACCACTTTGTTTACCCAAAATCTAATCAATACAGACACGCTTATCTACCTAGAAGCGGATAAAGATTTAGATGAGCAATTGAGCCAACTGGCAACGGTTTTTAATACCACGCTAGCGCTGCAAAAAAACGATGAATCACAAACATTGTATTTTGATTGTCTGAAACAGACCAAAGTTGGACAAGTTGTTGCTGGACTTTATCGTCTATTATCGTCATAATTGTCCGGTTAATGAATTCTGTTAATAAAATTTATAAATGTTTAAAACCGCTAAAAAACTGGCCAACGCTGCAGTTTAATGTATATAAGGCGAAAATAAACCCCAATGCAGCTTGCAAGCGTAGGCGCTACTGCTTATAATGTGCAGTCTGTTTTTTGAGAGCCCCGTTCCCAGCTAAACTCTCAACGAATTCTAATTTTAAGGTTTTATCATGAAAACACTTAGTGCAAAACCAGCTGAAGTGACCCATGACTGGTATGTCGTAGATGCTGACGGCAAAACCCTTGGTCGCTTAGCCACTCAAATCGCTACTCGCTTACGTGGCAAGCATAAGCCATCTTTTACGCCGCACGTTGACACTGGTGACTTTATTGTTGTCATCAACGCTGACAAAATCACGGTAACGGGTAAAAAAGCGCAAGATAAAAAGTACTATCGTCACAGTGGCTACCCAGGTGGTATTAAAGAAACCAACTTCAGTAAACTGCTTGCACATAAGCCTGAAGATGTTCTACACAAAGCGGTTAAGGGTATGCTTCCAAAAGGTCCTCTTGGCTATGCGATGATCAAGAAGCTGAAACTTTATGCGGGTACTGAACATCCACATGAAGCACAGCAACCTAAAGCACTAGACATCTAAGGATACACTTATGGAACGCAATTACGGAACTGGTCGCCGCAAAACTTCTACCGCTCGTGTCTTTTTAGCGAAAGGTACTGGTAGCATCGTTGTTAACGGCAAACCACTTGATGAGTATTTCAGTCGCGAAACGTCGCGCATGGTTGTTCGTCAGCCTTTAGAATTACTTGATACCCCTACTGCTTATGACCTTTACATCACTGTAAAAGGCGGCGGTATTAGTGGTCAAGCTGGCGCAATCCGTCACGGCATTACGCGTGCATTGATTGAGCTTGACGAATCTAACAAACCTGCTCTAAAAGCAGCTGGCTTTGTTACTCGTGATTCACGTCAAGTTGAACGTAAGAAATTGGGTCTACGTAAAGCACGTAAACGTCCACAATTCTCAAAACGTTAATCAAAGCTATCTCTTATATTTCTGCAACTGCTGTCTTTATCTCAGAGCAACAGCTGCAGCATTAAATATAAGAATAGATTTGCAAAACCTTATAAGCTGTCCGCAGCTTATAAGGTTTTTTTATGCCTGATGCTTTTATAAAAAACGATTTTCATATATAACTATCTTGCCTATAAATCTGTCTTAACAAAGGATAAATCACCTTGCAAAGTCTCGCTTACTACCCCATCATAATCATAACTTTTCATTACTAGTAACAGTCTTATGAAAGCGCCTGAACAATACGATCCTAGCAAATCTGCCTCAAAGAGCAGCATGCCGCCACCAAGTATACAGCCGCCTGCTAAATCTCCGGCTCTACCTGTTGGCACACCGACGATTACCCAAACGCATAAGCAGACCGATCAAGCAGAAAAGAAACCTTTTGAATGGCAGTTTTTAATGCCTAAATATTGGGGTATTTGGCTATTATTTGCTATTTTTTTGCCGCTGATTTATCTACCGCTACGGTGGCAATTTTGGCTCGGTCGCAAGCTTGGTATTTTGATCTATAGTGTCGTAGGCTCACGCCGTCGTGATACCTTAATTAACCTCAAACTGGCATTTCCAGAAAAGCCAGAAGTGGAACGTGAGCTCATGGCAAAGCAAGTCTTTGTCAATCAGGGCATTGGCGTATTTGAAACTTTATGCGCTTGGTTCCGTCCGAATGTTTTTACCCGTACAGTGTCTATCTCAGGGTTACAGCACCTTGTGAATGCACAAAATGAGGGTCGCGCGGTCATCTTATTGGGTGCCCATTATACGATGCTTGATCTTGGCGGGATGCTCTGTACCCAGTTCTTCCCAATGGATGGTATGTATCGTCCGCAAAATAACGCATTGCTTGATTGGTTCATTTATAATGGGCGCACAAGTATTCTGAGTAAACAAATCTCCAACCGTGATATGCGTAGCCTCGTTGGCTCTCTTAAAAAGGGTCGTGTGATTTGGTATTCACCGGATCAAGATTATGGTCTAAAACAAGGGGTCATGGCGCCATTCTTTGGCGTACCAGCAGCAACTCTGACGGCAACGCGGCGATTGGCAACCTTAGGCAATAAAGAGCATCCACCAGCGGTAATGGCGCTGCATACTTATCGACAGACGCCAGATAATTTGCCACGTGGCAAACGCCCCCATTATCATCTGACGATTACGCCAGAGCTGGAGAACTATCCAAGTGATAACGAAGTGGCTGACGCGACTCGCGTTAATGAAGTACTAGAAGGCTTGATTCGTATTGATCCCACTCAGTGGATGTGGTTCCATCGCCGTTTTAAAAATGGTCCCGAAGGTCGTAGAGATATCTATAAGTAAGCTTTTATTCCCACGAAAATCACTGGCAAAATTTGCTATAATTTACAGCTAATATTTTTTGCTATTATCAGCAGATATATAACCATAAATTTATAATAACTTGATCAATAAATAACGGATTTCCCATGAGTAATAATCAGATTTCTGACGGCCAACCTACTATTAATAGCTCAGCAGCCAAACGCATCCTTACTGGTATCAAACCGACTGGCACCCTACATCTGGGTAATTACGTTGGCGCGATTCGTCCAGCGATTCAGTCTATCCAAAACAGTGACGACGAAGCATTTTTCTTTTTAGCAGATTATCACGGTATTATTGGTTGTTATGACCCTGATATTATTCATGAATCGACCAAAGCCATTGCAGCAACTTGGATTGCCTGCGGTCTTGACCCTGAGCGCGTGACTTTTTATCGTCAATCAGACGTGCCTGAAATCCCAGAACTTGCTTGGATATTGAACTGCTCATGTGCAAAAGGTCTGATGAATCGTGCGCACGCTTATAAAGCGTCAGTCGATATCAATATGGAAAAGGAAGATGTTGATCCCGATCAAGGTGTTAACATGGGGCTGTTCGGCTATCCGGTACTGATGGCAGCCGATATCTTGATGTTCAATGCTACGCATGTGCCTGTTGGTCGTGACCAAATTCAGCATATTGAGATGGCACGTGATATTGCCGGTACTTTTAATCATCGCTATAAGTCACTGTTTACGCTACCATCTGCTGTTGTAGATGACGATATCCCACTACTCACAGGTCTTGACGGGCGTAAAATGAGTAAGAGCTATAGCAATACCATTCCTCTATTTGGTGATCTAAATCCACAAGTTAGCAGTGAAAAGCAGATGCATAAAGCCATTATGAAGATCGTCACCAACTCGCAGTTGCCTGCTGAGCCAAAAGACCCTGATGACTCTGCTATTTTCGAGATTTATAAAGCCTTTGCAACGCCTACTGAGATTGCCGATATGCGTGCGCAGTTTGCCGCTGGTATTGGCTGGGGCGATGCCAAACAAGCGTTGTTTGATAAAATCAATGATGAAGTTGCCCCATTCCGCGCACGTTATGAGGAACTGATGGCAAATCCAAAAGAGCTAGAAGAAATCCTACAGATGGGTGCAGAAAAAGCCCGCCGTCATAGTCGTAAGCAACTGGATAAGACCCGCCGCGCTATTGGTATCCGCCCACTTGCCAAACTTAAGTAAATTATTATTTACGATGACCATAGACTGCTATCATGCAAAGTAAGCGATTAATTGAGTCTAGCGCAGAGATTCATGATATGTCTCTGCGTATCTATCAGACGCCTGTACAGCATTTACCAGAAGATCTTTACGTGCCACCACAAGCATTTGCTATTTGGTTAGAGCAATTTGCTGGACCGTTAGATTTTTTATTATATCTGGTCAAAAAAAACAACGTTGATCTGACGCAAATGCCAATACTGCCTATCACTGAGCAATACTTGGCTTACATCAGCGAATTAGATACCGAGCACTTTGAGTTGGCCGGTGATTATCTATTGATGGCATCAACCTTGATTGCGATCAAGACTGAGTTGTTACTTCCTAAACCAGAAACACCTAGTGATGAGCGCGATCCAAAAGCTGAGCTGATTGAGCGTCTTGAAGAATATGCCCAAGTCAAAGCTGCCAGTCAACGTTTAGACAATTTAATCCGACTAGAGCGCGATGTGTTTTTGGCGATGGTCAGTATGCCAAGCCAAGACATTATGAATGCTGAGCTGCCAAGCTATTCACCTATTCTATTGATTGATAGCTTGTTTAAGATGCAGCTGCAACCCGACTATCAGATGCATAGCATCAAGGTCGATGCTGTGCCACTTGCTGATCGTATCGCTAGTATCAGTCGCCAACTGAGTATGAACGGCACGCGCTCTTTTTATGAACTATTAGATAAAGCCCAAGGAAAAATAGGTGTGGTGGTCAGCTTTGTCGCGGTGCTTGAATTAATCAAGCGCCAACTCATTGGTGTGGTTGCTAATAATACGGACAGTCGTGTTAACACAGCAAATAACGCTGATATCAGCCTGCCGACTCATAGCGATTTACTCGGAAAATTGACGTTAGAATGGTTAGCATAATCCTAACTGGCTTTATAGTAAGTCTAAAATCATTAAACTGAAGAAGATTATATTGAAATGGCAGATATAGACGACCCTAAAGACCACCTACTATCTATTGAAGACATAAGTAAACAGATTGAAGTTTTACTTCATGCTTCAGAAGCACCCTTAACTACTAATCACTTAAAAAAACATCTCTCCTTGACGACTAATAAGTTAGAGCAGGCACTAGAACTGCTAAAGCAACGCTTAAATCTTGGCGTATTAAGTTTGCATCATACTGCCAGTGGTTATCGCTTACAAATCTCTGATAGCCATAGTGCATTAATACAGAGTGTCTTTCCGCAGCGTCAAGAACGTCTCAGCCAAGCCTTGCTAGAGACTTTGAGCGTGATTGCTTACAAGCAACCGGTGACACGTAGCGATATAGAACATGTGCGCGGCGTGACGCTATCGAGCAACATATTGCGTCAATTGTTTGATAAAGGCTGGATTGAAGAAAATGGTTACAAAGATACTTTAGGGCGTCCGGCATTACTGCATACTACGTCTCAATTCTTAGATGCTTTTGGACTGAGCCATTTAGATGAGCTACCGCCCATGCCAGAGATAGACAGTATCAGAGCATCCTCTTAAATAAATCCGATAAAATACTCTTGCTCAATAAAAAAGGACACGCCTATTAGGTATGTCCTTTTTTATTATTCTAATCAGCTAGCTTAATGAATAAAATGCTGATCACTTCTACTGATTGATAATATCAACACCTTTTGGCGGTGTAAACTTAAACTGATTGCTGCTAATGCTTGGGTTCATTTTGATACCGCTAAATTTAATAGAAGTAGTCTGTCCTAAGCTATCATTTAACACCATCATCACAGGCTTGCCACCGCTAAAGCTCATTGATAAGCTTTTAAAGCTAGCACTATCTGACTTTGGATACAGCACATAGTAGTTTTTATTGGCATACGGCTGGGTGATTTTAAAGTTCTTATCGATTTTACTTGGATCACCTGATAGTAATAGCGCTGGCGTATTACCCACTTGGCTGTCTACGTTTTGTTTAGTGGCTTGCTCCAAGTCCTTATCATAAACCCACATCGAGCTACCATTTGCCACAATCAGCTGCTCTGACGGTGACTTGGTTTCCCAGCGGAAATTATTTGGACGTTGCACGCTCATGGTACCACTGAACGTACCACTATTAGCGCCTTTAGTCGTCTGGCTAAAGTTGGCCGTCATGCTCTTAGTATTGGTCAACAGCTTGTTTAAACGCTTAGCTGCCGTTATATTGTCAGCTGGCGCTGCTGTCGCCGATTGCGTTATCGCCATCATAGGCGCTGCGACGCCAAGCGTAGTCATTAAGACGCCTGCCAATGCTCCGCCCATCATCTTTTGTTTTAGCGTTGTTGTCTGTTTGGTCGATTGATTAGTCAGTAAAGTCATTATAAATCCTCTCTAAAAATGCAAAATAGCATAAAAATAAAACGTTTTATCAAATTTTTGTTTTCGGTAAATGTTTATCATACGAGTACAAAACCAGTGTGATAAAACAATGAGGACAGTGTGCCAGTTTTTTTATTACGCGCCTAGTCATGATTTGCAATCATTACTACTGCTGGCATACAGGCTTGTAAATACAACAGTTACAAAGTAATAAA
This sequence comes from Psychrobacter sp. ANT_H56B, assembly GCF_008369245.1. Lineage (NCBI taxonomy): Bacteria > Pseudomonadati > Pseudomonadota > Gammaproteobacteria > Moraxellales > Moraxellaceae > Psychrobacter > Psychrobacter sp. ANT_H56B. The sequence continues at coordinate 651,259 of NZ_VOBF01000001.1, forward strand.
TAGCCTTTATTGTAGTTTTAACCGTTTTAATCAGTGGTTAACATAAGCTTATAAGCATAAAAAACCCCTACTACCAAACGGTAATAAGGGCTTTTTTAGTCATCAAATTATTTTATCTAAAAGATAAAACAATCTAGATGGGCAACTAGGCGCTTTCAACCATCACATAACGACGGTTAAATTTACCTTTGGTCGCAAACTTTACCACACCGTCATTTAGTGCAAATAAAGTATGGTCACGACCCATGCCAACACCTTCGCCAGCGTGGAATTCTGTACCACGTTGACGAACGATGATGTTACCAGCGACGATGGCTTGACCGCCAAAGATTTTTACGCCTAGCATTTTTGGGTTTGAATCACGACCGTTACGGCTTGAACCGGCAGCTTTTTTATGTGCCATGAGAAAATCTCCTTGTTAATGTGACTTATCGCTAATGCGACAACTCTTAAGCTTTTAGTGCGTTATTAATTATCAATAAACTGATAATCGTTAATTAAGCATTAATCGCTTTGATTTTTAACAAGGTATACCATTGGCGGTGACCTTGCTCTTTGTGATAATGCTTACGACGGTTGTGCTTGACGATACGGATTTTTTCGCCGCGACCATGCTCAACAACTTCAACTTCAACACTAGCGCCTTCAACGATAGGCTGACCGATCTTGACAGTTTCACCATCAACAATCATCAACACATCTTCAAATTTGATTGTTTCGCCTGTTTCTGCTTTAAGTAATTCAACTTTAAGCAATTCATTAACGACTACACGGTGCTGTTTACCACCAGTTTTGATTACTGCGTACATTGTATGACTCCGTTTAACCCGTGTGCCGTGGCTGATATCATACCAACACTTCGACGACGAACACGACAGGGAAAAATTAAAGGCAAGATTTTACGGCTTTTTGCTGATAAAAGCAAGCCGCACCTCTTGTTTTTGTATGGTGGTGATACCAAAAATCTATACTTGTATCAGACACAATGTCATTGATTAATCAGCGCAATGTATATCGCTATTAATATAGACTGCCTAATAACACGCAGAGATAGTGGTTAAAATCCAACAGCGGCTATTATAGCTTATCTAATCAGATACTTACAGTTTTTTGTAAATAGACATGTAATAAGTATCTATTCATTAGTCATCGTTGTTTGGATCACTTAGCTGCTAATAGCTACTTACCAGTGATTTGCTGATTTTCGCCATAATAAACGCTGTAATATTCGCCTGAACCTCAAGCGCCGTATCGCATTTTGCTATACTTAAATCAACAATATCACTAGACAGCTATGCTATCATGCATAAAACGCTGGCTTTGCTAAGTATCACTATTAAAAGTATCGCTATTAAAATATTCTTTATTTTTATTGGTATGATTATCTATTATGACTTGTACTCCTTTATCTAAAACCGCTGCGCCATTGTCTACCGCGCCATCAGTCAATCTATCGTCTACACCAACCTATGCTGATATCCAGAGCATTGTGGCTGATGATTTCGATATTATGGACAAACAAGTGTTTGGCAGCCTTAATTCCAAAGTTAAGCTAGTGATGAATGTCTCACAGCACGTGATTAACGCTGGCGGCAAACGTATGCGCCCATTAATTACCTTGTTATGCGCGCGAATGCTTAATGATGAGCCATCGAAGCAAGCCATGCATTTGGCAGCGATTACTGAGATGCTGCATACGGCAACCTTGGTACATGATGATGTTATTGATGAATCAGGACAGCGCCGTGGTAAGCCTACTGCCAATGCCACTTGGGATAATGCGACAGCTGTCTTGGTCGGCGATTATTTGATTGCTCGTGCTTTTAATTTATTGGTGGGCTTTCAAAGCTTGCCACTATTGCAAGTGTTTTCAGACGGTACTTGTGATATTGCTGAAGGTGAAGTATTACAACTGCAGCATCAGCATAATCCCGAAGCAACTGAGCAAGATTACCTCAATATCATCGATGGTAAGACTTCACGGTTATTTATGATGGCAACTCAAGGCGCTGCGATTTTGCAAGGTCAAACGCAGCATTTGCAAGCGTTGGCTGATTTTGGTCAGCACTTTGGCAATGCTTTTCAAATTGTCGATGACGTGCTTGATTACAGTGGCGATAGTGCGCTGATGGGTAAAAATCTCGGCGATGATCTAGCTGAAGGCAAACCTACCCTACCTACTATTAAAGCGCTAGAGCTATTAAAAGGCAGCAACAAAGAAGGCTATGAGCAGCTGCGTATCGCCGTCCAAACCGGCAAAACACCTAATGCAGAACAGTTAATCGCCTTAGTACGACATTCAGGCTCACTAGATTATTGTAAACAGCGGGCTTTAGAAGAAACAAAGCTTGCCCAACAAGCACTCAGCAGTTTGCCGGATAATCGCTATCGTCAGGGCCTATACCAGCTGACTGAACTTGCCAACGCTCGCTTATTATAATTATCAAATAACAACGCTTAGTTATTATTTATATTGCTACTACATTGATAAGACTCAAATCGATACTGCTTATATTGATATAAGCAGTTAAATCTTTTTGTTGCTAAATTTTTACTTAATTATTGCTATAGCAATGTTTTTCTGAACAGACTAAATATTGCTTCTTATTTGTCTCCCTTTATTAATAATGCACTTCTATATTTTTTAAATAAACAAAATTTAACAATGTTATCCCTGACTAGACAATGTAAATTTTGCCCTTCATTTTTAGCGTAATGCTTGTGTTTTCAATAGGTTCTAATCTTTTATTATCATAAACGGCAATGATAGCCGCCAGAAACGGTTTTTTTCGCCTTGACTGTGGGGTATACCCTATAGTTTATAATCTCTTATTAAATTTACTTATCCGGTTATTGAACATTCGATGTACTGTGATAACGATAAATGCCTATTAGTTTTTTATATTTTCTACGTTAAGATGTATCCATAAACTTTTTATACTGTCACTATTTATTATATGATATTTATATTGCCGAGGACATTGATGAAGCACTCTTATCTTGCGCTTGTAATAGCAACTGTACTATCTGGAGCTGTACTGGTTGGCTGTGACAAAAAAGAGGATGCCGCTGGCGACGCGGCGGCGGCACAGCAACAAATGCCGCCCTCCGTCGTCAACGTTCAGACTGTTACTTTTGATACCGTACCACAAGTACAGACTTTTGCTGGACGTACAGCGGCTTATCAAACCGCTGATGTCCGCCCACAGGTGAATGGCATTATCGACGAAGTGTTGTTCCGTGAGGGCAGCAACGTCAAAAAAGGTCAACCTTTATATCGCATCAATACGGATAACTATGCGACGTCTATTACCAGTGGTCAGGCAGCAATAGCCCAAGCAGAAGCCAACTATCAGACGGCATTGGCTAATAATGCCAATGCAAAAGCGGATTTGGCCAGCCGTCAAGCGTCATTATCACAAGCACAAAATGATTTGCAACGTCTGCAAGGTTTGGTGGCTATTGATGCCATCTCAAAGCAGCAATACGATCAAGCACAAACCGCTGTGCGTACTGCACAAGCAGCTGTCCAAAGCGCCAATGCTGCTATCGGTCAATCACAAGCCGGTATTGAAAGCGCAAAAGCGGGCATTCAAACCGCTAAAGCTGGCTTGCAAGCGAGCACTTTAGATCTCAATCGTACCATCGTACGTGCGCCTATCTCAGGTCGTACAGATCGCTCTAGCGTCACTGCCGGTACATTGGTTAGCTCAGGTCAACCTACTCCTTTAGTAACTATCTCACGCCTAGATCCTATCTATGTCGATATCAGTCAATCATCTTCTGAACTGCTTAAATTGCGTCAGCAGATCTCTGCAGGCAAAGCAAAAACTGGCATGAACTCAGTTGAATTGGTGTTAGAAGATGGTTCAACCTATCCTGTACGTGGCGAGTTGGCATTGTCAGAAGCGAAAGTCGATGAATCAACAGGGGCTGTGACATTACGTGCAGTCTTCCCAAATAACAGCAATATCCTATTACCCGGTATGTATGTCAGCGCTCGCTTAACTCAAAGCGTGATCACCAACGCAGCACTTGTTCCTCAAAGCGCCGTGATGCGCTCGACCAAAAGCGAGACGCAAGTTTATATCGTTGATGAAAACAACAAGATCCAAGTTCGTCCGGTTACGATTAATGGTACTTATCAAGGACAATGGGTAGTCACTGACGGTCTTCAAGCTGGCGATAAAGTAGTGATTATTGGTGGCGCAAAAGTGAAGCCTGAACAAGAGGTTATTGCGAAGCCATTAGAAAATCCAAACCCTGCGCCTGTTGCAAAAGAGGCTGCTGCCAAAACACCGCAGCAAGCTGCACAATCAGCTGCCAAATAATTCCATTCAAAGCTAGGAAGACTTAGGGATTTACTATGTCACGTTTTTTTATTGATCGCCCTATTTTTGCATGGGTGATGGCTATTTTAGTCATGCTTATCGGGATAATATCGGTTATCAACTTGCCGATTGAGCAGTATCCGGCGATTGCGCCACCAACCGTCACGGTCAGTGCCAGCTACCCTGGTGCGAACGCTGAAACCGTTGAAAACTCAGTGGTACAGATTATTGAACAGCGCATGAAGGGTCTCGATGGCTTGATGTATATGAAGTCATCAAGTTCATCAAACGGCAGTGCCTCTGTACAGCTGTTCTTTGAGAACGGTACAGATTCTGATACCGCACAGGTTCAGGTACAGAACAAATTACAGGCTGCGATGAGCTCACTGCCTGAGCAAGTACAGCGTCAAGGCGTCAACGTTAATAAAGCCTCTGAAGGGTTCTTAGCCGTGTTTGGCTTTGTCTCTGAAGACGGTAGTATGGATCCTGCTGATATCGGCGATTACATCAACTCTAATGTCGTGGATCAGCTCAGCCGTGTTGAAGGCGTTGGACAAGTTCAAGCGTTTGGTGCCTCTTACGCCATGCGTATCTGGCTAGATCCTGAACGCTTACGTGGCTATAGCTTGGTGCCATCTGATATCGTCAATGCTGTACGAGCGCAAAACGCGCAAGTATCAGCGGGTCAATTAGGTCAAGCGCCTGCTGACGTCGATGAGCAAGTTATTAATGCGACCGTCACTGTACAGAGCTATCTAAAAACACCTGACGAGTTTAAGAATATTCTACTAAAAACCGATACATCAGGGGCTCAAGTACGCTTAGGCGATGTTGCAAAGGTTGAAATTGGTAGTGAAGATTATAGTACTATTGCCTTATTTAATGGCCAACAAGCCGCAGGTCTTGCCGTATCACTCGCAAGTGGTGCGAACGCGCTTGAAACGCGCGAATTGGTCGGTAATCGAGTTGCTGAATTAGAAGCAAATTTCCCTATCGGTCTAAAATCAGTTATTCCTTACGACACGACTCCATTCGTACGTTTGTCTATCGAACAAGTGGTCAAGACCTTAATAGAAGCGATCGTATTAGTATTTATCGTCATGTTCCTTTTCTTACAGAACTGGCGCGCGACTATTATTCCAACGCTTGCCGTACCTGTGGTACTACTAGGTACGTTTGCAGTACTGTATATTGCAGGGTTTAGTATTAACGTCTTAACCATGTTTGCGATGGTACTGTCCATCGGTCTATTGGTCGATGATGCGATTGTCGTGGTAGAAAACGTCGAGCGGTTACTGGAAGAAGACCCCCATATTTCTATTAAAGACGCTACGATACAATCAATGGGTGAGATTAGTAAAATTGTTGTCGGTATCGCGCTTATCTTATCAGCGGTATTCGTTCCGATGGCATTCTTCGGGGGCTCAACGGGTGTCATTTATCGTCAGTTCGCCATTACCTTGATTACCAGTATGGTACTGTCGGCACTGGTTGCACTTATCTTTACCCCTGCCCTTTGTGTGACGTTACTGAAACGTAGTAAAAGTCATGAAAAAGGCAATAGCGAAAATCAAAAAGGCTTCTTTGGTTGGTTTAACCGCTCTTTTACTAAAACAAGTCAATCTTATGAAAAATTTGTCGGTAAAAGTTTCCGTTTTAAATGGTTATATCTGATTGTCTATGCTGCCATTATCGGTATTATGGCAGTGGTGTTCTTGCGTATTCCTGGCTCGTTTTTACCAGAAGAAGATCAGGGCATCATGTTTACCGCCGTACAGCTGCCTGCTGGTTCGACACTAAATGAGACGCAAGCGGTACTCGATAAAGTCAGCGCTTACTATAGTGGTCAAGAGCCAGATAATGTGGCGTCAGCGTTTACTATTGCGGGCTTTAGTTTTGTTGGACAAGGACAAAACGTTGGTATTGCCTTCGTTAAATTGAATGACTGGGCAGATCGTAAGGGTGAAGAAAATACTGCGCGAGCAGTTTCTGATCGTGCACAAGGTTATTTCTTTACCCAAATCAACGAAGCAACTGTTTTTAATATCATCCCCCCAGCGATTAGTGGGCTTGGTAATTCTAGTGGCTTTGACTTGATGCTCCAAGATTCAGGTAGCGTCGGGCACGAAGGTTTGTTAGAGGCGCGCAATATGCTCCTTGGCATGGCCGCGCAAAACGATAAAGTAGCTGGTGTACGTCCAAACGGACAAGAAGATGCGCCGCAGCTTAAAATTGATATCAACCAAGAACAAGCCGCCGCTTATGGTTTGTCCATGGCAAATATCAATAGTGTGATCTCAACCGCATGGGGTTCAAGTTATATCAACGACTTCGTCGACCGTGGTCGTGTTAAGCGCGTGTTTGTGCAAGGTGAGCCTAGTAGCCGTACCAATCCTGATGATATCGGTAAATGGTATGTCCGTAATGACAGCAACGAGATGATCTCATTTGATGCTTTCTCTAGTAGTAAATGGGAAACTGGTTCACCGGGTCTCACGCGCTATAACAGTTTGGCGTCAATGAATATCCAAGGTAGTGCAGCCCCTGGTCTTAGTACTGGCGAAGCAATGGAGGCCATGGAAGCCATGGTTGCACAGCTACCAGACGGCATCAGTTATGAATGGACAGGTCTATCATTAGAGGAGAAAAAATCAGGTGCCCAAGCGCCGATGCTATATGCTATCTCAATCTTAGTGGTATTCTTATGTCTTGCTGCCTTGTATGAAAGCTGGTCAATTCCATTCTCAGTACTGTTAGTCATTCCGCTTGGGGTATTAGGGGCGGTTCTATTTACTTGGATCCGTGGTTTATCCAATGATGTTTACTTACAAGTCGGTCTACTCACGGTGGTTGGGCTCTCAGCCAAGAATGCCATCTTGATTATCGAGTTTGCAAGGGACCATCAAGCGGAAGGTTATACCCTAAAAGAGGCCGTCATGACCGCTGCACGTCAGCGTCTGCGTCCTATTATTATGACCTCGCTTGCCTTTGGTCTCGGTGTTGTGCCATTATTCATCGCTACAGGTGCCGGTTCTGGTAGTCAAAATGCCATTGGTACCAGTGTGGTCGGTGGTGTTGTCACTGCAACATTACTAGGTATCTTCTTTATTCCGATGTTCTATATCTGGGTACGTAGTATGTTCCCGCACAAGTATGAGAACAACAAGCCAAACGATAGAGATAATGATAGCAATGGCAGCGCACCTGAGCCAATAGAGCCGATGCCTTCTGAGAATTATCAGCCTGTAAGCCTTGGAGATAATACACAATGAGTGTTCAAAAAATAACGACCTTTAACTCAGCGACGGTGGCATTTTCTGCTACCAACGCCCAACCAACGCTATCACGCTTACGCAAAAACAGTGGCCGTTTGCTTGGCTTAACGGCTTTGGCATTCAGCATGGCGGCTTGTAATACCATTCCAAAGGCTGATACACGTTCTGTATTGGCGGTGCCTAATATTCCGATCGAACAAACCTATGGCGCGTTTGATAAAGAAACTGTTAGTAGCGCTGAGCAAGCCAGTCTTGCTAGTCAGCGCTGGCAGAACTTTTACAGCGACGAGCGTTTAAAGGGTCTGATTGCTCTAGGTTTAGAGAACAATAAAGACTTTGAGAGTGCGCGTTTAGCGATTGAAAAAGCCCGTGCACAATATCAAATTACTGATATCAATGACCTACCTCGCATTGATGGTAATGCTGGCTATTCGCGCGCGCGTCAACGCGGACAAACAGGCGATAACTATAATGTTAACCTTGGTCTTGCCAATTATGAGCTCGACTTTTGGGGTAAAATTGCCAGCTTAAAAGATCAAGCGTTGCAGAACTTTTTATCAACGACAGCGGCAAAAGACGCGACCCAGATCAGTCTGATTAGCAACATTGCTCAAAGCTATGCTAATTTGAGCTATAGCTTGGCGCAGCTACAACTGGCAGAAGCGACTGTAGAGAGCCGTGAGAAATCGCTATTTATTGCTAGCAAACGCTTTGAAGCCGGTATTGATCCTAAGCTGCCCTCTTTACAATCTAGTGCCTCACTTGAAAATGCTCGACTTGCCGTTTTACGTGCCCAAAGCAGTATTTTAAAATCACGTAATGCATTGCAGTTTTTAGTTGGTGGACCAATTCCAACCAATCTGATTCCAACGCCTGCGGTCAGTAATATCACAAGTCAGCAAGTATTTAGTGCTGGCTTGCCAAGTGAGCTGCTACGCTATCGTCCTGATGTGTTGCAAGCAGAGTATAATCTAAAAGCAGCTGGTGCGAATATCGAAGTGGCGCGTGCGTCTTACTACCCTTCTATCAGCTTAGCCAGTAATGTTGGCTTGAGCAGCGGCAGTTTGAATGACCTATTCAAAAGTGGTTCTGTCGGCTGGTCATTCGGTCCAAGCGTTAGTGTGCCTATCTTTAATGCTGGTCGTTTAGATGCCAATTATGATGTGGCACAAATCGAGCGTAAGCAGACGCTTGCAGGCTATGAGCGCTCAATTCAAACCGCTTTCCGTGAAGTGTCGGATGTCTTAGCTACCCGTGCAACTTTGGGCGAGCAGTTAGAGGCGCAGTATCGTTTGCAAGACAACTTTGAGCAAACGTATCAGATTGCTGATGCGCGCTTTAAAGCAGGTATCTCAAACTATCTAGACGTTCTTGATGCTCAGCGTTCGTTATTTTCAACACAGCAAGGCATTTTGGATTTAGAGCTGCAGAAAATCATCAGCCAAATCGAGCTTTATCAAGTATTGGGTGGTGGTGCCAATCTAGATGTACCTACCGTGATTCCTGTACCGCAACATAGAAATCTGGTACAAGTAGTCAATGCAGCTGCCAATAGTAACAAGGCAAAAGCTACTGATGCTATCGATGCGGCAAGTTCTGCGCGTGTGGTTTCTGCTCAAGAAGCCCTCGCCATTAAACAGGCACAGCCAGTAGAAAAATCGACCTTTAAGCCAACGGCTGTGGTCGATGTCAATAACGATGGCAAGACTGATGCTGCTCTCGGGGTGATTACTGAAGAAACCACCTCAAAAGAGACTCGCATTAAAGAAGTCAGTGTTGAGCAAGTACCAGTCACGCAGATTATTGAGCCATAAATCTTTATAAAGCCCTAAGCGCGTGACGTACTTTTATCGCGTTGATATTCGATAATTACAATCAGCCCTACTGACTCATTATAGTAAGTCGGTAGGGCTTTTTGCTTTTGAGAGTGCTTTTGCTTTTCATAGCTGGTATTGGGTATAGTATTGACATTGTGTGACGTATCTTTTTAAAAACCTCAATAGAAATCTCATTAAAAACCTCAGTAATTAAAAAAATAACCGTGATTGCCATTCAGATAAGGAAACAATATGACTTATACTTTTAACCGCCAATTCCCTGAAACTCGCCTACGTCGTTTGCGTTATAACGACAATATACGGGCGATGATTCGTGAAGTTGAGCTGCATCCCAAGCACTTTATCGCGCCCGTTTTTGTATTAGAAGGTACTAATGAGCGTCAACAAATCGCTAGTATGCCGGGGGTTGAGCGCTTGTCGATAGACCTGCTCATTAAGCACGCCAAGGACTTGTTAAGTGAAGGCGTCACGACCATCGATATCTTCCCAGTAATTGATAACTCACTAAAAACCCCTGATGGTAGCTCTGCTTATGATGAAAACGCTCTCACTGCACGTGCGGTAAAAGCGGTCAAAGATGCTGTGCCAGAGATGGTCGTCATGACCGATGTGGCATTGGACCCTTATACTTCACACGGTCAAGATGGCTTGCTGGATGAATCAGGCTATGTCGTAAACGATGCAACGGTTGAGGTGTTGGTCAAGCAGGCATTGGTTCATGCCCGCGCCGGTGCCGACATCATCTCTCCTAGCGATATGATGGATGGTCGTATCAAAGCCATGCGTGATGCTTTTGAAGCTGAAGGTTTTGTGAATACCGCTATCATGGCGTATTCAGCAAAATACGCTTCTGCTTATTACGGTCCATTCCGTGATGCGGTCGGTAGTGCGGGCAATTTAAAAGGTGGGCATAAGAAGCAGTATCAGATGGACTTTGGTAATCGTGCTGAAGCGCTACACGAAGTTGCCATGGACATTAATGAAGGCGCGGATATGGTGATGATTAAACCGGGTCAGCCATACTTGGATTTAATCCGTGAAGTCAAAAACACCTTTGGTGTACCAACGTTTGCATACCAAGTCTCTGGTGAATATGCCATGCATATGGCAGCGATTCAAAACGGCTGGCTCACGGATGCGGTGATTTTAGAATCACTCATTGGCTTCCGCCGTGCAGGTGCCGATGGTATCTTGACCTATTTTGCATTAGAAGCGGCAAGACAGCTGAATAACGCTTAATTTCAGCATATTTTTATATATAGTTAATCCACTTTTAAAAGGGTACAGAACTACTGGGTCTAATTATTCGCAGCCTCTGTCTGCGTAGGCACAGCAAGCAAGAAAAATTAACCCCAGTAGTACCTTATTATATTTGTATTTCTTTTACTTAGGACCGGCTATACTAAAAAAACCGTACCCGCGACTTTATAGCAGCGGGTACGGTTTTTTATTTCTTTATCCCAAAAACTCAAACAGCATTTTATAAAATAGCACTCTATAAATATGCTCGCCCATGCGGCTTATCAAAGTCAATAATAGGACCAACCGGTATCACTCCAGTTGGATTAATCGTTGCATGACTGATGTAATAATGTGCTTTGATATGTTCCATATTCACGGTGTCTTTAATACCCGATACTTGATACAAATCACGCAGATAGCCCCAAAGATTGGGATAATCAACGATGCGCCGAATATTACATTTAAAGTGTCCAACATAAACGGCATCAAAACGCACCAAGGTCGTGAATAAGCGCCAATCCGCCTCAGTTATTGTATTACCTATTAAGTAACGTTGGTCTGCCAAACGCACCTCTAACGTATCTAGCGCAGCGAATAGTGCAACGACCGCTTCTGTATAAGCAGCTTGCGTGCTCGCAAAACCAGCTTTATAGACACCATTATTGATAGCATCATAGACAAATGTATTTATCTCATCAATTTCTACTATCGCATCGGATGGTAAAAAATCGCCAGCTACTGCCCCAACGTCATCAAAAGCTGAGTTAAACATACGAATAATCTCAGCAGATTCATTGCTGACGATGGTATTGGTCTTTTTATCCCATAATACCGGTACTGTCACCCGTCCCGTATAATTTGGCTTTGCCGCGAGATAAACTTCATATAGATAACTTGCATTGATAATAGGGTCAGCGACAACACCTACACCCTCTGCAAACGTCCAACCTTTATCGCCCATAAAGGGATGAACCACAGACATCGAAATAATATCTTCTAAACCTTTGAGTCTGTGGTAAATCGTGGTGCGATTTGCCCATGGACATGCCAAAGAGACATATAAATGATAACGGTTGGCTTCGGCTTGAAAACCACCTTGACCCGATGGACCAACACTACCATCTAACGTTACCCAATTTCTAAAGCCTGCATCTTCTCGCTCAAAGCGTCCACCGCTAGATGCTGTATCATACCATTTATCCTGCCAGTGCCCATCGACCAATAAGCCCATACGGTGCTCCTAACCCTTTCACTGTTAACTTAACTTTATTAGATACTATTTGATTATCATCAGAGTTGTTTTTCTATTATCTGCAATAGTGTTACTAGACTGCCCAGTACCAAGAGACTTATCGCTATTGACAATAAAAACTAAATTATAATTCTATTATAGCAATTAAAACTACATAAAAATCCTTATTTGAGTGTCGATACAAAGCCCAATCGCAAGATCACAATAATAAGGCAGTTTTATTATAAAAAAGGCTTGCAAAATAGTGGGAACTTGATAGAATACTCAACCTAAATAGGCGTATAGCTCAGTTGGTTAGAGCGCTACCTTGACATGGTAGAGGTCAGCAGTTCGAGTCTGCTTATGCCTACCAAATATTTAGAAAGCCCCAGTCTAACGACTGGGGCTTTTTTTTGTCCGTGAAATATGGGCTGTAGGGGAAAATCCTTATTGGTATCGCTCTATAATCACAAGTATTTAAGCTCTATAAAATTGCTCAAAAAAGCGACGGTGACCAAAACGTGACCAGCCTTCAAAAATATCTAAACCAAAAACCCTCTTTTTGACCTCTACTCTGAATTTTAGATTAACGTCTATTTTTTTATATCCTTTGGCTCAACCTCTGCTACATATTCAAAAAGATCTCCTACTCCTACTTCTAAATACTCGCAAAGCTTGTCTATAGTATCGAAATCAATTCTTGACGATTGGTCATTATAAATCTTATGTAATGTCGTTTTACTCACTCCTGTCGCTCGTACGGCATCCGCTACTTTTAGCCTTCTTTCAGCTAACAAAGAATGAAATACAGCTACCAAAAATTATTGATGACTTAGCAAAGTTTGATGGTAGAAAAAAGCGCTACGTGCCTTATCCATCTATACTCAAAGACAGTGACACAGTGAGGACACGTGAGATACAGCTACTCGCCGATTTACAGACTGAGTGGGAGTCATTGAAAAGGATTCATCCTGGAAGTATTGGATTCATAAAGTCTTTCAATAAATCTTACCAACAAGCGCTTTGGCCCGATGAGCGCATCTTTTCATTTTTGCCAAGCTCTAGCGATTATTTTGATTTGTCATGGCTATCTTGGAGTCAATCTTTAAACCAATTTCAGGGAGCGCTTTATAAGCAATTGAAACCATTGTCTCAAGAGGGATTTGATGAGTTTCAGCCAATCATTGAAAACAAAATTGCAAAAGCTTACGAGTCATCTAGAACACTCAAGCATGTCTGGCAAGTCGTCGTTAAGTTCTTTGACTATCAAAATAAGCACTATATGCTTGCTGAGCATCACTATCCTAAAATAATCGCGCCACAGCCTACTAAAATCAATCCACTAATTACAAATACAGCTTGGTTAAAAGACGGTAAGGCACTGGTCAAAATTATTAGCGCAGTAGAGCATAATTGGGAGCAAACAACCGATTACAGCCAAGAGAAAATCATAGGCTGGCTGATATTCTCAGGGATTATATATGGCGGCATTAACGAGGTACAAATGCTTCAAGGATGGCTTATCTCATTGCTCGCCAAAGAGTATCAGCCATTCATCAAAGAAAGGATAGTAATCTCACCGCGTTTTGTGCAAAAGCGCTTTGGTAACGAGCGAGAAGAAGAAAGTGACCAGCTTTATAACACCAAGCAAATCGTTGTAGATATGGTCAGTCAGTGTTGGCTGATGCGTTATCATACAAAAAGTAGGCAAGTAGAGTTTGAACCTATCATTGCCAAACTGTCAGAAGATAAGATAAAACAATACTTGGCCGTGGCTTTGTCTGACGTGATCAAGCCTTTGGGTATTAAGCCACTTCCCTTTTCAAGGTTTTTATATTATGCCAGTTACTACTGGGAGGATCTCGATGACGCTAGTATTGACTACGCTTCAGTTGGGGTGCTGCGAGGTATGCATAACACGGCTGGACTGAGCACGCAGGACTTTGGTCGGTTTTTGAACCAAAAATATCAGTATAAAGAGGAGCCGTATGATCTAGAACATATTTTGACGCTGTCTATCAGCAAAAACTCTGTTAATCAAAACGAGACATCTAGTAGTAGTTCTACCAAAAAGATAGAGGTTAGAAAGTCTGATTTAATTATGAATCTAACTAAAGACTTCAAAATGGATAAAAAACAGAAGAAGAAAAAACTCAGTCAAACGACGTATACCCTTATCGAAAGAGTACAAAAATGCTATGAGCAATACGATGACTTAAGTGAAAAGATTTTATTAGATTGGGTGCTAAGTTTACTCAATCGAAAAGAGTCAAAATCACTTAGTAATGAGTCTATTTTGAAATATATTAGAACCATAGGCTATGAATGGTTATATTTCACAACGGCTCAGCCGCTTGATATTTGGTCAGAGGAAGAGTTTGAAGAACTTTACGAAGATATTTTAGAGTACAAAGCTGTCGTACGGAACAATACTGACATTGGATACTCTGCCAATTTATTGAAGAGTATGCACAACTTTGCCAAGAGCAAATACAACCTTCCCTCCGTGAACTTCCAACAGTCGAAAAACGGTCGGCGTGTACGTGCGGAGCTGATATCACCGCAAGCGTATCACGCCATTATTACGCAGATACTGAGTTCTGTAGATATATTGGAGCAGGAGATGTTCGCGCTTTTATTTATCTTAGTCTATCGTACTGGTATGCGCAAAAAAGAGCTGTTGGGACTTAAGTATAATGACATCGAAGGCTTAAAAACAGCCGTACCCTCAGTGGTAATCAGGCCCAATAGCTACCGTCCCACCAAGACTCAAAGTAGTATTCGCCGCGTTCCCTTATTTGCCCTCCTCAAACCTAATGAGCTGAATTTTTTTATTAACTTTGTGCAGAGTAATATTGGCGACAGTTCAAACAAATTTATCTTTACCTTATCATCGAATCAGCGCCCTATTAATGATCATGTTCCTTTACAATTACTCAAACGAGTCTTAAAAGACATATCGGTAGATGATAATGTAGCAGAGCATACCTTTCATGGGTTTAGGCATACGGCAGTGAGCAACCTATCTTTAGCGCTAGTAGGCCATTCAGATCTCTTAGAAGCCCTCACCGATTATGACGAAATCGACGTACTGCGTATAAAAACAGGCCTACTTGGAGAGCGTACAGATGCACAAGATCGCTGGTACGCTCTATCAGGTATTATGGGGCACTTATCGCCTGAGCGTAGCTTTGAGTATTACAATCACTTTGCTACTCTGATGGCTACTTATGCGTTAAGCGTCTCTAATATAAAACTACCTAAACAAACTCTACTTAACCTTACCAAATCTACTAAAATTAGCGAAAGAAAGATCAATGATAGTGCTGACATTGATGATAACGGTGTGATCAATATGCCTAGTATACGTACGCTGTTATTTAAAAATATCATAGAAGGTAAACGCAAGTCACCTAAATTCACGATCGAAAACTGTGATAAGCAATTTCTCTTGAGTACCAATACGCCAGCCACTCATGAATTGTTTGGTCGTTATGGTCTAAACCGAGTACAGCTGCTACTACAGACCTATGATAAAGAGATTCCTTTAAGTAAAGCAGCCCAGTTAGCAAATATTTCTATTCACGATGCAAAGGTTCTAATAGAACG
Organism: Psychrobacter sp. ANT_H56B; assembly: GCF_008369245.1. NCBI lineage: Bacteria > Pseudomonadati > Pseudomonadota > Gammaproteobacteria > Moraxellales > Moraxellaceae > Psychrobacter > Psychrobacter sp. ANT_H56B. The sequence goes on from NZ_VOBF01000001.1 coordinate 666,785, forward strand.
TGCGAGCGAGGTTGCCAACATCACTACCAAACACGGTAAACCTCGTTTTATAAAGCTCATAGACTCAGAAACTACTGTCTTAAGTCCACTGAACATTCAATACCAAAGTGATTTAAGATTGCTGTCACCTTTGTTAAGTAATGCCTATCGTCTACGAGAGAAGTCAGGGGCTGACTGGACTTGGTTTATTGAGATATAAAACTGTCTAGTAGCAGAGCATACCTACCATTTAGAAAAGGAGATGAGAAAGAGTTGCAACGTTTCATTGATATTGCTAAGAAACTGCTGCCTCTGAAACGTTGGCTAATGAGTAGCAACGAAGCTTTATTGATGAAAACCATCTCATCTACCGACTCTCAAAACATCAAGCAGCAATCTAATGAGTCGAAAAATGCTCTCCATATCGGTATTGCTAGTCAAGACCATAGAGAACAAACGAACAAATGGCAATACTCACCGCTACTACGGTTTTTTATTCATATGATGCTGATTACAGATGAAAAGCTATCTATTGCAAATTAAGTTTTTTGTCTCAAAAATTTTTAACATAAGGCTCGTTATGGGAATAATCAGGAGAGATAGAAAAGTTTAGCTGCGCCTGAACTGGTGATATCAGATAAAGGAGTTAAGCAGGAACTTATCTTACGAGTTTCAGACTAAGGTTTTAATCTTAATATATATAATCTTCTTATCTTTCAAAAAAATAAGGGTCATAAGGTGCATTTGACGATTTTACCCACAAATAGAATGTGTCGAAAATTTCATTTCTCTTATCATTCGGAGCGTCTGGATAAGGATAAAACCTATTGTAATCGTTTCTGAAGTGACTGCTTCTAATCTGTTTAGATAGTCGGTCAATAAAACCCTTTCCTTGTTCAAGATAGTTTTTTATCGCGTCGTTATCTAGAATCACACATTTTTCAAAGACTATAAGTCTTAAGAATATATTAACCTTAAGGTACATTCCCTCATGGTCTTGATATAGCTCCCAAAAATGAAGATCTACTTCTATTAATCTCATGTTAGCACCTTCCAAAATCTTTTTAATTTACCTGAAATTAATATAAGACCTGAGTTATGAATTATTTTTTAGCTAAAAATTAGTGTATGGTTCCCTAGTGAGGACTTAAAGCTTTTGCTGTAGGCTATATACGCTAGTAAATATATCTATTAAAATAATGGCAGTGTACTTCGTGGTGTACATGAACTGAGCTATTCAAACATAAATATTAACTAAAGGCTTTCTGCTAACAAATTATGATAAGTACTATATTTACATCAAAGATTGATTTTTGGTTGGCGTTTTTAATATTGGGTTCTAGTTTACTACTCGTTTTGGTGCCTGTATGGGAATGGATGTATAACAATAGTTCTATTAAAAGAATAATGTTTATTAGCCTTTTTACCATACCAACTGCGTTACTGCTATTGGTACTGTTTTTTAATATAAAGTACACTTCGACAGCTGACACATTGTTAGTGAAAAATGGTTTTTCTACTCAGAGCATTTCATTGAAAGACATTAACAATATCACTCCTACCAGCAGTACTTTATCTGCTCCAGCATTGTCTTTAGATAGGATTGAGATAAGATATGAAGGTGGTAGCATAGTGATATCACCAAAAGACAAAGATAGGTTCTATCATGCAATACAAGAACGTGTACCAGTATTAAAAACCGATGATAATAATGGGCTGATAAAGAGTTAGCCGATAGTTCGATGCGCTATACAGGAATCGAACTGTTGGATACTAACGGCTATTCAATAAATTATTGTCAACACTTACTATTAAACTAGTTATATCACTTCTCAACTTTGTTAACACTTTGTTTGCTTCAACTCTTTCGTTAAAGTCTTTTTTCCAAATGAAGAAATCCGAAAAGCTACCATTACCGGAGTTCATAAAACTGTAGGTATCTCCAACGCTTTTAATGGTTGCTTTAGCGTCTTCGTTATATTCTAACGAGTACTGTATTCTATTTATAATTACATTAATTCCTCTTATATAGTTGTGTTCATCCTCCTGAAGTAAAATTTCTCTTAATTTTAAAAAATAGTAATTTAGCTCAGTTAATTTATCTATATTATTCATTTTATTTGCCTATCGAATTTTCTGAAATAACGTTAGCTATACAATTTTTTATAGGCTATACTCTAAACATCGCCAAATACTTGACGCCATTCATCGCAACGAGCCTCATCTCTTGCATCATAAATACTCATAGCAGATTCTAGATCTAAATCGAAGGCATCCTCATTATCTTCTGCTAATGCTGTTAGTCGCATGGAATACCAAGCAGTGACGCCGCCTGGAGGGTTGGTAGCGAATATTGGAAACTTTGAGTCACCACCTTCAATATTTAACCAGTCATTGGCTAGATTTGGATTTAATGCCATACCACGACCTATACTGACCATATCGACCGCGCCACTCGCAATAGCATCAACAGCTTGCTGACGCGTTTTAAAACCGCCTGTCGCCATAATAGGAATAGTGGTTATCTGTTTTGCACGTTGTGCAAAACTAACGAAGTAAGGCCCACTACCAGAGCTGCTGTCTGAGCTTGCAGGCGCTCCTGGAAAATAAGTGCCACCGCTGATATCAATCAGATCGATAGAAGTCTGATCAATGATACCAATCATTCCCATAGCATCCTCTTCTGTTAGGCCACCTTCTAATTGATCGGTTGAGTTTATCTTAATACCAATGGGGAATGCATCGCCCACCGCCTCTCTAACGGCTTCTATCACCTCATATACGACACGGAATCTTCCTTCTATGGAACCACCGTATCCATCGGTGCGGCGATTGAACAATGGAGATAAAAACTGACTTAGAAGAAACCCATGTCCTGCATGTATTTGAACACCACCAAAACCTGCATCTTTAGCAATCATGGCTGCGTTTGCATACATAGCTGGTAACGCCTCGATATCTTCTATGCTCATCCCCTCGCATTTTAACTCTGCAAGATCTAAGGCAGAAGGGCCTTTAGGTTGACTGATAGGCAAATATGAAAGCGCTCCTGCGTGTCCAAGCTGCGGCCAAAGATGAGCACCATTGATAGATCCGCGGCGTGCCAAATCCTGTAATGCCTCGATATCTGAATTTGGGTTTAGTACTAAATTGCCAGGCTTCTCAGGATAATGAGGAGTACCTTGTACTTCGCCAATCAATGACAATGCTACGCCGCCTTGCGCCCAACGCTCATAAAGACGTGATTGAGCATCCGTTGCATCACCTTGCCCATCACCGAGAGAATCTGACATTGCAGCCTTTACCATTCGGTTTTTTAGCACCACCCCGCAAGGCAGTTGAAGTGACTGACCTAATGTATCTACTAGGTTGGATGAGTTAATTTTGGTCGTTGGTTGTTTCATTAATACGCTCCATCGTTATATTGAAATATCTCGATATTCTATGTTAATGCTACGCTGTCTTAAGATAGAACACCTCTAATTTTAGTAAGACTGCTTACTAGATTTTTAGTAGCTCTTTCTCAACTTCATTAAGAAAAATTCTTATATTAGCCTCATCGCGTTGATAAAATGTCCATTGTCCATGGCGTTCAGCAATGACCAGTCCTGCCTTTTTTAACACCCCCATGTAATTTGAAATGGTTGATTGTGACAATCCTGCTTTTTCTTGGATATATGCCACACACACACCGTCTAAATCAGCGTGCTCTGGTAATGAGGCTGGAAAGTTCGACCTGTCTTTTAACCATTCAAGGATTTGACGGCGCATGGGGTTATTAAGGGCGGAGATTACGTTTTCTATATTCATATAACATGATATCTCGATATGTAATTAGAAGTCAATGTATAACAGTTATTAAAGTATTGGAAAGTTCAAAATATACGATTGCTCTTATAACAGCGCTTATGATAAATAAAAATAAAGGGGCTGTAGTAGATAAGCACTATGCTAGACTGCTTTTATGAAGATAACCCGTTGTAAACTAAGTAAAAAAGTACAGCGACGACTGTTAGAGTTTTTCACGGCTGAAGTAACCGCTAGAACAGCCGCAGATTTGCTCAATATCCAGCCTAACACTGCTGCACTTTTTTATCATAAAATAAGACTTGTTATAGATCACCATCTCTCATTACAAGCTGATGAGCTCTTTGATGGTGAAGTCGAATTAGATGAAAGTTACTTTGGCGGCGTA